>JBEKXF010000013.1:0-86268 GCA_049512315.1 Candidatus Aminicenantales bacterium | reverse complement strand
AGGAGTTTCGGCTGGAGGGGGAGGGGCAGGTCGCTGATCTCGTCCAGGAGCAACGTCCCCCCTTCGCTCGCCGCGATCCGGCCGGGGTTGTCGCGGACCGCTCCCGTAAAGGAGCCTTTGACATGACCGAAGAGCTCGCTCTCCAGGAGCTCGGGGGGGAACGAAGGGCAGGAAATCTGGCTGAAAGGTTTGGCCGCCCGGCTGCTCCAGGAATGGATGGCCCTCGCCAGGACGGTCTTGCCGGTCCCGCTCTCGCCGCGGAGGAGAATCGTGGCCTCCGCGGCGGCCGCCTGCCGGGCCAGGTTGACCGCCCTTTGCATCGCCGGACTGGTGCTCGAGAAAACGATCTCCGGATGCTCCCGTCCCAGGTCCTCCTGAAGGGCGGCGACCTTCTGTTCGAGAGTCCGCACCTCGAACACCTTGCGCACCGCCAGCGTGATCTGAGCCGGGGTGAAAGGTTTCGGGATGTAGTCGCTGGCGCCCCGGCGCATGGCTTCGACGGCGGTATCGATGGAAGCGTAGGCGGTGATGACGATGATTTTCAGCCAGGGGGTCGCGGCGAGGAGGGCCGGGATGAGTTCAAGGCCGTCGTCCGTGCCCAGCCGGAGGTCGAGGAAGGCCAGGTCGAAGGACTCCCTCGAGGCCTCCGCCAGGGCATCCTTGACATTGCTGACGGCGGTGACCACGTGGCCTTCCGTCTCGAGGCAGACCATGAGCGTTTTGCGGATGTTGAGTTCGTCGTCCACGACGAGAATATGGAGAGGTGGATTCATAACCGGGGGGGGGTTCTCTGGTCCCATTTACGATCCGCCTCTTATCTCAAGCATAAAGGACAATCGGGCGAATTGCAACCTGCCGCCGAGCGAGGAAATGGGCGGCGATGTATCGCGCCCTGGCGGTTTTGAAAAACTCAGGCACGCCATCAATAGCAACAACGACGTTAAATTAAGGAGGCGGACGCCACGCGGATTCTAAAAGGTGAACAGGGCGTCCACGCTGAATGTCCACTGATTTTGATGGCCGCCATCGAAGACCGGGCGGTCAGAGTGATCGTAACGAACTTCCGGTCGGAACAGCAAGTGCAAGAGAATATGGTCTTCCGGGAGCGGCTTGATCGCCACGCCCACGTTGGCCGCGTAGTAGTTGGCGCTGGCGGGCGCACCGGAGGAAAAGCCATTGGCGGCGTCTCTATACCACTCCAGCCGGCTGTTCAGGGTAACGTGCGGATTGATCGCGTAACTGACGTAGTCAACCACGCCGCCCCACTGCTTGATACCGCCCGGTAAGCCCGGGATGTGCGGAGCTTCGACGTAGTCAAAGCCCAAGCCGAGGCTCAATTTATCAGTGACCTTGTGAGTCATAACCAGGTCCAAAGCGGTCCACCAGTCGCTGTTGTCGCCGGGAGGCAAATTCCTTCCGACGCCCGTGGGAAACTCCGGGCCTTCCGTCATCACGAAAATGATAGACGTCTTGTCGCTGGGCGCAAAAGTCACGCGGCCCAAGAAGTCCAGAGAATTGTTGGCGTCGCGCGTCGACTGGTTCCAGCCGCGCGTGACGCCGGCGTCAAACGTCCACTGGGGGCTTAGCACGAAGGTGGCCAAAACGCCCGTCTGCGTGCCCGGCTCGGCGTAGAGAAACTGGTAACTATAAGAATAAAGCGCCCTGGCCGGATCACCGAAGGCCCCGTAGATGTTAGCGCTGAATTGCTCGAAGCCGGCCAGCTCAATCCATTTCCCCACGCGGAGCCGCACCGGCAAGTCGGGGAGGGTCATATCCACATAGGCTTGGAGAAGGTCCCATTGATTGCGCCGCGTCTGCGTATCTATCATCCCGTTCGAGTGGATGAACGCAGCATCCGCACCAAAGAGGCCTTCCACGTGGAAGCCCACGTCAAACGCCTTCTTGGTCGGATCGGCCGTGCGCTCGACATTCAGGCTGATCTTGTCAAGGATGACCGTGTTTTTGAAGTTGTTATATCCGATGTAGGTCGGGCCGCGACTGCCAGGCGCGGAGAAGTCGTGGAAGTAACCACCCTCGGTATAGCCGTAGATGTTGATCCTGGCCTTAGTCAGAGGATCAGCTATTCCTCCCTCGCCCAAAGCCGTCATCAACAGGCCCGGTGTCGGCGCTGTCGCGGGCGGCGGTGTTGCTTCCTGGATTCTCTTGTTGTCCGTTGTCGCTGCCGGTGCATTTTGGTCGGCGCGCAGTGATATACTAATCAATGCTGAAAGGAGCGCATAGCCGGCTGCGGCGATACCGAATTTAACGACTTTCATGGTTGTCACCTTGCGTATAGGAGGCCTAGCATTGTTTTCTCCTAAGGGGCCGGATAGAGCAAGATATATACCAACCAATCTCTGCCGTATCTGATTAATAATAAATTGGTTTGCGCAGTTCCGTGTCCGGGGAGGCTTGCATTAATCAAGACAAGTCGTGAATAGGCATTGAGAAATGCAATAGCGGGGGGCCGGGGGATAAGGGCGGCCTTTATCGCCGCCGCCACGATCTCATTATGCTCGTTTCGTTCAGGTCAGGCCGTGAGCTCGCCCCGGATGACCGTCACGGCCCGGCCGGCGATCCGGACGCGGTCTCCGTCGAGCCGCAGCTTGAGGACGCCGCCCCGGGCCGAGGCCTGATAGGCGGTCATTGAAACCTTGCCCAACCGTTGGGCCCAGAACGGGGTGAGGACGCAGTGAGACGACCCCGTCACCGGGTCCTCGTCGACCCCGACGGCGGGGGCGAAGAAGCGCGAGACGAAATCGAAACGACGGTCGGAGGACCGGCTCGTCACGATGACCCCTCGGGCGGGGAGCGACTTCAGGGTCGCTAGGTCCGGCTGGAGCGATCGGACGGCCCCCTCATCGGCGGCCTCGATCAGGATGTCCTCGGCGCTCATCCCGATGAACAAGGGCTTGATCCCGAGGGCGCCGACCACGGCCTCGGCCCAATCCGGCGGCTGCGGTTGGACCGGGCGCGCCGGGAAGTTGAGCTCGATGAGTTCGCCGTCCCGGCGGGCGGTCAGCAGCCCGCTCAGGGTCTGGAACCGGGCCTCCTCGTTCGGCGCGAGGATCCCCTGCTCCCAGAGAACGTGAGCCGTTGCCAGGGTTGCGTGGCCGCACAGCCGGACCTCGACCTTGGGCGTGAACCAGCGCAGTCGATAGCCGTCGTCTTCGGGAAGCGGAAAAGCCGTTTCCGCCAGGTTCATCTCGGCGGCGACATTCTGCATCCACGATGCTTCGGCCGGGGTCTTGAGGAGGCAAACCCCGGCCGGATTTCCCTTGAACGGTTCTTCGGTGAAAGCGTCGACCTGAAATATCGGGATGGCCATGGATATCTCCTTGAGCGCTAGAGCTTGAAAAGACGCCGGGCGGCAAGGACGCTCAACCAAGACACCAGGCCGCCGAGAAAGGCCCCCCAGGCGAGGTCGACGACCGTCACCATCAGGGGCCAGTCCTTGAGGGTGGCCAGGTTGGTCAGGTCGTAGGTGGCATAGGAAATGATGCCGAACAGGGCGCCGAAGATGAGAGCCTGGAGAGGTCCCCCCTGAACGAGAGCCGGACGGACCACGAAAACGAGCAACCCGACGATGAACAGGAGGTAAAAAAGGACGGCCGCCGGCCAGACGACCTTGGGGCTGATCAGTGAACCGAGGTGCTTACGGTAAAACCCCTTGGCGACCACCCCGAGCCAGACCATGTCGATCAGGAAAAAAACCACGAGGGTGATGAGATAAAGAAGAACCATCTGTTGGAAACTCATGCCTCCTCCTTTCCCCGGCCGGGACGCGGCCCGGAGCCGTCAGCCTGCCACCTTGATGGCGATGAGCCTCTTGACGTGCTCGACGTCATGCTTCGTCTTGACCTCGATCCGGAGGCCCCGCCCCTCGGCGTATTTTTTTGCGTTCTTGACTTCTTCGATCAGCGCGTCCGGCAGGCCGTTCTTTTCGATCATGGCGACGGCCCGGTCGCCGAAAACAAAGGAGATCCGGAAACAGTCCTGACAGGGGGCAAAGAAAAACAGGTTCCGCTTTTTCAGCAACGATTTCATCGTCCAGCCCGACTTCTGGCCGTAGAACTTCCATTCCTCGACCGGCTGACCATATTCGGCCCCCAGATGGCTTCTGATTTCGGCCCACCGCGGGTAAGCGGATCCCAGGGCCTCTTCGAGGGCGCGTTCGTCCGGCCTGGAGGATTTATCCAAGAACACGTTCGTTGCCATGGAGCTATTTCTTCGGCTCTCCGGCCTTCTTTTCCTCGGGCTTCTTATAGAGCGCGTTGATGTCGCGCTTGCCCCGCTCGAGGTAGGGGACGCCCTTCTCCATCCACTCCGGCCGCGCCTTGCCGAGCAGGTAGTGGTCGAAGAACTCGTCCAGGTGGACGCTCCAGTACTTCTGGTTCTCGCGCTCCCGCAGGCCATGCTTCTCGCCGTTGAAGTCGAACATGTAGGCCTCTTTGCCGAGGTGGCGGAGAGCCGAGAAGAACTCGATCCCCTGGTACCAGGGCACGGCGTCGTCCTCGTCGTTGTGGATCGTGAGATAGGGGGTCTTGACCCGCTCGACCCAGAAGAGGGGAGAGTTTTCGATGAACTGGAGGGCCCGCGACCAGAGCGGAGCGCCGATCCGGCTCTGGGTCTTTTCGTATTGGAAGGCCCGCGACATGCCCGTCGCCCAGCGGATCCCGCCGTAAGCGCTCGTCATGTTGACGACTGACGCGCCCGCCTCCACGGCGGCGAACATGTCGGTCTGGGTGATCATGTAGCTGATCTCGTAGCCGCCCCAGCTGTGGCCCTGGATGCCGACCCGCTTCGGGTCGATGAAGCCCATCCCGAGAACCTTCCCGACGGCTGGGATGACGCACTTGAGGGCGCTCGGCCCCGGGTAGCCGACCTCGTAAATGATGTCGGGCATGAGGATGACATAGCCGTTGCTGACGTATCGTGTGAAATTGATATTGGTTCCGGGCGAGGGTGGATAGTAGCGATGGAGAGCTTCGGCCATTGTTTCATAGATGTAGACCATGAGGGGGTATTTCTTGGTGGGGTCGAAGTCGTCGGGCTTGATGAGGACGGCCGGCAGCGTAACCCCGTCCCCGTTGATGTATTCGATGCGCTCGGCCTTCCCCCAGCTGTAATCCGCCTGCTGGGGATTGGCGTCGCTGACCTTGCGCGCAGAGGCGAAGTCGCCGTCGCTCACCCAGAGGTCCGGGAATTCCCCGAACCTCTGCCAGGTGAAGGCGTAGACATCCATATTCTTGGCTTTGCGGAGCCCGCCGAAGAGCTTGTCGAGCATGACGATCCTGGCCGGGTCGGCCGTCTTAGCGAGGGTCGCGCGGTAAGCTCCCGAGGCCCTCGTAACGTCGTTGGTCGCCGTCAGGATGATGGGCTCTGTCACAGGCACCGTTTTCCGGTCGGAGTCAAGGTTGACATACCGGAACGCGATCTTGTCGCGGCGTCCGACGCCGTTCGTGACCATCCGGGCATTGGTTCCGTCGGGAGCGACGTCCCAGATATCGTAACGGTCGTAGATGAGGACTGATTTGTCCCCATCCGTCCAGCCGCCGGTCCCATAGGGGCCGGGCTCGCCCGGCGTGTCCCAGGTTTCGTCGATGAGGCTGACGCCAAGTTTGGCCGTCAGGTTGAAGGTCTTCCCGTCCGAGACGCGGTACGCGTAATAGTTGCGGTCTCCGTCGTTGAAATAAAGGAGATAGCTCCCGCCGGGCGAGATCGACGCGCCGTAGGGTGATTTCTCCAGGACCTTTTTCCGCGAACCGTCAGCCAGGTTGACGAGATAATTGTCCTCGTAGCCGCGGTCCCAGGAGACGAGCTGGCGGTAGGGAAGGTCGGAGCGGCCGAGGGCCAGCTTCGCGTCCTCCGACAAGGTGATCTCGGGCACGTCGTTCGTCGCCAGCTGGACGAATTTCCTTTCCTTGGACCCGAAATGGACGACGCACATCAGGCTGCGCTTTTTCTCGTCGTCGGCCCGCGCCTTCTGCATGGGCTGAAGGTAGCTGTCCTTCCAACTCCAGATATCGACCTTGACCGGTTCCGGCGCGTCCTTCGGCTCCTGCTGGGGAGCCGGGGCGATGCCGAAGAAGAGCCGCCCGCCGTCTTTCGAGAAGCTGAGCTTGCCGTTCTCGCTCACGGCCGTGCCAGCCGGGAAGTTCCTGGCCTGGGCCGGGATGAGCTCCGACGCGGCCCCGGCGGCGGGGGGGAGCTTGATCGCCGCCGGGGCCCAGTAATAGAGCTTAGAGGCCGATTTCTCCGACTTATAGTCGTCCCGGTCGCTGGTGAACGCTAGCTGGCCGCCTTCCTCGTCGAAGGCGAAGCCCTTGTAATTGCCAAGACCCTTGAGGAGCGTCATGGTCTTTCCGGAGGCAGTTTCCCGGGCGAAGGCGCCATCGTTTTCCGGGGCCTTGGAGGAGATGCCATAAGCCAGCCAAGCACCGTTCTTCGGCCAGGCGTACTCGACGACCTCTGAGATCCTGCCTTCTTTGCCGGTCCCGAGGTCGCGGGTGACGAGGTCTGTCCCGGGTTCCTTTTTCTTCTCCTCCTTCTTTGGCTCCTCTTTCTTGACCTCGGGGGCCTTCTTGCCTTCTTCCTTCTTCTCGTCAGCCTTTTTCTCGTCGGGGGACTTGAGGGGCGGCTCCATGAGGTAGGCGATCGCCGCGCCCGATTCCTCCGGGACCTTGAAGTTCTTGACCCTGTCGACGGTCGTGACCTCGCCCGTAGCCAGGTTCATGATACCGAGGCCGGACTTGGGCTGCTCCTCGGGTTTCTTCTTGTCCTTTTTGGCCTTGTCGACGTCTGCCTTGAGCGGAGCGATCGTGAAGACGACGAACTTGCCGTCGACTGTGGTGACCGGCTGCTTACCCCGGGCGGCACGGAATTCCTTGTTGGCTTTCAGGTCGAGGGCGACAAGCTCGCCGTCGCCGTCCTGGGGGGCGAGGGCATAGACGAGCCACCGGCCGTCCCGGGAAAGCTGTGCCCCCTGGATCGACCGCCAGCCGTCGTAGGCGTCGCAGGAGAGAGGCTTCTTGGCGGCGACGGCGAGGCTCGCGGCCGACGCCAGGACGAGGATGCAGAGGCTGAAAAGGACGACCGGACGGACGACACGAAAACGATATTTCATGAACTTTCCTCCCGGGAGATGCGATCGAGATCGATGGCCATGAGCCCTTGAATATATCAAGGTCTCGCCGCCGAGGTCAATCTTCCCGCCCCGGCTGCCGGCTGTGTCGGAGAGCAAACAAGTTTGTTTCTTTTTCGGCCCATTTTCCGACCGTCATTTGGCTTTTTTGGCGGTCATAAAGCGGAGAACAGCAGAGCTCATCCTGTAAAGTACAAGTACGCCGCGAGAATGAAGGCCAGGATAATGGCGGAGGCCGCCAGGTCGTGCCAATCCCAGCTTGCCCGGGTGCGCCGGCGATCTTCCTCTGTTGCGGTGCCGAAAGACAGGCTCTTGATCTTTTCGTAATCAGGCGCACTCGTGGCGTAGCTGACCGTGATCATCACGACGATCGAGACAATGGTGATGAACACGCTAAAATACTGAAAGTAGATATTGTTGATGATCCAGAGGAATGATCCTTCGGCATATCCCTTGGCGATCGTCTTGGCCGCGTCGGCATATCCGAACAAGCCCAGCGCGACTGGGGTGTCCACCAGCATCCGGGATAAGCCGAGGGCAAAACCTACGATCAAAGCCCAGAAGCAGCCTTTGGCATTTAGGCGCTTCCAAAAAACTCCAAAGAAGAACACAACGAAGATCGGCGGCGCCAGGTAGCCCTGCACCGTCTGCAGGTAATTGTACAGACCGCGGGCTCCCTGGATGACCGGAATCCACATCAGGGCGATGAACACCATGACGCCGGTGGCGATGCGGCCCGTGCGCACGATCTGGTGCTGCGAAGCATGGGGTTTCCACTTGGCATAGAGATCGACGGTGAACAATGTGGAACAGGCGTTGAAAACTCCGGCCAGCGAACCCATCAGGGCGGAAAGCAACCCGGCCACCACGAGCCCCCGCAGCCCGGCCGGCAGCATGTACTTGACCATCAACGGAAACGCGGCCTGGGCCACGTGCGGGATAGGATGGCCATCCGGCGTCACCATGACCTCCAGTCCCGGGACCTTGCCGCTCTTGGCCAGGGCAAAGGCGATCAACCCCGGGACGATGAACAGGTACACAGGCAGGAGCTTTAGAATCCCGGCAAAGATGCTGCCGCGGCGGGCGGTCCGCTCATTGGGGGCGCCCAAGGCCCGCTGGACAATATACTGATCGGTGCACCAGTACCACAACCCGATGATGGGCGCGCAGAAGAGCATCCCCAACCACGGGTAGTAACCATTGAAATACCAGGCCTGCTTCACCACCTGGCCGACGGCGTTCTTGGTGATGACCGGCGCCCAAGTCCCAATGACGCCGTGTGGGATCAGCGGCTTCCAGAGGTTGAACATGTCCGAACCGCAGATCGCGCGCAGCTCGTTCCAGCCGCCCAACTTCACAAGACCGTAGACCGTCAATGTCACCGAACCCAAGATCAGGACGACGACCTGGACGGCATCGTTGTAAACGACCGCGCGCATGCCGCCCAGCATGGTATAGAGACCCGTCAAGACGATCACCAGCACCGAGCCCATCCAGAAGCTGTTCACTTGAAGACTGCCCAGGCGGAGGTGAAGTTCCGGCAGCAGCGTCGCGAACACCACGCCGCCGGCGAATATCCCGACGGCGATCTTGGACACGACGAACGTGATCATCGACACGATGGACAGGACGTATCGCGAATGACTGGAAAAACGCCGTTCCAGAAACTCCGGCATGGTGAAGACGAGCGATCGGGCATAGAAAGGCACGAAGACCCAGGCCAGCACGAGCAGACACCAGGCGTGCAGTTCGTAGTGGGCGAACGCGACCCCGTCCGTGGCGCCGGTCCCGGCCAGTCCCACGATGTGTTCGGAGCCGATATTCGAAGCGAAGATCGAGGCCCCGATGATCCACCAGCCGAGGTTCCGGCCGGCCAGGAAATAGTCGGCCGCGGTATCTTTTCGCTTGCGGATAACCCACCAGGCGACGCCCATGATCAGGGCAAAATACAGGCTCAGGGTGATCCAATCCAATGTTTGTAAGCCCATGTGAGTCCTCTCACTTCATGAGTCTGTCCGGACATGCAGACTCTAGGATGTTGATCGTCTGGGAAATATAAATAATAAATCCCAAAAAGTAAATAGCCCGAATCGAATCATCTCCGACAAGCCCAAGATCGAGCCCCGGATGGTAAACGGCGGGCAGGCCAATGGCATGATCAATAGCGGGCCGGGTTTTGGTTCGCAGGCCCCTTTTGATAAGGGTCAATCGTCGTCGTCATTCTCGGGTCGGAGCGTCACCGCCCAGGCCGGATACGGCACGGCGACGCCCTTCACGGCCTGCCAGAGGATGCGGTTGAGCAGGTCCTCCGGGCACGCGTCCGCCTTCCGGAGATCGAGGCGTGCGGAGCGGAGGGCGTCGCGGCGGAGCCCGGCGTCGGCGATCGTCTTCGCCGGCGGGTTCATCGTGTCGAGCGGGACGTTGTTGGCCACGGCCTCGAACGGCCGGAAATCTGGGACGTCGGTGAAGCAGTCGAACATGGGCGTCGCCGCGGCGTCGAACTGGTTCATCGGCGGCAGGCCGAGGATCTGCTCCATCGTCCGCAGGAGGCTCGTCGTATTGTACTGCGCGCTGACGACCGCGCCGCGCTTCATGTAGGGGCTGACGCAGTAGGCCGTCGTCCGGTAGCCGCTGACGTGGTCGAATCCGTTCTGCGGGTCGTCTTCGATGCCGAAGATGACCGTGTCCTTCCAGAACCGGCTGCGGCTGATGGCCTCGACGATGCGGCCGAAGGCGAGGTCGTTGTCGGCGGCGGAGGCCTCGGGCGTGGGCGACCCCTCGCGCGTGCCGCTCGTGTGGTCGTCGGGGAGGCAGATGAGGATGAGCTGGGGCATCCGGCCGTCGCGGTCCCAGGCCGCGATCTGGTTCGTGATGTATCTTGCCCGCCAGACGTCCGGGACATCTAGGTTCCAGCCGAGCGTGTCGGTGGGCGAGAACGGGGCGACGGTTTCGATCGCGGGAACGCTGCCGATGATGACCTCGCCTCGGCCGTGGAGGAACTCGTCCCAGTAGTCTTTCCATGCCGGGTCGCCCTTCCGGGTCTTGTCCTTCCAGCCGCAGGCGTGCATGGTGAATTCGCCGAAGTTCCACATGGATACGCCGTGCCGGAGGGCGTTGTCCCAGATGAAGCCGCTCGGGGCGTAGGCGAGGGCGTCGACCTCATCCCGGCCCATGCCGTCGGGATAGCTCCGCGGCCAGCCGGCGAACGACCTCTCCAGGTAATCCGTGCCGAAGGCCGTCGTCGACCACTGGTGACCGTCGGCGCTCAGGATGCCGCTGCAGTAGGTGTTGTCGAGGAGGGCGAACTCGCGGACCATCTTGTGCTGGTTGGGCGTCACCCGCTCGCCGAAGAGGACGAGCTTCGGGTCGCCGTTCCCGGTGGTGACGTCGCCCAGGACCTGGTCGTAAGTCCGGTTCTCCTTGATGACGTAGACGACATGCTTGAAGACGCTCGGCTCGCCGATGCGCTCGGGGACCGGCCGCGGCGGCTGGTTGCGGCGCGGCCTGGCGGCGGCCCGGGCGACACGGTCGCGGTGGTAGTTGACGTAGACGGCGGCCGTCATGCGCTTGAGTTCTCGCGGTTTCGGAATGGGGATCAGGGAGACGGAACCATAGTACTGGTGGGAATTGAAACCCGTGCCGCCGGTCGATTTGTCGGGCTTCGGCTCCACGGCGTGGCCCTTGACGTTGGCCACGACGAGCCCGTTCCGGCGCGAGTCAAAGACGACCGCGCCCGGGAACCATCCGGTCGGGATGAGCCCGCGGAGCTTCGACTTGCGCGCGGCCGGCTTGAAGTCGACGACGGCTACCGCGTTCTGGGTGCCGTTCGCGGCGTAGAGCGTCCGGCCGTCCGGGGCGAAGGCCAGGGCGTTCGGCGAGGCGCCGAAGAGGTCGGCCGGGCCGGCCTTGGCCCAGATCGTCTCGACGACGGCGTCGGCCGCAGTGTCGATGACGCTGAGGTTGTCGCTTGCGGCGTTGGCGCAGACGACGTAGCGCCAGTCGGGCGAAAGGGCGAGGGCCGAGGAGTGGAGGTGGACGAGGATGTCCTTTGTCTGGGCGCCTCCGGCGAGGTCGATGACGCTCACCGATCCCTCTGAGGCGATGCGCTTCGCGGCGTCGACCCGGACCTCGGTCCCCTGTCCGGCCGGGCCCGTGAGGTCGCCCGGCCCGGGCCGGCGTCCGCCCCAGTTCGAAACATAGGCCTTGCCTCCAACCAGGACGACGTCGTACGGAGCGACGCCCGTTTCGAAGGTCCGGAAGACGACACCCGTCTCGGGGTCGATCTCGATAAGGCGGTTCGAGAGGTTGCCGCAGACGTAGAGCTTGCGGCCGTCGGGGGAGAAGGCCAGGCCGGCCGGGATCTCCTCGGTGCGCCGCGGCGCCTTGGCCGCGGGCAGGGGGAGCGAGCGGCGCGGGCTCACGGCGCCGTCGACGCCGACGGCGAAGACCTTGACGCTGCCGTTGACGTTGCTGAGGCAGAGGCGGCGGCCGTCGGGCGAAAAGACGAGCCCCGTGTAGCTCAGCTGGCCCTTGGTGTCCGGCTCGAGGATGTTCGGCGAGGCGGCCTCGGGGGGGCTTCCCACGGGACCTTCGGCCGGCAGGTCGACGCGCTGCAGGATGGCGCCCGCGGCCGGGTCGAGGATAAGGAGCTCGCTCGTCTTCCCGGACACGGCCAGGAGGCGGCCGTCGGGCGAGAGGGCAAGGGCTTGGGAACGGAGCCCCGGCAAGGGGATCTGCTTCCCGGAAGGCGTCACGACCTGGTTCGTCGGCACGACCGTCCGGTTCGGCCCGGCGGGGCCGACAGTCGCGGTATCGGGGGGGGCGGGCTTTCGGCACGAGGCGGCTCCCCAAAGAAAGAAGAGGGCCAGGGTGGCGGACAGGGCCGCCTTCCTTCCGGGCCGGTCAGCGGACGGCCGGCTGCATGGCATTTTCGTCCACCTTGGGCAGCACGATCCTGCGGATCGTGCCCGCGATGTTTTCGAACTGGGGCTCGCGGACATTCTTCATTTGGACCGTCCGGGCTTGACCGCCGTCCCGGATGCTGATGAACGACTCAAATCCTGGGCCGGCGGCCGAGCGGGACTCGAGCTGAATGAAATTGTTGTCCGCGAGGGCCTTTTCGACAGCCGCGAACTCCTCATCGCCGACCTTGAAGTCCTTGTCGACCGTCTCTCCGGCCCTGGGCCTCTTGTGGAAGGTCCCGGTCCGGTCCATCCGGAGCTCGATCATGACTTGCCATTCCTCCCGGCCCAGCGGCCCGTAGCCGTAGCGGAGGAAGACCTGGTCGGTCCGTCGCTCCTGCTCTTTCTCCTGGTCGGTCTTGCCGAGCTCTTCCGGGTCGGACTGGACGTCGACGGCGACGACAAGGTCGGAGTCGACATAAAAATAACGATAGGTCCAACCAAACTCGCCGGCCCCTTCCAAGTCGCAGGCGACGGCGGCGTGACCCGCGATGTCCGCGGCGGCGCCGCCGCTCTTGGCGCACTCCGACCAGCTCGAAAGGAAGCTCGTGGAAGAGCCGGCCGCGACCTGGGCCTTCTCTTCTTCGGTGAGACGGGCGTACTGGACCTCCACTTGCTCCACGGTCCGGCCGCCCCGGAGCTTCTGGTAGAGCGATGAGCCGACCGGATTGTCGGCCATGGGAGCCGTTTCAGTGACGAGCCGCCACTCCGACGGAAGAACCGAGGGGACGGGCTTGGAAGCGCCGTGGTCGTTGACGACCTCGATGCTGCGAGCCACGTCCATGGCCTCGGTCTTGGTCGGGTGCCACCTGTCCTCGGGGGGCAGACGATCGCGGAAATTCTGGGCGCAGTATTCCGTGTCGGCCCGCATGATCGAGAACTTCCAATCGGGCCGTTTCAGCGGGACGACGAAGACGTCGCCGGGCTCGAGCCGGGCCGTGTCCCGGCTCTCGACCGTGAACTTGAGGGAGCCCAGATCAAAGGCCGAGGTGGGGGTCATGACCTGGAAGTTCTCCTTGAGCGGCTCCTTGATCGTGACGCCCTCCAGCCGGACGACGGCGTCGTAATAGTGGGAAACGGGGTTCGGGCGAAGCTCGAGCAGACTGCACTGGAGGCCCGGCGTCGGCGCGGCCCGCTGACAGCCGGCCGGCGCAAGGACGCCCAGCATGGCGATGAGAGCCGGCAGCAGGATTTTCCGCGATCTCCGGGGCAACCGGGGTTCGAAAATATTCATGATCTTCTTCCTCTCGGAGTTTCGGGGGAACGCGGCACCCCATCCATTATCACAGTCATCTCCCCGGGGTCAAACCCGCGGGGGCAGACCCGGCCATGGACCGGCCGGGGCAGGGCCCGGCGGACGACTCGTCTCCCGGTTCGTCCTTGAGATTACGGGGCCCTGCTTTTCTTCTCCCGGCCGGGAGACAGAGACCCATGACGATAGGCCGGCGGCTGTATCCCCCGGCAGTCTTGCTCAAGGGTCCCGGCGGTGGTAAGATAATTCTCTAAGCCTCCGGAGTCCAGAATGAGGAGACGGACATGAGCGAAGCGACGTATTTCTGTTCGGTCTGCGGGAAAGAGGCCAAAGTCAAAAAAGGGAAACCGGTTCCCCTGTGTTGCCATAAGGAAATGGAGCCTCTGCCCTTCTGTACCGCCCCCCCCTCACGCCGAGATGGTGAGAGACGACCAGGGCGTCGATCCCTGTGACGACGGGACGCAGCCCCGCAAGCGCAAGTAGCCCGGCGGCTCAGGCCGCTGCCCCCGCCCTCCTTCTTGGGCTGGGCCAGTGTCCGGTCGGAAACCAACAGCCCGCCGCTCGAGGCGATCCCGGTCCCGACGATGACGGGGATGGTGAATTCCTTTGCGCCTTCCGCGGCGACGAGTTTTTCCATGGGAAGACCTCCTGGATCCTTGTTTCGGCGGACCGCAGGAGGGATTCGCAGCTCTCCTGGTCCAGCGATTCGAAGACAAGGATGAGAAATGGGCCCGTGAGACGGGCCCCGGCGAACTCACCGTTCTCGATCATTTCGACAGTCCTCCCCGCGGTCGGGTCGCCCCCCGGGGAGAAGTAGGCATGCCGGAACTTCAGGTAAGCGCGCCGGGCGTCGGCGGCAGTCTGGTAGCGGCAGACGAGGAGCATCGCCTTGCCCCACCCGGCCTTGTATCGGGCGAGGGCGACTTCGGTCCCCTCGTCGAGGAGGAGGACGTTCTCGTCGGCGAGATAATAGTGGGCGTTGAGGGACACCTGCTTGTGGAAATAACGGACGCTCTTTTTTTCCAGCCGCTCCAGGGGCAGGCAGCCGAGGAGGGCGGGCTTCGATCCCCCCTGCGGGATGGCGGCCGCGATCCTGAGTCCGAGGCCGAGGAGAACACTCTTCGTTTCTCCCGTTTCCTTTTCGGCCAGGAGCCTGACGAAGTAGGGGCCCTTCCAGAAACGCAGGAGTCCGCCGCCATAGATGGCCTCGCGACCGACCGGAACTCCCTCGCCGTCCGGATCGTCGGAAAAAATGCCGTAAGCATCCGCCTCGCTGGCCATGTCGTAGATCTCCGCGACTAACGGGGAGCCGGCCGCGTCGACATACTCCCGAACGAGAAGGCGCCTGAAACCGTAGCCGAGATAGGTCTCGCCGCCCCCGTCCAGGTACTCGAAGATCGTGTCCCGGGTGAAGGCCCTGTCCTCTCGGGATGGCTTCCAGCCGGCGATCTCATTCGGCAGGAAACGGGCGATGTCGGCGCCCGCGTCCGCGGCGGCGGCGGCGGCCAGAGGAGGCAGGAGGCCGAGGACAATGAGACAGGCGATGAGGGACCGCATCGTGGCCCGAAATGTAGCCCAAACCCTGTTCCCTGTCAATTTCGGTGACACACAACTAAGTACCTCAATTCGCTGAATGGCCTGTTTCGCCCTGGATCCTAACAACCAAGCCAAGTGTGCTTGGTCGTGTCGCGGAAATTTATACGGAGATAACCGGAAATGATTAGGTGTATTTAGTTGTGTGTCGCCGAATTAGAACCAAATTAGATCGGATTCTTGCTGATCAACTGGAAGAGGAAATAGAGCCCGCCGCCGATCAGGGCCGCGCCGGGGATGGTAAAGATCCAGGACCAGACGATCTTGAGGGTGACCCCCCAGCGGACGGCGGACATCCGCTTGGTGGCGCCCACGCCCGAGATGGCCCCGGTGATGACATGGGTCGTGCTGACGGGGACGCCCATGTGGGTGGCCAGGAAGATGCTCATGGCGCTCGCCGTCTCGGCGCAGAAGCCGTCGATCGGGCGCAGCTTCGTGATCTTCTGGCCCATGGTCTTGACGATCCGCCAGCCGCCCGAAAGCGTCCCCGCGGCGATGGCTGTATAAGCGGCGATGGCCACCCAGAAAGGAATATGGAACGTCTTGATGATCCCGGCCGAAAAGAGGAGGCTGCTGATGATCCCCATGGTCTTCTGGGCGTCGTTGCCCCCGTGACCAAGGCTGTAGAGGCAGGCCGAGATGAGTTGGAGCCGCCGGAACGAGCGGTTGATCCGGGCGGGATGTTTCTTCCGGACGATCCAGACCGTGACCCAGGTGAAGAAAACGCCGAGCAACATCCCGAGGAGCGGGGCCACGAAGATGAAAACGATGGTCTTGACCCAGCCGGGGACGATGATGACGCCCGGTCCGGCCTTGACGATGGCGGCGCCGGCGTAGCCGCCGATGAGAGCGTGTGAGGAGCTCGTCGGAAGTCCAAGAAGCCAGGTCAGGAGGTTCCAACAGATGGCGCCCAGGATCGCGGCGAAGATGACCAGCGGTGTCACGATGGCAAGGTCGATCATCCCGGCGCCGATTGTGTGGGCGACCGCCGTTCCGAAAATGAAAAACGCTGCGAAGTTGAAGAAGGCCGCCCAGACGACCGCCTGACGAGGAGTCAGGACCCGGGTCGAAACGACCGTGGCGATGGAGTTGGCGGAGTCGTGCATGCCGTTGGTGAAATCAAAGGCCAGCGCGACCAGGATGATGAAGACGACGAAGACGAGGCTCGGGACGGGCATGAAGCTCAGCTCGTCTTGACGATGATGCCCTCGATGATGTTGGCGACGTCCTCGCAGCGGTCGGCCGCGATCTCGAGCCGGCCGTAGATCTCCTTGAGTTTGATGAGGTCCTTGAGCTGCTCAACCCTCTCTGTCTTCTCGAAAAGGTCGGCGATGGCCTCTCTGCAGACGACATCCGCTTCGTATTCCAGGATGTTGATCTGCTTGCAGAAGGCGTCGACCCGGCCAAGGGTTTCAAGATTGTTGAGGGCTTCGGAGATCTGGTGGACGGCCTGGCTGATGATTTCGACGAGTTCCTTCATCTCCGGCGTCGGCTTGGGGACCTTGAAATAGTTCATCCGGCTGGCCACGCCCTCGATGCAGTCCAGGACGTCGTCGAGCCCACTGGCCAGGCCGTGGATGTCCTCCCGGTCGAGAGGCGTGATGAAGGTCTCCCGGAGCTTGGTGAAGATCTCGTGGGTGATCATGTCCCCCTGGTGCTCGATGTCCTTGATATGCTGGTACTTTTTCTCGATGTCCTCGTAGTTGTTGACGAGCTCCTGGAGGGCCTGGATGCCGGTCTTGAGGTTGGCCGCGTCCTGGCGGAAAAGAGCGAAAAACTTTTGGTCCTTGGGAAAGAATCGGAATTTCATACGGGGTTTCCTCAGGGCGGAAATATATTCGAGGCGATGAGAATTGTCAAATGAAGGGGCCCGGGCCCCTAGAGCTTGAGGATGACCTTGGCCCGGGTCAGGAGCGTCGTCAGGAAAAGGACGAGCGCGGTCATGACCGCCGCGTTCAGCATGCCGGGGACCCCGCCCTTCTCGGCGAACGGCCAGAAGACGCGCCAGAGGTTGAGGTGGAGGAGTCCTCCGAGCAGGAGAAGAACATTATTGATCTGGTCGGGCAGGAGGTAAGCCGCGAGGGGGTTCCGGCCGGCGGGGATGAGGAAGGCGGCCGCCCGCCTGAGCTTCATCGCGTCGAGGACGATGTAGAACAGCATGAAGACGAGGCAGCAGATCCCCGCGGTGGCCAGGGTCCACGATTCGGTCCCGGCGATCTTGCTGAAGCCGTGAAGGGGCCTGAGGAGATAGCCCGCCAGGACGAGCAGGACACCCAGGATGGACAGAAAGCGGATGCGGTCCTTCGGTTTCGAAAGGTCGGAACGGGGGAGGAAGAGCGTCCCGACGAGCATCCCGGCCGTCACGATCGCCGTGTGGGAGCCGAAGATGCTCCCGACGCCGTGCTCGAGCAGCCGGTTGACGGGTCCGAGGAAATCGAGCGCGCCGTGGCGGCTGCCAATATAGAGGGCGGTCATGAAGCCGATGGCCCCGGCCAGGACGGTCCGGTTCCCCTTGCTGACGATGAAGAGGAGGCTCCCGGCGAGATAGGTCCAGCCGATCATGCCCAGAATGCCCCACCATGAGTGCCGGAGCCAGGTCACGACGCCATCCTCTCCCTTGCCCCGGAAAATGATGACCAGGGCGATGAGCACGGCGGCCGCCGCGATCCGCATTGCGAGTTGGCCCTTCTTTCGCGCCGGGGGGACTTTCTTCGGATACGCGGTCCAGAGGATGAACACGGCCGCGTAGGCCAGAAAATACCAGAGGTGTTCGCCGAGGCCCGTGTCGGCCGCGGAATAACGTTCGGCGTTAACCTGGATCAGACCTAGGAAGAGGAGGGCCAGGGTGCGGACGACGACATGGCCGACGATGCGCAAGGCCGGGTCGCCCATCTCTTTCCGCTTTGTCAGGGCCAGGGGGATGGAGACCCCGACGATGAACAGGAACCCTGGAAAGACGACGTCTGTCAGAGTGAAGGCGTCCATGGTCGCGGGCGCGTGCCGGAGGACGAAGGGGATGGCCGACATCGCGGCGATATAGTTCACGAAAACCATGGTCAGGATGTCGAATCCCCGGAACGCGTCGAGCGAGGCCAGGCGCTCGCGGGGCGGTGCCGCCGGCGGATCCCCTTGATTCGTGATGGGCAGTTGGTCCATCGCAACTCCTTCTAAAGGACCGCCAGGAGTCCGCGGACGTAGCCGACCGATTCCGCGAGCCCCGGCAGCGGATCTTTCCCGTCTTTCTCGAACTCGAACGAGGCGGTGCCCCGGTAGTCCACCTTGATCAGGGCCAGGAGGAACCGTGCCATGTCGATGACACCCCGGCCCGCTTCGACCGGCCCGCCGTCCTTGTCGGCCGCCGTCACGTCCTTGAGATGGACGTCGAGGAGGCGTCCGGCGCATTCCTCCGCCGCCGCGGCCGGGTCGACCCCCGACCGCATGCAGTGGCCAATGTCCAGGCAGAGCCCGAGGCGCGGATCCAAGCCCTTGGTCCTTTCGAGGACCGAGCGGGGTGTCGGATAGAGAAGGTCGCCGGGGCCATGGTTGTGGATGGCGAGCTTGATGCCCGATTCCCGGGCTTTCTTTTCGGCGAGGGGCAGGAGCGCATGATCGGGGCCGCCGACGATGATGCCCATGCCGCCGGCCTTCGCGTAGGCGAAGGCCCGCTCGACTTCGGCCGGCGTTTTCATGTAGATGACGCCGCACCCGTAGGGGACGAGGCCGGCTTCCCGAACCTTGCGGACGGCAGCGGCAATTTCCCCCGGGGAGCTCTGGAGGGGGAGGTGAACATCCTTGAGGCAGATCCGCCGCAGTCCGACCTTGTTGGTCATCGCGATCGCGGCGTCCAGGCCGAATTCCCGGAAGGTGTAGGAAGCGACGCCGAGCTCGAACGGGAAGCGCGGCCGTTTTCCCGTCTGACCCTCCGGTCTTGGGAGGCGGCTGGAGGCCGATGATGCCGATAACGCCTTGGCGCCCGTCGCGGTCGCCCAGAAAGCCGCCGTGGCCCCGGCGGCTCCCCCGATGAATTCCCGTCTGGTGATCTTCTTCATCCGTTCCCTTCGCTCCTCGGGCTCGATGCCCCTACTATACAAATTTTGGGCGGCCGCGGCTATCGCTTTTTTGGATTGAACCCGCGGCCGAGATAGGTTAATATGAGGGGGGAATCTTGAACGCAACGAACGAAAGGACCGAACCATGGTCGAGAATTTCATAGGCGATAAGACCCGGAAGGTCGCCCTCCTCATCGACGGCGACAACGCCCAGCCGTCCCTCGTCAACCAGATCCTGGCCGAGGCCGGGAAATACGGCCTGGTCACCATCCGCAGGATCTACGGCGACTGGACGACGACCAGCATGTCCGGCTGGAAAGCCGCCCTCCACGACAGCGCCATTCAGCCCATCCAGCAGTTCCGCTACACGATCGGCAAGAACGCCACCGACAGTGCTATGATCATCGACGCCATGGACATCCTCCACGGCCACCTCGTCGACGGCTACTGCATCGTCTCGAGCGACAGCGACTACACCCGGTTGGCGACGAGGATCCGGGAGACCGGGTTCTTCGTCATGGGGATCGGCAAGCGCTCGACGCCCAAGGCCTTCGTCAACGGCTGCAACATATTTATCTATACGGAGAACCTCGTCCCCCGGGAGCGGGAGACGAGGCGGCGCGACCGAGGTGGAGCGGTGAGGAAGGGCGTCGGGAAGGAAACGCGGGAGGAGCGCGGAGACCACGAGGACCGGGAGGACAAGAGCCGGAAGTTCGACCCCGTCCCGCTCCTCAGGGGGGCCTTCGACATGGCCGTCCACGAGGACGGCTGGGCCAACCTGGGCGAGCTCGGCTTCTACCTGCGCCAGCTCGACCCCGGGTTCGACCCCCGCACCTACGGGTTCAAACAGCTTTCCCAGCTCATCAAGAGCCAGCCCGGCCTGTTCGAGATCAGGGCACGGGAGGAGGCGGGCGGCGGCTCCGCGGTCTACTGCCGGGTGAGGGAAAGCCGCGACGAGCCCGAGCGGGCCTAGAACCTGAACCTGTATCCGGCGTAAAAGGCGAGCCTCGTCCGGCGTCCGAAGTCCTGGTTCGTGTCCGCGGCCGCACGGAAGGGGAAGTAGACCTTGACCCCGACGTTGAGCCTCTCGAGGCGTCCGAATAGGTCGTAGAGAAGCGGCATCTCCACTCCCGTCGTCAGGAAGGCGCGGCGGAGGTTCGCCCGGCCGTCCCAGAGCTCGAACCCCAGAAGCTTCAGGCTCACAAGGTCGGCTTTGGGAAGATGAAATTCCAGGGTGAACGGGGAGACTTCCAAGGTGGCGGCGTAGGCCTGGGCGTCCGGGCTCATTCCCCGGATGTTGTAGTTGACGACCCCGAGACTCAAGGAGGGCCGCCAGTTGACGAACGTCAGGTATCCGTTGACCTTTTCCATTCCCCATACGCCCGGGCAGAACTCGAGGGATGCCCCGGTGCTGGACGGGTGCGAGAGATAGGAAGCCGACAGGGTCACTTGAGACTTGACCTTTGGCTGGCGGACGTCCTGCGGGTTGATAAAGTGCGGAGAGGCGTCGACGATCCGGCCGCCGACGACATGGACGAGCAGATAATGATGGCCGACGCCGGTGACGTCGTCCCCGATCTCAACGGATCGTCCGGCCATGGGGCCGCCGAGTTCCTGGAGTTTCTGATTATAAAGGTCGACCCAGGGTTTGGTCTTTCCGGCCAGGAAATTTCCCCTCAGCGGTCCGCCCCCGCCCCCGGAGATGTAACATTGAACGGTGTGATCGGCCAACCCCGGCGTCCTCGTGACGAGAGTGAAATGCTCGTAGGCGTGGACGCATGAGCTGAAGACATCAGAGACGTCAGAAAAGATGGCGTCGTCGAAGAGGGACAGGCCGCCCTTTTCCTGTCCGTGCTGGGGAAGTCCCAGGGCCAGCCAACTGTTGTAGCCGACACCCGGATTGGTGACACGCCGGGAGCTGTTGAAGGTGGGACTGTGCATTGACAGGACGAGGGTCAGGCCGCGTTCTCGGGCGTAGGCGGCGACCGCCCGGTAAAAATCGGATTGGCCGTTGAACGGGCTGACCGTGAAAAGGTTCAGCCGGTGCTGGTCTTCCTTGGCGGGGTAGAGGGCCTGTTTCAGCCGGGCAAAGCCCGGGTAATGCCAGCCGCGGGCCATGGAATCCAGGAGCAGGTAGACCACGTTTCCGGCCTCGAACGCGTAGTGGATCATGTTGTCGGAATTCAGGACGGGGAGCGTGCCGTAGCCGGCCTTTAGGAAAATCGCCGCGAGCCCGGCGGCCAGGTGCTCCTTGCCGGCCCGATACTCATCTTCGTGGAGCGGCGGATTCTCGTTGAACTTGAGGTGGAAACGGCCATCTTTCTTGAGGACGTATTGCTCGGCCAGGTATCGAACGTCGCCAGGGTCCCCGAGCTTCGCGGAGAGCTCGCGGAACGTTTTCTCCGGGAGGTCGGCCGGCACGGGATAAAGAATGTGCGGGTCGGCGATCCAACGGTCCCAGTCGAAGAACGATTTGAAATGGACGGCCCCCATGGGGGAGTCGAAAAGATCCTTGTAGTGGGTCGGGACATGAGGTTGGAAGCTCAAGAGCTCATGGTTGCCGGTGACGGGAAAAATCGGCTTCTCCCGGGTGAGGATTTGGAGATAGGGATAGGAAACCCCGTCGGGCCCCTTTCCGGCGAAGGCTTTCTCCAGGGCGTCCCATTGCCTGGGGCTCGGGCCTTCATAGACGAGGTCGCCGTTGAGGATGACGAAGCGGATCCGGTCGTAAAGACGCTCGCCGGTCTTCTCGTCAACAACTTCTCGCATGTCCTTGGCGATGGCGTTGAAGACGGCGTGTCCGAAATCCTTGGGACTGTTCTGGATGTCGCCGATAAGCACGAAATAGTAATCGTCAAGCCTGTTGCCGGGACTCGAGGATTCTGTCAGGAACCCCCGGACGCGGTCGATGTTCGTGTCCTTGAACTTCTGACCGGCATCCGCGGCAGGCTCCGGGGCGGACTCGCGTCCGCCGGCCGGGGCCGACAAGAACAAGGCCAGGAGGACCGACACGCCGGCCAGGGCGGATCTGACATTGTTCTTCATGAGATCATTCTCTCCCGAGCATGAATATGGACAATCATTATACTCCACCCCCCCGGTTCCTTGAGGGCAGGGGATGATCTCCAAGCTTGATGAAGGGCGTCGTTCCCCCTTATAATGCCTTTCTCATGGCCTGTTTGATCCGCCCGGCTATACGGAACGCGATCCTCGACGCCTGAAGGAGGGACTCATGAAAAAGCTCACGACGCTGAAAATCGCCGCGGCCGCGCTTATCGTCTTCACGGCCTTGTTCTTCGGCCCCGGCCGCCCCGAGATCCGGGCCCTCAACAACGGCCTGGCCCTGACCCCGCCCATGGGATGGAATTCCTGGAACAAGTTCGGCTGCAAGATCAATGAGAAGGCCGTCCGTGAAATCGCCGATGCCATGATCGCGTGCGGGATGCGCGATGCTGGCTATCAATATATCGTGATCGACGACTGCTGGCAGATCGACCGCGACAGCAAGGGCAACATCATTGTCGACGGAAAAGCGTTCCCCTCCGGGATCAAGGTCCTGGCCGATTACGTCCATTCCAAGGGCCTCAAGTTCGGGATCTACTCGGACGCCGGGACCAAGACCTGCGCCGGCCGGCCCGGGAGCTGGGGGTACGAGTTCCAGGACGCCCGCCAGTACGCCGAGTGGGGCGTGGATTACCTGAAATACGACTGGTGCGACAACGGCGGCCAGAATTCCGAGGCCGCGTACTCCCGGATGCGCGACGCCCTCCTGGCGTCCGGCCGGCCCATCGTTTTCAGCATCTGCGAGTGGGGGGAAACCAAACCCTGGCTCTGGGCCAAGGACATCGGCAACCTCTGGCGGACGACCGGCGACATCCAGGACATGTGGGAGGGCAATAAAGAGGGGGGTGGGCTGGGCGTCATCCAGATCATCGACCTTCAGGTCGGGCTCGAGGCCTTCTCCGGCCCCGGCCACTGGAACGACCCCGATATGCTCGAGGTCGGGAACGGCGGCATGACCAGCACGGAGTACCAGACCCACTTCAGCTTCTGGTGCCTGCTCGCGGCGCCGCTCATGGCCGGGAACGACATGCGGACCATGACGCCCGAGACGCGAGAGATCCTGACGAATAAGGAGGTCATCGCCGTCGACCAGGACCCGCTCGGCAGGCAAGGAAGCAAGGTCAGGGACGACGGGGATCAGGAGGTCTGGACCCGGCCGCTCGCAGACGGCAGCCGCGCCGTCGTTCTCCTCAACCGGGGCAAGACGGAAGCTCAGATCACGGTGAATTGGACGGAGATCGGCTACCCCAAGACGCTCGGCGCCAAAGTCCGGGACCTCTGGCAGCATAAGGATTTGGGGACGTTCAGGGGCAGCTACTCGGCAACTGTCGCGGGCCACGGCGTCGTCATGGTCAGGATCACGCCCTGAACTTTTCGAATCGGAACCTTCAAGGAGACATCACCATGAAAATCGGTCACAGAACTGAGCGGCTGAACGCATTCTTAAGCTTGACGATCATCGGCCTGTTCCTAATGGCCGGAGCTCCAGGCCTCAAGGCCCACGACCAGGATAAGGATATTGCCAAGAAACTTCAGGGATTCGACACCTACATGGCCGGGATCCTCAAAGACTGGAACGCTCCGGGCATCGGAGTCGGCATCGTGGTTGGGGACAAGCTCGTTTTCGCCAAGGGGTACGGCTACCGGGATTACGGGAAGAAGCTGCCCTACACTCCGACGACGTTGCACCAGATCGCCTCGAACACCAAGCTTTTCACCGCCGTGGCGGCCGGCATTCTCGTGGACGCGGGGAAACTGACGTGGGACAAGCCTGTCAGGGAATCCGTGCCGACCATCCAATTTTATAACGACCAGCTTAACACGACGGTCACGCTGCGCGACATGCTGGCCCATCGGACAGGGATCACCCGTCATGACACGATCTGGTACAAATCGGACTTCACCCGGAAAGAGCTCTTCGATCGGATCAAGTACCTCGAGCCCAGCTCGCCTCTCCGGCAGACATTCCTCTACAACAACCTGATGTACGCCGCCGTGGGTTATCTCATCGAGCTCCAGTCCGGCAAGACATGGGAGGAGTTCGTCCGCGAACGGATCTTCGGGCCCCTCAAGATGACCAGCACGTCGTTTTCCGTTTCGGACATGCTCAAACAGCCCGATTTCGGGGTGCCTTACACCGAACGACGTGATTCCTTCGAGCTCTATAAGCTCCCCTATTACGAGGACATCGCCGGGGTCGCCCCCTGCGGCGCCATCGTCTCCAACATCCAGGACATGTCCCATTGGCTCATCGCCTTGATGAACGGCGGGACGTACGAGGGCGCCCAGGTCCTTCCCGCGGGCGTCCTCAAGGCCACGCTCGAGCCGACCATCGCGCTCCCCAACACGGGGGCGGAGTCGCGCGGCTATTGGGAACTCCTGAATTCCGTCTACGGAATGGGCCGCTGGACCGCCTCCTATCGCGGCCGCCTCGTCGGCTACCACGGCGGGGACCTGCCCGGTTTCCATTCCCAGGTGTCCTTCATGCCCCGCGAGCGGATCGGAGTGCTCGTCTTCGTGATCGGCGACCACTGCGCCAGCCTGTACAATACGATCAGCTATAACGTCTACGAGCGGCTGCTCGGCCTCGACCAGACGCCCTGGAGCGCCCGCCAGCTGGAGACGAGACTGAAGGGAAAAAAGGCAGGCACGGAGGCCAGGTCGAAGGCCGGCGCGGACCTTGTCCCGGGGACGAAGCCCTCCCATGCCTTGGCCGATTTCGTCGGAGAATACGAGCATCCCGCCTACGGCCTCCTGAAGATCAGGATGAAGGACGGGGCGCTGCTCTTCGATTTCCACAAGGCCGTGCTGCCCCTGACGCACTTCCATTACGACCGTTTTGACACTCCCGACGACGAGGAATACGGCAAGTGGTCGGTCAATTTCCAGACCAATCCCCAAGGGGATATCGACAAGGGCGTCATGTCCCTGGACGAGGCCGAAGCCGTGTTCACCCGCAAGGCCGAGGTCCTCGACGCGAAGGCCCTTGGCCAGTTGGCCGGGACCTATGAGACCCCGACCGGGGTCAAGTTCCAGGTCGTCCTCAAGGCGGACAGTACCCTTTCCCTGGTGTTCCCGGGACAGTCCGAGGAGAAGCTGATTCCTTATAAGGGCTTCAAGTTCAGGATCAAGGATTTTTCCGACGTGATTTTCGAGTTTGCCGTCGAGAACGGCCAGGTCAAGGCCCTCAGGCAGATCGATCCTTCGGGAGTGACCGTTTTCCCACGGAAATAGCCGGGATCACAGCTCGCGGAGCGCCGAGGCCACGGGACGCCGGACCGCCCGGATCGCGGGAGGGAGACCTCCTACGAGGCCCATGAGAAGGGCGAAGCCGACGCCGATGACGAGCAAATCCGGGGTGATCCGGAACGCGAAGGCCAAGTGTGAAAAAGTCTGGAAGTTGATCGTCCCCGTGGTCCAGCCGTTGACCGGGAGGACCGCGACGCACCCGAGGACGCCTCCCAGGCCGGCGATAAAGAGCGACTCCAAAACGAACGAGGCCACGACACTCGCGCCGCCGAAGCCGAGGGCCCTCATGGTGGCGATCTCGCGTGTCCGCTCCGAGATGGCCGAATACATCGTATTGAGCGCCCCGAACACCGCCCCGATGCCCATGACGAAGGCGACCAGCGTCCCGAGGACGGTGATCATGTTCGTCAGCTGCCGGGAGTTCTTCTCGTAATACGCCCGCTCGCGCTCGGTCTCGACGGAGAGCCGGGGATCGGAGGTCAGGGCGTCCTTGAACCCCTGGAATGCGTCGGGCGACGTCAGGTGGACCGTTATGGATTGGAAGATGTTCTGGGGCCGCTTGTAGACCTGGTTCAGGACGAGGGCGTCACACCAAAGCTCCGAGTCGAACGCACTGCCCCCCGCGTCGAAAATCCCGACGATGATCCACGTGCCGCCTCCGAACCTCACCGTACGGCCCAGATCGAGGCCGGCGTAAGTGCCGGCCACGTTGCGCCCGGCGATGAGCTCGTTCAGCCCGGTCTTGAACATGCGCCCCTTGACGACCTTCACGTTTTCTCGGACCTCGAGGACCCGAGGAGACGTCCCGCGGATCTGGACGTTGGCATCTGTCCCGGTTTTTTTGAGCGGAAAGGCGGCGATGACCACGACCTCGGGGCTGACCAGCGGACCCTCCGGCCCGCGGGCGACCCCGGTGGCGTTCTGGATGGCTTGGACTTGGTCGAGCGAGATGATGCTGATCATCTCGGAGGCCGCGCCGGCCCTCAGGGCGATGGCATTCCCAGGCGAACCCGAGGCCACGAGGGTGGCCTTGAAGCCGCGGGCCATCGAAAGCATGGCCACGAATACCCCGACCGCGCCGGCGATGCCGAGGACCGCGACGATGCCGGACGTCCAGCGCTGGCGGACGCTGCGGATGTTATAGATGACTGGAATCGGCATGGTCAAACCCTCCGGAGCGCGTCGACGACCTTGAGCCGCATTGCCGAAAGGGCCGGCAACGCTCCGGCCAGCGCCCCGGCGATGACCGCCAGGACGACGCCGAAGGCCAGGTCCGAACCCGGCAGGTAAACCTTGGCCCCGTACATGAAACTGGACAACTGCGGGGCGACGGCCTTGGCCGTCACAACTCCCAACGCCCCCCCGATGAAGGCCAGGAAAAGCGACTCGCCCAACACGAGCCAGAGAATCAGGACATCCCCGAACCCGACGGTCTTGAGCACGGCCAGCTCGCCGGTGCGCTCGCGGACCGCGATGGCCATCGTGTTTCCGGTGACGAGGAGAAGCGTGAAGAAAACGACGGCCCCGATCGTCAGGATGAGGAACTCGATATTGCCGATCTGTTTCACGAAGGAGGCGGCGAAGGCCTTTTCGGTTTCGGTCTTCGTCTCCCACGGGGAATTGGTGAAGCGCTCGTCGACGGCGGCTACGATCCCGGGAGCGTCGTCCGGGTTCGCGACCTTGACGATGTACCAGCCGACGAGCCCCTTCCAATAGGCCGGCCCGTTTTCCTCAAGGTAATCGCGGCGGAGCCAGAACTGGGTCGTGTCGTCGTCCGGCCGCGCGCCCTTGTAGATGCCGCAGAGGTTGAACTGCCACACGCCCGGGATGTAGGTGCCCCTGATCGGGATGCGGTCGCCGACCTTCCAGCCGAAGCGCTTGGCCGTCGCCTCGCCGGCTAGGCCTGCCTGCCTGTCCTTCAGGAACGCGTTCCACTCGGCGTCGCCGATCAGGAACTCAGGGTACATTTCGCGCCAGGTGCCGGGGTCGATGACGATCTGCGGGAAGAAGTTCCGTTCGTCCTGGTAGACGCCCCCGAACCAGGTGGCGTAGGTCACGGCCTTCACCCCGGGAACCTGGAGGATTCGGTCGCGGTAGGCGATGGGCAGGGGCTGCATGAGCGAAACCCTGTTGATGACGATAAGCCGGTCAGCGCCCGCGACCTGGACGCCCTGGTTGAACGAGCTGCGGACGGCAATGAGCAGGCCGAAGAGGAAGAGGGCCGCGGCGAACGAGCCTATGGTGAGCGTCGTGCGGACCTTCTTCCGCCTGAGATTGGCGATGACAAGAGCCAGATACTTCATTTCGGCGTCCTCGCCCCTTCGATGAGAGTGCCCTTGTCCAGGTGGAGAACGGCATGGGCCCGTTCGGCCGCCCGTGGGTCGTGCGTCACCATGAGCACCGTCTTGCCGTGCTCGTGGACCAGGCGGTCGATGAGCTCCATGATCTCGTCGGCGCTCTTCCGATCGAGGTCGCCGGTGGGCTCGTCGCAGAGAAGAAACGTGGGGTCGGTGACGACGGCCCGGGCGATGGCCACCCGCTGTTCCTCGCCTCCGGAGAGCTGGCGCGGAAAATGGCCGGCCCGCGCGGTCAGCCCCACGAGCCCCAGGACCGTTTCGACATGCTTCCGCCGTTCGGATCTCGAGAGTTTGGTGAGCAGCAGCGGCAGCTCGATGTTCTGGAACGCAGTCAGGACCGGGATCAGGTTGTACATCTGGAAGACGAAACCCACGTGGCGGGCGCGCCAGGCCGTGAGCTTGTGGGCCGAAAGGGCCGTGATCTCCTCCCCGGACACCGCGACGCTGCCCGTGGTCGGCAGGTCGAGCCCGCCGAGCAGGTTCAGGAGCGTCGTCTTGCCCGAGCCGGAGGGACCCATGAAGGCCACGAACTCCCCCTGCTCGATGTCGAGGTTCAGCCCCTGGAGGACGCGCAGGTCCTCGCCTCCCCGGTGATACGTCTTGCCCAGGTTCCGGACCTGGATCAGGCTCTTTCCGTTCGAGATCCCGTCGATTCTGACCATGGCTTCCTCACTTGATCTTGACGCGCTGACCGTCGTGCAGGCCCTCCGGCCCCTTCACGAGGACGGTCTCGCCTTGGTTGACGCCGGCCACGACTTCGATATCGGTCCCCCGGTTTTCCCCGAGAGCCACGGCCCGGCGCTCCAGCCGGTTTTCACGGACCACGAAAACGATCTTTTTGCCGTCGAGGTCCCGCACGGCTGACTGGGGGATGAGGGCCCGGGGTGCCGCGGCCTTCCCCGCCCCGGCGGATTCCTCGGCCAGAAAGGCCACTTTAACCCCCATGTCCGGCAGGATCCGGGGGTCGAGCTTGTCGAAGGAAATGCGGACTTTGACCGTGGCCTTCTGTCGGTCCGCGGTGGGGATGACGGTCCGGACCTTCGAGGGGATGTGCCAGTCGGGATAGGCGTCGAGGACGGCATCAACTTTTTGGTCCGGCTTGACCCGGGCGATGTAGGACTCGTTGACGTCCACCTCGATCTCGAGCGAGGCCATGTCCACGATCGTGGCGATGCCCGTCCGGGTGAAGCCGCCTCCCGCCGAGATCGGCGACACCATTTCGCCGACCTGGGCGTCCTTGGACACGACGACCCCGACGAAGGGGGCCTGGACCGTGCAGTTGTCGACGTCCTGTTGGGCCACTCCGATCTCGGCGTCGGCGGCCTTGACCTGCTCGCGGGCCGCCTGGATCTGGGCCCGGAGGCCATCGACCGTCGTCTCGGCCAGTTCGCGCGCCTGGACGGCGGCGAAGCCGCTCTGCTCGAGCTCCCGCTGGCGCTTGAGCTCCCGCTCGGCGTTGGCGAGATTGACGTCGAGGTTGGCAATGAGCGCTGCGGTCGCGTTGCGGGCCGTGCGCGCCGCGAGCAGGCGCCGCTGGGCATCGGAGTCGTCGAGCCGGGCGAGCACCTGCCCCTCGGCGACGTTCATTCCTTCATCCACCAGGACGTCCAGGACCCGGGCGGTGATCTTAGCCGCTATAGTCGCCCGACGCCGGGGGGTGACGTAGCCACTGGCGTTCAGCAGGGTGGCGCTCCCGGCCTCGCCCGCGGGCCGCGCCGCCGTGACCTCGACCACAGCCGTCCGGCCGCGGAGGGTCAGGACCGCGGCCACGATGACCAGGAAGGCGAGCGCCGCGAACAGGACCGCGCGGACCCCGCGGCGTCCGTGCCGGTCGTTCCTTGAGCTATCGTCGATCTTCAACCCTGTGAGGTCAGGGCCGTCCGTTCTTCGCTCGTCGTCCATAAGTTCGCTCCTCGTCGTGGCCCTCTCCGCCGACGCGCGCCATCTTACGCTAAGCCGAAAAAAGCGTCAAGCCGAGGCAAGGGAAATACATCCTCAGCCAGCCCGGATGCTGGCACCCTTTCAACCCGCTTCGCTCCTCGCGATGAGATTTTTTAAGACGTTGACATGAAATCCCAATTCTATATTAATTGTATGTCTGGCTGGATTGAAAGACCGAACCCGGCTGCCATGAAGGAGCGTTCTTGAGGTATTTTGCCAGAGCCACTAAGGAATGTCAGGTCTGGGGACGCCCCGTTCTTTTTCCGTTTTTTCTGCTTCTCACGCTTTCCGCTATTTCCTCGCTTCGAGGAGAGGACATCACCGGCGCTCCTGCCGGCCAAAAAAAAGCTTATGCGTCCAGCGGCATCAGGATCCTGCCGACGGATACACCGGCGCAACTTGTGGAAAAGGCGGCCCGCGTCGTTCCGTCAGAGCGCCAGATCGCCTGGCAATCGCTCGAGTTCCAGGCCTTCTTCCATTTCGGCATGGACACCTTCACGGACCGGGAATGGGGGCGGGGTAAGGAAGACCCCAAGCTCTTCAACCCGGCCGATCTCGACGCGGGCCAGTGGGTCGAGGCGGCCAAAGCGGCAGGGATCAAGGGCGTCATCGTCACCGCGAAGCATCACGACGGGTTCTGCCTCTGGCCGAGCCGCTTCACCGCTCATTCCGTCAAGGCGAGCCCGTGGAAAAACGGCAAAGGCGATGTCGTCCGCGAGGTAGCCGACGCCTGCCGCAAAGCCGGGCTGAAATTCGGCATCTACCTCTCTCCCTGGGACCGCCACGAGCCGAGCTACGGCGACTCGCCCCGCTACAACGAGCATTTCAAGAACCAGCTCCGCGAGCTCCTGACGGGATACGGCGGGATCTCGGAGGTCTGGTTCGACGGCGCCTGCGCCGAGGGGCCGAACGGGAAACGGCAGGTCTACGACTGGGAAGGCTACTGGAGCCTCATCCGCGAGCTCCAGCCGGGCGCGGTCATCTCCATCATGGGCCCCGACGTCCGCTGGATCGGCAATGAAGCCGGCGTCAGCCGGGAGAGCGAGTGGAGCGTCATCCCAGTCGCTCAAGCGGACGACCGGCCCGCCGCAAAGGACCCCGGCGGGATCGCCGGGCTCGACGCCATGGCGCCGGACCTCGGCTCGCTCACGGTCATCGAGGAGACCGCGAAGAAAGGCGGCCGCCTCATCTGGTATCCGGCCCAAGTCGACGTCTCCATCCGGCCGGGCTGGTTCTACCACCCCGCCGAGGACATGAAGGTCAAGACGCCCGACCATCTTCTGGACATCTACTATGGAGCCGTCGGCGGAAACGCTCAGCTCCTGCTCAACATTCCGCCCGGTTCGGGAGCGCGGCGCCAGAACAGGGCCCGGAGAAAACGATCGACGGCATCCCCAAAACCGCCTGGATGAGCGGAAACGAGGTGACGAGGACTGCGGTCGTGTACGATCTCGGTCAATCGAAAACATTCAATGTCGCCATGCTCCAGGAAGACATCCGCTCGGGGCAGCGGGTCGAATCCTTCGCCCTCGACGCCTGGGACGGGAAAGAGTGGAAGGAAATCGCGCGCGGCGCGACGGTCGGCTACAAACGGTTGCTCCGCTTTCCTGGGGTCAAATCCGGAAAGGTCCGTCTCCGCATCCTGAAGGCCCGGGCGCCGGCCGCGATCTCTGAATTCGGCCTGTATCTCGATCCCGTGCGGACCACGGCCCCGCCCGGCACTCCTCGAAGGTGAATCCCGTCATGCTGTTTAGCGCGCGTCTTGGTGGTGATTTAGAGGCCTAAAAGGAGGGAATCCATGAGCTCTTGGAAAAAGTACGCGGCGGAATTCATCGGCACGGCGACCCTGGTCTTCATGGGTTGCGGAAGCGCCGTCATCGCCGGCGAAAAGGTCGGGTTCCTGGGGATCGCCCTGGCCTTCGGCCTGTCCGTCCTGGTGATGGTCTACGCGATCGGTCCGATCTCGGGCTGCCATATCAACCCGGCCATCACGATCGCCATGCTGACGGCCGGAAAGATCAAGGCCATGGACGCCGTCGCCTATATCGTGGCTCAAGGCCTCGGCGGGATCCTCGGCGCGGCCGTTCTCCTCCAGGTCGTCGAGAGACGTCTCGGCTATTCGCTGGCCGCCAACGGGCTCGGCCAGAACGGCTATGGCCTCCATTCCCCGATGGGCTACTCGCTCGCGGGCTGCTTGGCGGCTGAGATCATCCTGACGGCGCTCTTTCTTTTCGTCATTTTCGGGGCGACGAGCAAGAACGCGCCGCAGGGCTTTGCCGGCCTGGCCATCGGTCTTTCGCTCACCCTGATCCATATCGTCGGGATCCCTATCACGGGAACATCGGTCAACCCGGCGAGAAGCCTCGGACCCGCCTTGATGGTCGGGGGGGACGCCCTGTCTCAAGTTTGGCTTTTCGTACTCGCTCCCGTGATCGGCGGGATCCTGGCGGCCGTCGTCTGGAAATGGATCCTGGGACAGGAATAGGCCGAACCGATTCCGCCCGCCTATTTCCCGCGGTCTTCTTGCGGCTGCGGGCTTCCGACCTTGAATTCTATTTACATCGGGCCGGGAATTCTTTATATAATATTGCAATCATGCGCCTTGCGCCCCTCCTGACGAAAGGAAGATAACCATGCACCTTCAGACCATCGACTGGGTCATCGTCTTCGCCACCCTGTGCGTCTGTTTCGTCCCCGCCCTGTTCTTCGGCAAGCGGGCCGGCAAGAACACCTCGGAGTTTTTCGCCTCCGGCCGCGCGGTGCCCTGGTGGCTGGCCGGCCTGTCGATGGTGGCCACGACGTTCTCGAGCGACACGCCGAACCTCGTCACCGACATCGTCCGCCGGAACGGCGTCGCGGGCAACTGGGTCTGGTGGGCCTTCACTCTGACCGGGGTCGCCACGGTATTTTTCTACGCCCGGATGTGGCGGCGCTCCGAGGTCATGACCGACCTCGAGTTTTATGAGATCCGCTACTCCGGGAAGGCGGCCGGGGTCGTCCGCGGGTTCCGGTCCGTGTATTTGGGCTTCCTCTTCAACTGCATCATCATGGCCACCGTCAACCTGGCGGCCTGCAAGATCGCCGCCATCCTGTTCGGGCTGGAACGCTGGCAGACTCTCCTCCTCGTCGGCATTCTCAACGTCATCTTCGCCACCTTCACCGGGCTTTGGGGCGTCCTGGTCATCGACATGATCCAGTTCTTCATCAAGATGACGGCCGTCATCGCCGCCGCCTACTTCGCCGTCAAGTACGTCGGCGGGATGGGCGTCCTGGTATCGAAGCTCTCCGCCACGACGGGGCCGAACGGCGTCCACTTCCTCAATATCCTGCCCGACTTCAAGAGCAATTGGGACCTGGCCATCGCCATCTTCATCATGCCGCTCGCCGTCCAGTGGTGGGCCGTCTGGTATCCGGGAGCGGAGCCGGGCGGCGGCAGCTACATCGCCCAGCGGATGCTGGCCTCGAAGTCCGAGAAGGACTCCCTCGGGGCGGTCCTCTTCTTCAACGTCGCCCACTATGTCCTCCGCCCCTGGCCGTGGATCCTGGTCGGGCTGTGCTCTCTCATCGTTTATCCCCAGCTCGCGGATATCCAGAAGGCTTTCCCGCACCTCGACCCACGGCTCCTCGGCCACGACATCGCCTACCCGGCCATGCTCAAGTTCCTGCCGGTGGGGTTCATCGGGCTGATGGTCGGCGGCCTCATCGCGGCCAACTCCTCGACCAACCTGACCCACCTCAACTGGGGGGCGTCCTATCTTGTCCATGATTTCTACCGGCGCTTCCTGAAAAAGGACGCCACGGAAAAGCACTACGTCATGGTCGGACGGCTGGCCACAATCGTCCTGTTCGTTGCCGCGGGCAGCCTGGTCTTCGTCCTGGACACGGCCAAGGACAGCTTCGATATCATCCTCCAGGTCGGCGCGGGGACCGGCCTCCTCTACCTTGTCCGCTGGTTCTGGTGGCGGGTCAACGCCTGGTGCGAGGTCAACGCCATGCTCAGCAGCTTCGGCTTCTCCGTGCTGCTGCTCATCCTCCGGAAGGTCGGGGTCGTCATCCCCACCCACTACGCGCTCATCCTGACCGTCCTGGCGACCACGGTCGTCTGGGTGCTGACGGCGTTCTTCGGGCCCAGGACCGAGATGCAGACGCTCGTCAAGTTCTATAGGAAGGTCCGGCCCTTCGGACCCGGGTGGGAGCCCGTCCGAAAAGAGGCCGGGATCTCCAAGGCCGAGGCCAAATCGACCAGCGACAACTTCCCCGTGGCCCTCGTCGGCTGGGTGTCCGGGTCGCTCACGATCTGGTCGGCCCTGTTCTCGGTCGGGAACTTCCTCTACGGCCGGACGACCTACGCCCTCGTGCTTCTGGGGATTTTCGCCGTCAGCGGGACCGTCCTCCTGCGCGTCATCAACAGGCTCTGGGCCAAAAACCCGGTCGCGCCGGAAGCGAACAAAGCGGTTTCTTAGGGACCATCGCGGACGCCGGCGTCTTAGGCCCCACTTTTCTTGTGAGATAGAGTATAATCTCTATCTTTGGATCGACCATGAACGCCGTCCCCATCGTCATCGGATCCCTGCTTTTTGTCGCCCTGGCCTACCGTTATTACAGCGCTTTCATCGCCGCCAAGGTCCTGGCGCTCAACGACAGCCGCGAGACCCCGGCCTACGCCCTCAACGACGGGGCCAACTACCATCCCACGAACAAGTGGGTCCTGTTCGGCCACCATTTCGCGGCCATCGCCGGCGCGGGCCCGCTCATCGGGCCGGTCCTCGCGGCCCAGTTCGGCTTCGCTCCCGGACTCCTCTGGATGCTGCTCGGCGCCGTCATCGCCGGCGGCGTCCACGATTTCCTCGTCCTGGTGGCCTCCGTCAGGCACAAGGGCAAATCGCTGGCCGAGATCGCCCGGCGCGAGGTCAGCCCGCTGGCCGGAGCGGTGGCTTCCCTGGCCATCCTCATCATCATCGTCGTGGCCTTGTCCGGATTGGGCCTGGCTGTGGTCAACGCCCTCCGTGAGAGCGCCTGGGGCACGTTCACCATCGCCATGACCATCCCGATCGCTCTTTTCGTCGGCCTTTGGATGAACAAGCTTCGCCCGGGCAAGATCGGCGAGGCCACCGTCATCGGCGTCGTCGCCGTGTTCGCCGCGGTCATCTTCGGCAACACCATCGCCCATTCGTCCCTGGCCCACATCTTCATCCTTTCACGGGAAGGCATCATCGTGGCCCTCGCCGTCTACGGATTCTTCGCCTCGGTCCTCCCGGTCTGGCTTCTCCTGGCGCCGCGGGATTACCTGAGCTCCTATCTCAAGATCGGCACGATCCTGGCCCTGCTCGTCAGCGTCTTCGTCGTCCATCCGAACCTGAAGATGCCGGCCTTCACCCAGTACATCCATGGCAACGGGCCGATCATTCCCGGCAAGCTCTTCCCGTTCCTGTTCATCACGATCGCCTGCGGGGCCATTTCGGGTTTCCACGCCCTCGTCTCGTCGGGGACGACCCCGAAGATGATCTGCAAGGAATCGGAAACGAGGATGATCGGCTACGGCGCCATGCTGGTCGAAGCTGTAGTCAGCGTCGTCGCTCTCATCGCCGCCTGTTCCCTTTTTCCCGCGGATTACTACGCTATCAACCTCAGCCCGGCCAAATTCGCGAGCCTGGGCCTCTCGCCGGTCAACCTGGCCGAGCTGTCCCGCGAAGTGGGGGAGAACATCGCGGGCCGGCCGGGCGGGGCCGTCTCCCTGGCCGCCGGGTTCACCCAGATTCTCTCGGCCATCCCGGGCCTGCGCGGGGCCATGTCCTACTTTTATCACTTCGCCATCATGTTCGAGGCCCTGTTCATCCTGACGACGATCGACGCGGGCACGCGAATCGCCCGGTTCTGCGTCCAGGAGTTCGCCGGCCGGGTTTGGAAGCCCATGGAGCGGACCAACTGGCTTCCCGGGGCCTTCGCCGCCACCTTCTTCGTCGTTTTCGCCTGGGCCTTCTTCATCTGGACCGGGAACATCAGCAACGTCTGGCCGATGTTCGGCACGGCCAACCAGCTCCTGGCGGGCGTGGCCCTGGCGATCGTGACGGTGGCGATCATCAACGCGGGCAAGGTGCGTTATGTCTGGGTCAGCCTGGTGCCCCTGGCGTTCGTGGCCGTGACGACCTTCTACGCGGGCTGGCTGAACATCTTCGAGAATTTTCTCCCGAGCATCTCGGCGCCGGGTCAGCGGGCGCTGGGCATCGTCAACGTCACCCTAACCGTCGTGATCATGCTCTGCTCGGTCGTCATCCTCGTCGAGTCCGGGCGCCGGGCGTACAGGGTCCTGGCCAAGGGGCAATACACGGTCCTGGGAAAACGCGTCAACGCCTCGGATCCAGGCTTCAAGCCGCCGGAATTCGGCGGGGCCTGATCAGCCCGTCAGCGGGCCTTCATCCGAGCCCGGGATCCCGAACGGAAAGCCCTTCCGGCCGGAGCAAAGGCCACGCCCACGGAGACGTCGATCCTCTGCTCCCGCCCCCGCCGCCGGGAACCGCTATTTCTTCGGCGGCAGAATGTTCCCGTCGCCGTCAATCAGGTGGATCTCGCTCATGCCAAGTTCCCTGATTTTGGGCTCGATCTTAGCCCGGTCACCGACGACGATCCAGATCATGCTTTCGGGATGGATGGTCTTCGCCGCCGCTTTGTTCAAGTCGCCGATCGCCAGCTTCTGGACGAGGCCAGGGTACTTCTGATAAAAGTCATCGGGGAGCCCGTACTGGACGACCTCTTCGAGCGACCCCAGGACCGTGCCCATGGTCTCCCAGCGCCCCGGCAGACCCAGGATACGGCCGTTCTTGGCATTCACAAACTCGTCGTTGGTGATGGGCTTTTTGCCCAGAATACCCTCCAGCTCGCCCTTGATCTCAACCATGGTCTCTTTCGTTTTGTCGGATTGGACCGGAGCGATGACCAGGAATGGTCTCTGTCCCTTCGCCCCGATCAGGGCCGATTGGGCGCCGTAGCTCCAGTGCTTGTCCTCACGGATGTTCATGTTGATGCGGGAGACGAATTCGCCGCCCAGGATTTGGTTCATGGTCTCGATGGCGACGTTCTCCGGGTCCGCCGAAGAGGGGGCTGGGGAGCCGCAGATGACCAGGGACTGGGGCGCGTCCGGCTTGTCCATGATATAGACAACCGATTTCGCCGCCAGGGGAACGGCCGCGACTTTCTTTTCCGGGGCCTTGCCGCCCCGCCAGCCCCGGAAGAGGGCTTCGAGCTTGGGCTTGACCTCGGCCATGGTCGTATCGCCGACCACGATCAGGGTGGCGCTGCCCGGCTTGAACCAGGTCTGGTGGAACTTGACCAAATCGGCCCGCGACAGTTTGGCGATGGTCTTCTCGTATCCTGAACCCGTGAACGGGATTCCGTAGGGATGGCCGCTGCCGTAGATGAGCTTGGGGAAGACACGGAGCGCCATTCCGAAGGGGGAGTCTTTTTCCCGGGCGATGCGGGCGATCTGCATCTTCTGGATCCTCTGGAAATCCGCCTCGGGGAAGGCGGGATTGAGGATGACATCGGCATAGATGTCGAGAGCGGCGTCGAGCTTGTCTTTGAGGGCCGTCAGCGAAACGGAAGAGGTGTCCAGGTTCGAGCCGGCGCCGAGGCTCGCGCCTAGCATGGCCAGCTCTTCGCTGATCTGGAGAGAGCTGCGCTTCGCCGTCCCTTCGTCGATCATGCTCATCGTCAGGTTGGCCGTTCCGGGCAGGGCGAACTGGTCGGCTGCGTAGCCGGCATCAACCATGAGGGAGAAATGCACAACGGGAATGGAATGGCGTTCGGCGAGCATCAGCTTCAGGCCGTTGGAGAGCGTCGCCCGCTCCACGGTCGGAAACCTCACTTGGGGCGAGGGCCCGACGGCCGGCATGGTCTTGCGGTCCACGCCGCTCTTCTCGGCCGCGAGCTGCGGATAGGGATGGACTTCGAGAATGTAGACGCCGTCGGAGAGCCAGCGGACGGCGGTCTCCTTGACGCTCTGCGGCGTCGCCTCGTCCACATGTTTCAGGCTCGCCTTGTAGGCGTCGGGGCTCCCTCCGAAGACCTGGCTCGTCGCCAGGATGTCCGACTTGCCGCCGAAGCCGCCGATGCGCTCGACCCCCTGAATGAAGCGGGACCGGGATTGGACCTTGACCCGCTCGAGCTCCTTGGCGGTCGGGCCCTCGGCCAGGAACCTGGCCAGCTCTTCGTCGATGGCCTTCTCGACCTTGCCCAGTTCGACGCCCGGCTTGGCATCGGCCTGGACGGTGAACAGTCCGGCGATCTCCCGGGCGTCGATAGAGGCGGAGACGGAGGTCGCGAGCTGGTCGTCGTAGACAAGACGCTTATAGAGGCGCGAAGTCTTGCCGTCGGCGAGGACCGAGCTGGCCAGATCAAGGTTATCGGCGCAGGCCGTGCCCCATCCCGGGACGTTCCAGATCTTATAGATCCTGGCCTCGGAGACGCGGTCCTGCATGCTCTCCCGGTGCGAGCCCGTCCTCTTGGCGATCCAGGCCGTGTGACGGGAGACGGGCGGCGAGGGCGGGATGTCGCCGAAATACCTCTTGACCTTTTCAAGGGCCGTCTTGGCGTCGACGTCGCCGGCGACGGCGACCACGGCGTTGTTCGGGCCGTAGTAGGTGGCGAACCACTGCTGGAAGTCCTCGATCTTGGCCCCGTTGAGGTCGTCGATCGAGCCGCCGACCGACCAGGAATAGGGATGCCCGGGCGGATAGGTCCCCTTGACGATGAGGTCCTCGGTCTGGCCGAAGGGCTCGTTATAGCCCTGGCGGAGTTCGTTCTGGACGACCCCGCGCTGCTCGTCGAGCTTGGCCTGGCTGATGGCGCCCTTGAGATGGCCCATCCGGTCCGACTCCATCCAGAGGACGAGGTCGAGGGCCGAGGTCGGGACGTTCTCGAAGTAGTTGGTACGGTCTTCGTTCGTGGTGCCGTTGAGGTCGGTCGCCCCGACCTTCTGCATGGGCTTGAAGTAATCGTCGTTGTAGTTCTCGCTGCCGTTGAACATCAGGTGCTCGAACAAGTGGGCGAAGCCGGTCTTGCCGGGTTTCTCGTTCTTCGAGCCGACGTGGTACCAAACGTTGAAGGCAACGATGGGCGCCTTGTGGTCCTCGTGGACGATCAGGGTCAGGCCGTTATCGAGGACGAACTTCTGGTAGGGGATGTCGATCTTGTCTTGCCCGGCCGCGGGAAGGGGAGCGGCCCAGAAGGCGATGAGGATGACGAGAGCGACCGCCAGGGCGGCCAGTCCGGAAGCTGATCTACGCATGTGTTGACCTCCGCGAATGTTGATAGGGTGCGCGCGAAGCGCCCTTTTATCATACAATAATACGGGCAAAAAGGCTCCGGGTTTCTAGCGGCTGCGGGAAGCCCGGGACCCCGGTCCTGCCCAGCCGACGGGGTCCCGTTTGCCCCTGGGACGGATGGACTTCCCGTCGGCGGCGCTCTATAATCATGGAAAGGGGATCCGACATGAATATTCAAAAGTATCTGCTTATCCTAGGAACGCTCGCAGTCGTCATCCCGGCTGCCGCAGCCGGATTGACGACTGCGGCAGCCGATGTTCAAGGGAGAGGTCCAATGACCGCAGGGATCGAAAGAAAGACTTGTCAGGCGTTTGATGGGGTCGCGATCGTCTATTCGGTATGCGGGGCAGGGGAGCCGGCCCTGGTCTTCATCCACGGCGGGCTGGCGGACCGCGGTTTCTGGGACCCGGAGCTCAAGGCGTTCGGGGCGAGCCACCGGGTCATCGCCCTCGACCTCGCCGGACACGGGGAATCGGGGACGAACCGGACGAAATGGGGCCTGCCCGAGTTCGGCGCGGACGTCAAGGCCGTCGCCGATGCCGAAAGGCTCAAGCGCATGATCCTCTTCGGCAACTCGCTCGGCGGGCCGGTGGCTATCGAAGCGGCCCTGCTCATGCCGGGCCGGGTCGTCGGCGTCGTCGGCATCGATACCTTCCAGAGCCTCGATTACAAGATTACGCCGGACGAAGCCCGCCAGAGGGCCGAGGCCTTCCGGAAGGATTTCGCAGGCAGCGTCAAGGCGATGACCAAGGCCCTCTTTCATCCCGACGCCGATCCTGCGATCATGGCCGAGGCCGGACGGCGCATGGCCAGGACCTCACCCGAAGCGGCCTATGCCATGTTCCTGGGCCTGGCCGGATATGACCCAGCGGCTTCGGCCCGAAAGCTGACCGTTCCGCTCCGGGCCATCAACGGCGACCTCTATCCGACGGATTTGGCCGGCGTCAGGAAGGTCAAGCCGGATTTCGACGTGATCGTCATGAAACACATGGGCCATTACCCGATGCTCGAGCGGCCGGAGGAGTTCAACCGCCACGTCGCGGCGGTCGTCGCCGGGCTGATGAAAAAATAAGCGGCGGGCTCAGTGGTCCTTGGGCTTCTCAAGGAGTCCCATTTTCAGAAGGGCCGCGTCGCCGCGGCTCATCACTGGACCGTCCTCGGGCAGGTAGAGCATCACCCCGCCCTTGACCGGCCGTAGGGTGATCTTCCCCTCCTTGGTCAGCTCCCCGGTCGCTTCGATGGGATTAGCCCCCTCGAAGTAAGCCTTGAAGGCCTCGTTGAACCCGCTGTAGACCGAGTGGATCCCTTTGTAGTTGGCCAGCCGCAGCTTCGAAATGGCCAGACGCACGAATTCCTCGCGCCCGATCTTGGCTTTCATCCGGACCTCCTGGATCGAATTTCCAAGGATATAGACGGTCCGGGGAGGCCCTGGATTCTCAGACGGGATGATCTCTGCCGGCGTTTCCGGCTACTTCCGCTTCCCCTCCGGGACGAGCCGGAACGTCTCGACGGCGTGGTGGCCGACCTTCAGGACGAAACCGTCTTTCCCCGGCTTCAGCGCCTTCGGAGCCTCCTCGATGATGTTGACGGTTTCCAGTGACCTCAGCGGAAAGAAGAGGTTGAGATGTGCCTCGGCGTCCCGTCCCTCGATGTCGTAGACCCGGAGGATGAGGCTCGCGTCGTCCTCCGCCTTCTTGAGCGTGCTGACGATGACGTTCCCCGCCGAGGTCGAGACGAAATCCATCTCGTCGGGCAGGGAGGCCACGGCCGCGGTGGCCGGGTTCGCGATCACGAGGAGGGGGCTTCCGGCCTGGATCCCGGCCCGCCAGCCGTTGCGCCAGCCCCGCCGGTGCGAAAACATTGAGAAGCGGTAATGGTGGTCTCCTTCCTGGAGGTACCAATTCCCTTCACCGTGGCAGCTCCGCCGCGACGCGAGGAGGACGGGCTGGAGGACGGGATAGGCGACGGGTGAGGTCGTCGGGTCTTTAAAATCGCAGACGGCGACGCTCGTGCTCAAGGTGACCCCGAGGGTGTCGTCGCCGGCGCTGAGGAAGCCCTGGACTTCGCGCGGCCGGATGTCCGAGCACTCTTCATCATAGACGAGATTCCCGTAGGCCGGGCCGCCCGTGCCCTTGATCTCGCCCGATCCGACCTCGACGACGCCCAGGGGGACTTCGTAAGCCACCCGGCCGTTTTCGGCGTTGACCGGGAGGGCCATCCGGAATTCCCTGTACGGGTCGCCGTCCCATCCCAGGAGATCGACCTCGCAGTCGATCCGCTTGACGTCGTTCCGGAGAATAAGCTTCTGCCAGACCGTGCAATTCTTGAGCGGCTGCTCCAAGCTGAAGACCGTCTTCATCGGGCCGGATTCGGTCCCATCATATTTCCAGGCCGGGCCGTGCAGGCTGAGCCGGTCGAAGCCCTCCATGGTCGGCTGCTGGACCCGGCCGAACTCGCCGGCGCCGTTACCGACAGACTGCATGGTGAAAACCTCGAAGCCGAGGAATTTCCCGGCAGCCAGGACCTCCCGGCCGAGCTCCTTGTCGAAGATGCTCTTGACCCCGCCCGGGGCGAGCTCGATCCTGTAAAAAGTGTTCTCGAAGAAGTTCGTCCGGGTCGAAGCGGGATTTGCGACGCCTGCCGGCCGACCTTCGGCCAGGTACCAGGTCTTATAACCCAGGGCGGGGACGTCCCCCGCGGTGAATTCGATCCTGACCGCGCCCGCAGCCTGGCCGGGGAGGGCGGGAAGCCGTTGATACGCGGTCTCCTTTCCGTCACCGTCCCGGAGGAGGAAATCCCTGCTTTTCGGCGAGACCAGGCAGACGACGGGGTCCGTCCGCTTCCAGGAAAGGGTGTTGAAAACGATGAGGGGAACGCCCCGGTTGGACTGGGTCGTGATGTGAGAGGCGATGCCGGCCAGGGCCGTGTAGAGCATGTCGCGGCCCTCGTCCCGGGCGAATTCGTACTTTTTCCGGAAGAGACGGTCCGTGACCTGCCCCTCTTTCCCGCCCCAGCCGTGGTCGGGATAGATCGCAGCCTGCCAGGCCTCCTCGAGCCGGCGGGCCGGATAGACGCTGAAGTCGCGCTCAATGACCGCCCGGACCGCGCTGAAGGTCTCGGCCGCGGGGAGGAGCTGCCCGGCCTCGCGTCCCGCGGAAACGGCCCAATGATGAGTCGGCCCGTGGATGTAGAGCCAGAGGTTGGGCCGTTCGCCCGTGATCTTCGGAAGCTTCGCGGCCTTGACGTCGATCGCCTCGAAAAACCGGCGGGCCGAGGAATATTCCATGGTCAGGGGGACGGCCCCGGCCGTCCGCCCGCTTTCGTTCCAATTCTTGATCAGGGCGCCGAAGTCGGTCGGCCGGGAGAAATCGACGGAATTGAGGAGCGGAAATCGGGGCGGGAGGTTGCGGGCGGCGTAATATTCTTTCCACTCGGCGACCTTCCCGGCGATGGCCTGGGCGGCTTCTTCCGGCGCGGCGTTGAGATAGGCGGACGCGTTTCCATAATGGCCCGGCGAATAGGCCAGGACGGAGCTCCCGTCCGGGCTCGCCCAGCGGTAGAAGCCCTCATGGTAACGGCTCATGACCATATAGGGGATGCCCGCCTTGGCCAGGATCTGGGGCATCTGCATGGACCTGCCGGGCACGTCGGGGTTGAAGTAGACGCGGGCGTCGCAGCCGGGAAAATTCTTCTTGATCCAGCACCGGCCGAGATAGGCTTCCCGGATGAGCTGCTCGCCGCTGAGGAGGGATTCGTAGGGCTGGTTGAACGACGCCCCCCATTCCATCCGGCCCTCCCGGGTGTAGCGGGCGATCTCCTCCTTCCGCTCGGGATGGCGCTCCAGGTACTCCATGAGGTTGAGCATGTTCTCCATGGTGAAAGCGTATGCGCCGTTCTTGCCCAGCATGGCCAGAGCAGGGGTGATGACATTCCTGTCCCGGAACTCGACGCATTTCTCGGGCGAATCCATCCAGGCGATATCCTGGTGGCTGGACGAGATGATGGACAGGCCTCCCGCCGCGGGCGGGGAAGTTTTCGATCCTGTTTCTTTGGCGGTTTTCACGTCCGGGCTCCCTTTTTCCAGGGCTGATCCAGAAAGGACGATCGCGGCTCCGAGGACCGCGGTCAAGAGGACGGGCAGACGTCTCTTCCCGGCTTGCTTCATGGGCGTCTCCTCATTTTTCCGATATGCCACTCGGCCTCCGTCACCGTGCGTCCTTGCTGAGGATGGAAAGGTCGGGCGCGAGGAGCCTCCGGATGGAAGGCTCGTTCATGTTGTCCGGCGTGGCCAGGACGACCCCCGTCGCCACATTCTTTTCGTAGGGCTCGCCCCTGAGATGCGCGACGGCCGTTCTCACGCTCCGGGAGCCCATCTCGAACGGGTCCTGAAGGACGAGTCCGAGGATCTCTTTTTTACCGAGGGCCTCGACGAGCTTGGCCGACGAGTCAAAGCCGATGTGGACGACCTTCCCCGCCAGGCCATGGTCCTGGAGGGCCCTCAGGGCGCCGAAGGTCGTGGATTCGTTGGGGGTGAAAATGGTGTCCACGGCCGGGAACCTGGCCAGGAGGTTTTCCATGGTCTGGTAGGCGGTCTCCGTGGACGCCCCGCCGTACTGGTTCTCGGAAAGGATCGTGAGTCCGGGGAAATCCCGCCGGACAGTTTCGAGGAACCCTTCCTCGCGGAGCCTCGTCCCCTCGACGCCCTCGGTCACCCGGAGGAGGATGAGCCGGCCGCGGCCTCCTGTCAGCCGGCCGACCCGCCCCGCGGCGATGACCCCGCCCTTGAAATTATCGGTCGCGATCAGGGCGACGGAGCCGCTCCCCGCGAGCGCCGTATTGAACGTGACCGTCGGGATGCCGAGGGCGGCGGCCTCGAGGACCGGACGGACGAGGGCCCTGTCGTCCAGGGGAGAAAGGACCAGGGCGTCGATGCCCGAGCCCGTCAGGGTTTCGACGATCTGGACCTGTTCGTTCCGGTCTGTTTCCTTGAGCGGGCCCTTCCAGATGAGGCGGACGCCGAGCTCGCGCGCCGCGGTCAGGGCGCCGGCGTGGACGGACTTCCAGAACTCGTGGGTCGTGCCCATGGGAACGACGGCGACGGTGAGCGTTTTTCCGCTTCGGCCGGCGGGCGGGCCCGATCCCCGGCAGGCGGCGGTCGTGAACAAGCCGAGCGTCAAAACGGCGGTCCAGGTGAGACGCACGGAGAGGCTAATGGACCGGCTTTTGGAGAGCGTCATGGTCCGTTTTGATCTCGGCCAGCTCCTTGTCGAGGTCGATCGGAGGCTTGGTCCGGAAATACTCGTTGATCTCGGGAACCGTCAGCGAGCGGGAATTGACCCGGGCGTATTTTCCCCGGCCGAAGGTGTAATTGAAAACGACCGACATGTCCCCGCCCTGCTTCCAATAGGTTTCGAGCCGGGGGAAACCCTCATCGGTTTCCCGCCCGACGAAGATGATGCTGCCGACGATGAGGCCGCGGACTGCGTTCGCGGCCGAGTCCCAGACGAGCCACTGAATTCCGCCCGATTTTGAGGGGACCCCGCTCAGGAAGAATTTTTCATCTTTGCCGTCGCCGTTGAGATCGATGGCCACGGCCCTGAGAGGCCGTCCGTCATCGTCCTCGAACTCCTTGCGGGCCTCTTCGGGCAGCGTATCGTCGGCCTTGGCCGAGCGGGCCGTGAAGAAGGCCCGAATGGTTCCTGCGGGCTGCCCCGGAGCTTCCTGCGATCCGGATGCGAGGGCTAGGCCTAAAAGAGAAATGAGGATGATGGCCAGGCCGGCCGGGCGCTTCACGGACATCAGGCACAAGTATAGCCGCGGCCCCGGAAAAGTCAATTTGGGGCGGCCCCCCGCCCGAAGCGGACTCGGCCGAGTCAAGTCCCATCCGCGCTGAGCGGTCCCTTGACTCTCCCGCCGACCTGATTTAACTTGAAGCCAACGAAAGAAGGTGTCCCATGACCGCCCCTCTTCACAAGAAAATCCTCGTCGCGATGGTTTCCTGCCTGTGCCTCGCATGGACGGTCGTCCCCCTGGCCGCCCAGCCCCGCAGCCTGACCCCCAAGTCGTCCCCGGCTCCCCGGATCAACGGGCCGACGATCTACGGCTGCCGCCCGGGGTCGCCGTTCGCCTACGCGGTCCCGGCGACGGGCGAGCGCCCGATGGAGTTCTCGGCGGCGGGCCTTCCCGCCGGCCTGACGCTTGACGCGAAGACCGGCCGGATCACGGGGACCCTCGCCCGGAAGGGCACGTATGCCGTCACGCTCCGGGTGAAGAACGCCCTCGGTGTTGCCGAGAGGTCGTTCCGCATCGTCTGCGGCGACACGATCGCCCTGACCCCTCCGATGGGCTGGTCGAGCTGGTACATGGCCTACACGAATATCAGCGACAAGATGATCCGGGCTCAGGCCGAGGCCATGGTCTCCTCGGGACTCGTCGACCACGGCTATTCCTACATCAACATCGACGACGGCTGGAACATCAAGCCCGATTCGAAAGACCCCGTGATCGGCGGCGCGCCCCGGGACGCGGCAGGCAACCTCCGGCCGAACGGGAATTTCCCGGACATGGCGGCCCTCTGCGACGCGATCCATAAGCTCGGCCTCAAGATCGGGATCTACATTTCGCCGGGGCCCTCGACCTGCGCCGGCTACGCCGGAAGCTACGGCCACGAAGAACAGGATGCCCGGCAGTTCGCCGCGTGGGGTTTCGATTTCCTGAAGTACGACTGGTGTTCCTACGGGGAAGTTGCCCCCGATAAGAGCCTCGACTCGCTCAGGAAACCCTATCGTCTGATGCGGTCGGCCCTGGATAAGGTCGGTCGCGATATGGTCTATAATCTTTGCCAGTACGGGATGGGCGACGTCTGGGAGTGGGGGAGAGAGGTCGGCGGAAACTATTGGCGGACGACCGGCGACCTGGGCAACCCGCCGGAAGACAAGAGCCTCTGGACATCCATGTCCCGGATCGGCTTCGGCCAGGCCGGCAAGGAGAAGTTCGCCGGCCCCGGCGGCTGGAACGACCCCGACAATATCCTGGTCGGGTCCATCCTCTGGGACGCCAAGCTCGTGCCCGCGCCCCTCACGCCCGACGAGCAATATACCTACATGAGCCTCTGGGCGCTCCTGGCCTCGCCCCTCGTCTTCGGCGGGGATATCACCCAGCTCGACGATTTCACCATGGGCCTCCTCGGGAACGACGAGGTCATCGAGGTCAACCAGGACGCCCTCGGCAAGCAGGCCGTTCCGGTTTCCCGGGCCAACGATTGTGAAGTCTGGGCCAAGGACATGGAGGATGGCTCCAAGGCGGTCGGGCTCTTCAACCGCGGCAAGACCGTGACGACGGTCACGGCCCGCTGGGAGGACCTGGGGATCAGTGGGAAATGGAAGGTCCGCGATGCCTGGCGCCAGTATGACTGGGGGGCCTTCGAAGGCTGGTTCACTCAGAAGGTCAACCGCCACGGCGCCGTGCTCCTGCGGCTCAGCCCGGTCAAAGAAACGGCCCAAGAGAAGTAGCGGGGTCCATGGGGCATTCGTTTGTGCTGCGATTGAGAAAATACCTCCCGCAGGCCGCCGGGCTGGTGGCCATGGCGGCCCTGGCCTTTGTCCTTCTCAAGCCGCCCTCGAAAGTCGAAAACAGGGTCGTGCTGGACGAGCGGCGTCCGGCGGCCGCCGCTCTCAGGGAGGAGGCCACGCTCCGGAACGTCACGAAGAAGGACCTGTCCTACACGATCCAACCCAATCCCTACATGCGCCGGCCGAAGACGCGGGCGCTCAAGGTCGGCGCCGTGGACCGGATCCCGACCGATGTCCCCCTCGAGATCGCGTTCGACAGCGGGTCGCGGAAGGCCTCCTACACCGTCTTCCCCGGCAAGCCCTATTCGTTCCGTTACGACGAGAACGGCCTGGTCAAGATCTACCCCGGCTCCCATGGACGGGAGGACGCCGCCGACCTCGCGCCTTATGTCCCAACGCCCGCCCCGGTCGTCGAGAGGATGCTCACTCTCGCCGGGGTCGGCCGGGACGATGTCGTCTATGACATCGGCTGCGGCGACGGCCGGATGGTCATCGCGGCGGCAAAGACCTATTTGGCCCGGGGGGTCGGCATCGAGATCGAGCCGAAACTCGTCGAGGAGTGCAAGGCCAATGCTAGGAGGGAAGGGGTGGAGGGGATCACCCGTTTCTTGTGCATGGACGCGACCAAGGCCCACATCGCCGACGCGACGGTCCTCGTCCTCTATCTTCTGCCCGAGTCGCTTGAGGTCCTGGAGCCGCTTTTCGAAAAGGAGCTCAGGCCGGGGACACGCATCGTCTCTCACAATTATCGGATGCCGGGCTGGGACGACCGGATCGCCGCCCAGGATGTCGTGCCTGATGAAAACGGACGGTCACACAAAATATACCTCTATCGGATCACAGGCGGCCCCCATTGAACGCGATGATCCGCTTTCTCTCGGACTTCTGCCGGGGGCATCGGCTTGACGAAAAGATCTTCGTCGTCCCCTCCTTTTCCATCGGGCGGCAGGTCGGAGAAGCCCTGGCCGGCGCGGGCGAGGCCTGGGCTAACCTCCGGTTCGTAACCCTTCCTTCACTGGCCCACGATGCCGCGGCCGTCGAGCTCGCCCGGGCCGGGAAAAAACAGCTCTCCGCGACAGAGCTCCTCGTTCATGTCGACGGCTTGTTCCGTGAGTTCCTGTCAGGCGGACGGCTGGAGTATTTCAACATGCTGAGCCCCAAGCCGGGCGTCGTCCGGGCCGTTTACCGGGCCATCGAGTCGCTGAGACTGGCCAAGATCTCAAGCTCCGCCCTCGAGTCAGGGAGCTTCGTTGTCGCGGCCAAGGGCCGGGACATGGCCCGGCTGCTCGGACGGTACGAGGAGCTGCTCGAGTCGACGAACGCCCTCGACCTCCCGGGCCTCTACCTCTTCGCCCTCGGGAGGATGCAAGATCCCGCCCCGGCCTGGGTCCTCTGCCTCGAAGACCATTCCCTGAGCCGGCTCGAGCGGGAGCTTGTCCAGGCTCGGGCCGGCCTGAGGGTGGTCCGCGTCCCGCGCGACCCGGTCGTGGGTCTCGAGCCGCCGAGCCGCCCATGGGGGCAGGATTCTCCGAACACAACGCCGCCCGCGGCCCCGGCCTCGGACGTCGAGCGGCTGCCCTGGCTTTTCGCCCCCCAGGCCGCCCCGCCTCCGGTCGGCGACGGCTCGGTCGAGATCTTCCGGGCGGTCGGCCACACCAACGAGTGCCGGGAGGTCCTGCGCCGGATCATGGCGGAAAAAATCGCTTACGACCGGGTCGAGATCATCCATCCGCCCGGCGCTCCCCACTCGGCGGTCTTCCACGTCCTGGCGGCCCGGACCGGGCTCCCCGTGACGCTTGCCGGCGGGATCCCGCTCGCGTTCACGGCGCCCGGCCGCGTCTATTTCGGCCTTCTCGACTGGATCGAGAGGAGCTTCCTCGTTTCTGACCTTTGCCGCTTGATCGAAGCCGGGGATTTCGAGTTCCCGGGCGGCCGCGAAGACAAGTCTCCGGCGCCCCTGACGGTCAGCGGCTATTTGAAAGCCTCCGGGATCGGCTGGGGGCGGGAGCGGTATATCGACCGGCTCCGGACCCTCCGGGAGACGTTCGAAACCAGGCTCAGCGCCGCTCCTCACGGCGAGGAAGCCGAGGAGACGGAGGCGAAGGCCGAAACGTTCCGCCGGAGCATCGCGGAGATCGACGGACTCGTGGCAAGCGTTGGCGAATTCCTGGCCCTCATCCCGGATATCAGGCCGAAGGAAGCCGTGGATTTCCGGGGTTTCTGCGAGGGGCTCCTGGCCGCGATCCGGAGCTCCGTCCGCCTTCCCTCCGTCCGCCGGGCCGGCCCCGAGTTCGACCGGGAAGCCCTCGACGCCATCGCCGAAGAGCTCCGGCGCATCAGCACCGGCGACGATGCTCCCCCGGCCGGGCCCATCGTGCTGGAAGAGGCGATCGAAAGACTGCGCACGCTCGGCTCTTCACTCACGGTCGGCGCCTCCTCGCCACTCCCCGGACACTTGCACTTGTCGGATCATCATTCGGGCGGATACTCGGGCCGTCCCGTGACCTTCCTCGTGGGGCTCGAGGACACCGATTTCCCGGGACACGGCCTCCAGGACCCGGTCCTCCTCGACGCCGAACGCGAGCGCCTGTCGCCCTCGCTCCCGACCACCGCGGACGCCCTCCGGGAGAGCCTCTATTCCATGGCCGCCCTGCTCGCCTCGCTCCGCGGCCGGGTGATCTTCAGCTACCCCTCCTATAACATCATCGAGGAGCGGGCCTCTTTCCCGTCCTCTCTTGTTCTCCAGGTCCACCGCCTCATCCGGGGGGACGCGGAGCTCGATTATTCGAACCTCGAGGCGGCCCTCCCCGAGGCCGCCGGATTCCTTCCCGACGGCTTGGACAAAGTCTTCGACGAGATGGACTGGTGGCTCGGCCGCCTCTCCCACAACGGCAAGCTCCTCGACGGGCTGGCCGCTGTCCGGGCCAATTTTCCGGACCTGGCGAACGGGATCACGGCCGTCGAAGCCCGCGAGAGCGACACCCTGACCGCTTTCGAGGGGATCGTGTCCGTCGACAGGCAACGTTACGACCCGCTCGTGAACCACGCGCTCAGTCTGTCGGCTTCGCGCCTGGAGAGTCTCGCCAAGTGCCCCTACGGCTATTTCCTCCGGTACATTTTGGGCATCGAGCCTCCCGACGAGCTCGAGCGCGACCCGTCCCGGTGGCTCGACCCGATGGCCCGCGGCAGTCTTCTCCACGAGATCCTCTTCAGCTTCATGACCGCGGTCACCGAGAAAAGGGAGCGGGTCGACCCGGCCCGTCACGCCTCGCTGATGAAGGACATCGCGTCCCGCCTGATCCTGGACATGAAGCGCGAGATCCCGCCGCCGTCCGAGGGGATCTTCGAGAAGGAAATGCGGGACATGATGGAATCCCTGGCGATTTTCCTCGAAGTCGAGGCCAAGCGGCCCGGGAACGTCGAGCCCCTCGAGTTCGAGAAGCGCTTCGAAGGCATCGAGATCGATCTCGGGAGCCAGCCGGGACGCCGTTCATTTTTTGTCCTTCGCGGCTTCATCGACAGGATCGACCGGACGGGCCCCGGGGCCTACAGGATCGTGGATTACAAGACCGGGGGTTCCACGGCCTACGAAAAATTCGTGGCCTTCGGACGCGGGAAAGTCATTCAGCATGCCCTCTACGCCATTGCGGCCGAGAAGTTCCTTCCGGCGGAGAAATCCGGCCGGCCGGCCCGCGTCGTCCAGAGCGGCTACTATTTCCCGACGCGGCGGGGCGAGGGCCGGGAGATCATGGTTGACGAGTTCGACCGCAGGAGATTCGCCGGCCTCCTCGGCGACCTCCTGACCCTCGTGGCCAAAGGCTATTTCGTCGCCGGGCCCGAGGCGAGCTGCGACTTCTGTGACTTCGCCGCCGTCTGCGGCGGCGCGCCGGCGGAGATGAAACGAAAGGCCGAGGCCAACCGAAAGATCTTCGAGGCCCTCGACAGGCTGAAGTCCTATGACTAAAAAGAAGGGACAGGCGTCCACCCCGGGCCGGGGAGCTCCTCCCCGCGTTCCCCCCGACCAGGCCGCCAGGGACCGGATCCGCGGCGACCTGGACACGACGTTCCTCGTCGAAGCCGGCGCGGGCTCGGGAAAGACCCAGAGCCTCGTCGAGCGGATGGTCGCCCTCATCGCCTCGGGCCGGACGACCATCCAGACCCTGGCCGCCGTGACCTTCACCCGCAAGGCCGCGGCCGAGCTCCGCGGCCGTTTCCAGGTCGCCCTCGAGTCCGGCCTTCAAGCCGGGGACGGGTCATGGACCGGCGAGGAGCGGGGCCGGCTCCGCGACGCCCTCCGGAACCTCGAACAGGGGTTTGTCGGCACCATCCACTCCTTCTGCGCGAGACTCCTCCGCGAGCGGCCCATCGAGGCGGGGATCGACCCCGAATTCGAGGAGATGGAGGACCTTGAGGACAGCCTCTTCCGGGAGGAATGCTGGGCGGAGTATCTCCTCGAGGTCAGGCTCAATGACGAAGACATCCTGCGCGACTTGGACGGGGTGGGGCTCCTTCCGGACGACCTGAAGGACGCGTTCGAGAGCCTGTCAGTCTATCCCGAGGTTGCGCTGGCCCCCGGGCGGGATGAGCCGCCCGATTACGAGGCCCTGCGTTCAAGCCTGAACGCATTCCTCGACCGGGCCCGCGACACACTGGTCATGGTTCAGCTCGAGGACGATGACGCCCTCCCGGCGCTGGCGGGGACGGGCGTGAGCCGTGAGGCTCTGGCCGAGGCCTGCCAAAAAGTCGCGGCCCTCCCCGCCGGAAACCTCCTGGCCCTCGCGGATAAGATCCTCGACAGCCGGCGGGAGAAAGGCTATGACGGCCTCCAGATGCTCATCCGCCGCGTCCTTCTCCGCCGCAGGAACTTGGGGTTCTCGGATTATCGGGCCCTCATGGAGACGGTGGAGCTTTTCGACCGGTCTCCCGGGGTCACCAAGAACCGCTGGCGGTCCAAGGAGGAGGCGGACGGCATGGCGGCCGCCTTCGAGGAATTTCGGGAGAAAACCGTCGTCCCGGCCCTCCGGGCCTGGCGCGAATTCAGGCACTCGAAGGTCCTGGCGTTCCTCGGCCCGGCGGCGGAGTTTTACGCCGCGTCCCGCCGGGCGAGATCGCGGCTCAATTTTGCGGACCAGCTGATGCTCACGTCCCGCCTCCTCCGGGACAATCCCGAAGTCCGCCGATATTTCCAGGCCCGATACCGCCGGGTCCTGGTCGACGAGTTCCAGGATACCGACCCGATCCAGGCCGAGATCCTGTTCTATCTCACGGGGCGGGATCCGGAAGAGCGCGATTGGACGGCCGTCGTCCCTGCGCCGGGCTCGCTCTTCCTCGTCGGCGACCCGAAGCAGTCGATCTACCGGTTCCGGAGGGCGGACATCGATATTTACAACCTGGTCAAGAACAGGATCAAGGAGGGAGGCGGCCAAGTCCTCGAGCTCACCGCGAACTTCCGGTCCCTGCCCTGCATCGCCGACCGCGTGAACCCCGTTTTCAAGGGCGTTTTCCCAGCCGGTCCCAACGATTACCAGGCCCGCTTCGCGCCCCTCGAGGTTGTGCGCGAAGGCTGCCCCGGGGCGGCGGCCGGGGTGTTCAAGGCGACTGTCCCCGCCGTGAAATACCACAGAGAAAAAGAGATCGCCGGGCTGGACGCCCGCCGGCTCGCCGAATTCGTCGCCTGGGCGTCCTCGGGAGGCCTCAGGATCGCCACGGGCCGGGACGGGGACCGACCCGCGGGGCCGGGCGACGTTCTGGTCCTCTTCCGCTACAAGAAGAATATGGAGGTCTACGCCAGGGAGCTCGAGGACCGCGGCGTTCCGTTCGAGATCTCCGGGAGCGATGCGTTCGTGTCGAGCGACGAGATCGGCGAGATCGCGAACCTTCTTCAGGCCCTCAGGGACCCGGCCAATCCGGTGGCCGCCATCGCCGTCCTGCGGGGGATTTTCTTCGGGGTGAGCGACCAGGAGCTCCTGGACCAGCGGACCCGGAACGGCAAGCTCACGGTCGCCGGGGAAGCGGCGCCGGGCGGAGAGGGGGACGGCAAGGTCCGCCGGGCCCTCCGGACGCTCCACGAATGGCGTCAGTGGACGATGAAATTCCCGCCGTCGGCCGTCCTGGAGATGGTCCTCGAGAGGTCGGGACTCCTCAACGACCTCGTTTCGTCCGAAATGGGAAGCAGCCGGGCCGGCAACGTCCTCAAGCTGGTCGAGGTCGTCCGCAACCTGGAGACGGAGGGCCTGACGTCGTTTGCGGCGGTCGCCGATTTCATCAGGGACTGGGTCGGGGCGCAGGCCGTCGAGGAGATGAGCCTGACTCCGGGCCGCCGGAATGCGGTCCGTCTTATGAACCTTCACAAAGCCAAGGGGCTCGAGGCGCCGGTCGTCATCCTGGCCAACCCCGCCGGAGTCCCGGACCACGAGCCGGAGAAGCACATCGTCCGGACCGGACCGCCGGGAGAGGAGAGCCCGTCTCCCGACAAGAGCGGCCCTTCGGCCCCGCTCGGCTATTTCCTCTTCGAGAAAAGATCCGCCTGGCACGGCACACCCGTCTCCCATCCGGCGGGCTGGGACGAGAAGGCGGCCGAAGAGAAAAAATATGAAGCCGCGGAAGACGACAGGCTCATGTATGTCGCGGCGACCCGGGCCCGGGACCTGCTCGTCATCAGCGCCTATGAGGGCGACCTGGGCGGGAAGCGGGCCTGGGGCGGGCTTGAGGACGGGATGGGAGACCTCCCCGAGCTCGAGCGGCCCTCACCGGGGGCCGTCCGCCCGGCCCGCGGGAAGCTCGTCCTGAAGCCGGAAGAGGTGCGCAAGGGTCGACTGGAGATCATGGCCAAGAGAGGGACCGCCTCCGTCGCTTCGTACTTGCTCGAGAGCGTGACCTCCCTGGCCAAGCGGGACCGGGAATCGCCGGAGTGGGCCGCCGGCGGCCTGGGCATGAGGTGGGGGACCGCCGTCCACGCCCTTTTGAGCGCCCTCGGCAAGGCCGGGGACTCCGGGGGTCAGAATGGCGGGAAAGCGGAATTTCCGGAAGCGACGCTGGCCCTGCTCGCCCTGAACGCGCTCGAGTCCGCCGGCATCCCCCCTGCGGACGAGGACAAGCTCGTGAGCCTCGTCCGAGAGATCCTCGCTTCCGATTTCTGGGCCAGGGCCATGGCATCGGAAAGGAGATTTTTCGAGGTTCCGTTCACGGTCAAAACGGGGCCGGGGGACCCCGAATACGCGGACCTCGTGTCCAGACCCGGACTCCTGGCGTCGGCCGGGGGAAAGCCCGTCGCGCCGGCGAAGGGAGCGCCGCTCTTTCTCTCAGGCGCCATCGACCTGGCCTTCCTCGAGAGCGACGGCTGGGTCATCGCCGACTACAAGACCGACAAGCTCGACGACTCTGTGCCCGGAGGGGGCAGCGGAGGATCGAAGGAAGCGTTCGCCGGACTCGTGGATTATTACCGCCCCCAGGTGGAGCTTTACGGGAGGTTTTGGGAAAAGATCACCGGTCAGCGGGTGAAAGAATCGGGGCTCTACTTCACCTCATACCGGACGTGGGTCCGCATCGGTTGACCGGCGGGGCCCCAGGCTCTCGTAGCCGAAATACGACCGCAACTCCCGGACCTTGTCGGTCCGCTCCCAGGTGAAATCGGGGAGCTCACGTCCGAAGTGACCGTAGGCCGCCGTCTTCTTGTAGATAGGCCGGCGCAGGTCGAGCATCTTGATCATCCCGGCGGGCGTGAGGTCGAAGATCGAGCGCACGGCCTTCTCGATGGCCGCCTCGCTCACCTTCGCGCCGCTGTGGATGTTGACCATGACCGAGAAGGGTTCGACAACGCCGATCACGTAGGCCAGCTGGATCGTGCAATGGTCGGCGAGGCCGGCCGCGACGATGTTCTTGGCGATGTAGCGGGCCGTGTACGCCGCCGAGCGGTCGACCTTGGTCGGGTCCTTGCCCGAGAAGGCCCCGCCGCCGTGGGGGCAGCTGCCGCCGTACGTGTCGACGATGATCTTGCGGCCCGTCAGGCCCGTGTCTCCCATGGGTCCGCCGATGACGAAGCGGCCCGTCGGGTTGACGAGGTATTGGATGTTCCCAGGCCTGAGCTCGGCCGGGATGACTTTTTCGATGATCTCGGCGATGACGCCTTCACGGAGCGTCTTGTCCTTGACGTCGTGGGCGTGCTGCGTCGACAGGACGACCTTTTCAACGGCCACGGGCCGCTTGTCCCTGTAGCGGACCGAGACCTGGGACTTGGCGTCGGGCCGAAGCCAGGAGAGGAGGCCGCTCTTGCGGACTTCGGCCTGTCTCTGGACGAGCCGGTGGGCGAGGCGGATGGGCAGGGGCATGAGCTCGGGAGTTTCGGTCGTCGCGTAGCCGAACATCAAGCCCTGGTCGCCGGCCCCGACCTCGCCGTTGGCCTGGTCGACGCCGCGGGCGATGTCGGCCGACTGCTGGCCGAGATAGGTATGGACCTCGCAGGTGTCCGCATCGAAGCCGATCAGGGGGTCGTGGTACCCGATCTCCCGGGCGGTTTCACGGACGATGGAGACAGGGTCGAATTTCGCGGTGGTCCGGAACTCTCCGGCGATCACGGCGACGTTCTTCGTGACGAGGGTTTCGCAGGCGACTTTGCCGTAAGGGTCCCGGGCGAGGACCGCGTCGAGAAAGGCGTCGGAGATGAGATCGGCCATCTTGTCGGGATGGCCTTCGGACACGGACTCAGAAGTGAAAACAAAATCTTTGGCCATCACAGCCTCCTTTCCGGAACGCCCGGTGTCTCGGAGCTCGCTCGGGGGGAGGAATGGGCCGCGGCTTCAGACCGGCCACAAAAAAACCCGCTCCTCCTTCACCAGGAGAGCGGGTCTTCGGCCGTTGGACACTTGGTTGCCGCTTTCGCTTTCGCGACCACATCCTCGCCGCTGGCGAGTGAGCACCTCGGGTGTCCGCCCCAGGTTGCCGGGTCCGATCCGCCAGGACCGGACCTCTCCTGATGTCAAAAAAAAATAATACGCCCCCCGGTCGGAAAATTCAAGAGGAGGGGGAAATATTCCCGCCGGCAGGCCCGGCCGATTCAGATCCCGTCGGTGGCGACGAGGTTGATCTCGGCCAGGACAGAGAAGGTGAAGGGCCATTCCAACAGCCGCTTGGTCCCTTTCTTCATGACAAAGGCGGCGTCCGTCTTGAAATCCAGGCGATATTCGGTGAAGCAACCGCGGTCGACCAGGAAGTTCAGGTAGCCCGTGCCCGTCCCCTTGCCCTCGAAAACACCCAGCGACTCTCCCAGGTTTTTGGCACCCGAGACGGTGGCCGTGTAGACGGCCGAGACGATGGCCTTTCGGCCTTCCGACGATGGGAGGATGTCGTTCAGGGTGTATTCGATGGCCAGGTCGACCACGATGTCCAGCCCCTGATACGGGACGGTCAGACGTCGGCTCTCCCGCCATTGGTCGCCGGGGCTGACCGGATCGGCGGGAAAGGCCGGGAAATAGTCGCGGAGGATCTGGGGGATGGAAAAATTCAGCACGTTCTCCTGCTCCAGGGCTTCGGGGTTGCGGATGTCCATGACCTTGCCCGTGCGGTTGAACACGACCTCGAGGGTCTTCCCCTCGCGCGTTCTCAGGGTTTGGGTCTGCGTCCGGTCGGGGAGCTGGGCCCGGACGTCGATCCCGGGGCTGGTCAGGCCGGCCTGGACCGTGTCGCGGGCCGAATTCATGAAACTGAAGTGGAATTGCCCCTGGGCATCCGCGTTCAGGGCCAGGTCCTTGCCGAGAAGGTCCTTGCCGCTGACGCTGACCTGGCCGCTCACGGAATACGTCAGGCCCGCCCCCGCCGGAGGACCGAAGCGGAGCGCGACCTTTTCAGTCTGGGCCGGCGAGAGGGCCGTCCAGAAAAATAGGGCTAGGATCGAAGCCAGGGCGGCACGCTTGTTCATCGGCGTCTGCTCCTTAAGAGCGAGAGTCCTTTAAGGAATCCATTTTACGCCCCGACTCCCGCCCTGGCAAATGCCCTGCCTAAAAATCGGGGTCCGTGATCTTCTTTTCCTCCCAGGCCCCGTACTTTTGAAGCAGGGGGCGGATGTCCGCCGCCTTGCCCACGACGACCAGGACGTAATCATTCCCGGGCAGGAGCGCCGCGGCCGCCGCCTTGGCCGTCTCGGCTGAAACGCTCCCGATTTCGGCCAGGTACTTGTCGTAATAGTCGAAGCCGAGCTTGTAGAAGGCCAGGCGGACGTAAGCCCCGGCCTTGCTGGAATTTGTCTCCAAGGTCGGCGGGAACTGGCCCTGGATGTAGTTGCGGCTGCTTTCGATCTCTTCGGCCCCGAAACCCTCCTTGGCCCCCTTGTTGAGCAGGCCGAAGGTGATGTCGAGCATCTCGGCGATCTTGTCGTTCTTCGTGTAGGAGCTGGCTTGGAAGATTCCTCCGGCGACCCAGGTCCGGAACGAGCTCGAGGCGCCGTAGGTCAGGCCGCGCTTGATCCGGAGCTCGGTGTTCAGCCAGGACGTGAAGCGGCCGCCCCAGAGGGTGTTCATGACCGCCGCCTGGGGCGTCAGCTTATCGCCCATGGGGTAACCGGTTGCGCCCAGGACGAAATAGGCCTGGGTGGCGTCGGGCTTGTCGATGAGGACGAGTTTCTTGCCCTTCGGCTTGGGCAGGGCGGGGATAACGTCCGAGGGAGCCGGACCGGCGGGATTCGTCCAGCGGCCGACGGTCGATTCGAGAAGCGACATGAGCTTCGCCTTTTCGATGTCGCCTACGACCGCGGCGATCGACCGGTCGGGCCGGAAATGCCGGCCGTAGAAATTCTTGACATCCTGGACGGTCATCTTTTTCAGGGACGATTCCGTGCCCGCGGCCAGGTGGCCCAGCGGATGGCCGCCGAAATAGGCCTTCTGGAAATAGTAGCGGACCGCCGCCCCGGGATTGTCCTTGGCGGCCTTGAGGCTGTCGATCCTCCTGGCCCGTTCCTTGACGAATTCCTCATCCTTGAAGGAGGGAGCGGTCAGGCAGTCGGAGGCGATCTCCATGAGGCGCGGGAAGTGCTGGGAAAGGGAATCCCCGCTGACCTGGGAGTACTCGTCGGCCGCCGAGACGTTCAGGCTCGCGCCCATGAAGTCGAGGGCCTCGGCGACCGCGTCGGCGTCCATTTTCGTGGTGCCCTTCATCAACAAGGCCGCGGCCAGGTTGGCCGTTCCGTCGGCCCCGGCCGACTCGAAGGCCGACCCGGCGCCCCGGATGACCATCCTGAAAGTGACGATCGGCAGGTCGGAGTTCCTGAGGTAATAGACCGTGATCCCGTTCCCGAGGACGATCTTCTCGGGCGCGGGCAGCTGTTCGGCCGCGGCCGTGAGCGCGGGCGCGGCCAGGGCGGCGATCAAGGCGAAAGCGAGCATTTTCGGGGCGAGCGTCCTCACTTGGCACCTCCCTCGGGGATGAGCTTCCCGGTGGTCTTGTTGTTCTCGGTAAAATACTTCCTGGCGACCTCCTGGACCCTCCCGATCCTGACGGCCACGTAGTCGTCCATGACCGTGAAGAGCCTGCTGAAATCGCCGTAGAGGATCTCGGACGAGCCGAGCTGGTTGGCTATGCCGGAGATCGTCTGAAGGCTCATGTAGAAATCATTGCGGATGATGTTCAGGGCCTTCTCGAACTCCGTCGGGGTGATGCCCTCGCTCTTGACCTTGGCCAGCTCCTCCTCGATGACCCGGTCGATCTTGTCGAGATCGGCCCCGGGCCTGGGCTTGACGTCGATTGTAAAGAGGAAGGGGTCGATCGTCTCCTGGGGCCCGCCGCCGACGTAGATCGCGAGCTGCTCTTCGCGGACCAGGCGGCGATAGAGACGGCTGCTCTCACCCTCGAGGAGCGGCTTGGCCAGGATCGAAAGCGGCAGGAAGTCCGCGTCCTTGGCGTTCGGGGCATGCCAGACGACCATGAACGACGGCGCCTGGGCTTCCTTCCGGATGAGGACGCTCTTGGGGCCCATCTGCGGGGGCTCCGTCGTGGTGACCGGGGGCGGCGGGGTCGAGGCCTTGATCGGCCCGTAATACTTCTTGATGAGGTCGAGCGCTCTCGCCGGCTCGAAATCGCCGACGACGACCAGGATGGCGTTGTTCGGCGCGTAGTAGGTGCGGTAATACGCCATGATCTCGTCCCGGCGCCAGCTCAGGATGTCGCTCATCCAGCCGATGACGTCCCAGTGGTAAGAGTGGGCCATGATGGCCGTGGCCCGGACGTTCTCGTTGAGGATGGAATCGTTGTTATTCTCGACCGACACCCGGCGCTCGGAGGCGACGACGCCGCGCTCGGACTCGAGGACCTCGGGGACGAAAGCCAATCCCTGCATCCGGTCGGACTCCATCTCGATCATGGCCTCCAGGGCGGCGGCGGGGAACCAGTCCGTGTAGGCCGTCATGTCGTCGGCCGTGTAGGCGTTGTTGGACCCGCCCCGGAACTCCATGCGCCGGTCGAACTCGCCGGGCCCGACCTTCGGCGTTCCGTTGAACATCATGTGCTCGATGAAGTGCGAGACGCCCGTCAGGCCGGCCCGCTCGTTGCGCGATCCGACCCGGAAGAACGTGTAGAGGGCGATGTTGGGGATATTGTGGTCCTCGACGAGCAGGACCTTGAGCCCGTTTTCGAGCTGATGGACCTTGACGTCCTCTTTCTTGAACGACGCCGAAAGCGAGAGGGCGAACGTCGCCACGAAGAGGAGCGTGAGCCAGGTTCTTTTCCTCATGCCGTCACCTCCAGAGAGAATGATCATTCATTATACTCAGCGGTCCGTTCGGGCTCAAGGAAACGGCATTCCGGGGGCCGGACGCCCGGCGGGATTTCCGCTTATGACGCGGCCGCGGAGGCCCCGACTTTCCCAAAATCGATGAATCCCCGGTCGACATCGACCGAGAGCAGCTGGACGCGGACACGATCGCCGACATCGACCCCTTGGAATCCTCGGACCAGCCGTCCCTCGACGGGCACGGCGAGGAGACGGACCCACGTGCCCTTGTCCGATGCCCCGGTGACGATCGTCTCGAACTGTTCTCCGATCCGCGATTCGAGGAGAAGGGCCGCCGCGGACTTGCCGACCCGCCGCTCGACCTTGTTCGCGACGTCCTCTTCCTCCGTGCAGTGCCGGGCGAGAGCCTCCAATTCGTCTGGGCCGTACGGGACGGCCCGCCCCGAGAGAGCGGCCTTCAGCAGGCGCTGGGTGACGAGGTCGGTGTACCGGCGGTTGGGGGCCGTGGAATGGGAGTAGTCCCTGACAGCGAGGCCGAAGTGACCCGGCGCGGTCCCGCCGGGGGCTTCCGCGACGTATTCACCGGCTCCCATGAGCTTGATGACGGAGAGCGACAGGTCGGGAAACCGGAGCGGGTCGGAGGCCTTGGACTTGGCGAGGAATTCCTCGAGGGCCTTCGAATCCGGGTCCGCCGGAAGCGCGAAGCCGCGCTCCCCGGCGATCTCGACGATGCGCGGCCATCGCTTCGGCACCCGGACGACGCGGCGGATGGACGGGAACCGTCTCGAGGAGAGGTATCTGGCGGTCGTGCCGTTGGCCGCGATCATGAAATCCTCGATGAGATCCTTGGCCAGGTTCTTGTGTTCGGTCTCGAGATCCCGGATCCGGTCGCCCTCGAAGACCGGTTTCGCTTCGATCGTTTCGAGAATCAAAGCTCCGTTGAGGTGACGGAAGTTTTTCAGGCGACCGGCGGCTTGGACCTGCAGGCGGAGGTTTTCGGCGAGCCCCGCCACGTCCGCCGCGGCTTCCGGCACGGGGCTCCGGCCCTCGAGCCAGGCCGCGACGCCGTTGTAGGCGAGCTGGGCCCGATTTCGGACAAGAGCCCGATAAATTCCGGAGTCCCCGAGCGACCCGTCCGGTCCCACGATCATTTCGACGACGATGGCCAGCCGGTCTACGCCGGGATTGAGCGAGGTCAGATTGGTCGAGAGCTTCTCGGGAAGCATGGGGAAGATCCGGGCTGCCGTATACACGGACGTCGTATTATGGCCGGCGTGCCCGTCGATGGCCGAACCGCTTTGGACGAGCGCGTCCACGTCGGCCACGGCGACCAGGACCTTGACGGCATCTCCCGGCATCGCCTGGGCGACGGTCAGCTGGTCCAGGTCGCGGGAATCATCATTGTCGAGGGACGACCACAGGAGGTCACGCAGGTCGCGGACGGAATCGGCGCCGGCTGCGGCGGGGGAGCGGATCCCGGCGAGCTCCGCGAGAGTGTCCGCCGAGAAGTCGGGGAGCAGGCCGCTCTCCCGCATCGCCCTTTCGGCGATGTTCGCCAGGATCGCGCGGTGCGTTTTCTCTTCTGTGTTCATGGTTTGGATCTCCGTTTTTCAGCGCTCTTTTTTCGCCGCGTCTTTGACGCAGCGGAAGCCGACGTTCGGGCTCCGGTCGAACCCGGGGGACACGAGGAGGAGCAGCTGGTGCTCGTCGAGGGGCTGGGGGCCGCCCTTGGGATACCATTGGCTCGAGGTCGGATTCCAGAAGCTGCCGCCCCGGATGATGACGTAGGAATAGCTCGACGTGTCGTAGACGTCGGCCGTCATCTGCCAGACGTTGCCGACGAGGTCGAGGACGCCGAAGGGGCTCTTCCCGCGGGGGAAGGCCGTGACCGACGTCGCCTGTCCTGAGTTGTCGTTGCAGAAGCCCCTGACGTAGGTTTTTCCCCACGGCCAGGTCCGGCCGTCCGTGCCCTGGGCCGCGTATTGCCATTCGATCTCCGTGGGCAGCCTCTTCCCGGCCCATTTGGCGTAGGCCTTGGCGTCCTCCAGGCTCACGTAGACGACGGGATGATCGGCCTGGCCGGCCGGGAATTTTCCGTCCGTCCAGTGCTTGAGGAAGTTCGCGGCGTCGGCGGGCCTGTATCCCGTTTCGTCCACGAACTTCTTGAACTCGAGGTTGGTCACAGGCCGGGCGTCCATGAAGAACCGCTCGATCCCGACGTTCCGCGGGTTCGAGAGATCCGGCAAGGAAATGAAGGTGTCGGCCGGATTCACGGAAAATTCGTAAACGGCCGCCGGGATTTCCACCATCCCCGGCGGCGCCGTGACCGCCGTCCCGGTCGTTTCGACGGTTCCCGGCCTGAAGGGCGTCCCCGGTTCGACCGAGAGGACACGCTCGTCCACGAGCTCCGTTCCGTCGAAGAGCTGGACGACGATTTTTCCGCGGTATGAGCCGAGCAGGCCGGCCAGGGGCCGGGAGGACTCCCCGACCGCGACTTTCGTGGGCGTTTTATCGTAGGAAGGGTTTCCCGGCCAGACCAGAATCTTATCTCCGGACGTGGATCTCAGCCGGAGGGTATCACCCTCGATCTCCGCCTCCAGGCTCTTCTTGAACCGGCCGACGCAGCCGATCGCGCCCTCGCGGCGTGACCCGGCAGACGAAGCGGGGAAAGGCGGGAGGGACGCGGGGAGGACGCTTTCTCCGTCGATGACCAGGGGCGCGACCTCGGCGTGGTTCCAGAGGTCGATGAAACGAAAGCCTTCATCTGCTCGGGATGCGAAGAGGGGGCCCTGGAACCCCGCTGGTTCATCCGAATAGATGGTATAAAGCGTTTTGCCGTCCCCGGGCCACTCATTGACCCAGATCCCATCCTTGAGCGTCCGGACGAGCGGCGTCCAGGCCGCGGTTTTGAGAACCGAAGTGTTGGCCCTCAGGAGCATGGCCGCCCGGCCCAGGGTCCGCAGGTCGGGCTCGACCCAGTCGGGGCGGCCGGCCTTGAAGGCATTGATCTCGACGCCGTAGCCGTTGAAAAAAGCGATGGCGACCTCCCGGTGGAGGTCGCCGTCGGCGAGCTGCGTCACTCGGAAAATCGTGAACTCGGGCTCGATCAAACGGTTGAGGTTGAGAACGGGCGAGAGCGGGATCGCGTCATGGACCCGGCTGGCGACGATGCCCGGCATGTCTTTCGGCACCGGCATCCCCTCGCTATACATGATGACGCCCGCCTTGACGGCGTCGGCCGCCTCCTGGGCCTCCTTCGTGGAGCCGCCCATGGTGTCGAGGACGACCCCGTCGGCGTCGAGGCCGCGGATGAGCCCGGCCAGGCCCTCCAATGGCTTTTCCCGGCGCGTGTCCGTGTCCCACGGGTTCAAAACGATGAAGAACCGCGTTCCCTGCTTGTGGGCGACGTCGACGAGCTCGCGGACCTTCGCCAGGCCGCCGGGAAGGTCGCGATAGAGGTCCCACTGGTTCCTGTCGTCGAGGCCGAGCCTCGGCCAGGTCGGCCAGATCCCGAAGACGTCGTAGCCGCCGAGAAGCGTCCGGCCCTTCTCGAGGAACTTCTCGAATCCGTATCGGCCGGCCCCGCGGTCGAAGAACTCCCGGTCCCAGGCCGTCTGGAGGACCATGACGAAGCTCTTTCGGATCCAGGCGAGGTCGGGGCGGTCGTAAAGGGTCCGGTCGAACCTCTCCAGGTCGAAGAGCCGCCGGTCGTGGAACATGGCCCGGAGCCCCTCCTGCCACGCGCCGTCATAGACGTCGGCGTGGATCGTGTATTCGACCGTTCCGCCGGGCTCGAGGACCGTCCGATAGCGCCGGAGCTCGGCCTTGACGCCCTTGCCGCGGCGGGCCAGACCGCACAGGGAATAGCTGCCGGGCCGTTCGACGGCCCCATAGCCCAGCTCCCAGGCGTTGTCGGGCAGGATGACGCTGACCGGTTTCTTTCCGGGGCGGAAGAGCCCGGCCCGGGCCAGGGCGGGCGGCCCGTAGCCGGTGATGAAAACGTTCCCGGGGTCCTCGCCGAAGGGGACGAGGTTCTCGAGGGTGACGGGTTTCTTGGAGCCGTTCTCAAGGACGAGGTCGATCTTCCAGCCGAGCTCGGACTTGTGGCCGACCCGGAACCGGCCGGAAACGCCCTCCGTGAGCTCGGCAACGATGAGGTCGCGGTCCTGGCGGACCCGGGCCCCGGCCGATGAGACGAGGATGCCGTCGACCCGGACCGAAAAGAGCGGCCGGGGAGAGGGAAGGAGGAATGCTCCGCCGCTCGAGAGCTGATAGGATCGGATGGCCAGGCCGTTGCGCGTCGCGAGTTCGAGGTATTGCAGGTCCTCGGCCGCGCCCGCCGCCCTCAGGGAGAAAAACAGGAGAAGCGACAGGATGCCGTGAACGGCCGCCTGCCGGATTCCGGCTTTCTGCTTTTGTTCGGCCAAGGCGACCTCCTTTTCTCTAGCGGCGGCGATCCCCGCCGTGGCAAGAACGGGCAAGACAAAAGCTGCGATTTTTTGACGAAACGAGCTCGAGAGGCGCACAGGGCTTACGGGGACCTCGCGCCCATTATAGGGATGAGGCCCCCCTTGCGCAATCCTTTTCCCATCCAGGGCGCATAGCCGGAATTTAGGCTCTCGCCTCTTCAAATCTTGACGAACCCCCCGGAAAGGCCTATGTTAGCGTTCTTTAGGAAAGAGGAATGAGGACGGATGACCCGCCATAAAAAGCCCTTGGCGGCGGCAGGCGTAGCGGCCCTCTGGCTAGCTTCCTCAGCTCCGCTCCCTGCCGTCGCGATCCCCCGGCCCTCATTTTCGGGGGCCGATGAACCCTTCTCCTTCCGCCTTCCGTTTCAGCCGGTGCTTTCGGAGTCCGGCCGGACCTTCGGGGCAGGGATATTTTCCCAGGCCATCCCCGGTGAGCAGAAATCCGGTGATCCGTCCGGCTCTCAGGCAGCCGGAACCGGGCCCAAGAAAAAAACCTGGCGCGCCTGGCTTGAACTGGGCGGCTTCCTGACCTATTCCACCATCAGCTATTGGAGCCGGGCCGCTTTCCCGGAGGATTGGCAGTTTCAGCTCAAGTTCGACGTCCAGATCAAGAGATTCTTCATGCTCGAGGGTTGGCGCTTCGATTCGAACAACTTCAAGCTCAACTGGACCCACAGCATGGCGGGTGGGATCTATTATGAGCTCGCCCGGACGAACCACCTGTCCTGGCTCCAGTCCTGGCTGATGGCCGTCGCCGGGTCGACGTATTGGGAAGGCTTAGTGGAGTGGAAGGAAGTCATCTCCGTCAACGACCAGATCATGACGGGCATAGGCGCGTTCGCCACGGGCGAGCCGTGGTACGATGTGGGCCGCTATTTGAGCCATCAGTCCGGCTTTCTTCTCCAGGCTTTGAGTTTCATCAACCCCCTCGTCAAATTCAACGGCTGGCTGGACCGCAAAGACCCAGCCGCGAAAAGTTACGTGCCGCCGGGATGGCACGACTTCAGCCTGTTCGCCGGAGCACGGAATCTCTCCACGGCCGGCCAAGCCGCCGAGACCGGTGCCTATTTCGGCCTTCGTACCCGGATCCTCGGGATCCCGGAGTACGGCAAACCCGGGGACATCCAAGAAACCCTCACGGATACTTATTGGAGTGATATCAGCGTGGATTATACCGTTCGCAACGGGCACGCCGACGAAACGAATCTCTATATGGGCGCCGTGCCGTGGGGCTATTTCCGGCAGAAGATCGGCGACGACCTCCAGGGCTACAGCTTGACGGTCGGGCTCGGTTCTTTCTTCGAGTATTTCAAGAAAAGGTCCGTCGACTCCTTCGACTCCGACCCCGTGCCGGTCAACCAGGGCATCGACCTCCACCTCGAGCGGCCCAGGGATTTCACCGACAAGTTGGCCATCCTCCACATCGCCGGGCCGATCCTGGACTGGACCGTTTTCCGGCGCGGCCTGAAGCTCCGGACCGTGGCCGAGGCCTATTTCGATTTCGCCCTGGTCAATTCCTACGCCCTCAACGCGTACTCGGCGCTTCATCACTCCCTCCCCGACGATACCATCGACGGGATGAAGACGACGATCCTCTATTACGGCTACTACTATGCTTTCGGCGGGACCTTTTCCGGGCAGACGAACCTGGAGTGGCAAGGTCTCAGGGCCCGCGCTCTGGCTAGTTTCGGCGCCTGGAGCTCGGCCGATTTCCTGGACAGGTTCAAAAATCAGGTCACGAACAACGCCCATCTCGATGACAACCGGTTCCGCTATCTCCTCGGCGCCGGCTGGAAGGTGCCCCACGCCCCGTTGGAGCTATTCGTGAGTTTCGAGGGCATCCGGCGGTGGGGGAGGCTCCTCGAAGTGCGGGTCCACCGGCTGGAGAAAAGGACGTTCGCCGGCCTGGAATTCTCCTTTTAACTCGCTCAGTCGATGATCTCCCAGCCATGCTGCCGGGCGTGGCGGCGGAGTCTGGCGGTGGGGTGGACGGCCACGGGATGGCCGACGAGCTCGAGGACGGGAAGGTCCGACAAACGGTCAGCCAGCGCCCAACATTCCTGCCAATCGACCTGGGCCGGGCTGACCTTCTGGAAAAGGGCCTCGACCTTCTGGCGGGCGTAGGGATAGATCCCCCTGCGGTGGCCGGTGAGCTTTCCTCCCACGACTTCGAGCTCGCGGCCGATGATGATATCGGCTCCGAGCTTCTCCTTGAGCTCGCTGACCAGGACCTGGAGAGAGCCCGAGAGAAGGATGATGAGGCAGCCCTCGGTCTTGAGCCGGCGGATCCTCGCCTGAAGTCCCTCCGGAACGGCCTCCCGGAGGTAGGCCCTTCCATATCTGCGGGCCCAGGCCTCGAGCGTCTCCGGCGTTTTTCCCCTGAGGTATGTGGCGTTCCAGCCGATGGCCTGGCGCAGCCCGAGCTTCAGCGCGTCCCTGAAGAAGGTCAGCAGGAAGGAGGCCAGGCGGAGCGGCCCGATCTTCCCGCGCAGGACGATGAAGCCGAAGAACGAGTATTCGGAACTCTTCCTTCTGAGGAGAGTGCCGTCGAGGTCGATGATGGCCAGGCGCTGGGCTTCCATATGACTCTGTCGATGTCCCCGTCAAGGGGCTTAAGGGAGATATAACACAAAACGGCCCCGCTGGTAAGGCTCCCGGCTCAACGGGAGACGGGTTCTGGGCCCAAAATAGCCCTTACACCGGGCGGGCGACGTCTCGCACGATCAGGAGCGTCTTCGGGTCAAGCTTCAGGCGCATGTCCTTGGGGGCCAGCCGGTCGTGGTCCTTGACTAGACTGAAGTGGACGTGGTCGCCGTGATGCTGGAGGGAGATCAGGACGTCGATCGCGCCCAGGTGGTCCTTGAGCATGAACGGGATCCCCCGCTCATCGAAGAGGGGCTCGTCCCCCCGGAGGGAGGCGCTGAACCAGACCTCGAGGCCGAGGCGGCCGGCGAAGTCCTTGAATTTCCGCAGATCTTCCAGCCCGGCTTGGCTGAAATCGAGGCCGTCCACGATGACCGTCTCGGCCCCGAACTGGCCGTGAACGATCATGGCCTCCAGGCTCTTCAGGACCTGTTCGGTCCTCGTCCCTTCCTGCTTGAAGTTCATGATGACCCGGTTGCGGATGAGCTCGTCGTACATCTCGAGGGCGGACTTCATCCCGGGCTTCTTGGCGATCTCCTTGAAGATATCCTCGTACCAGTTGATGATGTGGTCGACACGGCTGGCGTAGGAGACGTGGATGATGTGCTTTCCCTGGAGGAGTTTGTCCGCGGCGATGTGGACCAGGCAGGCCGTCTTCCCGACCCCTTTCCGGGAGGCGAGGACGCCGATATTGCCGTGCCCGAGCCCGCCCGAGATCGACTTTTCGAGGAGCCTCAGGGGGCTCCGCTTGATGAGTTCTTCTTTCACCGTGAGCGTCATGGCATCTCCTCTCGTTATTTCTGGGAGGCCTTCCTCTGTTTTTCCAGGTACTGCTCCTTCAGGAGCTCGGCGACGTGCGGCGGGACCCTGCCGTACTTCAGGAATTCCATGGTGAACTCGGCCTTGCCCTGGGTCAGCGACCGCAGGACCGACGAGTAGCCGAACATCTCGCTGAGCGGGACCTCGGCGTCGACCCGGGCAAACATCCCGTCCTCGACCGAGCTGACGATGATCCCGCGCCTCTGACTGATCGTGGCGAAGACGTTGCCGGCGAACTCGCTCGGCCCTTCGACGGAGACCTTCATGATGGGCTCGAGGATCTGGGGCTTGGCCTTCATGTAGACCTGCCGGAACGCGCCTTGAGCGGCCATCTGGAAGGCGATGTCGGAAGAATCCACCGGGTGGTACTGACCGTCGTTTACGACGACCTTGATCCCCGTTACGGGAAAGCCGATGAGCGGGCCCTTCCGAAGGACGGCCTTGAACCCCTTGTCGCAGGAGGGGATGAACTCCCGGGGGATGCGGCCGCCCTTGACCTCGTTCACGAATTCGTAGGTCGCCTTGGCGAGGGGCTCGATGTAGCCGATGACCCGGGCGTACTGACCGGCGCCGCCCGTCTGCTTCTTGTGGGTGTAGTCGAACTCGACGCGCTGGCTGATGGCCTCGCGGTAGGCGACCTGGGGCATGCCCGTCTGGACCTCGGCCCGGTACTCGCGCTTCATGCGCTCGATGTAGATGTCGAGATGGAGCTCGCCCATGCCCTGGATGATGGTCTGGTTGGATTCGGGGTCGACGTGGGTCCGGAACGTGGGGTCCTCTTTGGTGAACCGGTTGAGGGCCTTGGCCACCCGGTCCGCGGCGCTGTTGTCCACGGTCGTAATGGCCAGGGAGATGACCGGGTCGGGGACGAAGATGGGCGTCATGGCCAGGTTCAGGCCCGGGCTGCAGAAGGTGTCGCCCGAGGCGCAATCGACGCCGAAGAGGGCGACGATGTCGCCGCACTCGGCGCCCTGGATCTCCGCCATGTTGTCGGCGTGCATCCGGACGAGCCGTCCAACCTTGATCTTCTGGTCGGACCGGGTGTTGATGAGTTCGTCGCCCCGGCGGACGCTTCCCTGATAGATGCGGATGTAGGTCAGCTGGCCGTAGGGGCCCTCCTCGAGCTTGAAGGCCAGGGCCACGGTTTTGCCCTCCGGGTCCGCCACGAGGACATGCTCGACCCCTTCCTGGTCCAGGTCGATCGCCTTGTTTTCCACTTCGGAAGGGTTGGGCAGGTAGCGGACGACGCCGTCGAGGAGTGGTTGGATACCCTTGTTTTTGAAGGCGGAGCCGATAAAGACGGGCATGAGCTTGCGGGCGATCGTGCCCTTGCGCACGGCGGCGTGGATCATGGCCTCGGTGGCCCGTCCGTTGAGAGCGGCTTCCATGAGTTCGTCCGAGAACATGGAGACGGCGTCGAGCATCGTCTCCCGCACTTTTCGCGCCTCGGCCTCGAGCTCCGCCGGGATCGGCTCGGCCCGGACGACTTCACCGTCCGGACCGTCGAAATAAAGCGCCTTCATCGTGACCAGGTCGATGATCCCCTTGAAGCGGTCTTCCAGGCCGACCGGGACCTGCATGAGGACGGCGTTATGACCGAGCTTTTCCGTGATCTGGTCGCGGACCTTGAAGGGGTTGGCGCCGACCCGGTCGAGCTTGTTGATGAAGGCGATGAAGGGGACGTCGTAGCGCCGGAGCTGGCGGTCGACCGTGATCGTCTGGGACTGGACGCCGCCGACCGAGCAGAGGACGAGGATGGCCGAGTCGAGGACCCGGAGGGAGCGCTCGACCTCGATCGTGAAGTCGACGTGGCCGGGCGTGTCGATGATGTTGATGGAATGGTCGTCCCACGTGACGTTGGTCGTGGCCGAGGCGATCGTGATGCCCCGCTCACGCTCGAGGTCCATGGAGTCCATGGTCGCGCCGACGCCGTCCTTGCCCTTGACCTCGTGGATCTTGTGGATCTTCTTGCAGTAAAAGAGGATCCGCTCCGTCAAGGTGGTCTTGCCGGAATCGATGTGGGCGCTGATGCCGATGTTGCGCATCTTCGCGATTTCTGTGCTCATAGACTTTCGCCTTTACGATAAATCACGTCTGTCCGGGAATTCGGGAGTGAGCCGCTTCGAGACTGACGATGTCACCCAAGTCGTGCGATTGAGCGCCTATTATACCCGAAAGCCGGTCCGGCCTCAAGAGGAACGGTCCGGTTCCGGGGGGCCGCCCCCTCTTTTATGCTTGAGCGTTGAGAGCGGACGGAATTATAATCGGAGGGCGGACCATGCGCCTGAATCCGGTCGTTTCCGTCCTCCTCGCGGCGGCGCTCTTCGGGCTCAGCACGCCCTTGGCCAAAGCGCTCCTCGGGGAGGTTCCGCCGGTCGCCCTGGCCGGTCTTCTTTACCTCGGGGTTTTCCTCGGGCTCACGCTTTATGCGTGGGCGTCGAGGGCGGCAGGGCGCGGCCGGCGGGGCGCTCGAGATTGTCGGGAAGCTCGCCTCGAGAAGAGGGACCTGCCTTGGCTCGCCGGCGCGATTCTGGCCGGCGGCGTAATGGGGCCGATCTGCCTGATGGCCGGGCTGAGCCGCATCACCGGCTTCTCCGCCTCACTTCTCTTGAATTTCGAGGGTTTGGCCACGGCCCTCATCGCTGTTCTCCTTTTCAAGGAAAATGCCGGGAAAAGGGTCTGGCTCTCCCTCACGCTCATGACGGCCGCCGGGGTTATCCTCTCCTGGAATCCCGGCGGCGGCCGATTCTCGCCCGAGGGGCCGGTCCTCGTCATCTTGGCCATGATCGGCTGGGGGATCGACAACAACCTGACCCGCCAGATCTCCGACAAGGACCCGGTTGAGATCGCCAGGATCAAGGGCCTCGTCGCCGGGGCCGTTTCGACCTCGGCCGCCTTTCTTTTAGGGCGAGGATTCCGGCCCGCGCCCGCGGCCGCCTACGGCTTGCTCATCGGCGCCTTCTGTTATGGCCTGAGCCTTGTCCTTTTCATCCGGGCCCTCAAGAGGCTCGGGGCCTTCCGGACCGGGGCTCTCTTCAGCCTCGGACCGTTCGTCGGATCGTTGGCCTCTCTTGTGTTATTAAAGGACTCTCTCCGCTGGCCGATGTCCGCGGCCGGATTGCTGATGGTGATCGCCGTTGCCCTGATCGTCTCCGAGAGGCACGTTCACGGCCACCGGCATGAACGGACCGTCCACACGCATTCGCACGGTCATGGGGACCTGCATCACCTTCACGCGCACGAGGGCCCGGTCCACGAGCCTCATGCCCACGAGCACGTCCACGAGGCGACCGACCACGTCCACGGCCATTGGCCGGACACGCATCACCGGCATCATCATTGACGGCCGCCCGGCGGGCCAGCGGATCACTCGCCGGCGAGCGGCAGTTTTTCCGGCTCCTCCAGGAAGCGGATGAGGTCTTTCATAAACCGCGCCGCCTCGGCCCCGTCGATGACCCGGTGGTCAAAGGAGAGGCATAGGGGCAGCGTCTTTTTCACGACCACGACGCCGTTCTCGACCCTGGCCCGGTCATCGATCTTCATCGTGGCCAGGATGGCCACCTCGGGATAATTGATGATGGGGGTCGCGGCGGTGCCGCCGATGACGCCGACGTTGGTGATGGAGAAGGTTCCGCCCTTGAGATCGGCCAGGTCGAGGGCCCGCTCCCGGGCCGCCCTGGCTAGGTTCTGGATCTCCTCGGCGATCTCGAGGACCGACTTCTGGTCGGCCATCTTGAGCACGGGAACGATCAGGCCGTCGGGGATGTCGACCGCGATTCCGATATTGTAGTATTTCCTGACGATGATCTCCTCTGCCTCCTCGTTGAGCATCGAGTTGAGGGTCGGGTGCAGCTTGAGGGCTTCGATGACGGCTTTGACGACGAAGGGGAGATAGCTCAGCTTGATCCCCCTGGCCTCGGCCTCCGCCTTCATCTTCTCGCGAAGCGCGGCCAGCTTCGCGGCCTCCGCCTCGTCGCAATGCGTCACGTGGGCGGCCTTGTCCAGCGATTCCCGCATGTGCCTGGCCGTGGCCCGGCGGACGCCGCGGAGCGGGATCCGTTCCACGTTACCGTAGAGGTCGTATTTCGCCTTGACCTTGATCTCGAGTTTTTTTTCGGCGGGCTTCTCCTTGGCCGACCGCACGTCGTCTTCGGTGATCCGGCCGCCGGGGCCCGTGCCCTGGATCGTTGCGAGGGCGATGCCCAGCTCTTGGGCGAACTTCCGAACCTTTGGTGTGGCCTGGGCTGGGCCTCCCAGCGGCGCCGCGGCGGAGGCCGAGGCCGGAGCTGCTGCCGCAACCGACGCGGGAGCCGCTCCGGTCTGCAGGGCGGCCACCTTTTCGGCCGGCACCCCCGCCTCGGGCACGGCCTCGCCCTTTTCACCGACCGTCACCAGGACCTGTCCGACCTTGACGATGTCCTTTTCCTTGAAATGGAGCTTGAGGATCGTCCCCGAGTACGGCGAGGGCATTTCGACGATGGCCTTGTCCGTCTCGACTTCGGCCAGCGCCTGGTCCGCCTTGACCTCGTCTCCCTCTTTCACCAGCCAGCGGACGATCTCGCCTTCCGTGATGCCCTCCCCGACGTCGGGGAACCGGAACTGTTTGGCCATGTTCAGAACTCCATGATCTCGTGGATCGCGCGGAGCAGCCGCTCCGGGCTCGGGTAATAATAGTCCTCGCTCTTGGAGAGCGGCACGGTGATGTCCGGCGCCGTGACCCGGAGGACGGGGGCGCTGAGACTGAGGAGGGCGTGCTCGCCGATCAGAGCTGCAATTTCCGCTCCCAAGCCGCACGTCTTCGGCGCTTCATGAAGGACGATGGCCCGGCCGGTTTTCTTCACGGACGCGACCACAGTTTCCCGGTCCATCGGGGAGAGGGTCCGCAGGTCGACGACCTCCGCGCTCACCCCTTCCGCCGCCGCCCTCTCCGCGGCCTTCAGGGCCACCGGGACCATCGCTCCCCAGGCGACGATGGTCAGGTCCTTGCCCTCCCGGACGATCTTGGCCTGCCCGAGGGGCACTTCATAAGGTTCTTCAGGGACCTCCTGCTTGTCGGCCCGGTAGAGCTTCGTCGGCTCGAGGAAGATGACGGGGTCTTCGCTCCGGAGGGAAGCGATGAGGAGTCCCTTGGCGTCATAAGCGTTCGACGGGACGACGACCGTTAGCCCAGGGATCTGGCAGAACAGCGCTTCCGTACTCTCCGAGTGGTGCTCGAGGGCCTTGACGCCGGCGCCGTAGGGCGTCCGGATCGTCAACGGTACGGGGAAGCGGCCCCGGGTCCGGTTCCGGAGGCGGGCGACATGCGAGACGATCTGGTTGAAGGCCGGATAGATGAAGCCCATGAATTGGATCTCGACGATGGGCCTCAACCCCAGGGCCGTCATACCGATGGCGGCCCCGACCCCGGCAGATTCGGCGAGGGGCGTGTCGATGACCCGCCCCGGTCCGAACTTGTCGACCAGCCCTTCCGTGACCCGGAAGACACCGCCGTCGCGGCCGACGTCCTCGCCGAGGATAAGGTATCGGTCATCGCGGGCCATTTCTTGGGCGAGGGCCTGATTGATGGCCTGGACCATGGTCATGATCATCGGGCGTCTCCCTTCAGGAAGGCGTCGAGGCCGGCCAACTGCTCCCTGAGGTTCGGGGTCAGCGCGGCGTAGGCGAAAGCGAACAGGTCCTCGACGGCGGCGGGCGGTCGTGCTTCGGCCGCGTCCACGGCCTTTTCCACCGCTTCCGAGGCCCGGTCCTGGACCTCTTTTTCGTAGGCCTCGTTCCAGAAGCCCTTCTTTTTCAAATAGAGCTGGAACCGGACGATGGGGTCTTTCTTTTCCCATTCGAGGACCGCGTCCTTGGTCCGGTATCGGGAGGCGTCGTCGGAGGTCGTGTGGTCGCCCATCCGATAGGTAGAGGCCTCGATCAGGGTCGGCCCCCCGCCGCTCCTCGCGGTTTCGGCGGCCTCCTTCGTGGCAATGTAAACGGCCAGGATGTCGTTGCCGTCCACCTGGACACCGCGGAAGCCGTAGGCGAAGGCCTTCTGGGCGATCGTCGCCGAGGCGGTCTGCCGGCTTCGCGGCACCGAAATCGCAAACTGATTATTGTAGCAGACAAAGACGTTCGGCGTCTTGAAAACGCCGGCGAAATTCATGGCCTCGTGGAAATCGCCTTCCGACGTCGCCCCGTCGCCGAACGTCGTGACCACGGCGATCTTGAGGTTCCGATAGTTGGCAGCCATCCCGGCGCCGACGGCGTGGAGGATCTGCGACGCGACCGGGATGGCAAGGGGATAGACGTTCAGCCCCTCGGGCGTCCGGAGCCCGGCTTCGTTCCCCATCCAGTAGTGAAAATAGTCCTGAAGAGGGTAGCCCAGGGTGATGTACATCCCCAGGTCTCGGAAGTAAGGGAAGAGCCAGTCCGGACCTTGCATGGCCGAAGCAACGCCGACCTGGCAGGCCTCGTGACCCCGGCTGGAGGCGAAAGTCCCGAGCCGCCCCTGGCGCTGGAGTTTAAGGGCCTTGGTGTCGGCGGCCCGGGCCGTTGCCATTTGGATATACATTTTTCGAAGGGATTCGCGATCGATCGCGGGCTCGAGGTCCGGCCGGACCCTGCCCGCCTCGTCAAGGATCTGGAGCCGTTCGCCCTTGAGCGGGTCGAAGCTTTCGATCATCGGATTACCCCCTCCCGTGATTCTCCGCTCGATTTCCGCCGGCGACCCCCTCGGGGTCCGGCCTCAGATCTCCGGGTTATTTTTTCTCGACCCAGGCCTTGAGCTTGTCGTACTCGACCTCACCGCAGATGACGTCGTTTGTCTCGGCGTTGAGAAAGGTCGGGACCCTGAGCTGGCCGCCGCACTTGGGCGTGATGACGGGTTTGTAGGACCGCATCAGGTCGGCGCTCTTCTCGTCGTGCCAAACCTCGTGCTTCTCGAAACGGACGCCGGTCTCCTGTTCGAGCTTCTCGACGGCGGGCATCATCTTCTTGCAGTGCGGACATTCCCTCCCGTGGAACATGAGCAGTCTTGCCATTATTTCCTCCTGACGAAGAGTCCGCACCAGCATTCGCCGTCCTTCACTCCCCGGTACGTCTCGTGGATCGTGAAGTTGCAGGGGCAGACGAGCTTCAAGTCCTCATCCCAGTCCTTCGTCCGCAGGCGGCAGGGGCAATACTTGAAGCCGTGGTTCTTCTCGTTCTCGAAGATCCCCCGGAGCAGGGTTTCGACCTTGTCCCCGTCGGGGTTGACCATGAACTCGTTTCCGGTGGCGAAACGTTCGATGGCCTGCCGGAAATCGACCGGCGCGAAAGCGGTGTCGGGCCCTCCGCCCAGGATCTTCCGCGCCTCCTCCGCCGTGATCTCCACGTAAGCGTTCAGGACCTTGCAGGTCGGGCAGAGCTCAGGCGGGGCGACCCCGTAGTGGATGTCGTTGCAGACAAAGCAGCGCCAGTATCTCTTTTTCATAGGCATCCCCTCCTCGAGGCGCTGCCATTCCCCATTCCGGCGGGTCTCATTCTCGACTATTCTACTGGGAAAATGGGGCCCGGTCAATTTCGGTGACACACAACTCATTACCGAAATAGGCACGGGTCCCTAATTAAGGTATTTAGTTGTGTGTCACCGTTAATTTAAAAGTTGATGACGATCGAAGTCGTGAAGAAAGTGTCAACCTTATTCAAGGGCACCGGGACGGTCAGACCCGTCGGGAGTCCGTCAAGGTCGAAGAGCGGCACGGCCTCGTCGGCCGGCAGATGGGCGTAGAGAATCCGCAGGCTCGTCTTGAGGGCCAGGGACTTGGAGATCGAGGCGGTCACGGAATTCGTCCAGTCGTAGCGCCAATCGACCGTCCTCTTCAGGTTTTCGTCGAAGATGAACTGGCTTGCGAATGAGGACGTCTCCAGGATCTTTTGCTCGAAGGTGGCGATCCCCCGGAAGCCGGCGAACGAGGACGCCGACTGGCCGAAGTATTTGCGCATGGTGTATGTCAAGCCGCCGTCCGTCTTGAACAGGGTCCGCTTGGTCTCGACCCAGGCGTAGCCCGCGCCCGCGCTGAGGATGGCCCGGCTGGCGACGCCCGCGAAGCGGTTGCGGTCCCAGCCGAGGCCGAACTGGGCCACGACCTTCTTCGACAAGTTGTGGTCGTACTGGGCCGCGACGATGAAATTTTCGGCCACCAGGCGCTTGGTTTTCAGCTCGATGACGTTGAAATCCGTCTCCGTCCCGACGGCCGATCTCGTCACGGTCGTGTCATGACTGCTCAGGGCGAAGCCCTTGATGGTCAGGGCGTCTTTCTCCCAGTTCCGCTTGAAGGTGGTCCCGAGGCTGAAGGCCGAGGTGGACGTGTTGCCTCCGGTCACGACGTAGCTCAGCTCGGCCGTGGCCTTCCAGGCGCCGACGAGCCTTTTTGGGCTTTCCTCGCCGCGGACGGGGGCCGGTCCCATGGCCAGGAGGGGCAGCAGCCCAAGCGTCGCGGCCCCTGCGGCCGTCCGATAAACATTTTTATGATTTCTGATCATGTTCATCTTTCCTTGTATAAGAGCTATGATGGATGACATAAGATGCCTGCCCGCCGGAAGGCTGTCAACAAAGCAAAAAAAGGAAACGCCCTATTTCGCCAAAGCATCGTAGTAGAGGGCGGCGGCGCCGAGGATGGCGATGTTTTCGGTCTCCGAAACCTCGACCTTCAGCCGTTCCTTGGTGATGGCATAGGCGAAGGTCTGGAACGCGGCTCCCATTGTCTGGCGGAAGAAGCGGAAGGACTTGCTGACCGACCCGCCCAGGACAATGGCCTCGGGGTCGACGGCGTAGCAGATGGCCTTAATGACCTCCCCGAGGTGGGCCCCGAATTCCGCGAAGATATCGAGGGCCCGCTTGTCGCCGTGCTCCGCCCGCCCGGCGAGCTCCCGGCCCGTGACGCCGTGAACGCGCTCGAAGAACTGACCGCTCGCATACGCCTCGAGGTTCCGGTCGAGGTAGGGGAGCATGCCGAACTCGCCCGCCCCGCAGTTCGTCCCGGAATACAGCTTTCCGTTGGCGATGACCCCGGCCCCCAGCCCGGTCCCGACGATCAGGCCGACCGCGTGATCGTAGGGCTTCGCCTTGCCGAAATACTTTTCGCCGACGGCGAAGCAGTTGGCGTCGTTATTGACGTAGGCGGGAAGATGATAGCGCTCCTCGAGATAGGCCTTGAGCGGGACCTTCTTCCAGGAGCGGATGTTCTGGACGTCGTAGACGACCCCGCTTTTAAGGTCGATGACCGAGGGGACGCCGGCGCCGATCCCCGCGACGTCCTTCCGCAGGACCGGGTCGATGGCGCTGAAGATGTCCTCGAGAACGTCCCTCTCCGAGCCCTGGCTCCGGACCGGGACGGACCGGACATCGGTGAGACGGCCGCCCTCGACGACGCCGGCCCGGACGTTCGTCCCGCCGAGGTCGACGCCGATGACGGTGTCCCGGCTCATGCGGCCTCCTGTTTCTTTTTCCGGAAGATCGTCTCGTTCAGAATGATCGGTTTGGCCCAGAGTCCGATGCTCAGGATGTAACCCAGGGTCAGGTAGAGGAAGAGCATGCCCTGGCGGAGGCCGAACGCGTCCCCTAAGCGGCCGATGATGAGGGGCACGAGCGCCCCGCCGATGATACCGGTGCAAAGGATCCCGGAGAAGGAGCCGTGGTGGCTCGAGACGGAGTTCAGGGCGAGGGAGAAAATGATCGGCCACATGACCGAGGCGGCGAAGCCCATGAGAGGGAACATCACCAGGGCCAGAGGCCCCGGCCCGAAGAGGGCCAGGCTCAGAAAGACGATCGCCGCGACGGCGAACCCGACCAGGACCTTCCGGCTGTCGAAGAGCTTGAGCAGGACGAGACCGAGCACGCCGCCGACGGTCATCAGGAGCCAAAACAGAGCGACCCTCTTGGCGCCGACCGTCTGGGGATCGTAGCCGTGGTAGATCTTGAGGAACTTGGAGATCCAGAACGAAACGCCTTGCTCCGTCCCGACATAGGTGAAGATCCCGAGGAAGTAGAGGAGGACGACCTTGTTCTTGAAAAGCGCTTTGTGGGTTGCCCAGGCGCCGGCCCGCTCCTCCTCCTTCTTGATAACGGGCGGGAACCTGACGGCGGCCAACACCACGACCATGGCGAAGAGAATGACGGCAAAGACCCAATAGACGGAAACCCAGGGCAGGTTGGCCGGGACGAGCTTCGACATCAGTCCGATGAGGGGCTTGCCCTCGCCGCCGGCCTGGCCGATGTTCCGGACGAAATAGGAGTAGATGAACGGACTCAGGAAGGAGGCGCTGCCGAAGATGAGCTGGGCCATGACCGAGTTGAAGGCGAAATGCTCCTCGCCACCCGAGACGCGCAGAAGGGGGTTGATGGCCACCTGGAGGGCGGCCATGCCGGCTCCGATCAAGAACAGCGAGAGCAGAAAGATCGGGTAGCTGGGAATGAGGGAGATCAGCAAGGCCCCGGCGACGGCCAGCGAGAACGCGGCGATCATGACCGGCTTCTCCCGGAATCTCTCGAGGAGCATGCCGGCCGGGATGGACATGACTCCGTACGCGATGAAGAAGGAAAAGGCCAGAAGGCCGACCAGCGTCAGGCTGAGGTTAAAACTCTGGCCGACGTCGGGATTGATGGCGCTGATGACATTGGTCACCAGCGAGATGACGAAGAAGGTCAGGAAGATGAGAGCGACCATCCCGTAGTGACGGACGGGCGCCGTGGCGGGAGCGGGACCGGGTTCATGGTTGGTCATGAAGAACCACCTTTCCTTTTTCCTTATTCTTTATTATAAACCGGGCCAAAAGGGAAGGGGGGAGGCTCGAGAGTACCCATTCTGTCACCACCTTATCACGTGGCTCTTTCCCCTAGAACAGTGCGAGAGAATACTCCCGGAGCCGGGTCTGGCGGCGCCGGGCGTCGGGACAATGACGCTCGAGCTCCGCCCAAAACGCCCGGCCGTGTCCCCTGACGCGGGTGTGGACCAGTTCGTGGAGGATGACATAATCCGAAAGGTCCGGAGGCAAGACGGTCAGCCGGGCGTTGAGCTGGATGCGGCCGGAGGGCGAGGCACTTCCCCAGAGCGTTGTCTGGCTCCGGACGCTCAGGGCACGGTAAGTGAGCCCGTGTTCCGCGGCCAGCTTGGCCAGCCTTTGGCTGAGATCGGCGCGGGCCCGACGGCGATCGAGACGTTCGGCGGCGACGACCGCCTCGCGACAGCGGTCCCGGGCGCGTTCGATCCGGGCGATCGTCCGCCGGATCCATTCCCGCCTGGAGATTGCGACGCGGCGGGCCTCCTCGAAGGAAACGCCCGCCGGCACGGCAACTCGCACGCCCCGGGAGGCGCGGACCGTCAGTCCGATGTGGCGGGCCCGCCGGCTCTTCGTGACGAGGACGGACCCGATGCCGTCGACGACGACGGTCCTCCCCGGTTCCTCGACCGCGCCGCCAGCCGGCCGGAGTATCTCAGTTCTCGTAGAAAAATCTCCGCCGCTTGTCCTTCTCGTTGACGGGATTGGCGTCGAGGCCCCACATGCCGCGGCCGTGGGTCGCAATGACGATGACGTTGTCCCGTGGGTGGATGATGAGGTCGTGGACGTAAGCGGTCGGCAGGTTCGCGCCCAGGGTCATCCAGGTCCTGCCGCCGTCCGTCGTGACATAGACGCCCATGTCCGTCCCGGCATAGAGGATATTCTCGTTCACGGGGTCTTCCCGGATGACGTTAACCGGGCCGGCCGGGAGGCCCGGGGCGATGCTCGTCCACGTCTTGCCGTAATCCGTCGATTTCCAGACATAGGGTGCGAAATCGTCGTCCCGCTTGCCGTTCTGGGTCAGGTAGACCGTGCCCAGCTTGTACGCCGAAGCGACGACCCGGGACATCCACTTGCCCGGGGCCAGTCCGGCCGTAATTTCCTGCCAGGCTTTGCCGCCATCCTTCGTGACCCAGAGCCGGCCGTCGTCGGTCCCGGCGTAGAGGAGGCCGTACTTGAGCGGCGATTCCGAGATCGTGAAGAGGGTCTGGTAGGGGATGTCGCCCCGCGTTCCCGGGTCGTTCGTCGTCAGGTCGGGACTGATCTTCTCCCAAGTATCGCCCCGGTCGAGGGATCGGAAAACGTACTGCATGCCGTGGTAGACAATGTTCGGATTGTGCGGCGAGAGGATGAAGGGGGCGAGCCACTGGCCGCGGAGGGGCGGTTCGTTCTCGTAGAGGACGGGGAGGAGATCCTTGGTGTAGGGATAGCCGGGGAACGGGCCGGGCTTGCCGTATTCGGACCGCGAAATCGTGCCGTAGAATCCCGCTGAATAGACGGTGTCCGGGTTCGTCGGGTCGACGGCGTGGTTCGACCCCTCGCCGCCGGGAGCCATCTCGAATTCCTGGGCCGGGATCCTGTCCCGCCCTTGGCCGAGATCAACTTTGGCCCGGAAACTGCCGTGGTCCTGCATGGAACCGTACACCTTGAACGGGGTCGCCATGTCATAATTGAGGTTGAAGAACTGGCAGACGGGGATCTCTTTCTGGAAATACCGCCAGCTCTTGCCCTTGTCGTAGGACACGGCGACGCCCTGGTCGAAGCCCTTGATAAGGTAGTTCGAGTTGTCGGGGTCGATCCACAGGGCGTGGTTGTCTCCGCCGGGGCTCCGGACGGAGCTGAATGTCTTGCCGCCGTCGGTCGAGACGCTGAACGGCACGCCCATGATGTAGACGGTATTCTCGTCGTTGGGGTCGACGCGGATCTGGCCGAAGACCCAGCCGTAGGTCCCGGAATGGCGCTCCATGAATTTCTGCTGCTCGGGCGTGAGGCCGCTCACCTGCTTCCAGGAAGCGCCGTCATCGTCGGACCGATAGACCGTGGCCCCCTTGATGATCCCGCTCGAGGGGACGCCGTAGGCATCCCTCTGCTCCTCCGCCGTCGGCTTCCGGGAGATGTCGTAATTGTCGACGAGAGTATAGAGAACGTTGGGCTTCGTCAGGCAGAGGTCGAGCCCGATCCGGCCGCGGAACTTCGCCTCGGGGAGGCCGGCGTTGACCGGATTCCAGGTCTTGCCACCGTCGGTCGTCTTGTAGATCCCGCTTCCGGTGTAATCGGCGAAATTCCGCGGGTCGTTCCATTTCTTCCGCGTCCTCTGCCACGTCGCCGCATAGAGTGTATCGTTGTCCTTGGGGTCCATGACGAGGTCGCAGGCGCCGGTCTGGTCGTTAATGAAGAGGACCTTGTCCCAGGTCTTGCCGCCGTCGACCGTCTTGAAGACGCCTCGCTCCGGGTTCGAGGTCCATGCGTGCCCCCCGGCCGCGACGTAGACGACGTCCGGGTTCTTCGGGTGGACGACGATCCGGGCGATCGTGCTGGTGTCGGCGAGCCCCATGTGCGACCAGGTCTTGCCGCCGTCGGTGGATTTATAGACACCGACGCCGGCCTGGGAGCTCCGGAAGATGTTGTGCTCCCCGGTCCCGACCCAGAGGATCTGGGAGTTGGAAGGGGCGATGGCGATGTCGCCGATCGCCGCCGTTACCTCGTGCTCGAAGATCGGCGTCCAGGTCGTGCCTTCGTTATCCGTTTTCCAGACGCCGCCCGACGCCGCGGCGATGTAAATCGTGTAATTCTTGCCCTTGGGGGCCACGACGGCGACGTCCGTGACCCGGCCGCTGATGTTCGTCGGGCCGATGTACTGCCACTTGAGGTCCTTGAATTTCGAGGCCTGCTGCATGGCTTTGTACTGCTCGAACCCTTTGAAGCGCAGCTCGGGGTTCGTCGATTGAAGAACGTTCGTCTTCTTGGCTTGTTGGGCGTAGGGGATGGCCGCCAGGACGAGAAGAGCGGCCGCGACGAGAAAGATGGACTTCCTTACGGAACGCCTACGGATAAAAGACATCACAGACCTCCTCTGGGGATCATGAGGCTTCACTATAATGAAATCATTCGGACCCTGTCAACGACGCCGAGAGCAAGACTGCTTTGACATCCGTTTTCGAGTTCTTGATACTGGCCTGCGGCAGTTCATGGCGGGGAGAACGGCCACGTCCGCCCGGCCCGAGAGCTCGTTCAGGAAGAACCGGTATCGTTCGACGAATTCCGTCAGGCCAGCCGAAAAGGACTGGATTACGACCAGAGGACGGCCCATCGCGCCCGGGAGCGGCCCCCCCGTCTTCCGAAAAAAGAGGGGAACTCGCCCCCCTCATTTTGGCCGGACGCTTGAATGAGTGAAAACCGTCTTGCCGTTCGCGGGCTAGGTCAGGAGCGAACCGAGGGCGATCGAGAAGAACTTGGTATCTTCCGAATCCGAGCGCGAGGTGAGGATGCATGGGCAGGTGGCCCCGGCCACGATGGCCCCCAGTTCCCCTTTGGCCAGGTAGGTGCACGCTTTAAAAAAGATGTTGCCCGCCTCGATGCTGGGAAAGACCAGGATATCGGCATCTCCGGCCACCGGCGACTTGATGCCCTTGATCTGGGCGCTCTCCTCGCTGAAGGCCACGTCCAGGGCCAGCGGCCCGTCGACCACGGCGCCCTTGATCTGGCCGCGTTCAGCCATCTTGGAGATGATGGCCGATTCCGTCGTCGAGGGCATCTTGGGGTTCACTTTCTCGACCGCCGAAAGGAGGACGGCCTTGGGCTTATCGATCCCGAGCTTGTGGGCAACATCGATGGCATAGTTCAGAATGGCGATCTTCGCTTCAAGGTCCGGGGCGGGAATGACGGCCACGTCGCCGCAGATGATGAGCTTCTTCCAGGTCGGGACCTGGATGACCGTCACATGGGACAGAAGCTTGCCGGGCGGAAGCAGGCCCTTCTCCTTGTCGATGATCCCGCGGATATAGACGGAAGAATCCAGCAAGCCTTTCATCAGAAAATCAGCCTCGCCCGAGCGGACCTTGGCGATGGCCACGGACAAAGCCTTGGCCTTGTCAGGCTCGTGGACGATCTCGAAAAGACCAGTGTCGATCTTGTTTTCGTCGGCGACTTTTTTGATAGCGTTCTTATCCCCGGTCAAGACGGCTTGGACCAGCTTCTCCTTGACAGCGCGGCCCACGGCCTCGATGGTATGGGGGTCCTCCCCGCTGGCGATGGCCAGGCGCTTGGGTGGGGTGCCCTTCACTCGGTCGACGATCTGTTTTAGGGTGGTGATCATGATGGCTCCCTTCGGTTCTACTTAAATTAAGACGGATAAGTGCGGGCCGTATCCTCGCCCCGGATCACGCGCAGGCCGGCCTGGGCCAGTGCCGCCATTTCGTTCTCCCCCGGGAAAACGAAGACCGGTCCGAGAAATTGGATAGACTCTTTGATCCTGTCGATGAACTCGGTCGAGAAGGCCAGCCCGCCGGTCAGGACGATCCCGTCCACTTGGCCCTTGAGGACCGCGGCGCACGCCCCGACCTGCTTGGCCACGGTGATGACCATGGCCGTGAAAACGAGCTCCGCCTGCTTGTCGCCCTGGGCGACGCGTTTGAGCGTCTCTCGCATGTCGTTCGTCTTGAGGTGGGCCACCATCCCGCCCCGGCCCGTCAGCATCTTTTTAAGGTCTCTCTCCGCGTACTTACCCGAGAAGGCCAGGGCGACCAGATCGCCCGCGGGCAGAGTTCCGGCCCGTTCCGGGGCGATGGGCCCTTCGCCGTTCAGGGCGTTGTTGACGTCCACCACCCGGCCCTGTTTGTGGACGCCGATCGAGATGCCCCCGCCGAGATGGCAGACGATGAGGTTCACCGACTCATAGCTTTTGCCGAGCTGCCGGGCGGCCAGGCGGGCCGAATACTTGTGGTTCAGGGCGTGAAAGATGCTGCGGCGTCGGATCTCCGGGACGCCGCTCAGCCGGGCCCAATCATCGAATTCGTCCACGACGACGGGGTCGACGATGAAGGCGGGGATGCCCAGGGGACGTGCGATCTCGTCGGCGATCAGGCCGCCCAGGTTCGAGGCGTGCTCTCCCTGGACCCCATTGTAAAGGTCCTCGAGCATCCTGTCGTTGACCCGGTAAACGCCGCTCGGGATAGGATTGAGGAGGCCTCCCCGACCGATGACCGCCGCCAGATCCGCCGGCTCGACGCTCTTCTCCTTGAGCGTCTTGAGGATGATGTCCTTTCGAAAGCCCTTCTGGTCCACGATCTTGGTGAACGGAGCCAGCTCTTCGGCGGAATGCGAGATGTTCTCGGACAAGACTTCACGCTCGTCCTCGTACACGGCGATCTTGGTCGATGTCGAACCGGGGTTGATGATTAAAAGAAACATGGTCCACCCTGGGCGAAGAATCGGGTTTTTTTGGTCGCGAGCGAGGGGCATGATCCGGAACCATATCCGCTGCCCACTAGCACAGGGAAATATTACTGCCCGGAAGGGGTCCTGTCAAGACGAAGACGGTGATTTCCTTGATCGTCTCGCCCGGCCCCTTCGGGGCGAGATGCGGGCGTGGTATAATGAATGGCTCATGCGCGTCCGCAAAGCCCTCCCCGAAGACATTCCTCAAGCCGTCAGCTTGGTCAAGTCCCTCGACCTGGACTACCCCGGCATGGAGAAAGACGATCTCTGGGTGGCCGAGGATGAGCGACGGATCGTCGGGGCCGTGTCCCTCAAAAAACAACCGGATTGCCTGGAGCTCTGCGCCCTGGGCGTCGAGGCCGCCCACCGGGGGAGAGGCGTCGCGAAGGCCCTCGTCGCGGCCCTGATGGCCGAGGCCCCGGGCGACATCCACCTGGCAACGGTCATCCCCGGATTTTTCGAGAAGTGCGGATTCGAAAAGGCCGCGGTCATTCCCGCCACGTTTCCCGAAAAACGACGAACCGCCTGGTGCGAAGGCTGCGACACGCGGCTCTGCACCGTCCTGGTGAGAAAGGTATCATGAACCCTCCTCTTTACCCCGAGCTCAAACCTGTCGGTCCTGAGGACCGGCCAATCATCGAAGATCATCTTCGCCGGCATCCGGTCGCCGTCTGCGAAATGAACTTCCCGAATATCCTCATCTGGAAGGATTCGGAGCGTCCCCGCTACACGATCCTCAACGGGAACCTCTGCCTCCTTATCGAGCCCACCTTCGAGCCCGCCTATTTCCTGCCCCCGGCCGGCGGGAACGAGGTCGAGAGAACGATCGAGACCTGTCTTTCCCGGGCGCCGAGATTATCGCGCCTGCCGGAGGACTTCATCCAAAAATACGGCGCGCCGTTCAGGGTCGAGGAGGACCGGGACAATTTCGATTACGTCTACCTGAGAGAAGACCTGGCGGAGCTCAAAGGCAAGAAGTTCGACGGCAAGCGGAACCGGATCAGGAAATTCGAGTCGAGCTTTGATCACGCCTATGACAGATTCCGTAAGGAGCACTCGGACGACTGCCGGCGTCTCCTCCTGCAATGGTTCGAGGAAAAGGGGAACGGTGACCCGTACATGAAAGCGGAGAAGGAGGCCATCCTCGAGGCCCTGGCCCATTTCGACGAATTGCCGCTCAGGGGGGCCGTCGTCAAGGTCGGCGGCCGGGTGGAGGCGTTCACCATCGGGACGCCCCTGACCGGCGACACGGCCGTCATCCAGATCGAGATCGCCAGCCCGGCCTTCCCCGGCCTGGCCCAGTGGATCAACAGGGAGTTTGTCCGCCGGGAATGGTCCGCCTTCCGCTTCATCAACCGGGAGCAGGACCTGGGGGTCCCCGGCCTGCGCAAGGCCAAGCTGTCTTACCAGCCGGATCATTTGGTCAAGAAATATAACCTTTTCAAGAAATAGAAACGAGCCCTTCTCGAAATCCGCTCGCCGACCGTATTCCATATAAAAATTTAGGACTCGTTTCGGATATTTATCAGAAGCGCAGAAGGCCCAAGACTCTTTTAAGACATTTCCTAAAAGCGTCGCTCCGAGTCACTCCGCGTCGCCTTTATGGGTCGCTGCGAAGACTCCGCTCCCTGCCGATCCGGGCGTCGACGACCTTGAGCCGTTTCCTTTCTCGCAGACAAAGATCGGGTGGCTTTTTCGTCGTTGTACCTCACGCCATGAGGCTGCAGATGGCAGCGACGTTGACCATGTCGTCGGGGGAACAGCCGCGGCTCAGGTCGCAGTACGGCTTGTTCAGGCCCTGGACGATCGGCCCGACGGCCTCGGCCCCGGCCAGGCGCTCGGTCAGCTTGTAGCCGATGTTTCCCGCGTCGAGGTCCGGGAAGACGAGAACGTTGGCCTTGCCGGCGACCGGGCTGCCCTTGCACTTCCGCTCGCCCACCGTGACAACCAGGGCCGCGTCGGCCTGCATTTCGCCGTCGAGGAGGAGCCGGGGCGCTTTCTCTTTGGCTATCTTCGTGGCGCTGACGACCTTGTCGACGTCCGCGTGCGACGCCGAGCCCTTGGTCGAGAAGGACAGCATGGCGACGCGCGGCTCCTCGCCCGTGACGGCCTGGAAATTCTTGGCCGAGGTGATGGCGATGTCGGCGAGCTGGGCGTCCGTCGGGTTGGGGAGGACGGCGCAATCGGCGTAGCAGAGGAGCCTCTCCGGAAAGACCATGATGAAATAGCTCGAGACCGTCGAGATCCCGGGGGCCGTGCCGACCGTGTGGATGGCGGCCCGGATGACGTCTCCGGTCGAGGAGATGTTGCCGCCGACCACGGCCCCGACCTTGTCCGTCGCGAGCAGCAGGCCCGCGTAGTACAGGGACGTCTTGGCCGCTTCGGCGCTCTGTTCGAGAGTCCACCCTTTGGCTTTTCTCTTCTCGAAGAGCAGCTGGACGAGCCCCTCCTTGTTCCCGTCGGTCAGGGGGTTGACGACCGGGATGCCGTCGAGCGAGAGGCCGTTGCCCTTGGCGATTTTGAGGATCGCTTCGGTGTTGCCGACGAGCCAGGGCTCGGCGATCTTCTGGCCCTTGAGGGTCAGGGCCGCCTTGAGGGTCCTCACGTCCTCGGCGTCGGGAAAGGCGATCCGGAGGTGTTTTTTGGCGGCTTTATGACGGATGTCCTGGATGAAAGTGTTTCCCATTAATGACTCCTTATCTGGAAAGTTTGAGAGGAAGCAGTATAAAGAAAAAGCGGGGGTGAATTCAACCCCGGCGGAGATGCTGTCAAGGCAACGTGAATACTTCCGGTCCTGGGCAACGTGAATCTTTCCGCTTTTGTCATCACCTAGGGTCTCTCGGGTAGTTCGCTTGCGAACCGGTCTCTGTAAACCTTCCAAGGATG
>JBEKXF010000012.1:0-87606 GCA_049512315.1 Candidatus Aminicenantales bacterium | reverse complement strand
GGCGAAGGGAATACAATCGCTTTAGGCCGCATAGCTCGTTAGGCTATAGGCCGCCGGCCCCGGAGGCATATTTGGCTGGAAAATTCACTCAAGGGCTGGTACATTGATCGGGGGCGGGTCAGATTCTCGCCGGTCGTTTCCTCAGCCGTCCTCCACTACCGTTTTGAGGAAATCCATCCCTTTGCCGATGGGAACGGACGCGTGGGCCGGGCGATCGCGCTTTGGGAGCTGTATCGCCGGGGGTTCGACTCACACCATATATTTTCCGTGGATGAATTCTTTTGGAACGACAGGGCCCGTTATTATGCCGCCCTGGATGCCGTGCGTGGGGCCGGGGGTGATCTGACGGAGTGGCTTGAATACGCGGCCGAAGGGCTCAAGCGGACGCTTGATGACGTTTGGAAGCGCGTTCAGGCGGTCATCGCCCAGTCGGGAGAGAAAAAGATCTTCTTGCAGCCCAGGCAGGAGAAACTTTTAAGGCTTCTTGACGCCGGCGAAGGATTGGCGCCGAGCGAGATCTGGGAGGCGCTCGGCATAACGCGTCAAGGGGCGGCCAAGCTGATCAAGCCGCTCATGGAGGCGGGGCTGATCCAGCGCGTGGGCGGGAAGAAAACGGGGAAATATATCAAGGCCCGGCGCCGGCCCCAGTGAGGAGAGCCATGCCCGAATATTCGATCTCGCAGCTCGACAATTTCGAGGAATGCCCGCGTCAGTACAAGTTCCGATACGTCGACAAGATCATGCGCTACGAGGAGGGCATCGAGGCATTCCTCGGGCAGAGGTTCCACGACGCCATGGAGTGGCTCTACGGGGAGCGCGCCTTTCGGGTCGTGCCGCTCGAGGAGCTGCTCGAGTATTACGAGCGGAACTGGGCCGAGAACTGGCACTCCGAGGTGAAGATCCGGAAGGAGGGGCGCACGGCCGACGACTACCGGCGGATGGGGCGGCGCTTCATCGAGGACTATTACAGGCGCCACGCTCCCTTCGACGAGGGACGGGTCCTGGGCCTCGAGCGGTACATCCGTTTCCCGCTCGACGACCGGGGGCGCTACCGGTGCAAGGGCATCATCGACCGGCTGATCGTCGCCCCGGACGGCGCTTACGAGGTCCACGACTACAAGACGGGCTCGAAGCTGCCGGAGCAGGAGAAGCTCGACGAGGACCGTCAGCTCGCCCTCTACCAGGTCGGCGTCCAGACGCTCTGGCCCGACGCGAAGATGGTGCGGCTTGTCTGGCACCTGGTGGCCTTCGACGTCGAGATGCGCTCGTCACGGTCGCCGGAGGCCCTCGACAGGCTCAGGACGGAGCTCGGGGCGCTCATCGACAGGATCGAGGCCGAGAAGGAGTATGCGCCGCACGAGAGCGCCCTCTGCGACTGGTGCGTTTACCAGGACCTCTGCCCGGCGAAGAAGCATCTGGTCAAGGTCGAGGCGCTGCCGAGGGACAAGTGGAAGGACGAGCCCGGGGTCAAAATCGCGGATGATTACGCCGAGCTCTGGCGGGAGAAGAAAGACCTCGAGGCCGAGGTGAAGGCGGTCGAGGCCGAGCTCGATGGGATCAGGGAGGCGGCCATCGCCTTCGCCGAGAGGGAGGGCGTGAACGCCATCGCGGGCACGGACGTGCGGCTAAAGGTGACGGCGAAGGAGAAGCTCGTCGCGCCGGCCAAGGGGAGCGAGGAGCGGGAGGCGCTGGAGAAGGAGCTCCGGGCGGCCGGAGTTTGGGAGGACGTCAGCACACTCGATACCGCGGTGCTCGAGAAGTCGGTGGCGGAAGGGCGATGGGCGCCCGAGGTCCTTGAGCGGATCAAGGCCTACATCAGCACCGAAAAACGCTTTATCGTGACGCTCAAGGAAGAAGCCTAATCCCTGAGCGCAAGGCCAGTATTGATCTGCGAATCAAATTCACCCTTAGGGTGAATAATTACTTGACAACCACTCAGGCTTCGCTTATCTTATTATCATTCACCCCAGGGGTGAAAGGATTTTGGGGTACCAGGCGGGAAGCCGGTGGAAGTTACGTTCCGGACGAACAAGCTCGAAAAGTGCTACATATGCTATCAGCAAGGCTGCCGGGCGTGGGGGACGGGCGTCGCAAGGAAATATATCCAGCGGATCGACCTCCTTCAGGAAACATCGGATATGACGGAGGTTCGAAAATTGCCGGGACTGGAGTGCCATCCTTTAAAAGGTCGAAGAGAAGGACAATATGGTATTACCCTTCACGGCCGTTGGCGCCTCACCTTCACGCTGGAGGGGGAGAGAGCCACGATTATTTGCGTGGAGGAAGTGAGTAAACATTATGGTGACTGAAAAAATCGTCCACTCCGATTTGCCCATTCCACCTGGCGAGTACCTGGCCGAGGTTATCGCGGTCAAGCGCATCGCCCAGGCCGAGCTGGCCAGGCGCATCGGCCGCCCCATCCAGGCGGTCAATGAGATCGTCAAAGGCGAGAAGGCCATTACTCCGGTTACGGCGCTCCAACTCGAAAAAGCCCTCGATGTGCCTGCCCATATCTGGATGGGGCTGGAAAGCCGATATCGGCTCATCAAAGCCCGATTGGAGGAAAAGAAGCAGCTTCAGAAGGAGTCCGGATATCTTACGCAAACCCCTTATAAACAGCTCGCTGACCTCGACTGTGTCGAAAAGACGCGGGATAGCGAGCATAAGATCAGAGAACTCCATCGCTTTTATGGTGTGTCTTCCTTGGCGCACCTGCCCGGGATCAAGGCTTATGAAGCATCCTTCCGCTGCGGTGGTGCCCGGGAGGCGTCCAATTATGCCCTGGCCGCATGGATAAGGTGCGCGGAGCTGCGGGCTTCAGAAGTGCCCGCGGAGAACTTTGATAAAGGGAAGCTGAGGAAATCTCTGGGCCAGATTCGAATGCTGAGCAAGAAGGAGCCGGCTGAATTCGTTCCCGGAATCAAGCAGATTCTGGCAGGGTGCGGAGTCGTCCTGGTGCTCATCCCGCATTTCCCGAAAACCTACGCTCACGGCGCGACGTTCTGGATAAAGCCGGACAAGGCGGTTCTGTTGATGAGCATCCGGGGAAAATGGGCGGATATTTTTTGGTTCAGCCTTTTCCATGAGCTCGGACATATCCTTCTCCATGGGAAAAGAACATTCATCGATGATCGAAAGATTTCCCCGGAACTGGCCGGGCAGGAAAAAGAGGCGGATCGTTTCGCGGCGAATTCGCTGATTGAGGCCGGGCGGTTTGAGAATTTTATCCTTAAAGCGGACTTTAATGAAGCGGCGATCGAGTCGTTTGCCGGAGAGATTGGCGTTTCCGCCGGTATCGTGGTTGGTCGACTTCAGCATGAGGGATTTTTAAAGCAAGATTCGGAATTGAACCGTTTGCGCGCCAGATATGTCTGGAAAAGTTGACCAAAAGGGAAGGAAAGCGCCCAAAGGCGTCCTGAGAAAAGAATTGCGTCTCCGCCCCTGAGAGGCTTGTTGACTTGGCCTCGCGGCCGGCGATATCATCATGAGGCGATGGGAGACCAAGATTCCGAGCCTAGGGGTCGGTGTACGCGTGCGGCGCGAACAAGGAAATTCCTATCCACGAGGCGGGCCGAAGCGTCGGGCCCGGCCGGACGGTTGATTTCACTTCTCCTGCCCCTGGCCGCTTGGACGTTTCTGTCGCTTTCCTGCTCGGGCCCGGCCCCAAAAACGGGGGCGCCTCCCGCGACCGACCTCGTGGAAATCGTAAGCCTCGACCCGACCATCCATCTTGATATCCGCTATGCCACCTCGAACAATTTCGTTGGCCGGCCGGTCTATCCCGAAGCCAGGGCCTATCTTCAGCGCCCCGCGGCCGAAGCCCTGGTCGCCGCTCAACGCTGGCTGAAGGGGCGCGGCTACGGCATCGTCGTCTTCGATGCCTACCGGCCCCTGTCCGTCCAAAAGATATTCTGGGAGATCACGCCTCCCGAAAAACGGATGTTCGTGGCCGACCCCGCCGTCGGCAGTCATCACAACCGGGGCTGCGCCGCGGATGTAGGGCTTTATGACCTCAAGACGGGCGCCGAAGTCGAGATGCCGGGCGGCTACGATGAGACCTCGGAAAGGTCATTCGTCGTCTACGCGGGCGGGACTCTCGAGCAAAGGCAGGCCCGCGACCTCCTCCGGGAGGCGATGGAGCGCGACGGCTATTTCTTCGTCTACCCCGAAGAATGGTGGCACTACGATTACAAAGATTGGCGCGATTACCCGGTCCTCGACGTTGCTTTTTCCGCTATAAAACCGCCCCGGAAGGATTGAAAGCGGTGCCTGCCGGAGCCGGTCCGCTCCTTGTTGGGGTCGGACCACAATAACATACAGATTACAATAAAAATAGGACAAAAAGGCCCCCCAATCTAGGCCTTAAGTCAGAGTTTTCGGGGTCGAAAACGAAGACTTAAGGGGGCGTGATCTGTGGTAGTGTCGTAGAGAAGCTCAATAGCTCTTCTGACGCGTATCGGCGGCGATCATGAAGACGATCTTGCGGGCGTCGTCAATTTCGTAGAAGAACCGAAACCCACCGATCCGATACCGCCAGGTCTCCGGCTTGTATCCCTTGAGTTTCTTGATGTTCCGGCCGAAATACGGCTGTGCCCGGAGCTGGGGATAAACGTCAACTAGCAGCCGTGCGATCACCTTCTCCCGGCGCGGCCCGAGGTGCTCCTGAAGGTCGGACTGGAATTGCCCGGTCTCGAATATCCGGTAGTTACTCAACGAATCGCCCACGGCCCTTCTTGGCCTCGAGGTGCCCGGTTTTGAGACGTTCGAGGAGGTCCTGGTCGGCGAGGATCCCGTCCATCTCGTACTGGTCGACAAACAGTTCCTCTTCGAGGCGCCTCATGGCCAATGTTTCCAAGGCGTTCGACAGTTTCCGATTTTCCGATTTGGCGTACGCTTTGAGGAGGCTGTAATTGTCTTCTGAAATGCGGAGAGTGACCGTTTTGCTCATGATGCGAATTCCTTCAATTTAATTCAAATGTATTCTAATCGCATCATATGGCCGTGTCAAGTCCCTGGCCTTCATCTCTTGTCTATTTCGCTGACCTCGAGCATGCGATCGAGGCGGAAGGTGCGGCACTCGCCGCGCTTGTGGCAGTAGGCGCGCACTCCCTCGAACGTCCGGCCGTGATACTCCATCATCTCGACGGCCTCGGGCCTAATCCGGCGCCGCGATTTCGTGTCGTCCGGCTTGAGATAAACGATCTCGAGCTCGCGGCCCGCCCGGATCGCCCCGAGGACGAGGGCGCGCTTGTCCGCGGCGGGGAGCGCCTCCTCGGCCTTCTTGTACTGGAAGCGGGTCAGGAAGCGGACGATCCGCCAGTCCATCCAGATGTGACCCTTGCGGATGGGCGTCTTGAGGACGATGCCCTCGAAGCTCGTGCAGCGGCTGAGGGCAACGTAGACCTGGCCGTGGGCGAAGGCGCCGCGGCCGATGTCGATGACGACCCGGTCGTAGGTCTTGCCCTGGCTCTTGTGGATGGTCACGGCCCAGGCCAGCCGCAGGGGATATTGGGTGAACGAGCCCACGGACTCCGACTCGATCCGGTCGGACTCGGCCTCGTAGCGGAAACGGAAGAGGTCCCAGGTGTTGGGCGAGAGGTCAACGCGCTCGCCGTCGGGGAGGTCGACGCAGATGATGTCGTCGTCGTCCGCGACCTTGACGATCCTGGCGACTCGGCCGATCGTGCCGTTCACCCAGCGGCCCTTGCGGTCGTTCGTCAGGAGCATGACCTGGGCCCCGGGTTTGAGCTCGAGCGCTTCATCGGTCGGGAGGGAGGATCGGTCGAATTCGCCCTGGATGAACCCCTCATAACGGCGCGTTCGGCCGGGGAGCGAGGCCAGCATCTCGCGGTTGCGGACCGCGGCCAGGTCGTTCGTGCTGGTGAGCGTGATGTAGAATTCGGTGTCGGGCGGGGAGAAGGAAGGCTGGAGGCGGCTGTTGAGGTGGATGATCTGGCCGTCGTCGACCGAGCGGTTACGGATGGCGTTGAGGAGGTCGATGAACGCGGCGTCGGTCTGGCGGTAGACCTTCTCGAGCTCGACGAACTCCATGTCGAAGGTCAGTTCGCCGAAGATCTTGGCCGAGAAGAAGTAGGGCGACTCGTAGCGGGCCGGGGTTGCGGCGAGGGGCGCTGCCGAAGAGGTGCCGCGCGGGCCGGAAGCGTTGCGAAAGAAGGGCGAGGGGTCGGCGGCGAAGAGACCTTTCTCCCGGCTCGTCACGACGGGCGGGAGCTGGTAGAGGTCACCGATGAAGATCATCTGAACGCCGCCGAAAAATTCCTTGGGCCGCGGGCCGTTGAGGCGGAGGAACTTCTCGACACAGTCCATGAGATCGGCCCGGACCATGGACACCTCGTCGATGACGATGGCGTCGAGGTTCCGATAGATAGACGCACGGTCCGGCGCCGCGCCCTTGGTCTTGGCCCTGGAGAGCTTCCGGACGGCGTCGGGAGTGATGTCGGGCTTGAAGCCGAAGAACGAGTGGACCGTCTGGCCGCGGACATTGAGAGCGGCGACCCCTGTCGGGGCTAGGACGGCGATGCGCTTGAGCGTCTGCGAGCGCCAGAGCTCGAGGAGCGTCGACTTCCCGGTCCCGGCCTTGCCGGTGATGAAGACGTGACGGTCCGTCCCCTCCATGATGTCGAGGGCGCGGCGGAAGCCGGGGTTGATTTCTATGGCGTGGGAGCGGGGTTCGCGGGTCGTCTGGGGCAAAACTGGGGGAGGGGCGCCGGCGCGTGTTTTCGTCACGGTCGCATTCTCTCTAAAAAACGTTGGCGATGCAATCTGGAATCTGGAAAGGGAGCGCAATACTTCTTCGATCAGCAATTCTTGAGAAAGTCTTTGATCGAATCATGGTCTCCCGCCAGGACGAATTCTATGAGATCATGCCTCCAGCGGAATAAGATCCGGTTATGGAGACGCTGCCGGACCTCCCAGAAATCTTCCTGAAGTCGTTTTAGGCCGATTCCAGCCGGCAGAGGGATTTGTGCCTCTAACAACTCTAGAAAAGCAAGACAAACCCGCCTGATCTCGTCCTTCTGTTTGGGATGAAGTGATTTTATAGACCGGTCGAACGATGGCTTGAATTCATATCTCACAGAGATTTTAGGTGCTTCGTGGCTCCCTTGGCGCTTCTATAGGTCCTGCCGCGTTCGGCCACTAGACGTTCGATTTTACCCCATTCCTCTTGCGTGTAGGTTTTCCGCTCTGTTATTTCACAAGGCATGAAATAGACGCCTTTGTCCGTAACCTTGAAGACCACGGTTGAGCCCTTTTTCAGGTTGAAGATATCGCGGATAGGGGCGGGAACGGTAACCTGTCCTTTTGATGTCATCTTGGCGATTTCAGTGATCTCCATGTCACGCTCCTTACTTTCCTATATTCTTACAATACCTCCGTGTTTCTAAGTTGTCAATACCCATGCCTAATGACGCAACCAAAGCCAGAGATTTCTCATCGCCAAGGAATGCGCATGGACTTAATTCGGTTAATTCGGTGACACACAACTAATTACCGAAATTCCTGAGAACCGCCCGCGTTGATCCGCGTCTTTCTATTTGACAGGAAGCCGTGGATACGTACAATAATATTGTACAAATCAGGAAAAGACCCATGGCTATCCACACCACCTATTCCAAGGCCCGGCAGAACCTGTCCAAGCTTCTCGACGAGGTCACCAAGAACCAGGAGACGGTCATCATTAAGAGACGCCGTGGCGATAGCGTCGTGATGATCTCAGAGAAGGACGCGACGAGCCTCTTCGAAACGGCCCACCTCCTGCGTTCGCCGCGAAACGCGATGCGCCTCCTCGGCGCCCTCGGAAGAGCCCTCAAGGGTCAAGGCGGGATCCGCATGACCATCGAGGACATCGAGAAACTCCGCGACGAGGTGGCCGGTGGCTGGAAAAAACCGTGAGGCGGTCTTCGACCCGGATTTTCTCAAGGACCTCCAGCACTGGATCAGGGAAGACAGGAGGAACGCTGTCCGGGTTATTGAGATTGTCCTGGACGTCCTGCGCGACCCGTTCTCGGGACTCGGCAAGCCTGAGCCCCTGAAGTACTTAGGACCGAACATTTGGTCAAGGCGGCTCAGCCTCGAGCACCGCGTCGTTTACCTGGTGAGAGACGAGCGCATCGATTTCCTCCAAGCCCGTTATCATTATTGAATTCTACCCCTTAAAAATAATAGTTGACAAACGTCAATTAGTGTTGTATATTGTCAACCTAATGGAGAAAAGATGACCAGCAACCCAGGAGCCAAGAGTCCGGAGACCCCCTTTGGCCTCCGTCTGAGGGCCGCCCGTAAGAGAGCCGGGCTCAGCATGGAGGACCTGGTTCGGCGGATCGGAGGGATGGTCACCAAGCAGGCCATCGGGAAGTACGAAATGGGCCGGATGATGCCCTCGCCCGAGGTCCTCGAGCGGTTGACGCAAGTCCTGGAAATCGCGCCTTTGCCGTCTTCTGCGCCGCTGTTCGTGGAGGAAAGCGAGCCGTCGGAACCGCCGGACATGCGAGCTATGAAAGCATCGCCCGAAATCAGGCGGGAAGAGGGCGAGCGCCCGGCCTTGATGAAGCGAAGCCTCTTCCGGAATCTGGTGATGAAGCGGGGGACTGAGGACGATGACACCCGGAATGATGTATGCTTCAGCATAAAGGCCGTGCGAGACGAGGAACCGCCGGCCGCGGGCCCGCGCCCCGGGAGTCCTCCGCAAGCGGCCTGCCTGAACCGGGAGAGCCCGCAAAAGCCCCCGGACCACCTCCACATGTTCGCGGGCGATATCGCCTCTCTCGCCGAAAGGCGGGCCAGGTACTCCCGCGCCTGGGAATCGGACTCCGTGATGAACCGGATCCGCTTCAGGGAGGGCGAGCGTCTGCCCGTCAAATCGGCCTCCGCCCTGAAGTACCGGATCGCCGATTATCTCCAAAAATGCCTGGAGCTCGAAGCGATCCTCGGGTCGGAAATCGCCTTCACGAATCCCGCCGGCAGCATGCCCGTCAGGACGGGCGAAGAGGTCGAAGCCGCGGCCGCCGAAATCCGGCGCAGATGGGATCTCGGCTCGGGCCCCATCGTGAATCTTCTGGGCCTTCTCGAGGACAAAGCCATCAGGGTTTATGAGACGCGGGGCATCGAGGGGTTCGACGGCCTTTCCGGGAGGTTCGGGAGCGTTCCCTTTGTCGCGGTGAGCATGGAGTTTCCCGCCGATAGGGTCCGCTTCACGGCGGCCCACGAGCTGGCCCATATTCTGTGCGAGTTTCCGGGGAGCGAGAGTCCTGAGAGCCCCGAGAGTCTGTGCCACGCTTTCGCCGCCGCTTTTCTGCTCCCCAAGGCCGCTCTTGAGAGAGCGTTCGCGCCAGCGCGGCGAAAGGTCAGCCTGGGCGATCTCGGGGAGATCAAGGAGACCTTCGGGATCTCGCTCCAGGCGATCATGTATCGGGCCCATGCCCTGGGGCTCGTGAGCGACCGGCAGTTGAGGTCGTTCCGCGAGACGGTCAAGGCGAAGGGCTGGCTGACGGTCGAGCCCGTGGAATATGCAGGAAAGGAACGGGCGACGAGGTTCCGGCGGCTTCTCCACTACGCGGTGGCCGCGAACATCCTGGACGTGGAGAGGGCGGCGGCGATGGCCGGCGTTCCGGCCGGAGAATTGAAGAACGAAATCGGAGATATATTCTAATCGGAAAAGGGAGGTCAATGATGGGGTGCTTCAAAACCGGTTTTCCTTAGCGGTCGAGGCCGGTCGCCCGGGCGGTTGCGCGGGCGGCTGCGGTTGTCGCTAAGGGTTTTTTAATCGCAAATCAAAAAGGAAGGAAAAAACAAATGGGAAAGTCTGTCGATTCTTATCTTCTGGGAATGGAGCTCGGCGCGTTTCAGGGCTTCGAGAACATGGCGGTTTTTCCGCTCTTGACGTCGCTTGACGGGGGACCGGATTACATCACTCTCAGGGAAGCGCTCGAGAAGGGCGTGTTCGTCGTCACCGAGGTGAGCGAGGGCGGCTCGGTCCCCGAGCTCAAGGTCGAAAATAAAGGCGACGTCGCCGTGCTCATGATCGACGGCGAGGAGCTGGCCGGCGCGAAGCAGAACCGGGTGCTCAACACCACGATCCTCGTCGCTCCGAAGTCGGCCACGAAGGTCCCCGTGAGCTGTACCGAGCACGGGAGATGGAGCTACGTGTCCGAGGTCTTTCACGAATCAGGCCACCACATGGCCCCGGGGCTCCGGGAGCTCAACATGAGGAGCGTCAACGCGTCGCTCCGGATCTCGGGGAAATACCAGGGAAACCAGGGCGGGGTCTGGGACGGCGTCGCCCGGATGGAGGAGGCCGCGGGCGTCCATTCGAGCACCGGGGCCATGAAGGACGTTTTCGAGGCCAAGGGGGCCGCACTCGACGATTACCTGAAGAATTTCCGCGCTGTCGACGGTCAGAAGGGGATCCTCATCTTCATCGATGGCAAGGCGGCCGGAATGGATTTCGTTTCGCGCGGCCAGGCGTTCGGCGTCCTTTATCCTAAGCTCATCAAGAGCTACGCCATGGAGGCGATGCTCGTCCGGGAGCGGCAAAAAGCCGGCAAGGCCAAGGACGATGCCAATAAGGCGGCAGCCCTGCCCGATGCGGAACACGCCCGGGCCTTCCTGAAGAGAGCCGCTGAGTGCGAGGAAAAGAGATACGAGTCGGTCGGCATGGGCTGGTCGTACCGCTATTCCGGGAAAGGGATCGTCGGGTCGGCCCTGGCCGTGGACGAAAAGGTCGTCCACATGGCGTTCTTCAGCACGTCGGAAGTTGAGGCTTCAGGGCACATGGTCGGGACCAGCCAGCGGAGAGGCTTCCGGCTCTTTGTCTGAGCCAATCTAATTCGGTGACACACAACTAATTACCTTAATTCATGCCGGCGGCGATGGCCGCGACCCTCTCCGAATTTCGGTAATTAGTTGTGTGTCACCGTTTTATTACCGTTTTATTGTTATTGCCGGTCGAGTGCGATCTCCGGCAGGTTTGCTCCCTTGAGCAGGGCGTTGAGCGCCGTGACATCCTTCGTTCTGAACGCGTCCCACTTCGCCATCAGCGTGCGCAGGGCCTCACGTCTTTCCGTGACCGCGGCGATCGCCTGAGTCGTCGGCGCGGCGTCGGCCGCCTGGAGCAGGCTCATCAGCTGATTGAGCGACCCGCTGATCCCGGCCAGGGTGTCCTGACCGCCAGCGCCTCCTCCCGGACCGCCCGGCCCCATGCCCGTTGGAGCGGCCATCGGGCCGCCCATGGCTCCGCCGCGGCCGCCGGCGCCACCCGCGCCGCCCTCGAGAGCAGCCGCTTTCTTGTCGAACTCGGCCAGCGCCTCAGCGACGGTCAGTTTCCTCTGGCCCGCTGCCGCGATCACACTCGGCTCCTGTGCCACGCCTTGGCTGGTGCCTTGACCCTGCCCTTGGCCGGCCGCCGCGCCACCGCCCGCTCCAAGTTTCTCCTGAACCTTCTTGACCTGGGCGCGCAAGTCCCGCATCTTCCGGAGCGCGGCCTGGGTCTCGAGGACGCCGTCGTACATCGCCTTTGACAGCTCATGCTGCCTGGCCAACTCCGCCGCCGGCGTCTTCACGCGCGGGTCCATCTTGAGCGTGATCGGTTGAGTGAGCGCCTTGCCGTTCACCGTAAGTTTCACCATGTACGAGCCGGGCGCGGCCCAGATCGAATTCGGCGCGGGAGCCGTGTTGTGGGCGATGGCCGCCATCCCGAGACCGCCGCGAAAGCCTCCGCCGGGGAGGGGCTGCCAGCGCATGTCCCAGAGGAAGCGGTGCATGCCCGCCGTGGCCTTGAGCACCTGCGGCGGCCGGTACCAGTAGAGCGGAAGGGGCGCGGCCTCCGGCGCCGGGATCTCCGCAACCTTATCTTCGCTCGAGTAGTGCCGCACGACTTTCCCCGCGCCATCGAGGACCTCGAGCGTCACCGATCCGGCCGCATCGGACTTCAGCGCGTAATCGATGATGGCGCCCTCCGGCGGGTTCTCGCCGCCGGGCTCGTCGGGCGGCAGCGGCGTGTCCGTATTCATGTTCCAGCGCACCCGCACCGCGGTCTGCGGCTTGAAAAGCATCGCCTCGCCCGTCGTCACCGCCTGGTCAAGCTGTCGGAGCGGCGTGATGTCGTCGAGGATCCAGAACCCTCTTCCGTGCGTCGCCGCGACCAGGTCGTCGTCCTTGACGATGATGTCGCGCACCGAGCTCGCCGCCATGTTCATCCGCAGCGACTGCCAGTGGTCGCCGTCGTCGAACGAGACGAAGACTTCCTGTTCCGTGCCCGCGAAGAGAAGACCCTTGCGCACCGGGTCCTCGCGGACGGCGTTCACCGTCGTGCCGCCCGGGATGCCGCTTACGATCTCGGCCCATGTCTTTCCGCCGTCGTGGGTCCGGAAAATGTGCGGCCGCATGTCGTCGAGTCGGATGGTGTTGACGGCGGCGTATGCCGTCTGCGCGTCGAAGCGGCCGGCGTCCATGACCGAGACCTTAGCCCATGGGACGAGCCCGGACGGCGTCACGTCCGTCCAGTGCTGCCCGCCGTCCGCCGTCACGTGGATCAACCCGTCGTCCGTGCCCACCCAGATGCGGTTGATGTCGACATAGGACGGCGCGATGGTGTAGATGACGCCGCGACGCACCGGCTTGGCCGACGGGTCGTCCTTATACTTGCCGACGCTCGCCGGTACGTCCCAGGTCTCGCGAGTCAGGTCGGGGCTGATCTGCTGCCAGGAGTGGCCGCCGTCGCGCGTTTTCCAGAGGGTATTCGACGCGAAATAAAGCGTGTGAGGATCGACCGTCGAGAAGACGACCGGTTGGGTCCGGATCGTCCGCCAATCGGGCGCGCGGACGGGCTTCGGCCCGACGCTCTGGACCTGGCCCGTGCGCCGGTCGTAGCGGATGACCCTCGATCCGCCGTAGATGATGTCCGGGTCGAGCGGGTCGGGGGCGGCGTAGCCGTATTCGTCGACGCCGACGGGGTGCCAGTCGCGGAAGGTGATCTGGCCGTCGTCGCCCCGGCTCGAGACGCCGGCCGAGCCACTCTCCTGCTGGCCGCTGTAAACGTGGTAGGGAAAGGCGTTGTCGGCCGCGACGTGGTAGAGCTGGGCCGTCGGCTGGTTGTACCAGGAGCTCCAGGTCTCGCCGCCGTTGACGGTGATGGAGGCACCCTGATCGCTCGCATAGAGGATGACGTCGGGGTTCGTGGGGTTGATCCAGAGGTTCTGGTAATCGTCGCCGCCCGGGGCCCCCTTGAACGCTTTAAAGGTGCGGCCGCCGTCGGTCGATTTCCAGGAGACCGTGGAGACGACAAAGACCGTGTCCGGGTCCGTGGGGTGGACGGCGATCCGCGGGAGGTCCCCGCCGCCGATGCGGGAGCCGGTGCGATTGTCGGAGGCGCGTGTCCAGGTCTCGCCGGCGTCGTCCGAGCGGAAGAGGCCCGTACCGCGGGCGAGGGCGATCACGGCGTAGATGCGGCGCGGGTTGGACGGGACGATGCCGATATTGACCTGGATGGCCGCGTCGGGAGCGGCGGGCTCGAGTTTGCGCCAGGTCGTCCCGCCGTCGGTCGACTTGAAGAGGCCGCCGCCCGGGCCGCTCCAGTCGGCGTTCTCCCAGGGCCCCTGGCGCGATTCCCAGAGCCCGGCATAGATGATGTCGGGATTGGACGGGTCGAAGGCGAGCTCCGAGCCGCCTGTATTTTCATCCTTATAGAGGACGCGCTCGAAAGTCTGGCCGCCGTCGAGGGACCGGTAGATGCCGCGTTCTTCGTTCGGGCCGTATGGGTGGCCGAGGACCGCGACGAAGAGGCGGTCGGGATTGCGGGGGTCGACAATGATCTGCGGGATCTGCTGGCCGTCGCGTAGCCCAAGGTGCGTCCACGTCTGCCCCGCGTCGATTGACTTGTAGATGCCGTCGCCGACGGATAGGTCGGGCCGTTGGAGGCCCTCGCCGGAAGCGACGTAGACGATGTTAGGGTTCGAGGGCGAGACGGCGATGGCCCCGATCGAGCCGGTCGGCTGGTCGTCGAAGACGGGGCGCCAGACGCGGCCGTAGTCGGTCGTCTTCCAGACGCCGCCGTTACATACGCCCATGTAGAAGACGTTCGGCTGGGAGGGGACGCCGGCCACGGCGCGGGTGCGGCCGCCGCGGTAAGGGCCGATCGAGCGCCAATGCATCTCGGCAAAGAGGCGCTGGTCGACCTGCTGGACCGAGAGCAGGGGAGGGGCGAGCAGGGTGGCGAAAAGGGTGGCGAGGAGCGGGAACAAGAGGAGAAAGATGATAAAGGAGGGTCGTGGCGAGCCGCGTGCAATAAAACACGCTCTGTGCACGGCTTGGGCGACAGGCGTAAGGACGTCTTTTGAGTATGCGGCAAGGCGGTGGTGAGAATCACGGGTCATGGGATGTCCTCCTGATTGACGGCTCAGCGTATGAAGCGAATATATGTTAGGGTGAGAGGACCTGTCAATCGAGAGAGGAGATTGTAAATTAACGCATCTCATCGAATTGCCATGGAACTGCCTTAACTGCCCTACCCCAAAAATACTACCTTGACATTTAACTTATTGAAAATTAACATTATTATGTAATAAGCGAGAGGCGGGAGGGGGAAGAATCCGCTTCCAAGCCGGGGGAAACAGTCTTTTCGTCCGTGAGGACAGATTCGCTTGGGCGGATCCTTCCGTCTTCACGGACCTTGGTCATCTCATAATTCCTCAAAATCCAATCCGTCTTACCTTCCTAAGAGCTCCATGCGGCCCGAAAGGGCTCGCGCCGTTCGGAGCTCAGTCCGCCTTCTGACGCCGCGAAAAAAGGAGGGGGCAATGTCTATCCGTCGGTTGGCCATTTGTCTCTCTTTGGTTTTCTTGGCCGTGGTCTTGATCGGAATCCCGTTCAGGTCGCAGCTCTCCAGCGCTGGCACGACCCCAACGCCGACCGTCATCGCCGGCCGGAATGTCAACATGGTCTCGGGTACTAAGCTTCCCTTGGGTGATCCCTGGCTGCAGCGTCAGAACGAGCCGTCGATTGCCGTTTCTTCGCGCAACCCAATGCATCTCTTTGCCGCGGCTAATGACTATCGGACTATTGACATGCCCGATGACTATAGCCTGCCAGGGATACCTGGGGCATCTGCTGTGCGGGATTCATGGATAGGCGTTTTTGAATCTTTCAACGCTGGGGAATCCAGTGTCACAACGCTTCTTCCAGGATTCCCCCAGGACACATCGGCTGAAGGGATGGCTTCTCCGATCCACGGGTTTGACACGGCTTGCGATCCGATAGTCCGGGCGGGCGCCCGCGGGCTGTTCTACCTTAGCGGCATCGTCTTCAATCGCAATCAACAGCAAGGAGCGGTTTTCGTGGCGCGCTATGTCGACTTCAATAATCGGGAGAATGTTGAGGAAGAAATCGATCAGGTCTCCGGGTACAAGAAATATGTAGGTCCGATAAAATATATCGACACCAAGGCGGTTGATAGGGACACTCAGCGCCGATTTCTCGACATGCCGAATATGGCGGTCGATGTTCCTCGAGGCGGCGCGCCCTATGGAAATATCTATGTCGCTTATACCGTCTTTTTGGGGGACACTACAAAAATTACGCGCAGTAGAATCATTCTTGTCAGGTCGAGCGATGGCGGTGTGACCTGGACTTGGCCCACGATCTTGAGTGAATTCCAGTACCTCGTTCAGCGGCCGGTAATCGTCATCGATCCGAGTGATCCTACTGGGAAGACGATCTATGTCGTTTTCAGACGGTTTGCCTTTTTGAATAAACCTGACGGAATCGGCTTTGTAAAATCTATTGATGGGGGGAAATGCTTCACCTTTCCCGCGGATGTTGCCACCCTTCCTTGTCCTTTTGACCAGCTTACGACAAATACCTCGTTCCGGACGAATTCTTATCCCACAATGGCTGTTGATGGGAATGGCATTGTTTATGTAGCCTGGGCGCAACGATATGACAAGAACGGGCTACCGAATCCGAATGGGCAGGCCCGCATCGTGATTTCGTATTCAAAAAACCGCGGTCTGACCTGGTCAGCGCCCCGGATCGTTGATCAAACTTCTCCGCTCGACGGGCATCAATTTATGCCGACCATGACTTTTGGCGGGGGCAGATTAATGTTGGCCTGGTATGATCAGCGCGATGATATCTTTTTGCACCATCCCAATACAAAATTCATCGAAGATGGAAGTGATCATCGACACACGATCGATGTCCGGGCTGCGGAAGGAACGCCTGGTACCCCGCCCACTTTTCAGGCGTCGATTCCCGTGAGCCGTTATCTTTATTATATGCAAATGGACGCGAACGGAGAGCCCATTAAAGATATTGGAGGGAACGTTGTTCTTTGGCAGGGCCAGTACAACTTCATAAATTTTCCCCTCTTTAATCTGGGCATGAAACCTTTCCACGGCGATTATATAGAGATCGCGTCATCTCCGCAGATCTTGCCTCCCCCTGCAACGGCATCCAATTCTTGGGTTTTCAATACAAGCCCGTCGGAGCCAACTACTTCCCCCTTAGTTTGGACTGATAACCGTGATGTCCGGCCGCCGGCAGGCAATTTATGGGGAGACTGGATCCATTATAATCCTCCCACGTCCACTCAAGACGGTGATTTTGGCCAAAATAACACCTGTAACAATAAAGATAATACAGGCATGAAGAATCAAAATATCTACGTGGCCAACCTTAACCATGGAGTTATTGTCGGCTCGCCGGGAAACACGAAACAGCTTGATATCCAGCGCGCCTTTGTCGTCGTTGTCAAGAATACAATGGAACCCACGGCGGCTCTCGGATCTCAGGGAAAACACTTATATCTGACCTTAAACCCTGCCTCAGGTGTGCCAGCCTCATTTGACGAATTTGACTCCAACAAAGCTTCTCTGGACGTCACGGTTGAGCCATCTTCTTCTGTTTCCTGTACGGTCTATGCTGGTCCGTCTACTGGCAATCCATTTGCTCCAGTAAGAGTCAATGTTTATGACGGTGAAAATGGTCCTCTTGTAGGCTATGTCATTTTGAATCCCGATTCGACAAATAATCCCATCCTTGATCCTTCGGGCGAAATTCTAGCCAACGAATCCCATAGTCCAAAAATCAGCAATCCCAAAGTCTGGAGATATGACGTCGGGAACCCCACCGACCCCAACACCAGTTTTTTGAGTCCCCGCGTCCAGAATCCGCGGGTCCAGAACTCGGGTTACGTCAATCCCCGCGTTCAGAACGAGGGAATCACAAACCCTCGCGTCCAAAATCCTCGAGTTCAAAATCCCGGCGTTCAGAATGAGAATATCGTCAACAACGAGATGCTGAATCCCAGAGTGCAGAATCCGCGAGTTCAAAATACGGCCCTGACGGATATGACTTGGACCGTTACGAACGATGGGAATACCACGTCAGCCTACACATTCGATCTTTTGTCCACTGTCGCTCAATATTTTTCCGGGACCAACCCGTCGCTGATCGGTCAGGTCCTCGTTTACAAGATCCATACGAACCCCATAGATAATGAATGCCAGCTGTTGGAGACGCATTCTGATGAACTCGTCGTCAACGTCTCCAATCCGCGGGTCCAAAATCCTAGAGTTCAGAATACCCCACTGCAAACAATGAGTGCAGCCGATGGAAATTCTGGCACACAGAACATTGCCTTCAATTTATCTCCGGGTGAGCGAGCCGAGGTTATTCTCCGCGTTTATGATCCTGACATAACTGATCCTATTGCTTTTGATACGACAACCGTCGCGGGAGAGACGACAGCCGAAGCAGGCGATACAGGGGCGACGGCACCACCCGAGCCTGTGCTACAACCTAATGTCCCGTGGGAAAGTCCTTTGCCGGTTATAGTCGCTTCGCCGATATCGATGTCTTTTGCGGGACCAGGAAATCAGACTCTTAATTTGTCTCTTTCTAATCTTCCCGGAGAAGGATCGTTGCCGTACAGCGTGTCCGTTGATTCCAGCTGGCTGAGCGTTTCACAGACTGGAGGTGATTTAAGCGGGGCACCGACGACACTGAATGTCACCGTGAGCGATACTGGCCTTGCCCCCGGCACCCACACCGGTTTTATCGTGGTCACGGTTCCGGCAGCCTCCAATAACCCCCTGAGAATTCCCGTGTATTGGACAAACGGCACCATATTCCCAAGCATGGCCGTTTCTGCCAACGGCTCTTCTATTGGTGACGGCGGGACTTGTGCTTTTGGCTCAATTGGCCCTGGCACGACTGCGGATGTAACCTTTAGTATTTCCAATGACGGCTCAGCGAACCTGATTTTGGGCGGGAAGCCGATCATTACGATAACAGGTGCGAATGCCGACCAATTCAGCGTGCAGCAACAGCCGACATCTCCTGTTGCGAATAGAAACTCGACGTCATTTAAAATCAGATTTCAGCCAACATCATCCGGCCCTAAGACCGCCACTATTTCTATCACCAATAACACCCTGGGCACGAATCCCTATGATATTGCCCTTCAGGGCACCGGTGCGGCGCCTATCGGAGGGCTGATCGCCTATTACCCGTTCAACGGAAACGCCAACGACGAAAGTGGAAATCGGCATAACGGGATCATACATGGAAGCCCTTCCTACTCTCAGGACAGGTTCGGAAACGCAAACGGCGCAATGCATTTTAATGGGGTTGATACCTATGTCGAACTTCCCGATGAGCCCAGTTTCGATCTGACGCAAATGACAATTGTAGCGACCGTTAAGGTTCCAGATTACTCAAAGGAAAACTTCATCATTTCGAAGGGCCCCTATTTTGGAAACTATACGCTGCGTATATTTAGCTCATCAAATCCTTCTTTCCAAGGGCAAGTCGAGTATGTCCATCAGGTCCAAAATGGAAATTGGGATAGTTCGGTAACTCAGAATCCGGTTCCGCTGAACCAGTTCTTCCAAATTGCCGTAACGCTGGATTCCACGTCTTTCAATAGTTATTTCAATGGGATTAAGCAAGCGGGCCCGATTTTATATGACCCGATGGTCCTGAATGATGTGAATGTAACCGTTGGCGCGGAAATGTACAATACTGTTCGTGAGTTTTTTGTGGGGGATATAGACGAGATTCGCATTTATAATCGTGCGCTCTCCGCCTCCGAGGTCCAAACCCTCTATTCTCTTGACTTGGGACAGGTTGCTTATTATCCCTTCAACGGGAACGCCAACGATGTGAGCGGTCACGGCTTCAATGGAACAGTATATGTAGCTACTTTGACTGCAGACAGGTTTGGAAATCAGGCTGGCGCCTATAGTTTCAATGGCGACAATGCGTACATTGATGTGGGTAATGTTGGGAGTTTTAACTTTGGCGCCGGTGATTTTACCCTTGAAGCTTGGATTCAAATGGATCCTTTCTCTTCAGGTCCTAGACATATCCTTGGCAAGAGAGACGAAGCTTACCCTTATCTAGGCAGTTGGACCAGGCTCTATTCTCTTGATGGTCAGATAAGATTTGAATTCAATGATGGCTGGGCTCTTTATACACAGAAGACTTATAATGATGGGATATGGCATCACATTGCAGCGACAAGAAGTAATGGGGCCGTATCCTTGTATATTGATGGTCAATTAATAGGATCAGATACACGAACGGTAGATGTGTCCAATAGCGCTTCTTTCAAGATTGGAAAATGGAGCTTTGAAAACAGTTTCCATGGAAAGATCGATGATATCCGGATTTACAATCGTGCCCTTTCGGCAACAGAAGTAGCAGAACATTTTCTGATATAGAAGCAACAGAGCGGCAAATTTGTCGCAGGCTTGAACGATCAGAGATTATTGAGCCGGCGGCGTGCATCATCAACGAGCGGGTCGCCGGCATCTGCTTTTTCTCTGATCTTTAGGAATTTTTTGTAGGACTCTTTGGCTGCCGGGCTTTTCACGCCTTCCTGGGCTCGGCCAAGATAGTAATAAAGCGGCGCAAAATATCTGTAGGAAGGAAAATCGTCCAAGAAAATGGATACGGCCTCGCCCCTCCTTTTCAGGCACATGTCAAGTTCCGAATGAGCTTCGATGAAACCTTTTGCCTCCAGGTATGCACGTCCCAAAGCCAGGTGGCCAAGCCACGTGTCCAGCCGAGCCTGGGCTTCTTGATAAAGATCTATCGCGCCGAGGATATTGCCCTTTTTCTGGGCGACCTCTCCCTCAATAAGCCGCGCATAGGCCTGAAGCTCCGGTTGAAGTTTAGCATTGAGCGTTTCGGCGACTTTCAAAGCCTTTTCGAGTTGCCCTGCCTGGATATAGATCTCGGCCATGGAAAAAAGGTCGCTGCCTTTTTTACTAGAAGCGGCCACTCGGTCCGCACCCCGGACGGCAGCACCCTGGTCGCCTTGAGCCAGCAATGTCTGAGCGCGCATGAGGGATTTCAAAGTCGCCTCATCCTCAAATTTATTCTTGAGATCCGAAGCGATGCCCGCATCAAGAGTCTTCCGGGCATCATTCAGCCGGCCTTCGTAGAGCGCGAGGTCGGCCAAGCCTATCGCGGCCAGTGAATTTGCCCTGGCGCCTTTCGTCGAAAGCTCGAGATAGGTTTTCTCAGCTTCTCTTGGCCGGTCCTGGGCCAGTTGGATGAGGGCAAGTAAAACCTGCGCCTCGGGAAATTCCGGGTTAATTTTCAAAACTTCTTGGAGTTCTTTTTCCGCCTCGTCGAATTTTCCTGCCCCCACGGCGTACCAGACCAAATTATAGCGAGCCGTAATATTTCGAGGAGCAAATTCGACGGCTCTTTGTCCTTCCTCAAAAGCTTTTTGCATTTCTCGGTTAAAGAAATAAGCGAGCGGAAGATTGGTGTGCGCGGCAGAATCCATCGGGAATTGCTGGATGAGTGCGCTGTACTCTTCGATGGCCTTTTTGGAATCTCGATTGAGAAAATAGTAAGCTCCCCTAGTCCGGAATTTTTCCCGGTCCGTCATCTGATCAATCAAGGCCATGGCTTTCTCAAAATACTTATTCGCCTGTTCGTCCTGGCCTCGATTCCTGTAAACCAGCGCCAGGCCAGTATAGGCACGTCCAAGCCTCGGATCCTTCTCAATGGCCTTAAGGTATTCCTGGATGGCTTCATCATCTTTGCCGGCCAGAACGAGATCCTGAGCCTGGGCGTAAAACTTCATGGCTTCGAAAGAAGCAGCTGTGAATGTCTCCTGAGTTAGGGCCTGGGCTGTCCCGGCAGGAATTCGGCTAAGATCGTCCCTGAGCTCGGCCGCAAGGCCGTCGGCGGCTTTGAGTACTTCCGCCTTGGTCGCGATCGTTTTTGACCTCTCGGCGAGCCTCAGATAGCTCAGGGGGTCTAAGGCCCAGACATCGAAGACATACCCGCTCCCGCTGGAATCGATGGATCCTGTAATAACGACGTTGATACCTTCCCGGCTGCAGAGCAGCGGGGCGGCCTCCGGTTTGATCTTGCCATTGGCGGTGGAGTCAAGCTCGTTCATGAGGGTTCTGGCTCGAGTGCGGTTGTACATTTTGATAAAAGACGCCCCCTCCAGGCCGATACCAAACGCCTGTTCGAGGGCCCCCTCAAACACAGGATCTCCTGTTTTGTTCTCGAAGTCGGCGACCAGGACAGAAATCGGCTTTTGTTCGGTTTCCAGGTGTTTTGACGCGCCTTCTCCTCCAGAGTGCCTAAACTTCAAGATGCCAACCACGGCCAGGGCAATGATCAGGACAGAACCTGCTACAATAGAGGCCAGCCGGATAGGAATCCGGATTCTAAAACCCGCTTCGGTTTGAGCCTTTCGTAAGTCATTGGCGAAATCAGTGACGTTCTGGTATCGATCCTCCGGTTTCTTGGCCAGGGCTTTGCGAAGGATCGGGTTGAGAACGGGATTCACGGACTTCGGCTTGATATGGGCAGGGGGAACGGGGTCCCTGAGGATAGACGTGAGTGTCTCGATCGGGCTTGGCTTAGAAAAAGGGTGCTGACCTGAGATCATCTCGTCGAGAATGATGCCGAGGGAAAAGATGTCGCTTCTGGTATCAACATTTTCCCCCTTGGCCTGCTCGGGAGACATGTAGGAGATGGTTCCTGCGATGGCGCCTTGCTCCGTGATCGACCCCTGGGTCAAAGTCCGGCTTAATTCTGCTGTGTCTCCACCTGGAAGTACGCGTTTGGCCAGCCCGAAATCCATGACCTTGGTGTGGCCCTGGGAGCTGATCATGATGTTGGCCGGCTTGAGGTCGCGGTGGACGATCCCCGCTTTGTGGGCGTTCTCGAGGGCCTCGCCGATCTCCAGGGTGATCCGGATGGCTTCCCGCAGCGGCACGCGCTCCTGTTCCATCCGGTCCTTGAGGGTCTTGCCCTCGACGTACTCCATGGCGATGAAGGACTTGCCGTGGAGCTCGCCCGTCTCGTAGATCTTGCAGATGAAGGGATGGTCGAGGGCCGCGGCCGACTTGGCCTCCCGGAGGAAGCGCTCGCGCATCCGCGGGTCGTTCTCGAGCTCGTCCGGCAGGAATTTCAAGGCGACATGGCGGTCAAGGGCCGTGTCCTTGGCCAGGTAGACCTCGCCCATCCCGCCCTTGCCGAGGAGCCGGATGATCTGGTAGCGCTGGATCTTGTCGCCGGCGTTCAGCATGGTTTAGGTCCGGGCTCGACCAGGCGAGAAACTCCTCGGAAATCCCCCACTTTGGACACCTAATCTCCTGTTCCCTGAAGAAAGACCTATAGTGACCGTTATATATCACGGGGGTTAAATCCAGTCAACACTGAACGTTTTCCCCCCTTTCAATTCGGTGACACACAACTAATTACCGAAATTCGGCAGGAACCCCCAAATACTGAACGTTTTCCCCCCTCGATACGTATTTATAGCTATAAACAGAGAATAGAGGTTTGCCATGAAAAAGTGGACCGTACGTGTTTTCGCCGCCCTGTTCATCCTGACCTTCTTCTATTTCCTTTTTGCCTGCGGCAAAAAGAAGGCCGAGGTCAAGCTCGTCCCCGTCACTCGGGGCGACATCCAGGAAAAGGCCCTGGCCGTCGGCACCATCGAGCCCGAGAAGGAGACCAAGGTCAAGTCGACCATCCCGGGCATCGTCTCCGAGGTCCTGTTCAAGGTGGGCGACGCCGTGAAGGCGGGCGCCCCCCTTATGAAGATCTCCCCCAACCCGACGCCGCTCGAGTATGTGGAATCCCGGCGCGCCATGGAAGTCGCCGAGGTGACCCTGCACAAGATCAAGTCCGATTGGGAGCGCCAAATCGAGCTCTTCAAGAAATCGCTGATCTCCAAGTCCGAGATGGACGCCGCCGAAGGCGCCTACCAGGAGGCCAATCTCCACTATAAGATCGCCGCGGAGCGCCTCGAGCTCCTCGAGAAGGGGCGGATCCGCATGTCCAACCGGGAAATCGACTCGATCATCAGGTCCCCTAACACCGGCATCATCCTCTCCCAGAGCGTCTTTCTGGGTGACCCGGTCGTCCCGCTGACCAACTACCAGCCGGGGACCGAGCTCTGCTCTCTCGCGGACATGGATAGCCTGCGCTTCAAGGGCACGGTCGACGAGATCGACGTGGGCAAGCTCGTCGCCGCAATGCCCGCCGAGATCACGATCGGCGCCCTGCCCGACGCCAAGATCGCGGGCGAGGTCACCTCGATCTACCCCAAGGCCAAGAAGGAAGGGAACGCCACCCTCTTCGACATCGAGATCTCCATTGTCAAGGACCCGGGGATGGTCCTCCGCGCCGGATTCTCGGCCACGGCCAGCATCCGGATCCGCGACCGTAAGCAGGTCCTGATGCTCCCCGAGCGGCTGGTCATCTTCGAGAACGGCAAGCGGTTCGTCGAGGTGCCCGAAACCCAGGCCCCGGGCGAGCAGAAGACCCGCAAGGTCGAGGTCCAGACCGGGCTCTCCGACGGGCTGAACATCGAGATCGTGTCCGGACTCAAAGAGGGCGAGAAGGTCGTCGAGAAGCCTCCCCGCGAAATCAAGTGATCGAGTGACCGCGTGATCAGATAAGAAGGCCGCGAGCCCATGATCGGGATCTTCTTCCGCAACCTCTTCCGGGACCTCGTCCGCCAGCCGCTCCGGACGATCCTGACCCTGTCCGGGGTCGTCTGGGGGACGTTTTCCGTCGTCCTCCTCATCGCCTTCGGCGACTCCGTCTCCAAGGCCCAGATCAAGCGGTTCCACGGCATGGGGGAAGGGATCGTCCTCGCCTTCCCCTCGCGGACGACCCTTCCCTGGCAGGGGTTCGTCCGGGGCAAGGCCGTGCGCCTCACCCCGGAAGTGGTCGAGGCCATCCCGGAGAAGGTCCCCGGCATCGACCTCATCAGCCCCGAGTTCGTCGGCAGGCGCGACTCCCTCATCAGCTACGGCCGGAAGGAATACCGGGATACGGTCCGAGGCGTCAACCCGCAGTTCGAGCGCATGCGGAACACGATCGCCGGGAAGGGGCGGTTCATTGATGACGAGGACATGGCCGCCCGCAAACGCGTCTGCTTCATCGGGGACGTCCTCGCGACCGACCTCTTCGCCAACGAGGAGCCCGTCGGCAAGGCGATTTTTATCGACGGCGTCCCCTTCACCGTCGTCGGGGTCATGCGCACGAAGCAGCAGAACTCGAACTATAACGGCCAGCGCGACGAGCGCTGCGCCTTCATCGCCTGGACGACCTTTTCCTCGCTCTACGGCTACAAGTATGTCTCGAACTTCATTTTCCGCCCCCTCAACCTCGGCCGGAGCAAGGCCGTCACGAACGACGTCAAAGGGCATCTGGCCAAGCTGATCGGCTATGATCCCGCCGACCCGGACGCCATCTCCATCTGGGACACTATGGAATTCGAGAAGACGTTCACGACGTTCTTCATGGCCTTCACGGTCTTCCTCGGGGTCATCGGCTCGTTCACGCTCCTCGTGGGCGGCGTCGGGGTGGCCTCGATCATGCGGGTCGTCGTGGACGAGCGGACGCGGGAGATCGGCGTGAAGCTCGCGGTCGGCGCGCGGCGCCGGACCATCCTCCGGCAGTTTTTTAGCGAGTCGCTCGTCATCATGCTCCTCGGCGGGCTCATCGGCTTCGGCCTGGCGGCCGGCGCTATCCAGGCGACCAAGGCGTTCCCCGCGGGCGGCTTTACCGAATTCGTCGGCGTCCCCGTCCTCAACCCGCTCGTTATCGTTTCCACGATCCTGATCCTGCTCGTCATTGGCGTCATCGCCGGGATGATTCCGGCCCGGACGGCCGCGTCCACCGACCCGATCGAGGCGCTGAGGAAATAGCATGAACCTGACGCTGCCTCGATTTTTCTGGAGCGAGTACCGGAAGCGCCGGAAGAAGGCCTCGCTCATCACCTTCGCCCTCTTCTGGGGGACGCTTTCGATCCTCCTCCTCATGGCCTTCGGCCGGGGCATGTCCACGCAGTTCCAGGTCGCGTTCAGCGGGCTCGGCGACACGCTGATCATGGTCTACGGCGGCCAGACCTCGCTCGAATTCGAAGGGCTGCCGAAGGGGCGGCAGATATCGCTGTACCCGGAGGACATCGACTACCTCAAGGACCGGATCCCGGAGATCATGCGCATCGCCCCGGAATCCTATAGCTATTTCCAGGTGTCGGCCAACGGCAAGGAGATCAACCGGAACGTCCACGGCACGACGGCCGAATTCGGCGTGATGAGGACGCAGGTCCCCCAGCTCGGGGGCAGGTTCCTCGACGCCGACGACGTTGTCGAGGGCCGGAAGGTCGCATTCATCGGTTGGAAGGTCGCGGCCGACCTATTCGGCGCCGGGGACCCGGTCGGGAAGCAGATCGTCATCAACCGCATCCCCTTCACCGTGATCGGGATCCTCATGAAGAAAATCCAGGATTCGATGTACAACGGCCCGGACGCCGACCAGATCTACCTCCCGTTCTACGCCTACCAGCAAATTGACAACCGGCGGCGCATCAATCAGATCCATATCCAACCCTATGAGGCCTCTCGGTCCAAGCTTATCGAAGCCCGGGTCCGGACGCTCTTCGGGCGGAAATACCGCTTCGATCCCGACGACCGCTACGCCACGAGCTTCTGGAACACCATCGAGAACAACAAGGAGGGCATGGCCGTCTTCAAGGGGATCGAGATTTTCCTCGGCATCATCGGTGCCCTGACTCTGCTCATTGGGGCCGTCGGCGTCACGAACCTGATGTATGCCGTCGCCAAGGAGCGGACCAAGGAGATCGGGATCAAGCTGGCCATCGGGGCCCGACGGCGGGTCATCGTCCAGCAGTTTTTCCTGGAGACGCTCTTTGTCTTTGCCAAGGGGACCTTCTGGGGGCTCATCACGGCGTTCAACGTCGTCAGCCTCATCCGGCTCGCCCCCATCAATTACGATTCGTTCGGGATCGAGGCTTATCTCCTGCGGCCGGTCTTTTCGCTGCAGATCCTCGTCGCCTACATGGTCATCCTGGGCATCCTCGTTTTCCTGTCGGGGATCTTCCCGGCGCTCCGGGCCTCGCGGTCGAACCCCATCGAGTCACTCCGCTATGAATAGAGAGCATGAATAGAGGGTCATCATGATCAAGCTCAACGGCATCACCAAAGTCTATCAGACGGGGAGCCAGACGCTGGAGGCGCTCCGGGGCATCTCCCTGAAGATCGGAAAGGGCGAGTTCGTCTCGATCATGGGGCCCTCGGGTTCGGGGAAGTCGACGCTGATGAATATCATCGGCTGCCTGGACACGCCGACGGCGGGGGAGTACGTCCTCGACAGCGACAAGGTGGCGGGCCTGACGTTCGACCAGCTCGCCGCCGTGCGCAACCGCAAGATCGGGTTCGTCTTCCAGAATTTCAACCTCCTGCCCTACGCGACGGCCTGGGAAAATATCGAGCTGCCGATGCTCTTCGACGGGAAGAACGGGAGGAAGCGGAAGGAAAGGGTCACGGAGCTCCTGAACGCGGTCGGGCTCTACGAGTGGCGCGACCACCGGCCGTCGGAGCTTTCGGGAGGGCAGCAGCAGCGGATCGCGCTGGCGCGGGCGCTCGCGAACGACCCGCCGATATTGCTCGCCGACGAGCCGACGGGAAACCTCGACTCGAAGAGCGGCGAGGAGATCATGGAGATCCTGGGGCGGCTCTGGAAGGAAGGGCGGACGATCGTCATGGTCACCCACAACGACCACATCGCCGCCTGCTCCGAGCGGACCATCCGCCTCTTCGACGGCCAAGTCCTTTAATTGTTTAATTGGGGTCGGGCCTCAGTAAGTTACTGATTAAAAATCATATACGCGCAAAAAAGGCCACTTTTTTGGCCTTAAGTCGTTGTTTTCTTGGGCAAAAAGGAGGAGTTAAGGATTCCCGACGTTTCCGACGTTTCCCTTCCTTCATTCACTCCCTGAGAGAATTTCGGTAATGAGTTGTGTGTCACCGAATTATTTGTATAATGGATAACAAAAATGACTGGGCTACGGGCAGGGAATGGACTGACGACAGACAAAGTTTCTTTCGGCTACCGGCAGGTCAGCGCGGCCGCGAGCAAACGAGCTACGATGGAGGGTTTGGCATGATCGACGAAAGCGCCAGAAAAACCGCCGCCCAGTGCCGGCACTATGCCATGTGCAAGATCGATTATCTCGATACCGGACTCTGTCCTTCGGGCCCGGAGAGGCATTACGTGGCTTTCTATCCCCAAGGGCGGATGGACCTCTATCGCGCCCTGGCTGAAGATCTCATCCCTGTCACGGAAGCTCTGGTCGAAGCCGCCGACACCTGCACGCTCTGCGGCATCTGCGACAAGCAGTGCCATTTCGTGACCGGGATGCGGCCGGTCAAGGTCATGGAAGCGCTCAAGCACCATGTCCGCGAGCACCTCGCCGCGAAAAAACCGGTCCATAAGCCGAAAGAGGACGCCGTCCTGAAGCGCTTGCGAACGATCGTCGGTGACGAATGGGCGACCAACGACCCGGCCATCCTGTTCACCTACGCCGACGATCCGTTCCCTCTGGCCGGGATCCAGATGCCGCGCTACGTCGTTCTGCCCGGCTCGAGGGACGAGGTCGCCGCGGTCGTGGTTCTGGCCGACGAGCTCAAGATCCCCTTCGCCATCCGGGGGAACGGCGGGAGCGTCTTCGGGTTCGTGTTCACCGAGGGGATCGTCCTCGACATGAACCGGATGCGAAAAATCGAATTCGATGCGGACAACTGGTGCGTCGCCGTCGAGCCGGGCGTCACGTCGTTCGAGCTCCAGAAGGAAGCCTATAAGCGGGGCTACCGTGTGAACGCCGCCGAGCCCGCGGCCACCGTCTGCGGCAACCTCGTCTGCACGGGGACGTTCTCCACCTGGTCCAACGTCTACGGGACGGCCGCGGACGGATTCATCGACATGGAATTCGTGGACCGGAAAGGCAAAGTCTTCCGCCTCAACGACAAGAGCGCGCCGAACGTCTTCGCCTTCGACCACGCCATGATCCCGTCTCCCGGCGTCTGCACGAAGGCCGTGGTCAAGCTCCATCCGGTCACCGACGACGAGGAAGGCATCCTCGTGCCGTTCACAAGTTTCGATAAGGCGGTGGCTTTCGCCCGAGATCTGAGCCGGCGCCGGCTCGCCCTGGCCCTGGCCGTCCTCGGCGGCCACTACATCTCGAACTTCATGTCGCCGTCCCGGGAGCTCGCCGAGAAGATCAAGAACCTCCTGCCCGAGGTCCTGGGCATCAAGTACCTGGTTTTCGCCGTCGCCGACGCCCACGGCCGCGAGGCGATCAGGAAAATGGCCGGAACGGCCGTCATCGACAGCGCGCTTTTCCGGACGCTCATGCTCGGCTTGCCCCGGCTCGCCGACAGCGAGCTCGCCGGGATCGCCTCGACATACGAAGGCAATGCGCCTCTCTACGAGATCCTCTGCAGCCCGGAGATGAGGCCCGTCGTCGAGGCCGTCCTCCAGCCGTCGCCGGAGACGATCGCCGGGTCGGTCGACGAGGACCTTAGGGAATTTTATGCCCGGCTCTACGCCCGGCCCGAGATGACCGACATGGTCTGGCTCAACATGTTCCGGATCGTCAGCGCCCGCATGTCGAGACGCAAGCACATGTTCGCCTTCCTCGTTTACGTGCCGCTCGACAAGATCGAGGTCATCAACGGCATCATCGCCGGTTTCGTGCGGATCGCCGATGCCCGCAAGATCGAGCACGACTATGGCTTCCTGACGCCGATGGACTTCGGGAAGCGGGCCATCCTCGAATACGACTATTACATCGAGCACACCGACCCCGCCGACAAAAAGAAAATCGCGGACGCCATGACCGAGATCGGGCCGTGGCTCGACGGATTGGCGGCCAAAACGAAGGGCGTCACGTTCCTCATGTATGTCTTTTCCCAGGGCTGCTCGCGGAAGGAGAACTTCCTCTATCGCCTGGACTAGGGCGGCTGCGGAGGGGGTGCGGGGTGCAGAAAGCGTGAGAAGGCAGATGAGATGACGAGCGCCGCGCGGATCTCCCGGGAGAAGATCGAGAAAAAGCGAACGGACCGCTCCACCCGCTTTTTCCTGACGGGCGGGACCGGGTTCCTGGGGAGTCACATCGCCGTCGAGCTTCTCAGGCGGGGTTTCCGCGTTACGCTCCTCGCCCGCTCGAGCGGCGCGCGGCGGGCAGAGGACCGGGTGCGCGGGCTCCTCGATTGGTTCGGCCTGTCGGAAGGCGACCGTCGAGGGCTCAGGGCCGTCGAGGGCGACATCACGCGGCCGGGGTTGGGCATTCCCGCGGAGGACGTGCGAGGGCTGCTTCTCGAGACGGACGAGATCATTCACTGCGCTTCGAATACGGCGTTTTCCGAGAGGAAAAGGGAAGAGGTGGAGGAGGTCAATAGCGCTGGGCTCGCGAATGTCCTGGAATTCGCCCGTGAGAGCCAAGCGTATTTTTTTCACCACGTGAGCACGGCGTTTGTCGCGGGCAAGACGACCGGCGTCTGCCCCGAAGACCTCGTGACGCCCTGCGAGTTCTGGAACGCCTACGAAGAGACGAAATGCCGGGGCGAACATGCGGCCGCGGCGGCCTGCGGAGAGGCGGGCTTAGGGTTGACGATCTATCGGCCGTCCATCGTCTATGGGGATTCGCGGACGGGGAGAAGCCTCCTCTTCAATGCCGTCTATTTCCCCGTGCGGACGGCCCTCTTTATCCGTGACGTCTATGAGAAAGACATCCGCGAGCGCGGGGGCCGAAAGGCCGCCGAAATCGGGGTGCGGATCGATGCCGACGGCTCGATCCATCTTCCCTTACGGATCGAAGTGGCGGGCGAGGGAGGCATCGACCTCATCCCCGTTGATTATTTCACGGGGGCGTTCCTAGCGATCATGGAGGGAGCACCCGGCGGAGGCGTCTTCCATATCGTCAACGGCCGGGCGAAACGGATCGGGGACATCATCGACTACAGCTGCCGCCTTTTCCGGATGACGGGAATCAGGGCTTGCGGCCCGGAGGAATTCAGGGAGAAACCCAGGAACCCCCTCGAGGCGCTCTACGATCATTACGTGGAGGCTTACGGGCCCTACATGAGGGATGCCCGGGTTTTCGAGACGGCGAGATCCCGGCCCATCCTCGAGCGCAAAGGCATCGTTTGCCCGGAATTCGATTACGGGATTTTCGCCAGGTGCATGAATTATGCCGTCGAAACCGGCTGGGGCTCCCGCCTCCCCTAATTCGGTGACACACAACTAATTACCAGAATTCTCACAGGCAAAATTTCGGTGACACTCGACTCTATGCCGAAATTCACGCAGGCTGTGAAATTCGGAAATAAGTATGGTGTCCCTATCTCGGAGGAGAAATTAAGCGATGGAGTTGTGTGTCACCAAAATTTGGGGCAAAATAAGAGACGCGGCGCGGTGCCTGGTTCGGACGAGGAGGTTCGGATGAAGCGCGTGACCTGTTCTTGGCTCGCCATGGCGGGGATCATTTGCCTCGCCCTTCGCTCCTCTCCGGGCCAAGACGCCGAAGTAGGACAAACGGAGATCGCCAAGTGGCGGTTCGAAAAGCGGGCGGCGGTTTCGCTGACCTTTGATGATAAAAGCATCAACCAGTTCCGCGTCGCGGTGCCCATCATGAACGGGCTTGGCTTCCCCGCGACCTTCCACATCATCACGGGCGACATTCCGGGCTCCCGATACCCCGGCACGTTCATCGGCCGCCCGACCCGAGCTATCATCCGTGAGACCGCCGGCGTGCCGACCAACAGTGACAATTTTTTCGAACGGGCCTCCGCGATCGGCCACCTCGCCCTCCGCGGGACTCTCGAATACCACAGCCGGGCCGGCGAGCTGTACGAGGACGGCAAAGCCGAAGAGGCCTTCCGGCTGATCGACGAGGCCTACGCTAAGGTACGCCGCGGCGCTTTCCAGAAAGAAACAAAATCGGATGTCGTCGCCGGGAAGCGGGACGCGGTCACGTGGGATGAGCTGAAGGCGCTGGCGGAACGGGGCTACGAATTTTCCAGCCATACGGTCACGCATCCCCGCCTGGCGGTCCTTGACGAGGCCAACCTTGTTTATGAGCTCGAGAAGAGCCGCAAGGAGATCCTCGATCACCTCGGCCCCAAGCACACTTTCACCGTCGAATGTCCCTACGGCACCGAGGACGAGCGGGTCCTCCGTTATGCGCTCGCCCGCTATCCGGCGTCGCGGAACCGCCTGCCCGAGCCGTTCCTGGAAGAGCTCGACCGCTCGAGCGTGAAGGACCCGGCCGCGTCCACGAAAGAGTACGTGCAGTGGCAGCGCGGGGCCCTGACGAAAACCCCGATGAGCCTGATGAGATCGTGGATCGACACGGTCGCCGCGCACGACAACATGTGGCTCGTGCTCGTCTTCCACGGCGTCGACGGCATCGGTTGGGAACCGAAGACGGGCGCGGAGCTCACGGAATATTTCGGCTACATCAAGTCGAAGCAAGATCAGATCTGGGTGGCGACATTCCAGGATGTGACGAAGTACATGAGAGAGCGCATGCACGCCCGGGTCCAGGCCTCGCGGGCTGGGGACGTGATCGACGTGACGGTGGGGCACGACCTCGCGGCCGGGGTCTACGACCTGCCGCTCACCCTGAAAACATACGTTCCGGCCGCATGGACGGCCGTCGAGGTGCGGCAGGGAACCTGGCTCATGCGAATGCCCGTGGCCAGGGACCGGCGGGGAAGCTACGTGTCCTATCAAGCCGTGCCGAACGCGGATCCCGTGCGGCTCGCGGGATCGTGAGCTGACCCCATGAGCCCGACCACCCCGACCGGCTGGCGGCTCCTGATGGAGGGCTTCCCGTGGCTGGACGGCAAAGGGAGCTTCCCGCTTCCCGCCTACTCGGAATTCATGCCGCCGCCGCGGCTCGGCCGCAAGCCCTACGGTGACCGGGAAGCCCTGCCTTTTTCGGACGATGACCCCTACGGCTGGGCGATCCCCGAGATCGAGGAGGAGTACGAGCTCAAGCCGGGGCTCGAGCATCTCGCCGAGGAGATCGTCGGGGCCCTCGTCAGGCTGGGGCGGGGCAAGCCCGAATTCCGCATCCCCGGGCACAAAGGCCGGAACCTCGTCGACAATCCCTACTGCCCGCCCGAGCTTCTGGCCCGGACCGCGCTGCTCGGCCGCGAGTGCTATGTCGTTTTTCTCCCGCTGGCCCTGTCGAGGACCCAGGATGATAAGGGGCGCGTCCGCTGGACGTTTTTCGGGTCGAGCGAGCAGGGGCCCGAACAAGCCTTCTGGAAGGGATTCCGCTCGGCTCCGGACCGGGAGCTTCCAGAGAGCGGATCGCTTGCCTTCCTGGTCGATCTTCTCTCCCGAGTGTACGGCGAGCCCGTTAAAGGCTCAGCCGGGCTTCGGCCGACCGGGTTCCGGGTCCTGCCGACGGAGCCGGACCCGCGGTTCCCGTACTGGATTGAGGCCGCCCTTCCTTCTTGGACGGCGCCGCTCCTCGTCGACGCGGGGGCGGCGGCCTTCGACGACGTTCGCTATCTCCTGACCTTCCGGCCCTTCGCCCGCCTTCCGGAGAAGGTCAAACAGCGCTATTTTTCAGGGAAGCTCGTCCTGCTGCCTTACCCGGGAAGCCTCGTTTTCTGGGGGGAGCGCGACTATATCCGCCTCCAGGAAAAGCTGCCCCTGGCCATGCAGATTTCCCTGCAGCGCCTCGCGGCCCGTCATGGCGCGCCCGGCGGCTTCCGCATCCCGCAGTCGGGATGGCTTCATGAAGAAGGGACCGGCCGGGTTCCCCCGGAGATCCATGGGGAGCTGCTGCTCAACACGTACAAGCGGACGAGCCGCTGGAACCGCGTCCGCCGCTACGAGGATGATGTGGCCTTGAGCAGGCTCGAGGACCGGGTCGCCAGGGTCCTCTTCAGCACCGCGCCCGACGCGATCGGCCTTTACGACAAACCCCTGGCCCGGAACTGCCAGATCTGGACCGAGGATTCGCGGCTGCTCCTCGACGGGCCGAACGCCGATCCCGGTCAGATTTACGCGGCCGGCGAGGCGGTGGCCAAGGGCGGGCTTTTCAGCTATCGCTTCCAATTCCCGGCGATGCGGGTCGGACGCCACGAGATTTACTGGCACCGGCCGCTCGCGGCCTTCTGGTCGGAAGAGAAGTCGCGGGCCGAGGTCCTGCCCGGAGCGCCGCTCGGCTGCCTGACGGCTTATCGGGCGGATCCACCGGACCCGGCCCGTCCGCTCTTTCTCTGGCCCCGGTTTCTCCGCCGCGAAACCTACCTCGAAGCGCTGCGGATCTGCGATCATCTGCGCGAGCATTACACGCATCAGACGCCGCTGAATATCCTGGCCCTATTGAACAGCCATACGCTCCTCGACGGCCGGCCGTTACCGCGGGATTTTGCCCGGCACCTCCTGCGCCTGGCCGAAGAGGAGTCGCTCGACGCCTGGTCCTCCTCTCTGGCTGATCGGTCGGCGGACCCCCCGAAAGGGCGGGCGATCCAGCGCGAGATCGGGCGGATCCTCGAACCGCCGGCCGCGTCCGCGCCGGGATCCGCCGGGGCGGCCCATGTCGTTTCAGAATCCGTGACCTACGCCGAGACCGCCACGCGCGCTTTCGAGGAGGGCCTCTGGAACGACATCGCGCTTCTCGCCCACGGCCGCTATGTCAACAAGGACAACGCCGACTGCGCCCAGGACCCCCTGACGTTGAGCTGTCTCTCCCACTGTCGCCGCGACCTCGAGGCCCTCGGCGACTATCTCATGGACCGCCACCGGCAGGCCATCGTGGCGGCGGGCATGAAAGGGACGGCCCTTTGCGGCGAGGTCCCGTTCTACTGGAAGACGGATTTCGATTACTCGATCTTCGGCGGCTGGAAGGAAAACCAGGACGGGAAGACCCATGAGCGGGACATCCTGGTCGTCATCCCCGGGAAGAACCGTCGGGAAGCGATCGTCCTGGCCGACCATTACGACACGGCCTACATGGAAGACCGGTACGACAAGTCCAGAGGCGGGGACGGCGTCCGGATCGCGGCCGCCGGAGCGGACGACAATCATTCGGCGACAGCGACGCTCCTCCGGGCGGGGCCGGTTTTCCTGAGGCTGGCCAAGGAGGGGCGCCTCGAGCGGGATGTCTGGCTGCTCCATCTCACGGGCGAGGAGTTCCCGGCCGACTGCATGGGCGCACGCCATTTCTGCCGGACTCTGGTGGAGGGGTCGCTCCGGATGCGACTCGCGGGCGGCGAGACCGTCAACCTCGCCGGGACGCGCGTGGCGGGGGTTTTCGTCATGGACATGATCGCCCACAACCTGGACAGCGAGCGGGACGTCTTTCAGATGTCCCCGGGGAGGGGCGCCGGTTCACTGAAGCTCGCCCGGCACGCTTATGCGGCCAACCGGATCTGGAACCTGAAAGCGGAGGACGGGAACCGGGGCCCCGAGCGCCGGGGGCGGGGGCGCGGAAAGCGGAGTCCCGACCCGGCCCGCCTGCCGGAGATCGCCCTCTATCCCCGGCTGTTCGGCGAGATCCGGACGCCGGAGAACCCTCTGAGTTCCCTGTTCAACACCGACGGCCAGATCTTCTCGGATGTCGGCGTGCCGGTCGTGCTCTTCATGGAAAACTACGATATCAACCGCACCGGCTATCACGACACGCAGGACACGATGGGGAATATCGACCTCGATTACGGGTCCGCGGTCGCGGCCATCGCCATCGAGGCGGCGGCCCGGGCCGCGGCCGAGCCCTGAGATCCGCCTCTTCGCCTATTTCGGTGATATTTCGGTGACATATATCTAATTACCGAAATACCGCCTGCAGACAAATTCGGGAATGGGTACCGTGTTCGCCATTTGGAAAACCCAATTTCCGGGGGAATTGAGTGGTTGAGTTGTGTGTCACCGAAATTGATCAGAAGTAATAGACGAGGTAAAGGATCTGGCGCATGGCGAGGAGGTCGCGCTGGGATAGCTTCTCCCTCCGGCTGAATCCTTCGGGGATGTCGTAGAAGCCGCCCGGCGGAGTCGCCTCCCGGATGTCCGTGACCTCGGTGCCGTAGGCCATCCTCTGGGTGTTCCGGACGTAGACATCGGTCTCGGCCAGCGGGAATCCCTCGATGGACCGCATCCCCCCGAAATAGGTCATCTCGGGATTAAAGAAGGAGAGCATCCACGCGGCGAGGTCCCGGCTCAGGCGCCAGTCGAAGGGGACGTCGGTGGTGGCGTAGATCGTCCTATCCCTGTCGAAAAAATGCTGGTTGTCGTTGACAAGCCATTCCGAGACGACCGTGCCCGCGCATTCCCGGCCGAGGACCGTCTTCTTTTTCGGGGATCTCTCGACGGCCCCGTTGGCCCGGAAACGGCCGAGGGCTCCGACGTAACCGGGGTCGACGAGCTCAAGTGAGTCCGCCGTCATGCCCGCCTCCACGAAATACCGGTCCGTGGTGTTGATGACGAGGATGCGACCGCGGGTCTTGTCGAAAACGAATCGCCAGTCCTGGGTGATGAACGCCATCCGGTCCCGGGCGAACCACCATTCCCGGGCGATCGTGAGGTCCGTCGCCCTGCGCCCCCACTCCGGGGCCGGCTCGACGCTCAGAGTCCCGAGGACACGGATGTCGGCGCCGGCGACCAGGGGCAGGCAGAAGGAGAGAGCGACGGCGCAGGCGAGAACTCGGTTCTTTTTCATGTCCCCTTGCCGTTATCTTAGCACGCCCCGCATTTTTGGGCCCATCAATTTAGTCGGGATTCAGGTCCCGGGATGACCAAGGATCGCGGCGATATTTTTCAGCCTGAGGGTCACCTTGCCGACAGCGGCTTCGAGGTGGGCGATGGCGGCCTCCACGCCCTTCTCGTTCCCCGCCTCGGCCGCTTCGGTCAGCTCCGGGAGGAGGAGCGCCACGTAGGTCGAGCGCGTCCCGAAAACGAGGTGCTTGAACCAGCTCCTGTTCGGGATGCCTTCGGGGAGCGCGAAATCCCTTTCGACCTCGATCAGGAGCCGGTTGGCTTCGCCCCTTTTTTCCGCCGCGACCTCCGTCCCGGGCTCCACTCCAGTCGCCCCTACCGTGCTTGGCCATGTCCCCCTCTCCGGCGGCTTCCCAGCCGCGCTTCCGCCGAAGAGAGCCGGACTGATTCCGGCCGCCGCCCGTCTCATCTCCTCGACGAGCCCGAAGAGCGGTCCGAGCTTTTTCTTCGCGGGGTCGAACGGCTTGGCCCACTCCTCGAGGTACGCTTTGAGCTCCGTGGCGTATGTTTCATAGTCCAGGGGGACGAGCGGGCTCGAGGCCAGGTCGACGGCGATGCGCGCCCAGATCCGGTCCAGCGCTTTCGTGTACCGCATCCCCGGGTCGCCGAAGTGCCTCATCCAGTAATAGTCGTCGTATATGGAATGATAAACCCCGTAGTCTCCCGAGAAGTTCATGTCCAGGGCCGGGGCGCAGAGATGGTTGAGAAAGACGGTGTGGTCGGACCCGCTGCCGATCGCGTTGATCCGGCCGCTGCCCGAGGCCGTGGCGATCGTCCCCTTCTCCTGGGGGCCCTTTTTCCAGCGCTCGTAGACCGTTTGCCCAGTCGTTGGATCGGAAACGTCATAGAGAGCCCCGAGGATGATCCGCGAAAGCGCGGGCACCGCCGCGACATTGAAGTCCTTGCCGTCGGCAGAGCTGTCAACATTGAGGTAGGCGATGAGGCTTTGGCCGAGCCAGTCCCGGTTTTCCTCCCCCCATTCGGTCGAGCCGGTAAGGGTGAATTCCTCGGCGTCCCAGCTCGCGAAATAGACCGAGCGCCGGGGACGGAAGCCGGCCTTCTTAGCCTCTCCGAAGGCCCGGGCCAGCTCCATCAGGCAGGCCGTCCCGCTCGACGGGTCGAGCCCGCCGAAGACCCACGCGTCGCGGTGGTTGCCGACGAGCACGGCCTGTTCAGGGTCTTCGCTCCCCCTGATGCAGCCGATGACGTCGATGATCTTGCGCGTCGAGTTGTCCATTTTGATATCGATATGGACGCGGGGGAGGTCGCCTCCGAGGCGATAAGTGACCGGGAGCGCTCCCCGCCATTCTTTCGGCGCTTGGGGTCCGCCCATCATTTGGAAGAGCGGAAGAGCGTCGCGGGCCGAAATGGGAATGCTGATGATCTTGGGGACGGCCGCGCTCTCCTCGAGCGATAGCCTTTTCGCTCCGGGAACGGAGGCCCAGCCGGGCGTCAGCGGGTCGCCGGGATAGATGAAGTCAAAGGGGATCCCGCCCCGCTGGATGTGACTCATCGGCCCCCATGGGCCATCGGGGAAGACCGGGCCGCGGGCGGAGCCGTCCTCTTTCGGGTCGGAATAGATCAGGAGAGCGGCCAGCTCGCGTTGCTGGGCGGTTTGGGCCTTGAAGCCGCGATAAGAATACGGTTCCGAGTAGCGGACGAGGGCGATCTTGCCCTTCAGGTCGATGCCGCTTCTTTCGATGAGGTCATAATCCTGCGGGTTTCCGCTGTTGGCGTAGACGACGGGCGCGACGATATTCCCGGAGGCCGAATAGGCATTGTAGGGGAGTCCGACATCCCGCCGCAGCGTGTCCGGGTCCTGAGGGACGCTGTCTTCTTTGAGGGACAGGGAGAGTTTTTTGGGAGCAATGATCTCCACGGCGATGCGCTCGGGGAATGAAAGGAGGACGTCATACTCCGCCAGGCGGACGTCCTCGAGCCCGAAGGATTGCCACTCGTCGAGGATGAATTGGGCCAGAGCGTTATTCCGGGGTGAGGAAGCGACGTGGGGCTCGGCCGTGAAATACCTGAGATAGCGGTCCAGCCGTTCGGAGGAGAGGGATTGATCGATGTGATGGATATAGTCAAGGATGGCTTTGCTTTTTTCGCTGGCCGGGGTTCTTGGATCATTGGAGAATGCGCTCGTTCCGCCGGCCCAAAGAAGAAAAACGAACGCCGCCGCGGCCAAGGCCAAGCCGGACGCCCGGAAACGGAATGATGCGGAGAACCTGGATCTGCGATTCATTGACGCCCCCGATTTTTTTTTAACTTTGACGGCCGTTTTCATCGGACCTGAAGCCTATTCTTCTCCATTTCGTGGCCCCGATGCAAGAGAGGGCGGACGCTCGCGTCATCATCCGCGCAAGCTGCCCGTTCATGACGGCCCCGCCGAGCCTTGACTTCGGCCGGGACGCGCGATAACTTGTTTTTCGCCGGGAAGGCGCGTCGAAAGGATACGAGCCGAGAGTGGAACGATGAGGGCCAGAGAAATCATCCTGGTGCTGTCGGCAGCCCTCGGGTGCCTATTCATGGCGACGTCTCAGGCCCAGGCCCGCGACTTCGAACAGCAGGTCGAAAAAACCAAGCCGCAGGTATTCGAAAACAGGCCAGGGCAGCAATCGTCCGACGCAGGAGATTGGCCCGACCTCCCGGACCGGGCGATCGCGCGGGCGTATGAGCGAGCGGCTGCGCAGAATGTCATCGCGGCAGTCAACCCGAAGGTTTTTTTCGGCTACTGGTCGGTCTGCGCCGACGGGCAAGGATTTGGATACGGCTATACGTACCCGTCGCTTGACGGTCACCAGATGACCGACGCTCTGCTTTGGCTCGGCCGGGTCGATGTGATCAAGGCCAACTGGGATTATGTTCGCTCGTTCCAGCGGCCGGACGGCGCCCTGCCGATCGCGGTCCTGCCGAATCTGGCCGGAAAGCAGGTAGGGGAGGGCGACCACCTGGCCACGGTTGCCGCCAACGGCGGGTTGTACGCCCACTGGGTCCCTGGGAATCCCTTGGCGGCCCTGGCCGACCCGACCTATATCCAGAACGCAGACGACATCTTCCGGAGGACGCTCGATATGAACTGGCTTACGGCCCAGCTCCCCACGGTCAACCTGGCGGCGGATCATTTGGCCTCTCTCGTCGACGACTCCGGCGCCGTCAGGGGCGCGGGCTATTATGTCGAGCGCCCCGCCCGGATCGAGCATGACGGCGTCGCGCAGGGCCATGCCGTCGACGCCTTTCGCCGGGTGGCTGCCCTGAATCGCGTGGCGGGGAACGCGGAGAGAGCCAAGAAATACGAGAATCTGGCCGAACGCATCAGACGGAATTTCGTGTCGCGGTTCTGGGTCAAAGAAAAAGAGCAATTCGCCGAATACGACAATCCCCAGCACGGATTGATCTCGAGTCACGGGCTGACGGACGTCGACTGGGCGGCCATCGCCCTGGACGTCGCGACACCGGAACAGGTGGCCGTCCTCTGGCCGAAGCTCAAGAACGATAGTGGTTTCTATTACGGCGGCATGCCCACAGGCATCGCGACGCGTCCGGAGAACTACGAGGATTGGGAATTCACCCACACCGACCGGCACGACTTGGCGGCCATGGGTCGTGTCTGGTTCCTGGACGCGCAAGCCCGGTCCCGCATGGGGGACGCTGAAGGCCTCATGCGCGGGATCCGGAGAGTCTGCAAAGAAGGCACCAGGAACGGCTACTATTGGCGCGAACGGTATCAGCCGGACGGCAGGGGAGGTGCCAAAGCGGTCGGCCCCAACACCTATTGCGAATATCCGGCGAACCTGATCCGCATCGTTCAGCGCTTCCTTCTGGGCGTGAATATGGGCCTTGACGGCTCAGTCGTTCTTGCGCCTACCGTCACGAATGATTTTTGGCGCCAGGGTTTCGGCCAGACTCTGAGATGGCGCGGCCGGGTTCTCCGATATCACATGCAGTCGGACCGTATCTCCGGGACGTACGAGGGCAGCGGCCCGCAAAAGCTCGGAGTTCGTTTTTCGCCTGCGCGCCCCGGCACAAAAGTCAGCGCCCTTGCCGATGGCCTGCCCCTGGATTTCAAAATGGAAAACGGGCTCATCTTTATCATCCTTTCGCAGACGCAACCGGGAAAGCCATGCGAGTTTGAAATTACCCGAATGGGCGAAAAATAAATAACGGACTGAGGAGGTTATCATGAGATGTATTTTTTATTGCGCCGGGAAGATCGCCGTTGTCGCGGCGCTCTTCCTCACGGCGGGCCTGGCCATTGGGGGTTTGTCCCGCGCCCCGTCCGCGTCCACTGAGCTCCGTTTTGCGGTCAGCTTTCCGGCCGAGCGTTCGAAGACGCCTCTCGACGGCCGGCTGCTCCTCCTCATCTCGACCGACGGAAAAGCCGAGCCGCGCTTCCAGATCAGCGACGGTCCGAACACCCAGCTCGTTTTTGGGGTTGACGTGGACGGCCTCGCGCCCGGCGCAGAGGCGTTGGTTGACGCCTCGGCCTTCGGCTATCCGCTGCGGAGCCTGGCCGGCTTGCCGCCCGGGGAATACTCCGTCCAGGCCCTTCTCCATCGCTACGAGACCTTTCACAGGTCGGACGGCCATGTCGTGAAGCTGCCCATGGACCGCGGCGAAGGCCAGAGATGGAACGCCGCGCCCGGGAACCTCTACAGCGCTCCTCGCCAAATGACCATCGACCCGGCGAAGACGGGAACGGTCAGGATCGTTCTCGACCGGGAGATCCCGCCTATCGCCCCGCCCAAGGACACAAAATACGTCCGGCACGAGAAGATCCAGAGCGAGCTCCTGACCAACTTCTGGGGCCGGCCCATGTGCCTCGGCGCCTGCCTTCTCCTCCCCGAGGGGTTCGATTCCCACCCTGAGGCCCGCTATCCGCTGATGGTCTTCCACGGGCATTTCCCTGACACAGTCTCGGGATTCCGGGAAACGCCGCCCGACCCGAAGCTCGAGCCCGACTGGAGCGACCGCTTCCACATCCCGGGATACAACCGGATCCAGGAACAATACGCGTATGACTTCTATAAGGAATGGACAGGGCCGAATTTCCCGCGGGTCATCGTCATGGAGATCCAGCACGCCAACCCCTATTACGACGATTCCTACGCCGTGAACTCGGCCAACCTCGGCCCTTACGGCGACGCCATCGTCCGTGAGCTCATCCCCTATATCGAGAAGAAGTACCGGGGGATTGGCCAGGGCTGGGCCCGCTTCCTCTACGGCGGCTCGACGGGCGGCTGGGAAGCCCTGGCCTCCCAGATCTTCTACCCCGACGAGTTCAACGGCTGCTACGCGGCCTGCCCCGACCCGATCGATTTCCGGGCCTACACGATCGTCAACATCTACGAGCACAGGAACGCCTACTACGTGGACAGCCGGTGGAAGAAGACGCCCCGGCCCGGAACCCGCAACTACCTGGGCGAGGTCGGCACGACTCTCGAGGAGGCGAACCACCGCGAGCTCGCCCTCGGGACCCATTCGCGATCGGGCGACCAGTGGGACATCTGGCAGGCGGTTTTCAGTCCCGCCGGCCCCGACGGCTATCCCGCGCCGATCTGGGACAAGCTCACCGGCGAGATCGACCGCAAGGTCGCCGAGTCCTGGAAACGCTACGACCTCCGCGACAAGCTCGAAGCCGAATGGAAGACCCTCGGCCCGAAGCTCAAAGGAAAGATCCATATTTATGTCGGCGACATGGACAACTTCTACCTCAACAACGCGGTCTACCTGATGGAGGCCTTCCTCAAAAACACGAAAAATCCATATTATGACGGGCAGGTGGATTACGGCGACCGGGCCGAGCACTGCTGGAACGGCGACCACGGTCAGCCGAACTACGTCTCGCGCCTCCGGTATCACCAGATGTACATCCCCGTCGCAGTTAAGCGAATGGAAAAGACCGCCCCGGCCGGTGCGGACCTCAAAAGCTGGAGATACTAGCGCTGGACTTGCCGAACGTTTCCGGCACCGCCTGACTCCGGGCACTAGTTCTAGGCGCGATCCTTCCATTTGATTTGACGCGAGCGGCCATCTTGGACTAAATTGCCGTGGGATTCTTAACTCGTCGTTTTCGGGGTCAAAAGTAACGAGTTAAGGCCAAAAAAGCGACCTTTGCGATGACTAAATTAATTAATAACAATAAGATACTGAGGCCCGACCCCATTTTTCTGATTCTCGCGGCGGCGCTCGTCTGGGCGGCGGCGTGTGCGCCCGGCGGGACGGCCAGAACAGCCCCGGCGCCGGCACCGGTCCAGTCCAGCCCGTGCTCGCGGGCTTTTGTCTTTGTGGACAAAGGCCGGCCTGTGGGCGCGATCGAGATCCCGAACGATGCGGGCGCGACCGAGCAGCGCGCCGCGCAGATCCTCCAGTCATCCGTTCAAAAGATGAGCGGCGTGGTCGTGCCGATCAGGACGGCGGGCGAGCCCGGCCGCGAAAACGTCGCCGCCATCGGCTTCCCGCAAAAAGACCTGCCCCCGGAGCTCAGGTCCCAGATCTCTTCCCTTCGCAACGATGGCTTTATCATCGCCACGTCCCTTCGGAACCTTTATATCGTGAGCGGGAGCGGAAAGGGCGCGATCTACGGAGTCGTCCATCTCCTCGAAAAATATTTCGGCTGCCGCAAATACAGTCCGACCGTCGAATTCTTCCCCCATCGGGATGACGTCGTCCTGGGCTGCACCTTCGACCTCGATAATCCTGTCAATGCCATGCGCATCGTCTACGGCGAGTTTGCCCAGGACCCGGATTACCGGGACTGGATGAGGCTCCACGTCCAGGACGACCTTTACGGGAAGGGTTATTACGTCCACACCCTCCAGAAGCTCGTTCCCTGGCAGACGTACTTCGCCGACCACCCCGAGTATTTCGCCCTGGTGAACGGCAAGCGCGTCATCGACCAGCCCTGCCTGTCGCGGCCCGAGGTCTTCGACATCGTCGTCGCGAGGCTCAGGGAGGAGATGGCTGCCCAGCCGGATAAGCAAATCTGGTCGGTCAGCCAGAACGACAATCTCTCCTACTGCCAGTGTCCCGAGTGCCGGAAGACGATCGACGAGGAGGGCTCGCCGGCCGGGCCGGTCATCCGCTTCGTGAACCGTGTGGCCGCCCTCTTCCCGGACAAGACCATCTCGACCCTGGCCTACCAGTATTCGCGCCCGGCCCCGCGCCTGACCCCGCCGGCCCCGAACGTCCAGGTCATGCTCTGCACGATCGAGCTCAACCGGAGCCTGCCCATCGACGAGGACCCGTCGAGCCGGTCGTTCGTACGCGATATCAAGGACTGGAGCCGGATCTGCGGCAATCTCTATCTCTGGGATTACACGGTCAATTTCTCGCACCACGTCTCGCCCTTCCCGAACCTCCACGTCCTCCAGCCCAACATCCGTTTCTTCGTCCGCCACGGCGTCCGCCAGCATTTCCAGCAGACCAACACGAGCCCCGGGCATGAGTTCAGCGAGCTCAAGTCGTACCTTCTGGCGCGACTCCTCTGGAACCCGGAGGCGGATGCGAGCGCCGTGATGAACGAATTCCTCAACGGCTATTACGGGAAGGCCGGACCATTCATCCGGGGAGACATCGACGCCGTGCGCGGGGCGCTCGAGCGGACGGGGGGGAAGCTCGATATCTACGAGCCGCCGGCAGTCCACGCGGGAGATTACTTATCGGCCGCGGACGTTTCGGCCTACAACTCCCTCTTCGACAAGGCGGAAGCTGCCGCGGCCGGCGACCCCGCGGTGCTCGGACGGGTGAGGACGGCGCGGCTCCCCCTGATGTATGCCATGCTCGAGATCGGCAAGAACGACATGTTCGGGCCGCGCGGCTTCTACGCCGAAAAGGACGGGAGGTTCTCTGCGAAGCCGGAAATGGCGCGCCTCCTCGATGAGTTTTATGCGAGGTGCGAGGCGGGCGGGGTCCGGACGCTCAGCGAGTCGGGCCTCACGCCCAGGGATTATTATGACGCCGCGAAGCGCTTCATCGACGTCCAGGTCGAGGGCAACCTGGCGTTCCGGCGGCCGGTCGCGGCTGATCCTCTGCCTTCGCCCAAGTACGCGAACGGGGACCTGAGCATCCTGACGAACGGCGTCCGCGGGGCGAGCGACTGCAAGGTCCACTGGCTCGGCTGGGAGGGCCTCGATTTCACGCTGACGCTCGATCTCGGGAAGCCGGTCGCGGCGCGGGAGATCTCCCTGAGCACGCTTTCGGACTTCCGGAGCTGGATCCTTCATCCGGACCGCGTCGCGTGCTCCGTATCTTCCGACGGCTCCTCCTTTCACGACGTCGGCGCGATCGCGGTTGAGGGCGACCACCAGGGGGAGGAAGTCATCCGACCCTTTGCCTGGAAGGGCCCTTTCGAAGGTTCCGTGCGGTTTGTCCGTTTCCGCATCGAAGGGACGAAGCGTCTGCCCGACTGGCACGTCTCGGCCGGTGGTCCGTCCTGGGTCTTCGTCGACGAGATCGTCGTCCGCTGAAAAGCCGTGATCTGTGATACAATCCCTTCGGGGAGGAAGACATGCCGGCGAGAAAGCTCCTTCGATGGATGGGGCCGGTCGTCCTGGCCGTTTTCGCCCGGGCCGCCGCGTTGCCCGAAGTCCAGGCCGTTGAAAGCCGCCGGGCCCTGTCTCCCGTCAGCATCGATGGTCAGGCCGACGAATGGCGCCTGGGCAGCTTCACCCCGGACAAGAAGTCCGGCGCGGAGCTCGCTTTCCAGAACGACGGCCGGAACCTCTACGTCCTGGTCGTCCTGAAAAACCCCGATTCCCGGAAGGCCTTCGACGCCACGGGAATAACGATCCTCAGCCATCCCGGGAAAGCCCAAAAGCCCGGGAACGGCGTCCTGTTCTTGAGCAGGTCCGTCTCCGCCGACGGATATATCGCTTGGCAAGAAAGCCGGGGTGCGGTCCTGACGGACGCGGAGAAGGCCGAGATCAGGAAAACCGCCTGGCATGCGGTCTTCATGGCCTTCGCCGTCGATGCGAAGGGGAGCACGTTCGGACCCCTCCGGCGTCAATCGGACAGCGATCCCCCGGATTTCGGCGTCTCGGAATCGGCGGCCCAGGCGACCTATGAATTCCGGATCCCCCTGGCCTCCCCGGAGTTCGTCCCGGGGGGGATCGGGGCGGGGCCGGGAGCGACCGTCAGGGTTCTATTCGAGTGGGGAGGGGTCGAGAACCGGAGCCTCAGCACCCAAGCCAGTCGGGAAGTCCAGGCGTCGAACAGCGGCTATCAGTCCGGGACCGGCAGGACTTGGTCCCAGGAATTCCTGGACACCTTCGACGCCATGTCGCGCCCAAGTTCGTCGAATACCAAGAGATATTCTCTCTCGGTCGACGTGAAGCTGGCGGACAGCCAATAACCCTCCGGTTTCGGCGGTCGGGGGGGAGCGGCCGATCGAGGATTCCGTTTCGACGCAGGGAAGCCGGGACGATCGGACCGGTGATGATAGCCCAAGGAAGGGGAAATAAGTCATGAAGAAACAACTCCTGACCAAGATCATGGCCTTGTGTCTGCTGGCGGGGGCCGCGCGGGGAGCGGACGACCTGGCCAAGGGTTTCGTCAAACCGCCGGACTCGGCCCGGCCCTGGGTCTACTGGTTCTGGCTGAACAGCAACATCACCCGCGAAGGGATCACGGCCGACCTCGAGGCCATGAAGCGGGTCGGCATCGGCGGCGTCCTGATCATGGAGGTGGACCAGGGCGCGCCCGTGGGGCCGGCGGCGTTCATGGGCGCCCGCTGGCGGGAATTGTTCAAGCACGCCGTCGCCGAGGCCGGGCGGCTCGGGCTCGAAGTGAACATGAACGACGACGCCGGCTGGAACGGGAGCGGCGGCCCCTGGATCAAGCCCGAGCAGTCCATGCAGAAAGTCGTCTGGACGGGGACCGACCTCTCCGGCCCGCGGCGCTTCGACGGGAGCCTGCCGCGGCCGGAGGCCGATCATGGGTTCTACCGCGACATCGCCGTCCTCGCCTTTCCGGCGCCGGGGGAGTACCGGATTGCCGCCATCAAGGGCAAGGCGTTCTATGAACGGAAGGAGGTGCCGCCGGCGGCGGAGGCCAAGCTTCCGCCGGGGATGACCATCGACCCGGCCAGGATCGTCGACCTCACCGCGCGGATGGACAAGGGCGGGCATCTCGCCTGGGATGTCCCGGCCGGCAAATGGACGGTCATGCGCTTCGGCCACACCGGCACGGGGGTCGAGAACGCGCCGGCGCCGGCCAGCGGCCGCGGGCTCGAGTGCGATAAGCTGAGCCGGGAGGGTATCGAGGCCCAGTTCGCCGGCATGATAGCCAAGCTCATCGCCGATGTCGGCCCCGCAGCGGGCAAAACGCTGGTGGCGACCCATATCGACAGTTGGGAGAACGGGGCCCAGAACTGGACGGAGCGGATGAGGGAGGAATTCCGGAAACGGCGGGCTTACGACCCGCTGCCATACCTCCCCGTCTTCACGGGCCGGGTTGTGGACAGCCTCGAGATCTCAGAGCGGTTCCTGTGGGACCTGCGGCAAACCGTCACGGACCTGCTCGTCGAGAATTACGCCGGACACATGGCGGAGCTCGCCCGCCAGCACGGATTGCGCCTGTCCATAGAAGCGTACGGCGGCCCGTGCGACGATATCACGTACGGCGGCCGGGCCGACGAGCCGATGGGCGAGTTCTGGATCGGCGGCGGGGCCTTCGAAACCCTGAAGCAGATGGCCTCGGCGGCACATATCTACGGCCGCCGCATCCTGGGAGCCGAGTCGTTCACGGCCGGCGACCGCGAGCGATGGCTCGAGCATCCCGCGACCATCAAGGCGCTCGGCGACCGGGCCTTTTGCGAAGGCGTCAACCGGTTCGTCTTCCACCGCTACGCGATGCAGCCGTGGCTCGGCTACCGGCCGGGCATGACGATGGGGCCGTGGGGGCTTCACTATGAGCGGACCGATACCTGGTGGGAGGAGTCGGGGCCGTGGCACGAATACCTGGCGCGCTGCCAGGACCTTCTCCGGGAAGGGACGTTCGTGGCCGACATCTGCTACCTTCAGCCTGAAGCCGCGCCCCAGGAATTCCGGGGTCACGACCGCGCCGGCTACGACTACGACGTCTGCACGCCGGAGGTCCTCCTCACCCGGATGACGGTCAAGAATGAACGGCTTGTCCTGCCCGACGGCATGAGCTACCGGCTGCTCGTCCTGCCGGAAACGACCCGCATGACGCCGGCGCTGCTTAGGAAGGTCAAGGAGCTCGTCGCGGCCGGCGCGACGGTCGTCGGGCCGGTCCGGCCGGCGGGATCGCCGGGCCTCGCCGGTTACCCGAAGTGCGACGCGGAAGTCCGAGAGCTTGCCGGCGAACTCTGGGGCAGAGGTAAGGTCTTGACGGGCAAGTCGCCCGAGCAGGTCCTCGCCGGGCTCGGGGTGGCCCCGGATTTCTCGGCCCCGCCGTTTGTCCGGTGGATCCACCGGAGCGCCGGCGATACGGAGATCTATTTCGTGGCGAGCCGAAATCCACAGCCGGCGGAAGCGACCTGCGTGTTTCGGGTCACCGGCAAGCGCCCCGAGCTCTGGCGGCCGGAGACCGGCCGGATCGAGCCCGTGGCAATCTACGAGGAGGCCGGCGGCACGACCCGCGTCCCGGTCCACTTCGAGCCGAGTGGCTCGGTGTTCGTCGTGTTTCGACGGAACGCGGGAGCATTTGACCCGGTGGTGAGCATCGCGCGCGACGGCCGGACGATCGCACCGGCTGCCGGGCCGAAGGGGAGGATCATGGTCGAGAAGGCCGTCTACGGGGTCCTCGACGATTCGAAGCGCTCCCGCGATGTGCGGGCCCGGGTCCAGGCGATCCTGGACAGCGGCGAGACGAGCCTCCAGGTGGCGCGCCTGGCCGAGGGCGACGACCCGGCCTTCGGCGTCGTGAAAACGCTGATCGTGGATTACAGTGCGAGCGGGAAGTCTCTTCAGGCGAGAGGCCGGGACCCGGAGACCGTGAGCTTCCCCGTCGTCCCGGGCGTCGAGCCCGTGGCCGAGGTCCGCTCGGACGAGAACGGGAGACTCTTCGTCGAAGCGTGGCAACCGGGCCGCTACGAGCTGAAGACGGCGTCCGGCCGCACGCTGCGCGCCGACGCACCCGGGACACCCATGGTCGAGATCTCCGGCCCGTGGGAGCTGCGGCTCCCGCCGGGCTGGGGGGCGCCCGAGCGGGTGACGCTGGCAAAGCTTGTCTCTTGGACAAAGCACGGCGACCCCGGCCTGAAGCACTTCTCCGGCACCGCGGTTTATGCCAAGACGATCAGCGCGCCGGGCGAGTTGTTTGGCGATGACCGGCGCGTTTATCTGGATCTGGGCAAGGTCCAGATCATGGCCCGGGTGAAGCTCAACGGACAGGACCTGGGAGTTCTCTGGAAGCCGCCCTATCGCGTCGACGTGACCGGCGTTCTGACGCCCGGCCCGAACACCCTCGAGGTCGGCGTGACGAATCTTTGGGTCAACCGGATGATCGGCGACGAAGACCTGCCCGAGGACAGCGAACGGAACCCCAACGGCACGCTCAAGGCGTGGCCGCGGTGGGTTCAGGAGGGAAAACCGAGCCCGACCGGCCGTTTCACGTTCGTGAGCTGGCGGCTGTGGAAGAAAGGCGAACCGCTGGTCGAGTCCGGATTACTGGGCCCCGTGACTTTGCGGACCGTGGAGCGAATAGCCGCCCGATGACCCTAGCGGAGGCAACTGCCCGGGACATCGCTTATTCCTTTTCCGCCTCATGAAGTCGTCAGAGCGCTCGCGAATTCCTTGACCGGCAAACACGACCGTGTTAAAAATGAGCCGTCGCCGGGGTGGCGGAATTGGCAGACGCAAGGGACTTAAAATTCCTCGGGGCGCAAGCCCCATGCCGGTTCGAGCCCGGCCCCCGGCATTCCATTTTTCTCTTATTTTCAGCCGAGTGCTGAGATTGCCGCAAATCTCCAGGCTCCATGCGGTTATTTAGTGTCTGACGTTCTTTAACGATCCGGCCCGTGTGGCTCCTTGTCCGGAACCGGCTCCATCACGGCGATCTCGGCCATGACCCGGTCGGCGACCTCGCGGCAGATCTCTTTCCAACGCGGCTTTGAACAGCGGCCGGCCTCCTCGCGCAATTCGCTGAAGACGAGCGGCTTGCCGTACTTGACCGTGATGCGCCCAGGGCGGGGGAGAAGGCTGCCCCGCCCGTAGGTTTCGTGGCTGCCCCAGATCCGGACGGGCACGACGGGAGCCGTGGATTTGATCACGACCAGCCCGAGGCCGGCCCGGGCCGGTTGAAGCCGGCCGTCGAAGCTGCGCGCGCCTTCGGGGAAAATGAGCACTGCGTTTCCGGCCGCCAGGCGGCTGAGGATCGTTTTCAGGGCCGCCGCGGACCCGCTTCCGGGATCGACGGGCACGGCATGCCAGAGCCTGAGCAGGCGTCCGAATCCGGGAAAGCGAAAGAGCGACCGACGGGCCAGCATGACCACCATCCGCGGCAGGGCCGACCCGACGAGCGGCGGGTCGAGATAGCTCGCATGGTTGGCAGCCAGGATCACCGGGCCTGCGTCCGGGACGCGGCCGGCATTGAAGACGCGCCAACGGAAAAAGGCGGCGAAGACGGCCCGGAAGAAGGACCATCCCGCCCGGTACCAGAAGCCCATCCTGGGTCGCGTCATGTGCCGCTTTGACTCATCTTTAATGCCTTAGATCCGGGGCGGCGACAGCCACCGACCCCTGGAAATATATAACGCCGGCCGCGGGGCGGGTCAAGCACGTGCAGTGAATTACGGACGCGGGGCAGAGAAGCCAAGATGGCCATCCCGTATAAAATCGATGGGGAGAATGTAAATTTCCTTGGCTCGGCCTTCGCTCATCGCTCTGCATATCTTCGTTTTTCGCCTGGGGCGGCTCTTTCATGATTGGCACAAAATGTGCTATTTAATAATGGCAAGGGAGGCCCACATGAAAGAAAAGATCATCAACCGCAAAGAGTTCATCGCGGCCCTCGGCAAGATCGGCGTCGGCACGTGCATGTGCGCGGCGGCGTCCGGCATGCACACCGCGTTTGGAGGGCAGACGTCCGGGTCCAAGCCCGTTTCCGCGGCCTCTCCGGCGAAAGCCGTCGCCCAGACCAAACCCGGCGAAAAGACGGTCGAACGGGCGGCCAAGCGCATGGAATTCGGCGACGGCTGGGTCAGGCGCTTCTTCGAGGCCATGGACCGGACGATCGACGAGCCGTCGCGCAAGAAGCTGATGATGGCCAATGGGAAGGCCTGCTACAGCGCTTATGCCGGGCCTCAAAAGCGGCAGTCCGGGCCGGACGCGCTCCAGAAGTTCACCGAATGGGTTGCCCGGAACGGAAAAGATAAGGGCTACTCAATGGACGGGAAGGTGATCAATTTCGAATTCGTGAGCTCCGCGGAAACCGGCCAGGCGTCCCCGGAGAAGATCTGCCTCTGCCCGATGGCCGAGGCCCAGTCGGCCGGAAAGATCTCACCCACGTATTGCCTCTGCTCCGTCGGCTACGTCAAGGAGATGCACGAGCGGATCCTCGGGCGGCCGGTGGAGGTCGAGCTGGTCGACTCGGTCCTGAGGGGCGGGCAGCGCTGCAGATTCAAGATGATGGCCGTTTAGCCGGGCCGTCCCTCCTTCTTTATTTCTTTTTTTCGAAAATCGGGCCGCTGTGGTCGCCGCCGTTGTTGTAGCCCCGGCTCTCCCAATAACCCTTGTAGGACGGGTCATTCGTGAGTTCTACGGCCGTGACCCATTTGGCCCACTTGTAGCCCCACTTGTCCTCCGCGACGACCTGGAATGGGAACCCCCTCTCTTCGGGCAGGATCAGGCCATTCATTTTATAGGCGAGGAGGATATTTTTCTTGGTGATATAGTCGAGCGGCAGGGAGGTCGAGTAGCCGTCGGCCGACTTGAAGATGACCGTGTTCGCGGTCGGCTTCGGGCCCGCCTCTCCCAGGAGCTCGGCGATCGGGACGCCTTCCCAGAGGATCTTCACGTCCCAGCCCTCGACGCAATGGATGATGGTGACCTTGGATTCGGCCTTGTGCGACAACACCTGCTCATAGGAATAGCTGACGGGTTTGTCCACAAGCCCGCCGATCTTCAGAGAATATTTCCGAATATCGACGTGCTGGGGCCCCTTGATTGAGTTCTCTTCGAATTTCTCGATCGGGTCGAGCTTTTCGCCCCGGTACTCCTTGATCTCGACGCTCTGGACCTGATGGTCCTTTCGCTCCTGCTTCTCCCGGGCGCCCGCCGGGGACAAAGCCAGGACCAGGGCAAAGGACACGGCAACGTATTTCAGGTTCGTCTTCATGCTTCCAATATATCATATCCGTCCGTCGCCTGAGCTGGCCAGGAAAGAAACACATCCTTCCTCGGAGGAAGCCTCCAAAAATGCGCCGCCTGGGTCACAGGAGGGCGCCCCGGGCGCGAGCCGGTTCGATGGCTGAGGCCGTTGACACGTCCTCTCTCCTTCGGATACAGTAAAAAAAACGTCGCATCAGGCGCCGGCGCCGGGAGGCTCTCGATGAAGGATCCGTTGGCCGAACGGATCTTCAAGCTTAAGGAAAAGGGAACGAACGTCCGGACCGAGGTCCTGGGCGGGGCGACGACCTTCATCACCATGGCCTACATCATCGTCGTCAACCCCGCCATCCTGAGCTTCGCCGGCATCCCGCAGGGGCCGAGCACGGTGGCGACCATCCTGGCCGCGGCCTTCGGCTCGCTCCTGATGGGGCTCTACGCCAACCGGCCGATCGCCGTCGCGCCGTACATGGGCGAGAACGCCTTCATCGCCTTCGGCCTGGCCGCCATGGGCATCGGCTGGCAGCTCAGGCTCGGGGCCGTGTTCGTCAGCGGGCTGGCCTTCGCCCTCATCACCCTCCTCGGCGTCCGGTCGTGGCTCGCTAACTCCATCTCCCCGAGCCTGAAGTATAGCTTCGCCGTCGGCATCGGTCTCTTCCTGGCCTTCATCGGCCTCTATGAGACCGGGATCGTCACGAGCGGGGCCGCCGGGATGGCCCCGCAGGCGCTCTTGCGGGACGGCTCGCCCGTTCTCTCGGCGCCCGACGTGCCCGTGAAGATCGGCAACCTCCACAGCCCCCAGGTCCTTCTCGCCGTCTTCGGCTTCGTCCTCATCTCCATCCTTCTCCATCTCCGGGTCCGGGGCGGGATCCTGCTGGGCATCGCCGTCACGGCGGCCCTCGGCTATGCGCTCGGCTTGGGGGAGGCCCCCCGCGCCGTCGTCGCGCTGCCCTTCAGGGGTGAATTCAGTCTGGCCCCCATCGCCCTCAAGCTCGATATCGCCGGCGTCCTCCGCCTGAGCTTCCTACCCATCCTGCTGACCCTCTTCCTGATGGGTTTCCTGGACACTCTGGGGACCCTCGTCGGGTTGGGCGCTGCGGCCGGGATGCTCGACGAGAAGGGAAATTTCCCACAGATCGAGCGGCCCATGATGGTGGACGCTGCGACCTGCGTCTTCAGCGCCCTTGTCGGCACCTCGACGAGCGGCGCCTACATCGAATCGGCTACCGGTATCCGGGAAGGAGCACGAACCGGTCTGGCGGCGGTCACGACGGCCGCGCTCTTCGCAGTTTCCCTTTTCTTCATCCCCCTCGTCGCGCCGTTGCAGCACCTGCATTACGCCTACGGGCCCGCCCTCGTCGCCGTCGGGGTGCTGATGCTCGGGTCCATCCGGAGGGTTGATTTCGAGGACATGACGGAGCTCGTCCCGGCCTTTGCTACGATCGTCGTCATGGTCTTCACTTACAACGTCGCCAACGGCCTGACGGCCGGGCTCGTCCTGTGGCCGCTGTTCAAGGCCGTCACCGGGCGGTTCAAGGAGGTCAAGGCCGGATCCGTCGTCCTGGCCCTCCTCTGCCTGGTCTATTTTGTCTTCGGATTGCCGCATTAAGGAGAGAGCCCATGGAAATGACGCCGAAGAGATCGCCCAACAAGTGGCTTCTCGGACTCGGCATCGGCTGCGGCGGGGCGGTGGTCATCGTCATCGTCCTGGTCATCGCCGGCTATTTCCTCATCCGGAATACGACCCAGGGATTCAGGGACTCGGACGGGCTGATGAGGTCCCTCACGGCCAAGTACGGCCGCGTCGAGGACTACTGCCCGGACCCCGGTGGGGCCATCCCGGCGGCCCGCCTCGAGGCCTTCCTCTCTGTCCGCGACGCCGCGGCCCCGGCCCGGGCGAAGCTCGAGGAGTCGCTCGATATCCTGATGAAGGACCGGGACAGCGGGTCCGGCCAAGGCCGGGGACCGAGGAATATCTTTCAAGCCGTCAGGACCGGACTGGGGATGGTCCCGCAGATCTCGGATTTCCTGAAAATCCGCGCCCAGGCCCTTCTCGATAAGGAGATGGGTGCGGGCGAATATTATTATCTTTATGTCGTCGCCTACCATGCCTGGCTCAAGAAGCCGCCGACGGACGGCGCTGGCTTGCGGTTTGGCCGACCTGGGAGGGATCCGGCCGACCCCGACGACCAGGACGCCCTGGCCGTGAGCAAGGACATGAACCTCATGCGGATCCATCGCCTCGTCCTTCCCATGCTCCACTGTCAGCTCGTGAAGCTTCAGGAAGGACATGCGGGCGGAGCTCAGGACAAGTGGGGCGAGGCGCTCGCCGCCGAGGTCAAGGCGATGGACGCCGACCGCACCCGCCTTCCCTGGCAGGACGGCGTGCCGGAGGCGATCGACGTCTCGCTCCGGCCATTCCGCGAGCGGCTCGAGGCCGGCTACAGCCGCCTGGCCGACCTGTTCGAGACCTCGATCGAGCGGCGGACGGGGACCGTCAGCCGCTCGAATTGAGATGAGAAGGGCGACCCCGATCGGATCGCGACGCGGGTCTTTCTCCCCGTCCGCGGTTCAGTGCCGGGAGCCAGGGCCGCTCCCGCCCCTTCCGTAGCTCCGTCCCGGCCCCGAGCTCGTCCTTCGGTGCGGACGCCCGCCGGCCGGCCGCGGCCCTTTTCCCCAGCCCTGCTTGGGCATTTTCTCGAGGCTCAGGTCGCGGGCGAACAGGTCGTCGGTGACGGGCTTGACGGGGATCTTCATCCCGATAAAGCGCTCGATGGCCTCGAGGTGCTCGGAGGTGCCCTCGCTGGCCAGGGTGATGGCCTTGCCGCCCTTCCCGGCCCGGGCCGTCCGCCCGATCCTGTGGACGTAGTTCTCGAAGTCCTGGGGGATGTCGTAATTGATGACCATCTCCAGGTCGTCGATGTGAAGGCCGCGGGCGGCGACGTCCGTGGCGACGAGGATCGGGAACTTGCCGGCCATGAAATTCTGGATGACCCTGAGCCTGTCCTTCTGCGGCAGGTCCCCGGTCAGGTGGAACGCCCGGTATCCATTGGCCTCGAGCTCCTTGGCCAGACGGAAGGCGTGGTGCCGCATGTTGGCGAAGATGAGGACGTTGCGCGGGGCGTTCCTCTGGAGGAGGCCCAGGAGGAGGTTCAGCTTGATGTGGCTCTTGACGTGGTAGAGCTCCTGGGTGATCGTGTCCACGGTCAGCTGTTCGGGCGTGACCTCGATCGACACCGGGCGGTTGAGGTATTCGGCGGCCATGAGCCGGGAGATGCGGTTGAGCGTCGCGCTGAAAAGCATACTCTGGCGGCGGCTGCGCTCGGGCATTTTCTTGATGATTTTCTTGAGGTCCGGGAGGAAGCCCATGTCGAACAGCCGGTCGGCCTCGTCGATGACGAGATACCCGACCTCCTTCAGGCTCAGGCGGCCGCTGTCGCTCAAGTCGAGGAGCCGGCCCGGCGTCCCGATCATGATGTCCACGCCGTCCTTTAGGGCCCCGAGCTGGATGGCGTAGCCCACGCCGCCGTAAAAGCAGCCGACGGAGAAACCGAGGTGACGGTTGAGGAGGTTGGCCTCGCCTTCGATCTGGACGGCGAGCTCGCGGGTCGGGCTGATGATCAGCGCTGTTTGCCGGGCGCCCGGCCCGGCTTCGAGCATCTTCTCGTAGAGGGTGATGAGGAAGGCCGCGGTCTTGCCCGTCCCGGTCTGGGACTGGACGGCGACGTCCTGGCCCTCAAGCGTCCTGGCCAGGGTCTGCTCCTGGACCGCCGTCAATTCGACGTAGCCCCGCTCGGCGATGCTCTGCTGGAGCCGCGGGTCGAGGTTGAGTTCCGTGAAATACATTTTTATCCTTTATCCAATCCTTTAAAACACAAGGGGACGAGGGTCGGCCGAAATGACTTCTCGCGGGTGGGGAAACGGTCGGTTTTGACTCTGTCCTGCCCGGTTTTTAGTCTTCTATCTTATCACAGCGGGAGGCGGCCGACAAGGGCAGGCTTCCGCCCACCCGTCTCCTTCCGGCCGTAGCCGACGACGGCGTCGAGCAGGATCGGCTTCGTGCCGGCGTTGGAGATCCGGATCATGTTCAGGCCGGCGCTCCCCTCAATCGCTTCCCGGACCGCCACGCGGAAGCTCCTGGGCGACTGGCCCCTGACTAGGGGCATCCAGGCGAACTGCGGGTCCTCCGGCGTGCCGCCCACCAGGAACCAGCCCTCCAGGCCGTATTGCGACTCTTCCCTCGTGACGACGACCCCGGCGTCGAAGCTCCCGGACGGATAGATCCTGTCCTCCAGGAGGAGGACCAGCTGGCCGCCGGGAGCGATCTCGGCGAAGCGCCCGTCGGGCTCTCCCAGGGCGTCCCCGGAGTTTTTCACGTTCTGCTCGAACATGACTCTGCGGGCGTAAAGCTTCGGCCTCTCAGCCTGCTCCTGTCCCCGGCCGGGACGCGGGGCGGAAGCGCCGGCGCGGGCGGCCGCGAAGGCCCCAGCCGTGAGAACGAGCAGGATGATGACCGGGCAAATGCCTCTTTTTTTCATGCCAACCTCTCCCTCGGGGACACCCATATTGTATCCCATTCCTCCGGATTCACAAGCTCCGGGTTTTTTGTTAAGATAAGAAACAATGGGATTCGGTATCGTGTGCCGCGAATCTTCTTAGAAGGACGAGATAGAGATGAAGAAAAACATGATCTGGGCCGCGGTCTTCCTGCTGCTGGCCGCCCTCCCGTTCCAGCTCGTCGCGAGGGATCAAGCTTCCGAGGTGCCGGAGAACAGGCTCTCGCAACTTTTCTCGCTATCGATTTGCGGGGCCTCCGCTGCTCAACCGGCTCCCACCCCGGCCGTCCCACCGACTCTCTCTCTTTCGACTCCCCAGGCGACCGGTCCTTCTCTTCCGGCCGCCCCGCCTCGGGGCGGGGAATTCTCGTTCAGATCCATTTCCCGCGATTTCCTGAAAGACGCCGGGCAAATCTGGAGCTACCCGGTCCACATCCGGAGCCGTGATATCCTGCCCATCGCGGGCTTGGCAACCCTCACCGGACTCCTGATCGCGAACGACGAGGCGATCCACCGGGGGTTTATGAATTATCGGGAGGCACATGCCTGGGTCCGCGGAGTCAGCCCGGTCATTACCCAGATGGGGTCCTACGGGGCCTGGGGGACGGCGGCGGTGTTCCTGGGCGTCGGCTTGATCGGCGGCGATAAGAAATCGACCGAGACCGCCGTCCTGGCCGCCAGCGCGATGGTGCAGAGTAATATCCTGGTCACGTTCCTCAAGGGGATCTTCGGGCGGCAGCGACCGTTCTGGGCCGATGGGGTCGACCACTGGTCCGGGCCGGTCGGATTTTTCGAGAGGTTCGAATCGGGGCAGACGGGGAGATACGATTCCTTCCCCGGGGGACACTCGATCACGGCTTTCAGCCTGGCCACGGTCGTAGCCATGCAATATCGGGAGAGCGTCTGGGTGCCCATCCTGGCATATACGACGGCCACGGGTGTAGCGCTGTCGCGGACGACCGAGAACAAGCACTGGCTCTCGGACTCGCTGGTGGGCGGCGTCCTCGGCTATGTCATCGGCCGCCTGGTCGTGCGCAATCACCGCAGCCGCTACCACGTGACGACCACTGCCGGCGTCGCCCACGGCTCGCCCGCCTTCTCCGTCACCTTTTCCAGCCATTGACCCCGGCTTGACATCGGGCCTCGAATAGGTGAAGAATCCCATATCCATGGGCGAGCGAACGTTCCCCCGCGATCCCCGATTTTCCTTCCTTCGAGGTGTCTCATGAAAACAAAATGGCTGGTGATGTCGGCCGTCATCCTCTCGGCCGTCTTTTTCTTCGGGCCGATCGCGTCGGCCGAGGACGCGCCGAAACCCGGCGGAACGAAGATGACGCCCTGGACCCCCGAAGACATCCTCACGGCCGAATCCTCCGGACAATGGGAGATCTCGCCCGACGGAAAATGGGCCGTCTGGGTGAAGACTCAGATGGACAAGGATAAAAACGGCCGCGTCTCGAACCTTTTCCTGACGAACCTCGAGACCAAAAAGGAGATCCAGCTGACGCGCGGCACGGAAAACAACGGCCTGCCGAAGTGGTCGCCGAACGGGGAATGGATCTCCTTCCAGAGCACCCGGCCTTTGCCGAAGCCGAACCCCGACCTCGCGAAATCCCAGCTTTGGCTCATGAGCCTTTTCGGCGGCGAGCCGTATCCCGTGACCGAGCTCGCCCGCGGCATCCAGGGCTATGAATGGGTCGATAACGACACCGTCATCTTCAGCGCCCAGGAGGACCCGGCCCTCTACGAGCAGGAGCTCAGGAAGATCAAGGATACGACGCGGGTCGTCGATGACGTCAACCATGAGCCCCCCGTCCGGCTCTTCAAGCTGGCCGTGAAGGACAGGAAGGTCAGCCGTCTCACGGACAACACGGACTTCATCCAGTCATGGGCCGTGACGCCGGACGGTCGGCACGCGCTCACCGTCCACGGGCAATACCTGAGCTTCGAGTGGGACCACAAGATCCTACCGAAGACTTATGTCTATGACCTCGTCAAGGGCGGGCAGAAGGAGCTTTTCGCGGGGCAGCGGATCGCTCCCATGGGCCTCGAGCGCGCCCGCGACGGAAGCGGCTTCTATATCGCGGCCCCGTACTCCACGGACCCGCGGTTCTTCACCGCTTCGATCACGCTCGTCTATTTCTATGACTTGGCCTCGGGCCGGAGCCTCAGGGTCGACCTGGCCTGGGACAACGGCCTCGGAGGCGGATTGAAGGCGACACCCGACGGCTTTGTCGCCCTGCTCGCGGCCGGGGCCCGGCTCCAGCCGGCCCGGTACGCGAAAAGCGGGCTCGCCTGGACGAAGGCGGACATCGAGGGCGAGCACATGAAGAACCTGTCCGGGTTTTCGGTGAGCGACGATGCCAGGACCGTCGTTTATGAATATTCGACGGCGAGCCTGCCGGCCCAGTGGTACCGGGCGACGCTCGACGGAAACAAGCTGACCAACGCCGTTAAGATCACGGACCTGAATCCCGGCTTCAAGAACAAGATCATCGCAAAAACCGAGGTCGTCCGCTGGAAGGGAGCCCTGGGCGAAGAGATCGAGGGACTCCTATATTACCCGAAAGATTACCAGCCCGGGAAGAAATACCCTCTCCTCACCGCTCCGCACGGCGGGCCGGCCGGGGCGGATATGGACCTGTGGGACGAAAGCTGGGCCTACGCCCATCAGCTCATCTGCCAGAGGGGGGCGTTCATTCTCAAGCCGAACTACCACGGCAGCTCCAACTACGGCCTCAAATTCGTCGAATCCATCTGCTGCGGCCATTACTACGACTATCCGGTCGAGGACATCGAGAAGGGAGTGGATCTCCTTGTCGAAAAGGGCCTGGTCGACCCGGACCGGGTCGGGACCTTCGGCTGGTCGAACGGGTCCATCCTGTCGATCGGAGTGAGCGTCGCCAACCCCGACCGCTACAAGGTCGTCGCGGCGGGCGCGGGCGATGTCGAGTTCATCAGCGACTGGGCCAATGTGGACTTCGGCGAGTCCTTCGACTCGTACTACCTCGGCAAGTCGCCGCTCGAAGACCCGGAGCTCTACGTCCGGATCTCGCCGCTCTTCAAGCTCGACAGGGTCAAGGCGCCGACCATCATCTTCTTCGGGACGGAGGACCGGAACGTCCCGACGAGCCAGGGTTGGACCCACTACCGGACCCTCTATCACCTGGGCAAAGTTCCCGTGAAATTCTGCCTCTTCCCGGGGGAGCCGCACAGCCTGCAGGAATACGCCCACCAGCTCCGGAAGGTCGAGGAGGAGATGACCTGGTTCGACCGTTACTTTTTCAAAACGCTCGCCGCGGAGAACGAGGCCTTCAAGAAGGATTCGCCTCTTGGCCAGGCGCTGCGGAGGAAGGACATCGCCAGGGCCGGGGCGAAGTACGGCGTTGCTGGAAAGGCGGCGAACATCGTCATCCCCGAGGTCGTGAAACGGGGCGAGCTCGAGATCGGCCGCTTCGAAGTGACGCGGGCGCAATACGTGGCTTTCGACCCTTCGTATCCCGTGGCTCCCGGGACCGAGAATTATCCGGCCAATGAAATCCCCTTCGAAAAAGCGAAGGCCTATGCCGCGTGGCTCTCGAAAACGACCGGCCAAGCCTGGCGGCTGCCGAACGAGGACGAAGTCTCATCTCTCTACGAAGGACTGAGCGGGGAGAACACGCTCGATTACTGGGCCGGCTACGCGCTGAACCCGGACGACGCCCGGCGTCTCGAGGCGAAAGTCAAGGAGCTCGGCGCCGGTGCCCCGCTCTTGAAGCAAGCCGGGAGCTTCAGCGGGGCGGGCAAGGACGGCGAGGCCCTCGTTTTCGACCTCGGCGGGAACGTCGCCGAGTGGGTGATCGCCAAGGACGGAAGCGGTCAAGCGGCGGGCGGAAGCGCCGACCGGCCGGCGGATGTCAAGGTGCGCGTCGGCCAGGCGTCGACGGAGTATACGGGCTTCCGGGTCGTCCTCGGCGAGGCCAAGACGAAAAAATAATATCGGGCAGCACACATCGTTTCTCATGATCAATGTTCGAGGAGGGCAGGCCCATGAACTTCGGCAACCACGGCTTCCGCTTCGGGTCAAGCGTTCGGGCGACCATCGGCCTCCTGGCTTTCATCCTGGCCCTCGGGTCTCTCCAGGCCGAGGCCAGGGTCACGAGCCCCAAGGAACAGTTCGGCTTTAACGTCGGCGACGACTATCAACTCGTCAACTACACCAAGCTTCTGGCCTACTGGAAGAAGCTCGACGCCGAGTCCGACCGGATGACGCTCGTCGATATCGGCAGGACGGCCGAGGGCCGCCCCATGGTCATGGCGATCATCACTTCGCCCCGAAACCACGGCCGGCTCAACCGCTATAAAGATATCGCGAGGCGCCTGGCCCTGGCCAAGGGGCTCGACGATGCCGGAGCCCGCCGCCTGGCCGCGGAGGGCAAAGCCGTCGTCTGGATCGACGGCGGCCTCCACGCAACCGAGATCCTTGGCTCACAGCAGCTCATCGAGCTCGTCTGGCAGATGGTGAGCCGGGACGATGCCGAGACTCGGCGCCTCCTTGACGACGTCGTCCTGCTCGCCGTGCCCTCCAATCCCGATGGCTTGGAGCTCGTGGCCAACTGGTATATGCGGGAGAAAGACCCCGCCAAACGTTCAATGACCGGGGTCCCGGTCCTCTATCAGAAATACATCGGCCACGACAACAACCGCGATTCCTACATGGCCACCCAGCCCGAGACCGAAGCCGTCAATCGCGTGCTCTACCGCGAGTGGCACCCTCAGATCCTCTATAATCACCATCAGACCGGGCCGGCCGGCACGGTCCTCTTCGCCCCGCCCTTCCGCGACCCATTCAATTATGTCTTCGACCCGCTCATCCCGGTCGGGATCGACCTCGTGAGCGCGGCCATGCACAACCGGTTCGTTGCCGAGGGAAAGCCCGGCGCGATCATGCGCTCTGGGGCCTCGTACTCGACCTGGTGGAACGGCGGGCTTCGCAGTACCGCCTATTTCCACAACATCATCGGCATCCTGACCGAGGCGATCGGCAGCCCGACCCCCGTCGACATCCCATTCATCCCCCAGCGCCTTTTGCCCGAGGAGGATTATCCTTATCCGATCGCCCCGCAGAAATGGCACTTCCGCCAGTCCATCGAATATGCCGTCACGGCGGATAAGGCCATCATGGACGTGGCCTCCAAGAACCGGGAGGATTTCCTCTACCGGCGCTACCTGATGGGCAAACACGCGATCGAGAAGGGGAGTCAGGATTCGTGGACGATCGTGCCGGGGAGCGTGGCCAAGGTCGAGGCGGCCGTGGCCAAGGACAGAGGCCAGGAGGCGGCGTCGGGGTCCGGGCCGGGCGGCTCCGGGCGAGGTCGCGTCGGCGTCCCGATGAAGTACTACGACCTCCTATTTGACAAGGACGCCCGGGACCCGCGCGGCTACGTCATCCCCTCGGACCAGGCCGATTTCCTAACGGCCGTGAAGTTCGTCAACGCCCTCTTGAAGAATGGCTGCGAGGTGCTCCGGGCCTCGAAAGAATTCGCCGCGAGCGGCAAGGTCTATCCCACGGGTTCCTACGTCGTGAAGACGGCCCAGGCCTTCCGGCCGCACGTCCTGTCCATGTTCGAGCCGCAGGACCATCCGAACGACCTGGCCTATCCGGGCGGACCGCCCGTGCCGCCTTACGACGCCGCCGGCTGGACGCTCGCCTTCCAGATGGGGGTCTCCTTCGACAGGATCCTCGACGGATTCGACGGGACGTTCGAGGCCGTCGCGGACATCATCAAGCCACCGGCGGGCCGGTTGGAGGCGAAGGCTGGTGCCGCCGGGTACGTGCTGGACCATCGGGTCAACGATACGTTTATCGCCGTCAACAGGGCCCTCAAGGCGGGGGGCGAGGCCTACTGGCTGAAGAGTGATCTCGCGGCGGCCGGGAAGAGTTATCCCGCGGGGACGATCTACGTGCCCGCGACGCCGTCAGTCCGCTCGGTCCTTGAAAAAGCGGCCCGCGACATCGGACTGACGATCGAGAGGCTGGATGCGGCTCCGAAAGGCGAGGCCTTCAAGCTCAAACTGCCACGGATCGGGCTCTGGGACACGTACGGCGGGTCGATCGCTTCGGGCTGGATCCGCTGGCTCCTCGAGCAGTTCGAGTTCCCCTACGAGCTCGTGTTCGCGCCCGCCCTGGACGAGGGGAACCTCAAGAGCAAGTTCGATGTCCTCATCTTCGTCGGAGGGTCGATCCCCAGGGTTCAGCCCGCCGACTCCGGCGAGACGAGCTTCCGCGATTTCCAGGCGGCGGCGCCGGAGAACGTGCCCGCCGAATATCGAAGCCGGATCGGGCGCATCACGGCGGACAAGACGGTCCCGAAGATCCGGCAGTTCGTTGAGGAGGGAGGAACGGTGCTGGCGCTGGATACGGCCACGGCCCTGGCCTACCACTTCGGCCTCCCGGTCGCCAACGCCCTGGTCGAGAAAACGGCGGACGGCAAGGAAAAGCCGCTCGGGATGGAGAAGTTCTTCGTGCCCGGGTCCCTGATGAGGGCCCGGCTGGACACGACGAACCCGTTGGCCTGCGGCATGCCGGATACGGTGGACGTTTTCTTCGACAACACGCCCTCCTTCGAGCTCCTGCCGGACGCCGGGTTGAGGGGCGTCAGGCCAGTGGCCTGGTTCGACACGGGGAAGCTTCTCCGGAGCGGCTGGGCCTGGGGCGAGCAGTACCTGTGGCGGAGCGTCCAGGTCGCCGAAGCCGAGGTGGGGAAGGGGAAGCTTTTCCTTTATGGACCAGAGATCGCCTTCCGCGGCCAACCCCATGCGACCTTCAAGCTTCTGTTCAACGGGATCTATTACGGCGCAGCGGAAACGGTCGATCTGAAGTAAGCCCATTTCGGGGACACACAACGAAATCCCTAATTACGCGATGGGGCGAAAATCGTCCAGCCGGCTTGAATTTTATAATTAAATATAGAGCTTGTGGGATGGCGCGATCCCGACAAGGGAAGCCTCGGGTAATCACCTTGCCGGGCGATTTCAAAGAAAGATGAGTTCGGGGAAGCTAGACAATTTCGGTAATTGGTTGTGTGTCACCGTAATTATCCGTGTGAGTCGTGGGTCAGCGCTCCTTACGCTTGGCGTATTGCTTGACCTGGTAGACGAAGGCCTCGAGCTTGGTCCTTTCGGCCGCCAGCTCGGACCCGGTGTAGGTGAAGGTGGGGATGGGGATCTGGCCGTAATCCTCCCGGATCTTTGAGGCGATGGTCGCAGCGACGGCCCCGAGCATGCAGTTGAAGCAGATGGCGTTGATAACGCCGTCCACGCCCTGCCGGGCGAACGCGACCATCTTGGCAATATTGAGAAAAAGGAACTGGTTGTTATCGGGTCCGACGTAGGGCGAGCTGAACTTCACGATATCGCTGTAGGTCGGGTCCTTCCCGATCGGCCCGGCCCGCTCCAGGGTCTTGCGGACCTTCATCTTCTCGACCTCCTTCCGGAGGTAGAGGAGGGCCATAACCGATGACGCCCCGTACATGCGGCCGACGAGCTTTTGCCGGAGGCTCCGGCCGAGGTCGAAGTCCACTTCGTCGACGAAGAAGGACGACGGCCTGACTTCGCAGCCGAGCTCCTCCAGTTTGAGGAACAGGTCGTGGTTGGCCACGGGATTGATCCGCGTATAGATGTCGCCGGCGACGCCCACGACCGGCCGCGGCCTTTCCCGCTTCTTGACGGACGTCAGCCGCTCGGCGCATCTCTTGAGGGCCGGGGCGATTCCTCCCGACGCCAGGCCGGCCTCGACATCCTTGAGGTTCGCGAGATGGGCCTCGTCGGTTGCCCCTTTCCTGACCTCGTAGGGCCGGATCGCGCACGAGGCCCGGACGAGGAGGTCGATGGCCACCAGCCCCTGCCAGAGGAACTTCAGCCCCTTCATGGTTAGGAGCTGGGCCAGGGCGTCGCCTGTCGGGGCGAAGGCCTCGAGGTCCGCGATCCCCAGATCCTCGGCCAGATAGTTCAAGGCCTTGTCGTACTGGGACAGGACGCAGGTGTACTTGGAGCCTGGAAAGAAGAAGACCTCGTTCCCCTGCCGCTTTGATCGGACGAGCTTGACGAAGTCGCCGGCGATGACGGAGTAGGCGTGGCATTCCTTACCCGTGCTGTGCTGCTCTCCCAGGGCCACGGTCGCGGCATCGGGGCGCGGCAGGACTTCGGCCTCGATGCCGACACCCCTGAGAGCCCCCGAGAAGGCGAAGGCGTGGTCGGCGAAATAGGGGAGGACGAACCTCCGGTCCTTGTTCTCTTCGTAGGATTCGGGATGGGTCCGGGCCGGTCGCCGCGACGGCGCGGGACGCCGGCCGTCGTTCCCCGTCTCCCGGACCTCGTCCTGGAACGCCTCGAGCCGGGTGATCAGGCCGGCCTCGGCCCGGTGCTCGTCGAACTCCAGGACGAGGTGCGGCTCGCCGGCGAAGATCCTGAGGACGTGACGCATGGCAAAAGCGTCGAGACCGCAGCCGAAATTGGTCAGAACGACGGGCCGGATCCCCTGCGTCTCCGTCGCCCACAGGGCCGCCTGGATGACCTGCTGGTTATAGCGCCAGTGAGGGGCGCCGGGCCAGTCCGCTCCACCCATCCCATCGAGCGGAAGGAAGTCGATCGGCAGGGCCACGATGCCGAGCCTGGCCAGGTGCCGGCCCAGGTTGAGGTTGAGAAAGGGGTCATGGAGCGTGTAAGGCCTGCCGAGGACGGCCCAAAGGGACCGCCCGTCGCCGTTCAGCCCGTCCAGGACCTCCCGGCCTCTCCGCCGGAGGGCCTTCTGGAAGTCCCGCAGGGCCGTGGACGCAGCCTGGTAGGCGTCCCGGACATCGGCATCGCTCTTGCCCAGGGCGTCCCGGACCTCGGCGACCGACCTCACGAAATCCTCCGGGTTGCCGTTGAGGCAGACCGATGGCGCGAGGATCTCGGTCCTTGTCGCGGCCCTGGCCATGAACGGGAAATTCTCGGAGTACGGGCAGAGCGACATCGATTCGGCGGGATCGCGGTGGAGGTCGATGACGGAAGGGAAGAAAACCCGGTCCACGGACTTGTCGCCGAACCATTCCATGTGCCCGAAGGAGACCTTGATGGGCAGACAGGTTTCGGCCGGGGTTTTCCTGAGACCCATCTCGAGGATTTCGGGTTGGCTGGCCGGCGAGACCAGGACCTCGGAGCCCAGCCGGTTGAAGAATGCGGCCCAGAAGGGCAGGAACTCATAGAGGGCCGAGGCCCTGGGAATTCCGATCCGCGCGCCGGGGTTGGCCGGATTGCGGATGAAGCTTTCTTGGAGGTCTTCCCGCTCTCTGAAGAGGTCGGGCGGAGACGTGCCCATCCTGACGGGCGCCTCCCCGTTCGCGGGGCCAAGGCCCTGCCGGGCCGCGTACCGCTCGCAGGTGTCGCCGAAAAACGCGACCCGATCCTCAAACGTGATCCTGTTGACCTGGCAACGGTTGGAGCAGTGGGCGCAGGTGAAGCTCGTGACTGCATAGTCCTGCCCGAGCCTCCGGCCGATTGCCGCAGCATCGGGGGACTTTTTCCCTGCCACCGTGGCTCTTTCCCCGGCCAGGATCGCGGCCCCGATCGCCCCCGAGATCCTATTGAAAGGATGGACGCGGATCTCCCGGCCGGTTTCGAGGGCGAAGGCCCTGACGACCGAGGGGTTGGACGCAACCCCGCCCTGGAAGACGATGACCTTCCCGACCGGGCGCCCAGCCACGACCTTTTCGAGGTAGTTCCGGGCGATCGAGAAGGCCAGCCCGGCCGAGATGTCGGCTACCGGCACGCCCCGGCCGAGGGAATCGGCGAGCTCGGATTCCATGAAGACCGTGCATCGGCTGCCCAGGTCGGAGGGCGCTTCGGAGCTGGCGGCGAGCCTCGAGAACTCGTCCTCGATCCGGATGCCGAGGATCTCCGCCTGCTCCTCGAGGAAGGACCCCGTGCCGGCGGCGCAGATCTTGTTCATCGTGAAATCCAGGATCCTGCCATCGCGGGCGCTGATGTATTTGGAGTCCTGGCCGCCGATCTCGAAGATCGTGTCCACGTCGGGAAAATATCGGACCGCGCTCCGGAGCTGGCAGGTGATCTCGTTGTGGACGACGTCCGCCTGGAGGAGAGTGCCGGCGAGGTGACGCCCGCTGCCCGTCGTGCCGACGCCGAGAAGCTCGAATCCGCCGGGGCATCTCTCCCGGAGGAGGAGGTAACCCTCCCGCAGAGCTTCGATGGGCCGGCCCTTGGTCGGGAGATAAACTCCCGCCCGGACCCGGCCCTCTGCATCGACGAGGACGAGGTTAGTGCTGACCGAGCCGATATCAACGCCCAGGTGTCCCCTAACGAATTCGTCGGGACGGGGCGATGGCTCGCGGGTGCGGCTCATCTCGAGGGGGCCCAAGGCCACCGGGTGGACCCTGCGAGCGGTCTTTTGGGGCCTGAGGAACTGGAGGATGGCGTCGGCTTCGGGAACGTCGATCTCCTTGCTCCCGCTGGCCGCTCCGACCGCCGCTCCGAGCGCGCCGAGGAATTGCGGCGGCTTCGCCGGACGCCATTCGCCCTCTCCGAGCGCGAGGACCTCGCGGAAGGCGTGGACGAGTCCCGCGTTCCGGGCCCCGCCTCCGGCGAGAAGGACCGGCGGGAGGGCCTCACGGCCCTTGAGGACGGTGGCCACGAAGTTCCGTACCAGGGCCTGGCAGAGGCCGTACGCGATCTCCTCGAGCGGGGTGCCCTTCTGCTGGAGGTGGATCATGTCGGTCTTGGCGAAGACGCTGCAGCGGCCGGCGATCGTCGCCCCCTTCGCGGCCGAGGCGGCCAAGGCGGAGAAATCCTCGATGCTGAACTTTAGACGGGCCGCCTGCTGCTCGAGAAACGCGCCCGACCCCGCCGCGCAGACATCGTTCAGGGCGAAGTCGAGGATCTCGGGCTCTGTGGAGGCCGCGACGGCCCTATCGAGCAGGACCCAGCGGGAGGTCTGGGCGCCGATCTCGATGACGGACCTGGCTTCGGGATAGCCGTGCGCCGCGCCCAGGGCGACGGCGACGACCTCGTTGGAGAGAAAGACTTCGGGCGGCGCCTGGATGATCTCCCGGCCGGCGCCGGTGATCCCGATGCGGAGGCGGAGGCCGTCGCGGCCCTCGAGAATCCGGGTGGCGACCTCACGGAAGGCGCCGGCTGAATTCCCCCGGTTCAGCCCCTCGCTGAATGCGATGGGGCCCAGGTCGTCATCGAGGAGGACGGCCTTCGTGGCCGAAGACCCGATGTCAACGCCAAGGATCATGGTTTTGAAACCTCACGGAGCCGGGTTCTCCCCCAAATCATAAGGGTATTCCGGAAAAAATGCCACTCCCCTGGGATTTCGCGAGCTCGGACGACGACTTGGAATCCTAGGTCAGCAGGGCCCGGAGGACGAGAAATCCGCCCATGATGACCAGGGAGGCGTAGACCGCCTGCCTGAACCGCCTTTCAGGCACGCGACTGTGGACTTTCCCTCCGAGCCAGACTCCCAGGCAGAGCGCCGGCAGGGAATATGCGAAGAGCCTGAGGACCTGCCCCGTCCAAAGTCCGGCCGCTCCGTGGCCGAGCAGGATGATAAGACCGGTCGGCAGGAAGTATCCCTGCAGCGTGGCCCTGAATCGCTCCGGGGGCCACCCCTTGAGCATCCCGTAGATCACGGCGGGAGGGCCGTTGATGTTGTAGGCCCCGCCCAAAATGCCCGCGATGAAGCCGACGATGTAGGGAAGCCCCGCTTTTTCGTTTTCGATCCTCATGGCAGGCTTCAGGAGGCCGAAGAGGCCGTAGAGAAGGACGATGATCCCGAGTGCCGCCCTGAGCGGGGCCTCGGGCAGGCGCGTGAGAAGATAAATCCCCAGGGGAATCCCCGCGATCGAGGCGGCGATGAGCTTAGCGGCGGACCGCAAATCCGCGCTCTGCCAGTGTTTCGCCAGGATGAGGATCGAGATCGCAGGTCCCATGAACGCCACCAGGGGCGCGGCCGTTTTCAGGCCGGCGGAGGCCGCGAGCAAAGGCATGGCGATGACTGCGTCCCCGAAGCCGAGCGCCGAACGGACGAAGGCCGCGGTGAAGATGACGGCCACGACCAGGAGGGCCAGGGTCGGTGCGTTCATTAAGATCGATGGGACGCGGAGCCTCAGGGCGGGAGTTAACGCGATTTCTTTCTCTTGCCTAGGATCCCGCCGCTCAGGAAGAGGCCGGCGCCCAGGACGAACCCGAAATTGTACCAGCCGCCGGTGTTGTGGACCTCGTAGAGACGGACGTTCTTGTTGAAGAGCGAGACGATGAAGGTCACCGGGGAGATGAGGCCGTGCCAGAGGCCGAGCCAGAAGCCTGCGATCCGGCCCTTGGCGCTCGCGGTTTTTTCGAGGTCATTGGGCCCGGGAGCGCAGCTCGCGAGGGCGATGACCAGGGCCAGGACCAGAACCAGGGCGGGGAGTCTTTTCATGGGTCCCTCCTTTGTCTTTTTTTCCATTCTATTATAGAATATACTCACAAACAAACCGTTTGAAAATCCGCGAATAGCAGGAGGCAATCATGAAAGGCGATCCGAAACTCATCAAGGTTATGAACTCTCTCCTGGCCGACGAGCTGACCGCCATCAACCAGTACATGGTCCATTCCGAGATGTGCGACAACTGGGGCTACGACAAGCTCCACAAGCTGATCGAGAAGCGGGCCGTCACCGAAATGAAGCATGCCGAGCAGCTCATCGGCCGCATCCTCTTCCTCGAAGGGACGCCCATCGTCGGCGAGCTGAAGGCGCTCCACATCGGCGCCGAAGTGCCCAAAATGTTCGCCAATGACCACGACGCGGAGATGGGGGCCGTCAAGTCCTACAACGCGGCCATCGTGCTCGCCGGCGACCTCAAGGACTATGCCACTCGCGAGGTCCTCGAGTCGATCCTCAAGGACGAGGACGGCCACGTCGACGAGATCGAGGCCATCCAGGACCAGATCGGCCAGATGGGCCTCCAGGTCTTCCTGTCGATCCAGGTCTAGGCCTGGCGGGGCGGCCGACGGCCGCGATGAAACAAGCGCCCCTCAAGAAAAAAATGGAGCTCGCCTCCATGAGCCGGCGGGGCTTTCTCCGCTGGAGCGCAGGGGTCGGCGCTTCGGCCGCGGCGGCGGGCAAGCTCGCCGCCGGGCTTCGGAAAAAACGCCCCGCCTCTTCGGCGAACGCCGCCCAAGCCGTCCCGGCTGTGCCGGTCGTAGAGAAGATGGTCCGGACCGGCTGCCCATCGCACAACTGCGGCGGCCGCTGCCTCCTCCGTGTCCATGTCCGTGACGGCGTCATCGTCCGGATCGACGGCGACGACCGGCCCGGCGACACCCTCGACGACCCCCAGCTCAGAGCCTGCGTCCGCGGCCGGGCTTACCGCCGGCGCCAGTATCATCCCGATCGCCTCAAGTTCCCGATGAAGAGGGTGGGGAAGAGGGGCGAGGGGAAGTTCGAGCGCATCTCCTGGGACGAAGCCCTGGACAGGATTGCCGCCGAATTCGGACGGATCAAGGCCGCTTACGGGAACCAGGCCTTCTACGTCCCCTACGGAACGGGAAGCTACAACCAGCTGAACGGCCGGCAGACGGCCGAGCGCCTGATGAATCTCTTCGGCGGCTCCCTCGGCTTCTACAACAGCTACTCGTGGGCCGCCATCTCAGCGGCCACCCCGACCGTCTACGGAACGGCCGTCACCGGCAACCAGCGCCAGGACTGGCTCAACTCGAAGTATATCCTCATGTGGAGCTGGAACCCGGCCGAGATGCGCGACGGGACGAACAGCGAGTACATCGTCCGGAAGGCCCGCGAAAGAGGGGCCCGCGTCGTCTGCATCGACCCGCGGATGACATTGAGCGCCGTGGCCCTTGCCGACGAGTGGGTCCCGATCCGGCCGGGGACGGACGCGGCCATGATGTCGGCCATGGCCCATGTGATGATCAAGGAGGGACTCTACGACGCGGAGTTCGTCCGCACTCACTGCGTCGGCTTCGACGAAACCCAGATGCCGCCAGGGGCGGAAGGGGCCGAGAGCTACAAGGATTACATCCTGGGGACGCGCGACGGAGTCCCCAAAACGCCCGAGTGGGCCGAGGCGGTCACGGGCGTCCCGCGGGAGACGATCGCCCGGATCGCCCGCGAGTACGCCATGACCAGGCCCGGCGTCCTTTACCAGGGGTACGGCATGCAGCGGCGGGCCTACGGCGAGCAGGTCGTCCGGGCCGGCTGCGTCCTGGCCGCGATCACCGGGAACGTCGGGGTTGCCGGCGGCTGGGCCAGCGGGATCGCCCTCCAGGCCCCCGACGGCGGTCCCCGCGAGTTAATGTTTCCGACGGGCCGGAACCCGGTCCAAGCCCAGATCCCGAGCTTCCTCTGGACAGAGGCGGTCCTGCGGGGCAAGGAGATGGAGCCCGAAGACGGCGTCCGCGGCGTCGACAAGCTCACGACCGGCATCAAGTGCATCTGGGCCGTCGCCTGCAACGCCCTTGTCAACCAGCACAGCAACATCAACCGGACGGCGAAGATCTTGGCGGACGAGAAGCTCGTCGAGTTCCTCCTCGTCCAGGACAACTTCCTGACTCCGACGGGCCGCTTCGCCGACATCCTCCTCCCGGCCTGCACCCAGTTCGAGACGTGGGGCTTCGAGGACGGCTGGAAATACGGCGACGAGGTCCTGCTCATGCCCAAGATCGTGGACCCGCCCTTTGAGACCAAGAGCGACTACCGGATCGCGGCCGATATCGCCGCCCGGCTCGGAGTGGGCGAAGCCTACACGAAGGGGAGGAGCGAGCGCGACTGGACGGCCTGGATGCTCGACCGCTACCGGAAGGCCCGCTTCCCGGGCCTGCCGGCTCTTGACGAATTCGAGAGATCCAATATGGGGGTTTATTCGGTCCCGGTCACGAAACCGGCCATCGCCTTCGCCGATTTCCGGCGGGACCCGTTGAAACATCCGCTGCCGACGCCGTCGGGGAAGGTCGAGATCTTCTCCAAGCGTCTCCACGACATGAACAGGCCGGCCGAGATCCCGGCCATCCCCAAGTACATTCAGGAATGGGAGAGCCCGTTCGGCCCCGAGGCGAGGAAATTCCCGCTCTCGGCCATCGGGCATCATTACCTCGCGCGTGTCCATTCGACCATGGAGAATGTGGACTGGTTGAACGAGGCCTTTCCCCAGCGCCTGTTCATCAACCCCGTGGACGCAGGAGCGAGGAACATCCGGAACGGCGACAAGATCCGGGTTTTCAACGACAGAGGGGCTACGGTCGTCCCCTGCCGCGTGACGCCCCGGATCATGCCCGGCGTCGTGGCCCTGCCCCAGGGCGCCTGGTGGACGCCGGACAAGGACGGGGTCGACCGCCGGGGCTCGGTCAACGTCCTTTCGTCCGAGCGCTGGACGCCCCTGGCCTTCGGCAACGCTCAGCACACGATCATGGTCCAGGTCGAAAAAGCGGAGAAGGGCTGAGGGGGGTGGGCATGGTGACCCAGTACGCCTTCTTTTTCGACGCCTCGGCCTGCACGGGCTGCAAGGCCTGCCAGATGGCCTGCAAAGACCGGAACGACCTCGAGACCGGGCTTCTCTGGCGCCGGGTCTACGAAGTCGCCGGCGGCGGATGGGAAAAGCGGGGAGAGGTCTGGGTCCCGTCCGTCGTCGCCTACAACATTTCAATGGCCTGTAACCACTGCGAAAAACCCGTCTGCGCCTTCTCCTGTCCCGTCAAGGCCATCGGCAAGCGGGACGACGGGATCGTCCTCATCGAGACGGAGCGCTGCATCGGTTGCCGTTACTGCGAGTGGGCCTGCCCGTATAATGCCATCCGGTTCAACGCCACGACAAACACGGTCTCGAAGTGCCATTTCTGCTACGATGCCGTCGACGCCGGGGAACCCCCGGCCTGCGTCGCGGCCTGCCCGCTGCGGGCCCTCGATTTCGGCGACCTCGCGGAGATGCGGAAAAAATATGGGAACGTCCGGCAGCTCTTCCCGCTCCCCGAACCCTCCCAGGCCGAGCCCGCACTCGTCATCAAACCCCATCGGGATGCGGACAAAGCCGCCGCCAAAGCGGCCGAGGTGGCCAACTGGGAGGAAGTGTAAGTGGCAGGGGAGTGGTCCCTCGTCGCCTTCACTGTCATCGGGCAGCTGGCCGTCGGGATCTACCTGTTTATCGGCGGGCCGCTTTTTTTATTCGGAGGAATGTCGGCGGGATCCGGCGGGGCGGGAGCCCGCCTGACCCTCGTCCTCGCGGTCCTGGGCTTCATGGCCGCGGCGACCGTTCTGTCCCTCTTCCACCTCTATCATCCCGTCCGGGCGTATAAGATCTTCAGCAACATCGGGACGTCCTGGCTGAGCCGCGAGATCCTCTTCGAGCTCGTGTTCGTAGGCATCGCCGTCCTTCTCGGGTTCTTCGAGTGGCAGCGGACCGGGAGCCCGGCCTTCATCACGGCGCTCTTCGTCCTCGGCGGGCTGGCCGGCCTGCTGTTCATCCTGAGCATGTCCAGGCTTTATATGCTCCCGGCCGTCCCGGCCTGGAACAGTCCTTCGACGCCCATCTCTTTCTTGCTGACGTCCGTGGTCCTCGGGGCGGCCGCCTCAACGGTCTTTTTCGGCATGTTCACGGACCCCCCGCCTTTTTATCGGCCTCTCCTGGCCGTCACCCTCGTTTCGGTCGTGGCCGGCCTCGCCGGCGCCGTGCTCCTGGCTCCGGGACATGGATTGTTCGGCGTGAAGCCCGGGCCTTCGCTCCGGCCGCCGGGCGGCGGGTCTTCCGCTCTCCATGCGGCCAGGTTATCCGCGCTCCTGGCCGGCGCCGCGCTTCTCGCCGTCGTTGTGGCGTCCAAGGACGGGCCCGTTCTGGGGGTCGCCGAGCCTCCAGCTGTCCTGCTTGCTGCGTTTTTTCTCGCCGCTTCAGGAGAGATCAGTGGCCGCTTTCTCTTTTACGGCCTGCCCGGCCGCCGGCCCTAATGCACAGGTCCTAATGGGGCCCTAATGGGGTCGGACCACAGCAACACATTGAAAGAAATAGAGTTACCTTCTTTTTAGGCCCCCCAAAGCCCCTTATTTCCGGGGAATGGACTTAAGGTAAGACTCGTAATCCCCGCGGGTGTTGAGGTTGCGAAGCCATGCCGCATCCTCAAGCGGGACACGCTCCGTGCGGCAGTGTTCGAAGAGCGGGAGGATGCTCTGCTCTCCGGAGCGGAGGAGGGCCTCGATCTCCGGGATGACCGCTTTCGTGTAAACGGCGAAAAGGGGTTCGAATTGACCAGCTTTTGTCACGGGGACGGAGATGTCCGCGGCCGCAGCGGCCCTCGCGAGCTTCCGTAGCAAAGCGACATGCACGTCAGGAATATCGCAGGCGACGACGGCGCAGGCGTCGTTCGCCGCCGCTCGTAATCCCGCCAGGATCCCGCCCAGCGGTCCGAGGTCCGGCACCTGGTCCTCGACGAATCTTACGCCCGGTTCCGTTTTTGCCGCAGTGGTCAGCGCGGGGCTCTCGTGGTCAGCCTTCCATTTCCTCGACGGCTCGGCCTTGACCCGGCTCATTGCCTTGACGTGGACCTTCTGCCCCGGCGAAACGCTCACCAGAATTTCGCTGAAATAAGGCGCGACCTGGCCGATCACCCGTTCCAGCATCGTTTCGCCACGGACCGGGAGCCGGGCCTTGTCCGCGTTCATCCGGCGACCCCTGCCGCCGGCCAGGACGATGACCGTGACCGGTCTCCCGCCGCTCCGGATTTCGCGCTCCATATTCCTCATGATAGCTCATTTCCCGCTGCCCGTGATAGTGCTTGGAGGTCCTTGACTTCGGCCGGGCCGAACGGGATAATGAGCGGGTTCCCCATGCTCCTCAAACAGCAGGACTTCTACAAATCCCTGACCGCCCGTCACCCCGGCCTCGTCGAGCGCGTTCGCAAGCTCATCGAGGAGTCCGAGATAAAATTCACGGGCGGCAAGATCGCTGCCGGCGGCTTTCTTTGGGAGCACACCGTCCTCGTCGCCTCTCTCGCTTTCCGGCTGGCGAAGATGGAAAAGGAAGACGCGGACCTTGCGGCGATGACGGCCCTCTTCCACGACTCGGGGAAGTTCAGCGGCGGCCGCTACCATCGCGACGAGAAGCCCGAGGAGGAAGCGGCGGCCCGTCTCGCCCGGGAGGTCCTCGAAGACGCGGAGCTGGACATGGCCGCCGTCGGCCACGTCGTCCGGGCCCTGCGCTCGCTCTACAACGCCGGCGCCCGCCGGAACAAGCTGGCCGACATCATCCACGACGCGGATTTCCTCTCCAAGTTCGGGCTCCTGGGCGTCGCCGAGTTCTTCGTCAAGTCCACCCTCCGCGGCCGGAACCTGGAGACGGCCATCATGAACCATCTGAGCAAGGAGCTGACCTACGCCGCGGTCCTGCCGTTGAACATGCGGACGGAGTCGGCCCGGAAGTTCGCCGCCCGGAAATCGGGGGAGACCCTCCGCTTTTATCGCTCCTTTCTCGCCGAGCTCAAGGAAGCCCACGGGATGGATTTCAAGGTCCGGACACCCGAGGTCCGCCGGTCCCTGGGCCGGCCCCGGCGGCTCAAGATCATGCTGGTCGCACCGGCCGTGTGTGGCTCCTGCGGCCGCGGCTGGGAGCTCGACTTCCGGACGGAAAAAGGCGTCAAGTGCGAGAGGCTCGAAGCCGCCGTCCGCTGTGCCGGATGCGGGGCCACCCACGAGATCGCCTTCTGCCTTCCCGAGATCGCCTGAAAGAGCTTCGGAGGCGATTGAAAAAATCGCCGGGATGGGATAAAAGTAGTTCCCTGGGCCGAAGACATTGAACTGTATCAGAAAACACGCCGCGTCACCGTCACGGACAATGGGCGTCCTGTTCCTGGTCGTGGTCCTGGTTGCGCTGGCGGCCGTCGCGTGCCAGAAATCCGGGACAACGCCCGAACCCCGGCCGACACCGTTGACCAAGGTCGTCATCGGCTACTACGCTTCCTCGAGCCGGGACGTCTTCAGCCACTCCAAGGTCGGCTACACGAACCTGACCCATATCGCCCATGCCTTTACCTGGCCGGATTCGAGCGGAAACCTCGTCGTCCCGGCCGATTACCTCTACCCCGAGCTCAACGCCACCGCCCACCAGAACGGCGTCAAGATGATCATGAGCCTCGGCGGCTGGGGTAACGCCGGAGGATTCCCGGGCATGACCGCGACGTCCGGGAACCGGGCGAAGTTCATCGGTCAGGTCGTCAGCTTCTGCGCGGCGAACAGCTACGACGGCGTGGACATCGATTGGGAGTTCGTCTCGAACCCGACTGAGCAGGCGAATTTCGCCCTCTTCATCCATGAGCTCTCAACGGCCCTCAAATCCCGGACGCCACAGCTCCTCCTGACCATGGCCGCGCCCGCCGGAGACTATTACGGTCAGTGGATCAACTTCGAGCAGCTGGCCGCGGACTTCGATTTCATCGGCTTCATGACCTATGACTTCCACGGATCCTGGTCAGACCATTCCGGCCACAACTCCCCCCTCTATGCCGACGCAGGTGATACGGACGGGTCCGTGGACGAGACCTTCCAATATGCCCGCCAGCGACAGGTCCCGCTCGGCAAGCTCCTCCTCGGCGTGCCCTTCTACGGACGCTCCTTCGATTGCGGCGGGCTCGGTCTGCCGTTCATGACCTGCACGGACTACTCCTACACGGACGCCATGGGCCTTCTCGCCGCGGGCTGGACCCGGATCTGGGACGCGACCGCCCAGGTCCCTTATCTCCGCCGCTCCGACGCGGGGATGATCGTCTGTTATGACGACACCCAGTCGGTCGGCGCGAAGTGCGATTACGTCAAGGCCAAGCAGTCCGCTGGCGTCATCATCTGGGAGCTGAGCCAGGATTACCGGAACGGCAAGTCGGAGCTCCTGGAGGTCATCGGGCAGTTATTCCGATCCCCCTGACCGGCGGGAATTCGTTGAACTAAAGAACGAGGTGAGCCACCGATGAGACAACGAAGCAAGATCCTCTTCGCCACGGCCCTGACCTCGGCCCTGACGGCCGGCCTCTTCGGCGCGCCCCGGGCCGGGTCCGCGCCCGGGGATAAAACAAAAGGGTTTTTCCCGGTTTCCGTCTGGTACGCCGGCGGAAAGGCCCGGGCGCCCATGCTCGAAACTGTGACGCCCCAGTCCCGCGACGTTTGGCGGAAGGACCTCGACGAGATCAAGCGGCTGGGCTTCAACACGGTCCGCTCCTGGATCGAGTGGACGGCCTGCGAAAAAGAGGAAGGGAAGTACGACTTCAGCGCCCTCAAGCTCCTCACGGACCTGGCCGGCGAGGTCGGGCTGCGGGTCATCGTCCAGGTTTATATCGACTCCGCGCCGGATTGGGTCGGGGTGAAGCATCCCGATTCGAAGTTCGTTTCCTCGAACGGCGTCGCCGTCGAGTCCCAGGCCTCGCCCGGCTTCTGCTTCGACCACGCCGGCGTCCGCGACAAGATCCTCCGCTTTTTCAGCGAGGCGGCCAGGGCCGTCAAGGACAAGCCGGCCCTCTACGGCTGGGACCTCTGGAGCGAACCCCACATCATCAACTGGGCCGAGGTCAACTATGTCGGCGACCTCAGCTACGTCCAATTCTGCTATTGTCATTCGACGCAGGAGCGCTTCCGGGAATGGCTCAAGAAAAAGTACGTCAGCGTGGACAACCTCAACAAGGCCTGGTACAGAACGGTGCGGTCCTGGGAGGAGGTCCAGCCGCCCCGCTATGGGACCATTCTGACCTTCACCGACTACATCGACTGGAAGGAGTTCATCTCCGACAAGCTGGCCGAGGACCTCCGGCTCAAGGCCCAGGCCGTCAAATCGGTCCTCCCCGAAACCGTGGTCACGAGCCATTCGGCGGGCCCCGGGATCTTCACCCGCCCGGACTGGTCCGGGACACCCGATGACCGCAAGATGTCGGACAGCGTGGATTTTTACGGCGCGTCGATCTATCCCAAGCACGCCTGGACCATCCGGCCCTGGTCGCCTTATTACCGCTCGTCCGGCCTGGACTTCGTCCGCTCCATGGGCATCGGGAACAAGGGCTTTTACATCGGCGAGCTCCAGGCGGGCTACGGGGTCTTCGGCATGAAGATGAGCTATCCCGTGGTCAGCGCGGACCTCCGCGACTGGATGTGGAGCACCGTGGCCTACGGGACCCGGGCGGTCAATATCTACGCCTATTATCCGATGAGCACGGGCTACGAGGCGGGCGGCTACGGCCTGGTCGAGCTCGACGGGAAAGTGACGGAGCGGGCCGAGGCGGCCGGAAAGATCGCCCGCGTGATCACCGCGAACAAGGACCTCTTCCTCAAGGCGCTGCCCTCGCGGGCGGAGATCGCCATCCTTTATATCCCCCTGTCGCACATGGTCGGCGGGCAGCAGTCCTTCACCGGCGAAGGCCAGACCGTCGGCGTCAACAACCTCAGCGAATCGCTCCAGGGCATCCACAGAGCCTTCTTTGAAAGGAACATCCCGGTCGACTTCCTCCACGTCAACGACCTGGGAACGCCGCGGGCGGCCGGCTACAAGCTGATCATCGCGCCGTACCCCGTGCAGATGTCCCAGCCCCATGTCCGGAAGCTCATCGATTTTGTCCGGGACGGCGGGACGCTCCTGACCGAGGCCCGCTGCGGCTGGGTGGATGAGAAAGGGTTCTCGAGCCTGGTCATCCCCGGCGCCGGCCTCAGCGACGCCCTGGGCTGCCGCGAGCTCGAGCTCGTGCCGATTCCGAAGACCTCGGCGATCAGGATCAAGGTCGCCCACGAGTCCATTCCGCTCCTCAAGCCCGGTGACACCCTCGACGCGCTCTTTTTCGAGGAGAGCTTCGACGTCTTCGGCAAGGACAGCCGGGTCCTGGCCGAATTTTCCGACGGGAGGCCGGCCATGGTCTATGCACCCTACGGAAAAGGGAAGGTCATGATCGTCGGGTCCTTCCCCGGGTCGGCCTACCACCACTTCAAGAACCCCGCGAACGGCAAGCTCTTCGCGGGCCTGGCCGAATGGCTGAAGATCCCGAAGCCGGTCGAAGTCACGGCCGCTGAGCCCGGCGCGGTCGTCGAAGGCCGCGTCCTCGAGGGCGAGGGCTACAAGATCCTGTTCGGTTTTAACCGGGGAGAGAAGGCCGTGGCGGCGAAATTCGCCGTCCTGATGAAGGGCGGCCGGGCCGCGGCCCGGGAGGTAGAGATGGGAGCGGTCGTGGACTCCGCCGTCGAGGGGGACCGGGCCGTCGTCGGCAAAACGCTCAAGCCCGGCGAAGTCTGGGTCGTTCAATTAACGGAAAGATAGTCCGGGCAAGGAGACGTGCATCGATGTCACATGTGCTTCGGGTGACCCGATTGAACGAGAGGATCGATGGTTGAATCAGGCGGCAAGGACTTCTGCGGCGGGGTCGACGTCGGCGGGACGAAGATCTCCTCGGCCCTGTTCACGAAAACGGGAGGGATCTTGGGGAAAACGAAAGTTTCCATCGACAGGGCCGGCGGGGACCGGGCCGCGGACCAGGTCGGCGAAGCGATCCTGAGCCTGGGCAAAACGGCCGCGAGGGTCGGCGGCCGAATCCTCGCCGTCGGGATCTCGATCCCCGGCATCGTCTATGGCGCGACCGGGAGAGTCTGGGCGCCCAACATTCCGGGCTGGGACCGCTATCCGCTCCTGGCGAAGATCACGGAGGCCGAAGGACCCGGAAAGCCGGGCGGGGATCGTCCGGGACACGTCGCCCCAGCCCAGACCCCCATTGTGCTGGAAAGCGACAGGAGCGCCTACGTTGCGGGAGAAGCCTGGCGCGGCGCCGCCGCCGGAGCCGCGGACGCCGTCTTCCTCGCCGTGGGCACGGGGATCGGCGCCGGGATCCTCGCCGGCGGCAGGCTCGTCCGCGGCCATGAGGACATCGCCGGCGCGGTCGGCTGGTTCGGGCTCGACCCGGATTTCAAGCCGGCCTACGCGGAGATGGGCTGTTTCGAGGCCGAGGCCTCGGGGAATTCCGTCGGCCGCAAAGCCCGGGAGCTCCTGAGCACGGGCCGGCCGTCCATCATGAAGGATATTGCAGGAGGAAGCGTCGATAACGTCACGGCCGAGACCGTGGCGGCGGCCGCCCGGAAGAAGGATCCCCTGGCGGTCGAGGTCGTCGCAGACGCCGTCCGCTTCCTCGCCATGGGCATCGCCAATATCGTCAGCATCCTCAACCCCGAGGTCGTCGTCCTCGGCGGCGGCCTTTTCCAGGCCGCGGACGTCTTCCTCGAGCCCGTCCGGCGCGAATTCCGGAGGTGGGCCCAGCCGCTGGCCGCGGAGAAAGTCCGGGTCGAGCTCTCGGCCCTGGGCGAGGACGCCGGCCTCTACGGCTGCGGCAAGCTGGCTTGGGATTCCATTCCATAAGGGAGATCGATATGTCAGGTTCCATTTATCTCGGCCGGATCCAGGAGATCCTGGGGGAGATCCGGACAAAAGAAATGCCCCGCATCCGCGATGCGGCGAAGATCATGGCGGCCGCCATCCGGAAAAAAGGCCGGGTCTACATGTTCGGGAGCGGCCACTCCGTCATTCCCGTCCTCGACATCTTCCCCCGCTACGGGAGCTTCGTCGGCTTTTTCCCGCTCTACGACCCGCGGCTCATGTGGACGAACGTCATCGGCCCGGGCGGAGCGCGCGAGCTCCTCTGGCTCGAGCGGCAGGAAGGCTATGCCCGCGTCTTCCTCCAAAGCTATCCCCTCGAGAAGCGCGACGTGATGCTCGTCTTCTCCCACGGCGGACTGAACGCCGCCCCGATCGACATGGCCATCGAGGCCAAGGCGCGCGGCCTCAAGGTTGTCACGGTCTCCTCCCACGAGAACGCGAAGATCGGGCGGCGTTCCCACTCGTCCGGCAAGATCCTCTCCGAGGTCGCCGACGTCGCCATCGATAACCACGTCCCGCCCGAAGACGCCCTCGTCGATGTCGGTCAGCTCGAACGGGTGGCCGCGGGCTCAACCGTGGCGGCGGTTTCGATCGCCATGGCCCTCGTCGCCGAGACGGCGTCGCTCCTGGCGAAAAAGGGGAAAGTCCCGCCGACCTTCGTCTCGCCCAACGTCAAGGGCGTCCCGAAAGGCCACATGGCCGGCGTCTATCAGGCCTTCACCGAGTTCTATTACGACCGGCCCTTCAAGGCGAAAAGGCGGGCTCGGCGATAAGGAGGTTCCATGACGAGTCAGGACCGGTCCGCCCCCTCTCACCCTTCGAAGCTCATGTCCTCGGCCTTCGCCGGGATGTTCGTCTTCGGGATCGTCATGGCCGTCCTCGGGGCCATCCTGCCGTCCCTCTTCGAGAAGATCGGTTTCAGCACGGGGGCGGCCGGGAACCTTTTCCTGACCATGAATTTCGCCATGCTGGTCATGACCATCGTTTTCGGGCCGCTGGTCGACCGCTTCGGCTTCAAGGTCCTCCTCATCGTCTGTTCGCTCCTCGTCGCGGCCTCTTTCCTGCTCCTGACCATGGCCTCGACCTACGGCCTCGTCCTCATCGCGGCCGTCGTCCTGGGCTTCGGCGGCGGCGGTCTGAACGGCGGGACGAACGCCCTGACGAGCGATATCAACCCCGCGAAGCGCAGGGCAGCCCTCAACCTGCTGGGGATCTTCTTCGGCTTCGGGGCCCTGACCATCCCGTTCCTGATCGGGACGCTTCTCAAAACCCTGGGTCTCGGCAGGATCCTCGTCCTGGCGACGCTCCTCAGCCTGGTCCCGCTCGCGCTCTTCGCCCTCTTCCGGTTCCCGAAGGCCAAGCAGGCCCAGGGATTCCCGCTCAAACAGGCGGCCCGGGTCGTCCGGAACCCTCTTCTCTGGCTCTGCGGCCTCCTGCTTTTCTTCCAGTCCGGGAATGAATTCACGGCGGGAGGCTGGATATCGACCTATCTCCAGAAGACCTTCGGGGTCAGCCCGTCCGCGGCCGCGCTCGTCCTGGCCGGCTATTGGGCCGCGGTCATGGCCGGGAGATTGCTCTCGGCCCGGCTCGCCAAGGCCCTCCACGGCGAGAAGCTCGTCTTCCTCAGCGCGGGCCTGGCCCTGGCCGCGGCCGTCCTGCTGGCCGCCTCGCCGTCCGGGGCGCCGGCCATGGCCGGGGCCGTCCTCCTCGGTCTCGGCTTCTCGGCAATCTACCCGACCACCCTGGCCATCGTCGGGGAGAATTTCGCCTCGTTCACCGGCACGGCCTTCAGCGTCGTCATTTCGGTCGGCCTTTGCGGAGGCATGATCGCGCCCTGGCTCGTCGGCAAGATCGCCCAGTCCTCGGGCTTGCGGCAGGGCCTGCTCGTCCCGGTCTTCAACTGCGCCATGATCCTCGTTCTCCTGGCCTTCATCGGGCGCGCCCTGAAGAAGCCTCGGACGCCGGCGGCCTGAACGGCCGGATATATCGGGAGGTGGAAAAATGAAGAGCCCGAAGAACCGCACCCTGGCCTTTTCCGCGATCGCCATGATTTTGCTGATCATTGCTGTCCCGGCCCTGGCCGGGGCCGCCGCGGCCCCGAAAAGCCCGGGCGTCCGGAAGAAGATCGAAGCCCTCCATCTCGAGCTCCTGATGGAAAAAGGCATCTATGACGACATGGGGCGGGAGATCGACGGCCGGCTCGGCCGGATCATCGGCGAGGCCCGCAAAGCCGGAAAAAGCTCGGACAAGGAGATCTTGGCTTTTGTCCTAGCGGACCTGAACTATTCGCCTTCGAACCTGGCCGGGTTCCCGGCCTGCGCCTTCGACCGTCCGATCGGATACACGCTCGGAAGCTTCGGCCACACGATCGCCGACGGCAACATCGACGCCACGGCCCAGGGGAGCGCCTGCCCGGTCGGCGGCATCGGTGCCGGCGGCTTCGAACGGCTGATGAACGGGAATTTCGAGACCTGGTTCCTCAAGCCCGGCTGGATGGTCGAGGACACGGTTTGGGCGGACCAATTCCACGTCTTCATGAGATCCGGGAACCGGACGATCGTCCAGACGCTTTCCACGGAGGCGCCGGCCGCGGCGGCGGGCCTCGGCAGCTGGGCCTGGAAGTGTCCGGCGGGGAAAGGGGACTACTACGCCCTGTTCCCCAAGTCCGGATTTTCCTATGAAAAAAATGCGGGCTGGCCCGTCAAGCTGGCCGTCGTCCAGCTCTCGCCGGTCATCCCGGGGAACTACCGGGAGACGAGCTTCCCCGTCGCCGTGTATAAGTGGATCGCCGAGAACCGGGAGAACCGCCCGGTCGAAGTCAGCCTTCTCCTAACTTGGGAGAATATGGTCGGCTGGGAGGCGGTCCAGTCCGGCCCGTCCGTCCCGGCGCTTTTCAAGTGGGACAGGAATTCCGAGGGGAGCCTGAACGAATACGTCGAGGACGGGCCGAGGAAGGCCATCGTCTTCAAGAAAGCGAACATGGACATCAGGAAGGGGAACGCCATGACCGGCACCATGGCCATGGCCACTCTCGAGATCCCCGGGAAAACGAAGGTCCATTACCTGACTGATTTCGACCCGCGGGGCGACGGCGCGGAGGTCTGGAGGACATTCGGCCCGGACGGGACCCTGGCCGATTCCCGGACGGCGAGGGTCGCCGGCAAGAACGGGGCGACGGCCGCGGCCCTGGCGGTCCGGCTGACCCTCAGGCCGAGAGAAAGGATCGAGGTCCCGTTCGTCGTTGCCTGGGATTTCCCCTACTACGAGTTCGAGCCAGGCGTGAAGTACAGGAAGAAATATACGGAGTTTTTCGGAGCTACGGGTGGAAATGCCCTGGCCATCGCCGCCGAGGGCCTGGACCGCTATCGGGAATGGGAGAAGACGATCGACGACTGGCAGAGAACGATCATCGGTGACCCGAAGCTCCCGGACTGGTTCAAGCAGGCCCTCCTCAATGAGCTCTACGTGCTCCCGGAGACGAGTATCTGGGACGCCGAGACGAACCTCCACACCTATCTCGAAAGCGCGGACTACCTCATGTACGGGACGTTCGACGTGGACTCCTATTGCTGGCACGTCCTCAAGCTCTGGCCCGAGCTCGAGCTCAACAACGTGAGGTTCTTCGCCGGGACCGTGCCGCTCCATGACTCCTCCTATCGGGCTTACCTTTACGATGAGACATTCCCCGCGGAGGTCCCCGCGGACAAAAAAAGCGACTACTGGAGCACTGTCAAGGTCCCGGGCATGCTCCCTCACGACATCGGCTCTCCGCGCCAGCGGCCCTGGGTCGTCCTCAACGCCTTCGACTGGCAGAACGGGAACGTCTGGAAGGATCTCAACCCCAAATTCCCGCTCCGGGCCTTTCGTGATTTCCTGGCCGCGGGCGGCCACGATATGGAATTCCTTAAAACCATCTTCGGGGCGTCCGTCGCCGCCCTGGACACGCTCGAAAAGCGCTTCGGCGATCCGCGGAGCCACGTGCCGCTGAACGAGGGCATCCCCGACCAGACCTACGATACCTGGCGCATGAAAGGCGAGAGCGCCTACGTCGGCCTGCTCTGGCTGGCCGCGCTCAAGACGACCTCTGAAATGGGGGACATTCTGCTAAAGCAGGGCGCCACGACCGTGGCCGGCCTGGACGTCGCCGGCGCCGTCGGCCGGTATCGGGCCTGGTTCGCATCGGGCCGGGCGTCTCTCGAGAAGCTCTGGGACGAGAAGGCGGGCTATTTCCATATCGACGCCCAGACGGACGACATCATGACCGACCAGCTTTTCGGCCTTTGGTATTCGTCGATGCTCGGACTCGAGAGCGGGAGCCGGACTCCCATCATCCCCGACGAGCGGGTCAAAAGGACGCTCCGGACGATCTTCGAGAAAAATGTCCTCGGCTACGGCGGGGGACTGATGGGGGCCGTCAACGGCCGGACGGCGGGGGGGAAACAGCTCCGGAGCCAGCAGGGCGACGAGGTCTGGGTCGGCACCGCTTATGCCTTCGCCTCCGACTGCATTCTCCACGGCCTCGTCCGGGAGGGGATGCACACGGCCTACGGACTCTACCACATCGTCTGGAGCCCCTTCGGCCAGGGCTACTTTTTCAAGACGCCCGAGGCCTACCTGAACCCGGATGAGGTCCTCTGGAACGACCCGAACACGACCTACGGGGACAAGCTCTTCCGGGCGATGAAGTACATGCGGCCCGGCGCGATCTGGGCCGTCTACGAGGCGCTGTTGAAAAATAGGCCGTAAAGCGCTATCTTTTAACGTTGCCCATGAAGAACGCCCGGCGAGTTAGGACGAAGCCGCGGCCCTGGCCGTTCCTTGCGGCGGGGGCCGTCATCGTCGCGGTCCTGTCGTGGATCCTCCTCCGCCCGGTCCAGGAGGGAGCCGGCAGGATCAAGGCCCTCTGGGCCCGAGCGGGTGTCAGGACGCCCAACGTCATCCTAGTCACCATGGATACGACCCGGGCGGACCACTTGGCATGCTACGGCTATACGAACGTCCGGACGCCGACACTCGACGCCCTGGCCGGCCGGGGGGTCCTGTTCGAGCAGGCCGCGACTGCGACGCCGCTGACCCTCCCGTCCCACTGCACGATCATGACCGGGATGTACCCGACCCACCACGGGGTCCGGGTCAACGGCAATACGGCCTTGAACGACGAGGAGACGACGCTCGCCGAGGTCCTCGCGGCCCAAGGCTACCGGACCGGGGCCTTCATCGCCGCCTTCGTCCTCGACGGTCGATGGGGCCTGAAGCAGGGCTTCCAGCATTACGACGACCAGTTCGACCTCAAGAAATACAAGCATCTCGACCTCGGCGAGGTCCAGCGGCCGGGGAACGAGGTCATGGACGCCGCGCTCGCCTGGCTGGAGGAGAACAAGTCGGCCCCGTTCTTCGCCTGGATCCATCTCTACGACCCCCACGTGCCCTACGCCCCGCCAGAGCCCTACGCGTCCGAGTACGGACGGCGCGGCCCGGCCGGCCTCTACGACGGCGAGATCGCCTTCATGGACGAGCAGATCGGACGGTGCGTCTCCTGGCTCGAGCGCAACGGCCTGGACAAGTCGACGGTGATGGTCCTCGTCGGTGACCACGGCGAGGGCCTCGGCAGCCACGGCGAGGGAACGCACGGCTATTTCGTCTATGACTACGCGCTCCACGTCCCGTTCCTGGCCGTGACACCGTTCGTGGAGCTGCGGGGACGGCGCGTCGCGTCAGAAGTTAGCACATCGGACGTGTTCCCGACCGTGCTCACGCTCGCGGGCGTCGCCCCGCCGGTCAAGGTCCAGGGCCGCTCCCTCGTGCCGCTCATGTTCCACCCGGGCCGCAAGGACGAGGTCCCCGCCTACAGCGAGGCCATGGCCTCCAACATCCAGTTCGGCTGGAGCGGCCTCCATGCGCTCCGCACGCCGCGCTACAAGTACATCGACGCCCCCCGGGCCGAGCTCTATGACCTTGTCCGCGACCCAGATGAGCAGACGAATATCCTCGCGGGGTCCCCGGCGATCGCCCGACGGATGAAAGGGGAGCTCGACCGGCTCATAGCCGAGACGAGCGTCGGCGGCCCGAAGCCGCAGGCGGCGAACCTGGACAAGGAGACCATGGAGAGGCTTTCGGCCCTGGGCTACGTCGGAGCGCCCGTCTCCGCCAAGAAGGCCACGGGAAGCGGCGGCTCCCTGGCCGATCCCAAGGACAAGCTGCCCGTCTTCACGGCCGTGATGCGGGCCGGGGAGCTCATCCTCGACGAGAAGTACGGCGAGGCCGCCGGGCTCCTCGAATCGGCCCTCAGGGAAGAGCCGACGATCCCCCAGGCCCTGCTTCTCTTATCGACGTGCTACACGAATCTCGGCCGCAGCGAGGAGGCCAAGGCCAAGCTGGACGTCCTCCTCAAGGACGATCCGGAGTCGGTCCAGGCCCTCGTCAGCCTGGCCAACATCCTGCTCGAGGAGAAGAGGGACGACGACGTCATCGCCCTGTGCAAGAGGACCCTCGCGGTCGACGAGAGGAACACCCAGGCGTATACGCTTCTCGGCGAAGTTTACCTGGGCCATGAGAAGTACCTCGAGGCCCTGCCGTACATGGAGAAGGCCGTCGAGACCCAGCCGAAGATCACCCGGACCCGCCTCAACCTCGCCGCCTGCCTGGTCGGCCTCAAGCAGTATGACCGGGCCGAAACGGAGCTCAAGGCGGTCATCCGGGATTCTCCGAAATTCCCCCTGGCCCATTACAACCTGGGGTTGCTCTACGAAGAGCAGGGGAGACTCGAGGAGGCCCGGGCGGCCTACGCCGAGGAGGTCGCGGTCCTGCCGAACGAATACAAGGCCCGCTTCAATCTGGGGAAGCTGCTGTTCAAGCTGGGCGACAGGGCTGGCTCCCTCGACGAGATGCGGGAGGTCGTCCGGAGCGCTCCGAAGCTCGCCGACGGGCATCTCCTCCTCGCCCGCGGCCTGCTCTACGAGCCCGTGCCGCTCGACGAGGTCCAGGCGGAAGTCGAGCGCGGCCTGCAGCTCGCCGAGACGCCCGAGATCAAGGCTCTGGGTTATTACCTGCTCGCCGACGTCTATAACCGCAAGGGCGACTCGGCCCGGATGAACGACGCCCTGCAAAAGGCCAACCTCTACAAATCGCGGAAGGAGTGAATCATGAGACACCGTGCGTTCGCATTCCTGGTCGCCGGCTCGGTCCTGGCTGGCCTCCTCGTCGCTCGGCCCGCCCTCGGACAGTATCGCGAATACTACATCCTCGGAAAGGTCGTCGACCCGCAGAAACAGCCCCTGGAGGGGGTTGAGATTACGCTCCGGGACCAGGAGACGTCCCGCAGCTATTCGCTAAAGACGAAAAAGGACGGGACGTTCAAGTTCGCCGGGCTGCCGCACGGCGTCTACAAGGTCGCCTTCAAGAAGGACGGCTTTGCCGTCAAGGAAGACGAGTGGAAGTTCACGGAGCCCCAGCTGAACATTGAGAAGGTCGAGATCCCTCCCGTCGTCCTGGCCAGCGAGGAGCTGGTCAGGGAGACCAACCGCCTGAAGGAGACGGAAGCCGCGGTCAAGGCCGCGGCCGAGAAGATCCGGCAGGGGGATTTCGACGGCGCCATTTCCGGGTTGAAACCCGTCCTGGAGAAAAACCCCAAAGACTCCAACGCGCTGTACCTGATCGGACTGGCTTATCTAAAGAAGAACATGTTCCCCGAGGCCTCAGCGGCGTTCGTCCAGGTCACCGAACTGGCCCCGAAATTCGCCCCGGCCTATTACCAGCTGGGAGTCTGTTATCAGCAGCAGAAGGAGCTTGAAAAAGCCCTCGAATCCTACCGGAAAGCCATGGAGCTCGACCCTGCGAACCCCGACAGCCCCTTCTATTCGGGGATCATCCTCTTCGGGATGAGCCGCATCGACGAGGCGCTGGCCCTCATTGAAAAGACCCTCAGCCTGAAGCCGGACGACCCCGCGGCCCTGGAGATGGCTGGGCGATGCTATGCCCACCAGGCCAATTTCCCGAAGGCCGTCGAATATCTGGAGAAGGCCAAGGCCGGCTTCGCTACCGACCAGGAGCATGTCAAATTCCTTGACGGGCTGATCACGAAGTTGAAGGAACAGATCAAAAAATAGGCCCGGCCACGCCCGCGGATATCCGCTGAGCTCGTTCAGATACATAGGTGACACCTTGGGCTATGATAGGTGCCGCCATGTATCTAAAGTCGTCGACGATTTACGGGTCGATAGTCCCAGGGGCCGAGTACATCCGGTCCCTGGT
>JBEKXF010000011.1:0-96171 GCA_049512315.1 Candidatus Aminicenantales bacterium | reverse complement strand
TGTGACATTATCCTATGTCAATATTTTAGTTGACAGCCTCCTTTCGGCAATAAGATTCCTTATTCTTGAGCATGTAGTAGATGATCTTGATGAGCTGCCGGGAGAGGGCATTCATGGCTTGCCAGTGGGTTTTGCCCTCTCGTCTCTTTCGCCAGTAGTACTGCCGGGATTCGGGATTGATTCTGATCTGGGACAGGGAGATGAAGTAGAGAACGCCTTTGAGCCTCCGGCTGAACCTCTTCCTGCGTTTCGCTTTGATCTTCGATGTCCCACTCTGCCACACCACGGGACTCACGCCACAGTAGGACGAGAGACAGCTTTCGTTCTCAAACCTCTCGATGTTTCCGATCTCGCCCAAAAGAGTTGAAGCCGTCACATAATCGATCCCCGGGAATGTCCTCAACCGCTGGACCTCTTCATCCTTCTCGCCGATTCTCCTGATCTCCTCGTCGAACTCTTTCCGCGTCGCCTGGAGGACTCGGATCAACCGCGTTAACGACCGGACTTCCCTTCCCAAGAGCTCCAGGTAAAATCCCTCTCTCCCCATTGACCGGCTTGCCGGACGAGCTCCCACTTCTCTTCGCCCAGAACTTTACAGACTTTCCGTTGGTGGGCCCGGGCGTCGTTGATGGTGGGGGAGGTTTCAAAAAAGGTCAGCGCCTTCCCTGTCCAAAGGGTACGGAAAATCTTCCTGTAGACGGCCCCGTAGCTCTCTGTCAAGGCGACATGAAGCCGGTTCAGATAGCCGTTGAGATCCTTTACCAGTTTCTTCCGGAGCCGGCTCAGTTTTGCCAACCACAGTTTTTCCTCACTGAAGGATACCCTCGGCAGGTCAGGGATCAAGAGGAGCGCCCGAGCGATCGTTTCGGCGTCTCGCCGGTCGCTATGTTCCTCCGTAAAAAGGTCGACCAGCTTGTTGGAGACCGACGGGTTCACCTCCCTGATGTCGTATCCCTTCTGGAGGAGCTCATGGATAAACAGCCGCCCATAACTGGCATAAGACTCGATGGCGATCTGGGTTCTGCTTGGGTCGGTTGACTTGGCGATTTCCGCCGTGATAGAAGGAAGAAGCGGGAGTTTTCGGAACTCCACGTCACGTCCCGGGGAGAGGATGGCCAGCTGGAGGAACTCCTTGCACGGATCGATTCCTAAACCTCCTTTCTCAAGTTCCTTTCCCAGCGGCAATTGCGTATTTAAGCAGGTGGCTGCTTTATCCTATGGGCCATCCTGGGAAAGGGGAAGGCAGGGCGGTAAATGTCACAAGTCCTTCTTGGGAACCGGTGTGAAGACCTTACCCTGCCCTCCCATTGTAGCAAATGGCAAAGTAACATACGCACGGCTGTGACACGGCGGGAAAATCGAGTCTGGCCGGGAAGCCGGGGAATCCTGCAACCTCTGGATTTTCAGCGAATTAGAAATGGCGTGCCTGAGAGGATTCGAACCTCCGACCTTTGGATCCGGAGTCCAACGCTCTATCCAGCTGAGCTACAGGCACGTCTGGACGCTCGTCGTGCGTCATTTTATACCTCAAACGGACCTCAAAGGCAAGCGACGGGAAGCCGAGCAGGCGATGACCGGCGGCCATCAAAGACAACTCGGCGAGGGCTTCCTCAAGCCGGCATCCCGGCGTCCATCCACCGCCTGAATTTCTCTATCCAGTCGTCGGCCCAACTCCCGTCGCAGGGCATGCCCCCGGCCTCGAGCCGGCTTAAGATCGCCTCGGCGTTTTGCCTCACGCCTTGGTAGGAGGAGAGGTCGAGCCCATGAGGTTTCATGGTCTCGAGATCTTCGGGACGGAAGAGGGGCCTGATATCGGAGGCAAAGCTCACGGTCGGCATGGGTCTCCTTCTTCTATTTCTCCCGGATGGCGGCCGGGTTGACGCGGAGAAAGCCGCCGAGCGCATTGAAATCCGCCAGCCAGGCCTTTGCCGCCGCTTCCCCGCGGGCGGCTCTCTGCCCGGCGTTCCGGTAAAGGTTCCGGCTGAGCGAAAAATAGATGTTCTGGCTCTTCCAGAGGTCGAGGTCCAGCCGGAGCGGTTTCAAGGCCTCGAAGATGTCCACGATGGAACGAAGGAACTTCGGGTCATCAGGATTCGCGGCCAGCCTCGACATCAAGAGACCGATCTTCCTGCTGACGGCAAAACCCAGGCCGGTCTTGCCGGGTTCAAAGGACCAGGTCCGGTATTCGCCCACAACCTTCCGGAGCTCTTCGACATCGATCTCGTCCTGTCCCACGAGACGGCGGAAGTCGGCATTGAGGACGAAGGCGGCGGGAGCGGCCAGCGCCTCGGGAAGGGGGATCTGCATCTCGTTCATGGCCTGCATGACTGCGTAGTTGCTCTGGAAGATCTGACGGAAGACCGCTTCGAGCCCGCGCAGCGTGTCGTCGAGGATCTGGTTCAGGACCTTCCTCTTCTCATCCTTGAAGAGGTGCCACAGGGAATAACTGCGGGTCCCGAAATCCTGGTCGATCAGCCGGATGACCGTGGTCATGTCGCCCTTGGCGAAGGCCTCCCGGATCCCCCGGCACATGCGCTGAAACCGACTCTCCCCGTCGAAGTCCCTGACGCCGGCGGTCAAGTTCTGGTCGCCGAAATGGAGGACGGCATAGCAGACCGTCCGCTCTTCCAGGGTGACCGTCGATTTGAGCGTCACCATGCCGAGGGCCAGCTTCCGTTTCCCGACCTCGGCCTGTTCGCAAACGTCGGCCCTCGCCGAATATTGGGCGATCTTCGTCGCTTTGGGGTACTCCTCGAACAGCGAGGAGACGGCGTAATGGGCGCCGAGGCGGAGAAAGTCGACGAAGGCCGGCCGGACGAATTGGTCGTAGATCTTGGCGCCGTCGTCGTATTCGGGCACGTTGCTCGCTGCCTTCTTCAGCATCCGGACGTATTCAGGTTCGAGGTCCATGCCCGTGACGTCCCGGACAAGCTGCATGGCCCTGCTGGCGTATTGGATGATCTGGACGGTCTCGACATTCGAGATGTCGTCGAAAAACCAGCCGTCGCTCGTAAAGATGAGCATGGCGTGCCGCTCGAGTTCAAGGAGCTTGAGAAAAGTGGTCTTTTCCGGCGGGGCGAGAGGCCGCCGGGCGTTCCCGGCGATGAAGGCATCGACCGTCTCCGGCGAGCGGTCTAGAACCACCTGGACGTAATCATCCCTGAGCCCCCAGGGGTCGCTGGAAAAAAGAGCCATCTCCTTTTCGTAGACGGCTGTCGCCTTGGATCCGAGCCAGTCCATGGCGTCCCGCAGCGGAGCGCGCCATTCCTGGTTCCAGCCTGGATTCGCCCCTGTGCTGTCGCCGCAGTCGCTCCGCCAGCGCTCGACGCCGTGGGCGCAGCTCCAGGCGCTGCTCTCAACGATCGTGACCTCCCGGGTGGGCGGAAACCGCTCGAGGTAATCGCCGTACACGGTAATTTCGGCGAGCTTGTTCGCTTGGAGGTAGTTCAGGCAGTACGCCAGCGCCATGTCTCCAAAGCGGTGGTGGTGTCCATAGGTTTCCCCGTCGGTGGCAATGTGGACGAGCTCGGGCCGGGCCGGGTCGTTGGAAAAGGCCTTCACCAGCCTCTTGGCGAAAAGCTCGCCGTTCCGGAGGAGGTCGCCGAAGGCGACATCGTGGGAGATCGGGCCGTCATAGAAAAAGAGGGCGATGTCCCGGCCCGAAGGGAGCCGGCAAAGATAGGGCATTCGAGGGTCGATCCGGCCCCGGCTCACGTCCTTCCATTCGCCGCCTTTGATCTCCCTGACTTGGCACCCCTGGTAAGGGGAAAGCACCGTGAACAGGATGCCGTGCTCGGCCATGATGTCCAGCGATTCGAGGTCCACCGCGGTCTCCGGCAGCCACATCCCCTCGGGCTTCCGGCCGAACCGGAATTCGAAATCCCGGATCCCCCAGATGACCTGGGTCCGCTTGTCGCGGCTTCCGGCCAGGGGCATGATGAGATGGTTGTAAGCCTGGGCCATCGCGCCGCCGTGCCCGCGGAACCTGGCCCGGCTCTGCCGGTCGGCGTCGAGGATGGCCCGATAAACGGCGGGGCTCGATTTCTCCATCCAGGCGAGGAGCGTGGGCCCGGCGTCGAAGCTGATCGAGGCGTAGTTGTTGACGATGTCAATGATCCGGTCTTCGGCGTCCAGGATCCGCGACGCGGAGTTGGGCTCGTAGCTCTCGGCGGTCACCCGTTCGTTCCAGTCGTGATACGGGTGGGCCGAGTCCTGGACTTCGACTTCCTCGAGCCAGGCGTTTTCGCGGGGGGGCTGGTAAAAGTGGCCGTGGATGCAGATCAGGCGGTTCATGCTGCGCCTCCCGTCGGGACGGTCCGTTCCCGGCTCGTCTCTTTCTTGAAGATCAGGACGGCCAACGGCGGCAGCGTCAGGCTGAGAGAATAGGTCCGGCCGTGGATCGGATGCGGCTGGGCCTCGGCGGACCCGGCGTTGCCCAACCCGCCGCCGCCGTATTCCCGGCCGTCGCTGTTCAGGACCTCTTTCCACAGCCCGCCCTCGGGAACGCCGACCCGGTAGTCCCAGTGGGGAACCGGGGTGAAATTGCCGACGATGAGGATGATGTCCCGGGTCGAGACGCCCTTCCTCAGGTAGCTGACGATACTCCGGTCGACATCGTTGAAATCCACCCACTCGAACCCGGCGGGGTCGAAATCGAGCTCGTGCAGGGCCGGCTCGCTCCGGTAGAGCTCGTTGAGGTCCTTGACCCAGCGCTGCACGCCCGCGTGCGGTTGGTATTCGAGGGCGTGCCATTCCAGGCTTTCCTCGTGAACCCATTCTTTCCATTGGGCGAACTCGCCGCCCATGAACAGGAGTTTTTTCCCCGGCTGGGTGTACATGACACCGAAAAGCGCCCTGAGGTTGGCGTACTTCTCCATCTCGGACCCGGGCATCTTGCCGACGAGCGACCCCTTGCCGTGGACGACCTCGTCGTGCGACAGCGGCAGGACGAAGTTTTCGGTGTAGGCGTACCACAGGCTGAAGGTCAGGTCATCGTGCCGGAACTTGCGGAAGATCGGGTCTCTCTGGAAGTATTCGAGAGTGTCGTGCATCCAACCCATCTTCCACTTCAGGCCGAAGCCCAGCCCCCCCACGTAAACGGGGCGGGTGACCATGGGCCAGGCCGTGGATTCCTCGGCGATCGTCTGGACGTCGGGGAAGGCGCCGTAGACCGCTTCGTTGAGGCGCTTGATGAAGCCCAGGGCGTCGAGGTTTTCCCGGCCCCCGAACGGATTCGGGACCCACTCCCCCGCTTTCCGCGAATAGTCAAGGTAGAGCATGGAGGCCACCGCGTCGATCCGGAGGCCGTCGGCGTGGAAGCGGTCGAGCCAGAAGAAGGCGCTGCTGATAAGGAACTCCCGGACTTCGTGCCTCCCGTAGTTGAAGATGGCGCTTTTCCAGTCGGGATGGAATCCCTTACGGCGGTCCGTGTGCTCGTAAAGCTGGGTGCCGTCGAAATTGCCTAGGCCGTGGCCGTCGACCGCGAAGTGCGACGGCACCCAGTCGAGCAAGACCCCGATGCCGTTCTGATGGAGGTGGTCGACGAGGAACATGAAGTCCTGGGGGGACCCGTAGCGGCTTGTCGGGGCGAAGTAGCCGATCGTCTGGTAACCCCACGACCCGTAAAACGGATGTTCCATGACCGGCAGGATCTCGACATGGGTGAACCCCATCTCCTTGACGTAGGCGGCCAGGAGCGGGGCAATCTCCCTGTACGTGAGGGAGCGGTTATTCTCCTCGGGGACCCGTCGCCACGAGCCGAGGTGGACCTCGTAGATGGAGAGGGGGGCGCTGAGGCCGTTGCGCTTCCCCCGCCCGGCGAGCCATTCCTCGTCGGCCCAGTGGTAGTCCAGGTCCCAGACGACGGACGCGGACCGGGGCGGGATTTCCCAGGAAAAGGCGTAGGGATCTCCCTTTTCGGCCCGGAATCCGGTCGCCGCCGAACGGATATCGTATTTATAGGCGGCGCCCTTTCCCAGGCCGGGGATGAACCCTTCCCAGATGCCGGAGCTATCCCATCGGGCCGCCAGAGGATGCCGCTCCGGATCCCAGCCATTGAAGTCCCCGATGACGGAAACACGCGAGGCGTTCGGGGCCCAGACGGAGAAGCAGGTGCCGGCCAGGCCCTCGGCGGTCATGGGATGGGCCCCCATTTTCTCGTAGAGCCGGAAATGGCTGCCTTCTTTAAAAAGGTAGATGTCGTCCTCGTTAAATAGAGTGGGCCCGTGGATGATATTCCTGGCACCTGCCGGCCCGGCCTTGATGATGGGCCGTGTCTCGGACTCTTCACTCATGCTCGTATTCCTCAGCTCTTTTTCTGCGATCAGATTTCAGGCCTTCCGCTCGACGACCTGTATTGTAGCATCCGGGGTTGAGGAGTTCCAGGCCCGCGGCCTCTCCGTGGCAGCGGCAACTTGAAATCGGGAGGGAATCGTGGGATATCTAGGAGCGGCCAAGCGCCGTAAGGAGGTGGACATGAAGGCCCATCGATTCGAACACTCTTCCCGTCTCCGCGGGGGGGCGGTCCTGCTGACCGCGGCTTCTATCGCGGCCTTCACATTTCTTCCGGCCGTCGGAGCGGACCGCGGCGCGCTCATGGCCCAGGACCGGGCCGAAGTCCTCGCCGGCTTTCCGGCGAAGACTCTCACGCCGGAGATGACCCTCAACCGCTGGTCGATCTCAGACCTCCAGCTCTCGCCGGGCGGGAACCGGCTGGCGATGGTCGTCTCCGAGCCTGCCAAGCCGTCCAGCCAGCGCCGTAACATCTGGATCTACGACTTGGCCGCGCGAAGTCTTAAGCAGTTCACGGCCGCCACAAAGTCCGATACCCGTCCCCGTTGGTCGCCTGACGGCCGGACCCTCGCCTTCCTTTCGAACCGGGACGGCGAGAACCAAATTTATGTGATTCCGGTCGACGGCGGCGAAGCCCGGGCGCTCACCGAGAGCAAGACCGGAATTTCCTCGTTCGACTGGGCCCCGGACGGGAAACGGCTCGCCTTCGAGACAACGGCACCGAAGACCGATGAGGAAGAGAAAAAGGAAAAGGACAAGGATGACGCCCGGATCATCGGCCAGCCCGAGGCCCGCATGCTCCTCCAGGTTATTGACGTCGAGTCCAAAACCATTAAAACGCTCATCCAGGGAGCGTGGCGGATATCGGAATACGTCTGGACCCCTGATGGGGAATCCCTCATCGTGGCCGCTACCAACAATCCGCAGGAGGAGCTTTTTTCAGAAAAGATCTATCGGGCGAGTGCGGCCGACGGCCAGATGACGCTCTTCGCAACTCCGGCCGGCCCCTTCCGGAACCTCAAGGTTTCGCCAGACGGAAAGATGCTGGCTTATGTCGGATCGCGGGGCGACGGACCCGATTCTCACGATATTATCGTCCAGCCGCTCGTCGGCGGCGAGGCCCGAAACCTCACCTCCCATTCGATCGACCGGCCCATCGGGTCTTATGTTTGGGAGGATGCGGAAAGGTTCTTTGCGGCCGCGTCCACGGGATTCGGCAACGCGTTCTTCACGGTGACGATCGACGGGAAGGCCGAAAGATCCGATTGGACGACGCCTCTCCTGGTCGGCTCATGCGCCAAGGGGAAAACCGGACTGGCTTTTGTCGGCGAATCCGCGACTCAGGCCCCCGAGCTCTGGGCTGCCTCTTCTGCCAGACACGCCGAGAAGGTGAGCCATTTCAACAAGGAATGGGACGACGTCAAACTGCTCAAACCAGAAATCGTCCGGTACCCGAGTTTTGACAAGAAGAAAATCGAGGCCGCCCTCATCAGGCCTGAAGGTACCCCGTCCGCGGCTAAGCCGCCCGCCGTCATCCTTGTCCATGGCGGCCCGACGGGCGCCTGGACGGACCGTTTCGACGCCTGGGGACAGCTCCTGGCCGCGCGAGGCTTTGTCGTTCTCTCCCCGAACGTCCGCGGCTCGACGGGCTACGGCTATGATTTCATGGTCATCAACCGCTTCGACTGGGGCGGCGGCGATTTCAAGGACGTCATGGCCGGCGCGGACTGGCTGATCAAGAAGGGGATCGCCGACCCCAACCGCATCGGCATCGGCGGCTGGTCCTACGGCGGTTACATGGCGGCCTGGGCGGTGACGCAGACGACACTTTTCAAAGCCTCGGTTTCGGGCGCGCCCATGACCGACCTGGCCTTTGAGTACGGCTCCGAGGCGCCGGGCATCAACATCGGGGACACGTGGGCCCTGGGCAATCCTTACGAGCGCCTGCCCCTCTTCACGGCGCGGTCGCCGGTGACATTTGTCAAAAAGGTCAGAACCCCGACGCTCCTTCTCTGCGGGGAGAACGATACGACCGACCCGGTTGAACAGTGCTACCAGTTTCATCGCGGCCTCAGGCGATATGGCGTGGACACAGAGCTTGTGGTTTACCCCCGGGAAGGGCACGGCCCCCGCGAAGAGAAGCACCGGCTCGACGTCCTCAACAGGGTCGTCGGCTGGTTCGAGAAATATTTGAAAAAGTAAGGGTCCGCCAGGATGAAAAAAACCGGGCCCTATTTATTCTCCCGGCCGGCGCTGACGATCCTGGCCCACTCGTCGCGCAGAGTCACCGTCCGGTTGAAAATGGGCCGTCCGGGCCTGGAGTCGCGCTTGTCGGCGACGAAATAGCCCATCCGCTCGAATTGCCAGCGGCTCTCGGGCGCAGCATCCTTCAGGCCGGGCTCGAGTTTGGCCGCCTTCAGGACCTCGAGCGAGTTCGGATTGAGGGTCGTCTTCCAGTCCGTGCCTTCCGGGACACTCGCCGGGTCCCTCACCGTGAACAGCGTTTCGTAAAGTCGGACCTCGGCGTCCATGGCGTGAGCCGCGGAAACCCAGTGCAGGGTGGCCTTGACCTTCCGGCCGTCCGGCGAATCCCCTCCCCTGGTCGCGGGATCGTACGTGCAGCGCAACTCGACGACGTTCCCGTCCACGTCCTTGACGACGCCCTCGCACTTGATGAAGTAAGCGTAGCGCAGTCTGACCTCCCGCCCCAGAGCCAGCCGGTAGAACTTCGCCGGCGGGTCTTCCATGAAGTCTTCGCGCTCGATCCAGAGCTCGCGGCCGAACGGGACCTTCCGCGTCCCGGCCGCAGGGTTCTCGGGGTTGTTGACGGCATCGAACTCCTCGGTCTTCCCTTCGGGGAAATTCGTGATGACGACCTTGAGCGGCCTCAGGACCGCCATCATCCGCGGCGCGGTCCTGTTGAGGTGTTCTCTGACGCACATCTCCAGCAAGGGCATGTCGACGATGCTGTTGTCCTTGGCGACGCCGATGATATCGGCGAAGTTGCGGATACTTTCGGGCGTGTAGCCACGCCGCCGGAAGCCCGAGATGGTCGGCATCCGGGGGTCGTCCCAGCCGCTGACGAGGCCGGCCTCGACGAGTTCGAGGAGCCGCCGCTTGCTGAGGACCGTATGGCTCAGGTTGAGCCGGGCGAACTCGATCTGCTGAGGATGATGGACGCCCAGCTGGTCGAGATACCAGTCATAAAGCGGCCGGTGCACCTCGAACTCGAGGGTGCAGATCGAGTGGGTCACGCCCTCGATCGAATCGCTCTGGCCGTGGGCCCAGTCGTAGGTCGGGTAGATGCACCAGGCGTCGCCCGTCCGGTAATGGTGCTCGCGGCGGATCCGGTACATGAGCGGGTCCCGCATGAGCATGTTCGGGTGGACCATGTCGATCTTCGCCCGCAGCGTCTTCGATCCGTCGGAGAACTCCCCCGCTCTCATCCGGGCGAAAAGGTCGAGGTTTTCCTCGACCGAGCGGTTGCGGGTCGGGCTTGCCTTGCCGGGCTTGTTGACCGTACCGCGGTATTCGCGGACCTCGTCCACGCTCAGATCGCAGACGTAGGCCACGCCTTTTTTGACGAGCACGACCGCCCACTGGTAAAGCTGCTCGTAGTAATCGGACGCGTAGAACTCCCTGTCCTCCCAGTCAAAGCCGAGCCAGCGGATGTCCTCCTTGATCGAATTGACGTATTCGATATCCTCGGTCTCGGGGTTGGTGTCGTCCATCCGGAGGTTGCAGAGCCCGTGGTAATCCCTGGCCAGGCCGAAGTTCAGGCAGATGGACTTGGCGTGGCCGACATGGAGGTAGCCGTTCGGCTCGGGGGGGAAGCGGGTGTGGACGTTCGTGAACCGGCCGTTGCGCAAATGTTCGTCGATGATCTCCCGGACGAAGTTCGTCTTGGGCTTGGGGGTCTCATCCATGGGCGGCTCTCCTCAAACGCTCCAGCACGCGGTCCCGGCCGAGGACCTCCATCATCTCGAAAAGCCCGGCGCCTTTGGTCTTCCCGCTGACAGCCATCCGGGCGGGGTGGATAACCTGGCCGGCTTTGATCTTCCGCTCCTCGATGAAATCCCGGAAGACTTTCTCGATCCCGGCGTGGGTGAAGGCTTCGAGCCCGGCCAGGCGCCCGGCCAGGACGTCCAGCAGCTCGCGGCTCTCCGGCTTTTCCAGATGGACTTTCCCTTCCTCTTCAACGCTGTAATCGTCGCGGAAGAAGCAGTCCGTCATGGCCGGGAAATCGCTCAGCGTCTTGAGCCGGACCTTGTAGAGGCCGAGGACCTTGGCGAGATAATCGTCCGCGATCCCCGACGTATCGATCCCGGACGCGGCGAGCTGACTCTTGACGAGGGGCAGGAGTTCCCTGTCGGGCTTATTCATGATGTATTCGCTGTTCAGCCAGCGGAGCTTCTGGAGGTCGAACTTGGCCTGGACGTCGTTCATCTCCCCGATCTCGAAGAGCTTGACGGCCTCGCCGAGGGGAATGACCTCGCGACCGTCCCGGGGCATCCAGCCGAGGAGGGCGAGGTAATTGACCAGGGCCTCGGGCAGAAAGCCCTCCCGCTTGTATTCCTCGACGGACACCCCGCCGTGGCGCTTCGAGAGCTTGGCCCCGTCGGCCCCCATGATGAGCGGCATGTGGCCGAGCTTCGGCGGCTCGAGCCCGAAGGCCTGATAAAAAAGGATCTGCTTCGGCGTGTTGCTGATGTGGTCGTCGCCCCTGAGGATGTGGGTGATCCCCATGTGGCTGTCGTCCACGACGCAGGCGAAATTGTAGGCCGGGGAGCCGTCGGACTTGATCAGGACCTGGTCCTTGATCGTCTCGGTCCCGACCGTGATCCGGCCGTGGATCATGTCGTCGTAGGCGATCGTCCGGCCCGGCTCGACCCGATAGAGGACGGCATCGCCCTCCCTGTAGGCCTTTCCGGCGGCCACCAGCTCCTCGGCCTTTTCCCGGTAGACCGCGAACCGCCGGCTCTGGAAGAGGAGCTCCTCGTCCCAGTCGAGGCCGAGCCAGCGAAGGTCCTCGAGGATCTCCTCGAGGAACCGCAGTTCGGACCTCTTCTGGTCCGTGTCCTCGACCCGGAGCAGGAAGTTCCCGCTGGTGTGGCGGGCGTAGAGCCAGTTGAAGATGGCTGTCCGGGCGCTCCCGATATGGAGGAAACCCGTCGGGCTGGGGGCGAATCGGACGCGGACCATGGTTTCTCTCTCTTCAGGCCCTGGAAATCCTTATTCTTATAACACAGGGGAAAAAGACGGTCAAACCGGCCCCGGGGGCCAGCCTCGTCGGTGTCCGGCGGTTATCTCAGACGAACGGCTTCTCGATGGACGGGCTGGGCTCAGTGAACCACTTGGCCCCGTCCTCGGTAATATGCAGGTCGTCCTCGAGCCGGACCCCGAACTCGCCGGGGATGACGATCATCGGCTCATCCGTGAAGCACATCCCGGGCCGGATGGGCGCCTCGTTCCCCTTGACGAGGTAGGTCCACTCGTGGCCGTCCATGCCCAGCCCGTGGCCCGTCCGGTGGGGCAAGCCCGGCAGCTTGTAGCCCGGACCGTAGCCGGCTTCCGTCAGGACCTTCCGGGCGGCAGCGTCCACGTCCTCGTGAGGGACGCCCGGCTTCGCGGCCTTGAAGGCCGCCAGCTGGGTTCTTTGCTCGACGTCCCACACATGACGCTGCTTTGGCGACGGCTTTCCGAAGACGACCGTCCGGCTGACGTCCGACTGGTAGCCGCCGACGCTGCAGCCGCCGTCCATCAGGACGACGTCGCCTTCCCGGAGGGTCCTGGGCTTGATGCTCCCGTGCGGGAGGGACGACTGTTCGCCGAAGCTCGCCCCGATCCCGCCGGAAACTCCGAGGGCCCGGAACGCGGCCGCGGCGTCGGCCCCGAAATCCCCCTTGGTCATCCCTTCCCTCAGCATGGCGATGGCCGCCTTGTAAGCCTCGACCGTGATGTCGCAGGCCCGCTGCATGAGGGCGATCTCGATCGGGGTCTTGATGGAGCGGCAGCCGACGGTCACCGGGTCGGCGCTCACGAAATCGAGGCCGGACGCTTCCTTCCGCAGGCCGTCATAGACGAAAAAGCGGACGCGCTCCTCGATCCCCACCCGGCCCGTGCGGATCCCCCGGTCCCGGAAAACCCCGGCGATGGCCTTGTAGGGGCTCTCGTCCTCTTCCCAGGTCCGGATGTCCGTGCCGAAGCGGATGAGCTCCCGGGCCCGGTCCTCTTCGAACTTCGGGCAGACCCAGGCCATCTCGCCCTTCGCCGGCAAGATCCAGGCGAGGACGCGCTCGCTCAGCCACCAGCTCACGTCGGCAAAATAGACGAGGCCCGTCCCGCCCTCGACGACGATGGCATCGATCTTGTTATCCGCCATGAGCTTGCGGGCCCGTTCCATCCGGGCCAGCCGCTCGCCGTCCGAGATCGGGACGATCCCGGCGGTCATGGGCTTGAGCCGGCCGATGGGCGTGTCCTTCTTGACGGCCCCGGGCGTCGCCTGCCCGGCCGCCGCGTTTCTTATCGCCGCGCCCGCGACTCCGTAGGCCCCGGCCGCGCCGGCCGTCATTTTCAGGAAATTCCGTCTGTTGATGCTCATTCTGGACCTTCCTTCATTCCTCGATCTCAAGGCCCTAGATTCTATTGCAGCCGGGCCGGAAATACAACAGCTCTTCCCGAGCCGTTTTCTTCGCTCCGCCTGCCCCTGCCTGTGGTTAGCCTTTAGGGGTAAGGAGCCGACGCAATAATTGCTCGACGGAATCACCCCTCGAGGTGATTCCGCCCGAAAACGACCCCTGTCATGATGAACGCGCCAAATTCCTCCACAGGAAAAGGGACAGCGCTTGGATCGCGAGGCCGAAGGTCCTCCATTCATGAAGCAAGGAAGTCCGGATGGCCGCAAGATAGCGGAATCCCCCCTGGAGCCGGGGAAAAACCGGTTGCATCAGGCCTCCGAAATTCATAGAATGCGAAAGAAGTGTGTGGACTTTCGGCAGGTTTGGGGAGGGACGCTATGGAGAACCGCATGAGAAAGAACGGATTCACGCTGATCGAAGTCCTCGTCGTCGTCGCGATCATGGGCACCATGATGATCGTCACGTTTCCGAGCATCATGAACTCCCTGGAGACCCGGAACCTGGACAACAGCGCCCGTGACATCCAGACCACCCTGCAGCAGGCTAGGTACCGGGCCGTGACCGATAAGATCGATTACCGCGTCCGCTTCGGCCAAGACCATGGCCTCTGGCGGATCTTCCTCGAAAGCTTGGATACGGCCGGCACGTGGACCGCCGTCCCCGGCTTCCTGGAGAAAACGATCTCCACGAGTTTCACGGTGACGATCAACCTCCCGGCGAGCCAGGCGGTCGAGTTTTCGCCCGTCGGGGTCGTCGAGGGGTACGACAGCACGCACAACTCCCTGACCCTGCAAAGCCTCAAACTCAAAGGCAAGCGGCAGCCCGACCTGAGGGTCCTGACGGTCTTCGGGGGCGGGACGGTCAGCTACGCGAGAGCCGCCAGCGGGTGACGCCGGCATGAAAAGAGGGAACGCGATGGTTCAGCCAAAGAAGAAAGAATCGGCCCGGCCGCAAGGCTTTTCCCTGATCGAGGTCCTGATCGGCGTCTTCCTCGTCGCCGTCGCCGTCCTCGGCCTGGTGCAGCTGTACATGATGGGCATCATGAACAACACCCGGGCCAGCGAGATCGCCAACTCCGTTTTCCTGGCCCAGCAGGAGATCGATTACCTCCGGACGCTGACGCTCAACGAGCTTACGGCATTGGCTTCAGGAACTGGGACTTCGGTCTCTGACGAAACGATCGACGTCAACGTCGATGGGACTCCGGATTACCGCCGCATCACCGTCATCACGGACAATAACCCGGCCTTCGATGTCCGGGTCCTCGTCTTCCCGCCATCCCAGTTCTTGGCCAGCCCGACCGATCTTGTCGCCGACCCGGAAGGCCACCGGGTCCGGGCCCGGCTGGAAACGGTGATCAGCAGGTGACCCCATGAACACACCCATGAAAAAGCATACGAGTCACGCACGCCCCCGGGGGTTCACTCTGATCGAGCTCCTCATCGGCAGCACGATCATGCTCGTTGTCATTATCGCCGCCCTGGCCATCTACAGCCGGAGCAACCAGATCGCGGCCGATCAGCAGCAATACGCGGAGATCCAGAACGACGTCCGGTCGGCGATGTTCCTGACGATGAGGGACATCCGGATGGCCGGCGTCGGCCTCCCCGAGGGGTTCCGGATGTTCGCCTTTGAAGGCGTCGACAACGAAGACCAGGGCTCCGAAGTCCAGCCCGACCGCCTGATCGTGATGGGCAACATGGACTGGCCTCTCAACGCCCAGATCCAGAGCTACCTGGGAGCGGCGTCGGCGACGAGCCTGACGGTCAACGACTACAGTTTCGAGCAGTACCCTTACGCCGACAGCTTCTATGTCAACAAGACGGCCCTCATCCTTCCCAACGATGCTGGCGCCTGCAGGACCGGAGAAGTCCGGACAATCAGCCACATCTCCCGCTCCACAACGGGGGCAAACGAGGCCTTTTATTTCTTGGGCGGGACATTGGACAACGTCTTCCTGGGCGCGCATCCCGGCGGCCCGCTGGAAAGCCTGAAAGGAACATGCTCTCCCGCTAGCGACTACGACGGGGGAACGGTCATGCTCGTCGACGTCAAGGTCTACTGGCTGGACGTGAGGGGAAGCCAGCCGGGGCTGACGGCGGGCCTCGACGGCTACCTCGGCCTGCCCGGCGTCTTTTACGTGACGGTCAACGGGGTCCACAACCCGATCGCCCAGAACATCGAGAACTTCCAGGTCCAGTATAACGGCGACATCAACGATGACGGGATCCTGGACGGCTTCCAGGACTGGAACGCCGGCTGGACCCTGGATGATATCTTCCGGATCCGCCAGGTCAGGGTCCAGCTCCTGGGCCGGACCGCCAACCGCTTCGTCAGCGTTTCGGGGAAGCCCGACGCCGCGATCCATCACTACCGGCGGCCGGACATGGCGAATTCTCAGGGGGCCAAGACGGACGACCTGCACCGGCGCTTCCTGCTGGAATCCACGTCCAACATCCGGAACCTGTCGCTGGGTCTTTACAATCAAGGAGAACGATGAGAGAAACAAGCCAACACCCGGAGCGGGGATCTTCGCTCATCGTCGTCATTCTCGTCATGGCCTTCATGCTGGCCGTGGGCGTCGCGATCCTGACCATCACCGGCGTCGCGCCCAAGGTTTCGGGGAGCGTCCGTGACCAGGAGGAGGCCTTCAATACGGCTGAAGCAGGTTTTGATGCTGCGCGCCTGGCCATCGAACGTGCCCTCCTCGACGGCACGTGGGCCAACCTCCAGGACAACTGCCTCCGGACGCCGACGGGGATCGACCTTCCGCTCGATGCCGCCTACTTCCGGCGGCAGTCCGACGTGGCCCTGACCCAGACGCTTTCGGAAGGCACCACGGGCGTCCTCTACAAAGACGCGCCGTTCCTCAAAACGGCCAGCGGCCAGAACGACCTGACCCGGACCTACACCGTGTTTCTGATCGACGACGAGGCCGGCGGCGGAATGGCGGATCCGACCGACGTCCTGCTGGTCTGCATCGGCGTCATCAGGTCCGGAAACCGGGTCCTTTCGACATCACGGCTCGAGGTCCTGCTGGGGCTCGAGGCGACCGGGGGAAATCCGTAAGACGGAGAAGACCATGAGTAAAAAAACGAAAAAGACGATCTTCTGCCTGCTGGCCATCGCGGCCGGGGCCCTGGCCCTGAGAACGATCGCCCAGGAGACGTGCACGCTGCAAACCGGGAGCTTCTCGGAGAATTTCAGCACCGTCACCTTCAAGGACTCGAACAATACCGCCGTCTTCGGCTGGACGCCGGACATCGGCCATGGAAGCCCTATCGAGCTCCCGCGGCTCGGGGCGAACTTCGCCGTGACCAAGCCGGGCGGCCTCGGCGCCCACATCTACTGTACAGCCTCCGGGGACTTCGACGGAGACGGCTACCCGGACCTCGTCGGCCTCGAGCTTACCGGCTCCAGCAGCTACCAGGATACCTCCCGCATCGTCTACCTGAGGAACAACTACAAGACGGCCGGGGTAGCCCAATGGATCGAGGACCTGACCGTCGTCAACGACCCCTACACGACCTACGTCGGACCGAACTCGATCTGCGTCGGGGACTTCAACGGCGACGGACTGCTCGACTTCTTCTACATGCGGAACGGCGCCGACCAGTTCGGCTACACGAACTTCGCCGCCATCATGTACATCAACGTCGGGACGAAAACCAAACCGAAGTTCAACGTCCGCACGAACTCCTCCAACCTCGACTTCACCTCGGCCTTCCAGACGGCCAAGATCTACGCCAACTGGACGGCCAACCACCTCTGCGCCGTGGACATCGACAAGGACGGTGACATCGACATCCTCGTCGCCAGCGAGAGCAAGATCTTCCTCGTCCGCAACCCGGGCAAGGCGAATTTCACGCTCAACAAGTTCAGCATCGCGGAATTGTCCTATAACCAGAACACGGGCTTCGCCGCGACGGGCACGGTCAAGGGGACGGACAACAACAATTATGATGCCAGGGGGACCTCGTGCATCGCCGCCGCCGACTTCGACAGGGACGGCAACATCGACATCGTCTGCGGCTCGGTCAACAATTACGGCTACCTTGTCTACTACAAGAACGACGGCACCGGGCATTTCACCCGCAGCACGATCACCATCCCCACGGCGTCCTGCACCGGGCCGTGCGGCGTGACCGCCGTGGACTTCACCGGCGACGGGCTGCCGGACATCTTCGGAGCGGGAGACCGCTGGTGCGCCGGCAACGAGGCCCACATGTGGATCCTCAGGAACGCCGGGGTCAACGCAGGCGTCGTCCAGTGGACCTTCCAGTGCCTGAACAACTGCGAGCACATCCTCCCCCCCTATTACGACGATGATATCGTGGAGCCGCTCGACTACGACAACGACGGCGATATCGACATCATCCTCTGCGACGCCAACCATTCGGGCGACTACTATCTCGTGGTCAACATGCTGGCCGACGTGTTCGGCCTGCACGGCCACGCCCAGTCCACGAACGTCACGGCCGGTGCCCTGGACCCGCACCAGTACGCCATCACCAGTGTCCGCATCACCAGTCTCGTCCAGAGCTGGCGGGGCAAGAGCAACGCGGGCCTGACGATCGACCTGTACTTCTCCCCTAACGGCGGGGTCGACTGGGAGCTCTATAAAAGCTGGACCGGGAGCGCGATCACCACGGTCACGAACTCGACGGCGGACAGCGGCTGGTACGACTTCAAGAATTTCGGCACCGACCTCCGGTGGCGGATCGTCCTGACCGCGACCGAGGACTTCATGCAGGATTATAGCGGAGCCTCGTTCAGCACGCCGCGGGTTTTCTCCCTCGCCCTCGAATACAAGTACGTCAACCGCCGGGAATATTCGCGGTCGTCGGCGGCGGCGACCATCGTCACCAGCAGCGGCGAGACCAAGAAGCTGACCATCGGCTCCTCGTTCATCTACCCCGGCTGGGAAGGCCAGCTCCGGGCGTATGACGTGACGAGCGTCGCCGTCGGCACCGGAGGCTATTCGACGCTGACCACCCTGACCACCTCGGACCTGGGTTCCTCGACCGGACGGACGATCTCGGCAGGGACAGCCATCTTCTGGGACGCCGGCCAGATCCTCGCCGCCCGCAGCGCGGACGACCGGAAAATCTGCACGGCCATCCGTCCCGGCAAAGTCCTGAGCCAGCCCCTGCAAAAGACGGATTTCACGGCTGCGAACGAGGCCCTTCTGGCCCCCTTTCTCCAGGACCCCAACAACGACACCCAAGGCCTCATCAATTTCACCCGGGGCGCCGGACGGGACTGGAAGCTCGGCGACATCAACCATTCGACGCCGGTCGTCATCGGCCCCCCCAACCAGACCGAGTCTCTCATGGGCTCGGGATACTCCCAGTTCAAGACCGACAATACCAACCGGACAAAGGTCATCTATGTCGGGGCCAACGACGGCATGTTGCACTGTTTCGACGCGGCTACCGGGGCCGAGCTCTGGGCCTTCATCCCCTACAACCTCCTCCCCAAGCTGCAGAAGCAGTGGGCCGTGGACCTCGTGAACGCCAACCGGTATTACGCCCATGATATCTTCGTGGACGGATCGCCCGTCGTCGCCGACGTCCAGATCGCCGGCGTCTGGAAGACGGTCCTCGTCTGCGGCCAGGGGCCGGGCAAGGGCAGCACCATGGCCGGCGGCGTCAACTATTATTTCGCCCTGGACGTCACGGACCCCAACAACCCCCTGCCGCTCTGGGAGATCACCCATTTCAACGCCTCGGGGCAGGAGACGATGGGTGAAACCTGGTCGACCCCCGTTATCGGTAAGGTCAGTGACGCCGGGACGGACCGCTGGGTGGCCTTCATGGGGTCCGGTTACGACAACATCGGCCAGGGAGTCGCCGGGCGTTACTTCTACACTGTCCGGATCGACACCGGAGAAGTCATCTGGAACACGGAGGTCACCGAGGTCGACACCAGCCTCTTCGTCGCGCCGCGGACCGCCTACGCCAACATCAAGGCGGCCATCGTCAGCTCGCCGACCCTCGTCGATACCGACGCGGACGGCTATGTCAACTCCGTCTATGTCGGCGACCTGGACGGCCGGCTCTACCGCCTGGACGCGAAGCCCTCCGTCCTCAGCTCGTGGACCTTCACGACCCTCTATACGGACTACAACAACTACCCGATCATCACCAAGCCCGCCGTCTGGATCGACCCGTTCTCACAGGCAAAAACTCCGAAGATTTACTTCGGGACGGGAGGCGATGACAACGCCCCCGCCGCGGCCAACTACTCCTTCATCGCCCTGACGGACCTGGGGGGCACGAGCGGGGCCAGCGTCGACTGGTACATGGGTGACCCGACATCCCTCAACCTCACCGCCGACAAGAAGGAAGGAGAGCTCGGCGCGGGGTACAAGGTCTGGGCCGACCCGGTCGTCGCCGATTTCATCGCCTATTTCACGACCCTGCCGGGCAGCATCGAAAACGTCAACCCCTGCCTCAACCTGGGCGCCGCCGGACGGCTCTACGCCCGGCAGCTCCGCTACACAGGAGGCGTTCCGATCGGCGGTTCGGCCCTCCGGGCGTCTGGCCTCAACCCCGATTACCTCCAGATGGTGAGCAAGGCCCGGCGGGCGGTGACCCTCGGTGAGGTCGAGCGGACACCGGCGCCGGAGAGCATCAGCAAGAGAGAGGTCTTCCTCCAGGAATACAATTCCACGATGGAAATGCTGGCCAACCCCGTCGCGGCGCTGCTGAAGATCAAGTCCTGGCGCGAGGTCTATCAAGTCATCCGCTGACGCCGGACGAATGTCCGAGCGCGGCCGGTCCGGGGTCCCGAGGCGGGACTCCCGGGCCGCCGGTCCGAGAGCGGGGCTTGACCGATGTCCCCGGAAATGGAACAATAAAGAAGGTGGTATCCTTATGAAGAAAGCCCTGGCGGTCGCTGCCTTCCTGATCCTAGCCGGCTCCCTTTACGGGCAGAGCGTCGCCGAGCTCTCCCAGCAGGAAAAGGCGCGCCGCGGGGGCCTCGGAGTGAACAGGGCCAAGGTCGTCACCAATGCCGACCTGGCCGCCGTCCGGAAAACCCCGGCGATCTCCACGGCTTCGGCGGACCTCTCGACGGACCAGAACACCCCGTCGGTCGAGGGCCCGGACGCGACCGGAGTCATCCCCCCCGGGGCCGGCGGCTCCTCCGAGCCCGTTGTGATGGTGCCGACCGTCCTCCGTGACGGACCGGCCCTCTACGGACCGGGAGCCGTCCCGGGGCCGCCGGCGACTGAGAAGGACCTCGAACTCCAGCTCAAGGCCGCCGACGAGCTTGTCGACCTCCTGACGAACAAGATGAATATGCTCCTGCAGGAATCCAACGACCTGAACTCGATGACCCCCCGGGACGTTATCATGCAGCAGGTCGACGATACGAGCCAGAAGCTCGCCAAGGCCCAGGACGACGACGCCAAGCTGAAAACCCAGCTCGACGCGGCCCGGAAAAACACGCCGGGCAGGCACTAGCCGCACCGGCACCCCCACCGGAGCCCGTCCCCGCTCCCCTCCAAACCGACGCCCCGACAGGGCGACTCCTCACTTGTCCTTCGGCGTGACTCCCACATTGGCGAACATGAACGCCCAGGTGTCCGTCAGGGCGTCGATGGCCTTGCTCAGGTTGCTCGAGCCGTGGCCGGAGCGCGTCTCGATCCGGATGAGGACGGGGTTTGCGCAGGCCTGCTTTTCCTGGAGGGTGGCCGCGAACTTGAACGAATGGGCCGGCACCACGCGGTCGTCGTGGTCGGCCGTCGTGACCAGCGTGGCCGGATAGCAGACCCCGGCCTTGAGGTTGTGCAGGGGTGAATAGGCGTAGAGGTTCCTGAAATTCTTCTCGTTGTCGCTCGATCCGTATTCGACGGCCCAGCCCCAGCCGACCGTGAACTTGTGGTAGCGGAGCATGTCCATGACCCCGACCGCCGGGAGACAGACCCGGAAGAGGTCCGGCCGCTGGGTCATGACCGCCCCGATGAGCAGCCCGCCGTTCGAGCCGCCCGCCACGGCCAGGGTGTCTTTCGACGTGTACTTTTCCTTGATGAGGTATTCGGCCGCGGCGATGAAATCGTCGAAGACATTCTGCTTGTTGAGGAGCATCCCGGCCTTGTGCCAGGCCTCGCCGTACTCGCCGCCGCCACGGAGGTTGGCCAGGGCGAAGACTCCCCCGTTCTCGAGGAGGACGAGATAGCTGGGACTGAAGGAGGGCTGTTCGCTGATATTGAACCCGCCGTAGGCTGTGAGGTAGGCCGGGTTCCGGCCGTCGAGCTTGAGGCCCTTTTTGTGGACGATGAACATCGGCACTCTTGTCCCGTCCTTGCTGGCGTAAAAGACCTGCTTGGTCTCGTAGTCGGCGGGGTTGAACTTGACCTCGCTCTGGCGAAAGATCTCGGACCGGCCGCCAGCCGGGTCGTACTTGTAGATCGTCGGCGGGTAGGTGAAAGAGGTGAAGGTGTAGAACAGGATCTTCTCGTCCCGCTTCCCGCCGAAGCCGCTGGCCGTGCCCAGGGCGGGCAGCCCGATCTCCCGGACGAGTGTTCCGTCAAGGCCGTGCTGGTAGATCTTGGTATTAGCGTCCTTGAGATAGTGGCAGAAGAGGTAGCCGCCGGACGCGTTGGCCCCGCTCAGGACTTCGGGCATCTCGGGGATGACGGTCTGCCAGCTCTCCTTGGCCGGTTTTTTGGGATCGATGAGCACGACCCGGAAATTCGCGGCGTCAACGTTCGTGTAGACCAAGACCTTGTCTCCCACGGCGTCGATGGGCGCGCTGTCGTATTCGAACCCCTGGATGAGGGGTTGGAGCTTCGCGGCCTTCCGGGTCAGGTCCTTGACGTATAGCTCGTTGCCGCTCGTCCCCTCGGAGACGGTCAGGAACAGGAGCTTCTCGTCCTCGGTCGTCTCGGCGCCGACGTAGCGCAGCGGATGTTCCTTGTCCTCATAGACCAGGACGTCCTTCTCCTGGGGGTCGCCGAGCCTGTGGAAGAAGACTTTCTGGAACTCGTTCTTGGCCTTGAGCTCCTGGCCCGGGGCGGGCTTGTCGTAGCGGCTATAATAGAAGCCGTTCCCCTGCCAGGCCGCGCCGGAGAACTTCACCCACTGGACGCGGTCGGGCAGCTCCTTCCTGGTCGCGATCTCCATGATGCGGATCTCGGACCAGTCGGAGCCGGCCTCGCCGCGGGACAGGGCGACGTAGCGGTCGTCCCGGGAGAGGCTCACGATGCCGAGGCGCACGGTCCCGTCCGGGGAGAGGGCGTTGGGGTCGAAAAAGACTTCCGGCGCCCCGTCCAGCCCCTTCTGGATGTAGCAGACGGACTGGTTCTGGAGGCCGTCGTTCTTATAGAAAAAATAACATTCCCCGGCCCGGAAGGGCGACGAGTATCGGGGGTAGTTGTAGATCTCCGTCAGCCTCTGCTTGATCTTCTCCCGGAACGGGATCTGGCCGAGGTAGCCGAACGTCACGGCGTTCTCGGCCTGGACCCAGGCCTTCACGTCTGCGGCGTTGTCGTCCTCGAGCCAGCGGTAGGGGTCGGCGACCTTGGTCCCGAAATAGTCGTCCACTTGGTCGACCTTTTTCGTGGCCGGGTAGGATAATTTGGCCGCGGTTTTCTGGCAGGCGGCGAGGGCCAGCAGGACAAACACCGCACAAAGGATGGACATCATTTTTCTCATTTTCACTCCCTTCGCTCAAGCCATAATGAGGCCATTATTAGCACAAGCCCACAATCCAGTCAAAAACCTCGTGGCTGCAACAGAAGCGGAGGCCCGAGCGAGGGCTGATGAATGGTGCCTATTTTCCGAAATCTATGTCGTCCGGGAGCTCGTTGACGTCGCCGGCCGGGTCATAGGGGAAATGGGCGGCGAGCTTCGCCCCCCCCTCCCCGATCGCCCGGACGAGGCCCTCGGTGAACTCGCCCTTGCGGAAATGCCCGGCGAGGAGGGAGGCCAGCGAATCCCAGAATTCCTGGCCAACGCAGGCGTGGATCCCCTCGTCCCCGAGGACGACGAAGCGCCGCCGCGACGGGACGATGAAGAACAGGATGCCGTTCCTGTCCTTCGTTCGGTCCATCTTCAGCCGGACGAAAGCTCTCTGGGCCACGCGCCGGACCGGCCCCCAGAAAAACGGGGCGACCGAAACGCGGATCTCGCCCGAGGTCTCGTGCTCGGCGTCGACGATCGCTTTTTTGACCCGCTCGGCATCGATCGTTTTCATCAGCCTGCGCCTGCTGCGGACCGTCATGCATTACCTCCCTTACCACGACCCGGACGCGCCGCCGCCGCCCGAGCGCCCGCCGCCGCCGCTAAAACCGCCACCGCCTCCTCCCCAGCCTCCGCCGCCACCTCCGCGGCCCCCGGAAAAAATACTAAAGAGAAGCCATAGGGCCAGGGACGGATGGGTGATCAAGAGGATGAGGAAAAAAATGACGGCCACGACCGTGAAGATCGAGCTCAGGGTGGACCTAGCCCGCGCTCCCCGGGACGGGCCTTCTTGAGGCGGGCTTGCCTCTTCCCGGCCGGAGGCGAGCGAAAGAAGGCTCGCCACGGCCTCGGAAACGGCGGCGTCCTGCTGGCCGCTCCTGAAACCGGGGACGAGGACCTCGTTGATGATCCGGAAGGCACTGGCGTCGGGGACGCGCTCCTCGAGACCGTAGCCGACCTCGATCCTGGCCTTGCGGTCCTCGGCCATGATGAAGAGGACCAGGCCGTCGTCGAGCCCCTTGCGGCCCACCTTCCAGGCCTCGAAGGCCTTGACGGCCCACTCCTCGATGGTGACGCCGCCCGTGGTCCGGCCGACATAGACGAGGACCTGGTGCCCGGTCTCCTTCTCGTAGGCCTCAAGACGGGCATCGAGCGACGCGACCGTTTCCCGGGACAGGAAACCCGCCTCGTCCGTGGCCCAGCGGTCCGGCGCGGGCGGGATCTTGATGTCCTGGGCCGCGAGGAAGAGCCCCGCGCAGAGGAACAGGACGGAGAGGACGACAGCCGATCGGAGGCGGGCCGGCATCAGGGTCGCTGCACCTAGAACTTGACCTTGGGCGCCGTTTCCGAGCCGGGCTGGGCCTTGAAGTAGGGCTTTTCGTTGAACCGCGCGCCGAAGAACCCGGCGATGAGGACGGTCGGGAAGCTCATCCGCTTGGTGTTGAAGGCCTGGGCCGCCTCGTTGAAGCGCATCCGCTCCGTCGCGATCCGGTTTTCCGTCCCCTCGAGCTGGGCCTGGAGAGTCTTGAAGTTCTCCGTGGCCTTGAGGTCTGGGTACTTCTCCATCACGACGAGCAGGCGCGACAGGGCCGAGGACAGGCCGTCCTGGGCCTGCTGGAACTTGGCGAAGGTCTCGGGATTGATCTTGTCGGCCGAAACCTGGACCTGGCCGACCTTGGCCCGGGCCTCGGTGACGGCCGTAAAGGTCGACTTCTCGAAGTCCGCGGCCCCCTTGACGGTCTCGACCAAGTTCGGGACGAGGTCCGCCCGCCTCTGGTAGACGTTCTCGACCTGGGCCCACTGGGCCTGGACTTTCTGATCGAGCCGGACGAGCTGATTGTAGGTCCCGCTGACCGACAGCGCCAGAATGATGATCGCCAGGACGACGACACCCAGGCAGCCGAACATGAATTTCTTGGTGGCCATTCCTGTCTCTCCCTTGCTTTGAAGATGAATCCCGGAGCTCGGGGATCGCCTTCCATTGTAAGGTGGACGGACCCGAATATCAAGGGTATAATCGTCCCATGGAACGGATCGCCATCCTGACGAGGGACTGCGCGGGAGTCAACGCCGCCATCCGGGCCGTCGTCCGGACCGCCACCTCGGCGGGGATCGAGGTCCTCGGCGTCCTGCGCGGCTACGAAGGCCTCATCGACGGAGATTTCGTCCCCCTCGACCGGCGGTCGGTCTCGAGCATCATCAACCTCGGCGGGACCATCCTGAAGACCGCCCGTTCCGAGCGTTTCTTTACGGCCGAAGGCCAAGCCCGGGCAGTCAGGAACATTGAGGCCCGCGGGATCGAGGGCCTCATCGTCATCGGCGGGAACGGGACCCTCACCGGCGCCCACGTCCTGGCCTCCGCATGCGGAATCAGAACCGTCGGCGTCCCGGCGACCATCGATAACGACATCAGCGGCGTCGATATCACGATCGGCGCCGACACGTCCGTCAACGTCGCCCTGGACGCCCTGGACAAGATCCGCGATACGGCCACGAGCCTCGAGAGGATCTTCGTTGTCGAGGTCATGGGACGGTGCTGCGGCTACATCGCCATGCAGGTGGCCCTGGCGGGCGGATGCGAGGAGGTCCTGCTCCCGGAACGGGACGTCGACATCGAGTCCATGTGCCGCGAGATCAAGAACGGCCACGCCCGGGGCAAGGTCAGCTGGATCATCGTCACCGCCGAGGGGAAGGCGCACGCGTCGGACGTGGCCGCGGCCATCACCCGGGACACGGGACTCGAGACGAGGATCGCGGTCCTCGGTCACATCCAGAGGGGCGGCCGCCCGACGGCCCTGGACCGGATATTAGCTGCCCGCCTCGGCCACGCCGCCGTCGAAGCCCTTGTCGACGGGAAGTCCGACGTCTGCGTCCACCTCAAGAACGGGAATCTCGAGCTCCTGCCGCTCGAGACTTCCATCCTGCCGAAAGCCTGCGACGTCTCGGACGACTACCACCTGCTCAAAGTCCTGGCTTAGCTCTCCCGATCCATCGCCGACGATGGTCCGTCCGCCGAATCCTTGCGCGAGGCAGGGCAATTGACAGGACCCTCCGGAATTTCGTATCGTGATCTTGCACCATGACGCCCGACGATCTTCTCTCCGCGTCAAATCCATCCCCGGAGGTATCATCATGGCCCTGATGCGCAGGTCTCTTCTCATTTTCGGGATTTTCCTTCTGGCCTTCGTCCTCGCCGGCTGGGCAGTCCAGGCCAAGGCGCCGGCCAAGGCTCAGAAAAAGATCGAGAACACCGACCCGTCCCAGCGGCTGAAGTGGTTCGACCAGCACAAGGCCATGAAGGATCAGTCGCCCTTCAAGGACCTCAAGTGGCGCTTCATCGGCCCGATGGACCTCGGCGGGCGCTGCACCGACATCGCCGTGCCGGCTAAGGGCGGCCGGAACGTCTTCTACATCGCCGCCGCGACGGGCGGTGTCTGGAAGACGACGAACGCGGGCATCACCTGGGAGCCGCTTTTCGAGGACATGCCGACCCAGTCCATCGGCGACATCGCCGTGGCCGAATCCGACCCGAACATCGTCTGGGTGGGGACCGGCGAGGCCAATATTTTCCGCGCCTCCGAGCCGGGGATCGGCGTATTCAAGACGATCGACGGCGGCAAGACCTGGAGCCACATGGGCCTCGAAGCCACCTACACGATCGGCCGGATCATCATCCACCCGACGAATCCGGACATCGTCTACGTCGCGGCCTCGGGCCATGAGTGGACCTCTAACCCCGAACGGGGCGTCTTCAAGACGACCGACGGCGGCAAGACCTGGCAGAAGGTCCTCTACGTCAACGAGAGGGTCGGCTCCAACGACCTCGTCATGGACCCTCGGGACCCGGACACGCTCTACGCGGCGACCTGGAACCGGACCCGGCAGCGCTGGAGCGACCCCGTGCCGGGCGGCGAGGACGGGCTTTTCAAGACGACCGACGCCGGCAAGACCTGGAAACCCATCAACAACGGCCTCCCCGATACCCAGTTCACGGGGCGGATCGGGATCGACCTCTGCCGGACCAAGCCCGGCGTGATCTATGCCTTCGTCGACAACCACACCCCGGGCAAGGAAGCCCAGGCCGGGGAGCTCGATTCCTACGGCCGGCCGCGGCAGCGCGGCATCGTCGGCGCCGAGATCTACCGCTCGGACGACAAGGGGGAAACCTGGCGTAAGGCGAGTCCGACGACACCCTACTTCGAGCGCTTCGGCGGCACCTACGGTTGGGTCTTCAGCCAGATCCGGGTCGACCCCAACGACGAGAACACGGTTTACATCATGGGGCTGGGGCTGGCCAAATCGATCGACGGCGCCAAGACGTTCAAGAATCTATACTATGAGGGGCTCCACGGTGATCACCACGGCCTGTGGATCGACCCGGCCGACTCCAATTACCTGATCAACGTCAACGACGGCGGGGCCAACGTCTCCTACGACGGCGGCAAGACCTGGCGCGACTTCCACAAGGGCATTCCGGCCGTCCAGTTCTACAACGTCACCTTGGACTCGCAATCGCCGTTCTGGGCCTACGGCTCCGTCCAGGACCAGGGCACATACCGGGGCCTGATCCCGCTCGTCAAGCCGGGACAGGCGCCGCAGGGCCGGCGGATGAGGTTCGAGAGGCCGGAGCCGAAATGGGAGACGGCACCCGGCGGCGAAGGCACCCTGATCGCCGTCGACCCCGCGGACCCAGCGACCGAGTACTCGTCTTCGTATTACGGCCGGCTCATGCGGTCGGAGGTCAAGAACGGCGCCTGGGACAGCAAAGAGGTCTTCCCCAAGGCCGCCAAAGGCGAACCCGATTACCGGGGCCAATGGCTGGCCGGGTTGACGCTCTCGCCCCAGAACTCCCAGGTCGTTTACACCGGATTCCAGTACCTGTTCCGGTCCATGAACCGGGGGGAGACTTGGGACCGCATCAGCCCCGACTTGACCTACAACAACCCCGAGCAGCAGGGGAAGTGGCCCTACGGCATCCCCTTCGCTACCATCACGGCGGTTGACGAATCGCCCTTCAAGTTCGGCGTCCTCTACGCCGGAACGGACGACGGCCGGGTCTGGGTGACGAAGACCGGAGGCGAGCCCTGGACCGAGATCACGCCCGGGCTCCCCTTCAACAAGCACGTCTGGAAGGTCGTGGCCTCCAAGCACGATCCCGCGACCGTCTACGTTACCCTCGTCGGGCGCCACGACGACGACTTCAATCCTTATCTCTACAAGTCCGGGGACTACGGCAAGACGTGGGTCAGCATCGCCGGGAACATCCCCGGCGGCCCGGTCAACGTCGTCCGCGAAGACCCCAGGAAGAAGGAAGTCCTCTATGCCGGCACGGACACGGGGATGTATGTGACGATCGACGGCGGGAAGACCTGGAGCGTCCTTGGCAGCGGCCTGCCGACGACCTACGTCTGGGACATCGCCATCCACCCGCGGGACAACTGCCTGGTTATCGCGACCAACGGCCGGGGGATGTGGATCATCGACGACATCGCGCCCGTCCAGAACGCCGTGAAATAAATCCGGCGAGCGGACTCAGCCCGCGAGGACCATGTCGGCGGCCAGGCTCCCGGTGTAGAGAGCTGTCGGGACCCCGCCGAGGAAAAGCTCCGCGGCCGCGTAAACGCCGGCCGCGAAGAGGCCGGGCACGGGCGTCCGGACGAGGATTTTTCTTGAAAGCGGACCCGAATCCCCGGGACCCCAGGTCCAGCCGGCGATCGAGCCCAGGTATCGGCTCCCCCAGTCGCGATACGTGAGAGGCGTCGCGATCTCCTGGACCTCGATGGCCTTCGAGAGCCCCGGGAGGATGGTCTCGACGGTTTGGATAAGGCTCCGGGCCAGCCGCGCTTTGTATTCCTTGTATCCTTCTTTCCTTTCCTTATCGCCGGTCCGCCAGGCCGCGAAGTGCTCGTACGGGAAGCCGACCCTCAGGACCAGGGAGGCCCGGCCCGCCGGGGCCAAGTCGGAAGCTTTCCTCGACCAGAAACAGATCTCGATCTCCCGGTTGTTGAAATCCTCCGGGCCGCCGGCCGTTCCCTCCCGAATCTCCTTCCGGAAAAAGAGGTGCTCGGCGTGGATGGCCCTGAGGTCCGCTTCCTCGGGCCTGATCCCGAGGTAGACGCAGAACTCGGAACCCGTGTAAGGGGCGGCCCGGATGGGGCCCAGGTCTACCTCCGGGATGTCCCCGGCGTCCAGGAGATCGAGAAATGTCGTCTTGTAGTCCGCGTTCGAGACCACCCAGCGGGACTCGAGGGCCTGGCCTCCTGCCGTCATGACGCCCGCGGCCCGGCCTCTCCGGACGATGATCCTCCGGACGGGCTCCGAGAGCCTGACCTCCCCGCCGAGGTCCGTGATCTTTCTCCGGAGAAGGTCGGCCATCCCGTGGACGCCGCAGGAAGGGAACCAGATGCCTTCCTCGGCCATGATGTTCCACATCAGGGCCAGGTTCAACATGGACATTTCCGGCGGGCTTGTCCCCATGGACCCCAGAAAATCCCTCAGGGAGGCGTTGCCGATCACCCGGTCAAGAAGCTCGGCGGCCGGAGTCCCGGAAAGCCGCCGGACCTCGGCCGCGCGGGCTGCGACGTCCATCTCCGACCCGGCGGCGCCCCTACGCACGCCGCGATCTCTCGACCCCGGACGAGGACCGAAATCGGGGTGCCAGAGGTCCATGTCCTTGGCCACGGCGATGGACTCCTGCAATTGTGCGAAGTACTCGACGAGACCGCTCTTCTCTTCCGGGAAGATCGCGACGAGGCTCGATTCCATGTCGGGCAGGGATTGGGACATCATGACGTCGAGGAACGGCGTCCGGAGCTCGAAGCCGTTCCGCCGGAAACTGACGGACTCGGCGACGCCGGCTTTTTCCAGGAAATCGCGGACGCGGCCCTGAAAGCTGAACGAGAGAGGCCCCATGGGGAACGAGTATCCGCCGCGCTTGAAGACGTAGCCCGTCCCTCCCGGGAGGAATTTTTTTTCGAGAACGAGGACCTTCCTCCCCCGCCGGGCGAGCTTCGCGGCGGCCATCAACCCGCCCAGGCCGGCGCCGATCACGATGACGTCAGTCATTTTTTCATGATAGCACAACCGGGGCGGACAATCCTTCCTCGTTTGAGAAGGACGGGTTCAACGAGGATGACGATGGGTGCTGGATCGGGCCGCGTTCTTGACGGCCGTCCCCGCCCTGGGATAGGATTCCGTCAGGCCGAACGTCCGGCGTGAAGAATTCAACCCGGGAGGGATGGCATGTCCGTGAAAACAAAATTCCCGAGCCGCCCGCCGAAGTGCTTGATAGCGTCCCTCGCCGCCTTTCTTCTTTTCGCCTTGGCCTGCGCCGAAAAGCCGGCGGAAAAGACCGTCCCGCCGCAGGCCGCGCCAGCCGGCCCGGCCAGGGTCGTCTACGCCGGCGTCCGCTCGTCGAAGTACGGCCTCAAGCCCTTCCCCGAGCCGGCCGCCTGGGAAAAGGCCATCGGGGCCATGACCGCCTACTTCCCCGGGTCGACGCCCTGCGGCATCTGGATCGTCGGCACCATGGCCAAGACGCCGCGGTTCGCTCACCTCGAATTCCCCTCCGATGGAAAGCCCTTCCCCAACGTGGAGTTCGAAGAGGCCGACAAGCACGAGCGCTATCTCAGTGAATTCGATCGGGCCGGGATCAAGGTTTTCCTCCAGGTGGAGCCGGCCAACGCGGACATAGGTGCCCTCATCGACCTCGTCCTCGGCCGCTACAAACACCACCGCTCGGTCATCGGCTTCGGTGTCGACGTTGAATGGAACAAGACGGCGGACCACCCCGAGACCGGGATGGCCGTGGACGACGCCACCGCCCGGGCCTGGGAAGGAAAGGTCAAGTCCCATAACCCGGCCTACCGGCTGTTCCTGAAACATTGGGACAAGAAGTGGATGCCGCCGACGTACCGGGGGGACATCGTCTTCGTCGACGACAGCCAGATCTTCCCGGACATGGAGCCCATGATCAAGGAATTCTCCGAAAGCTGGGCCCCGGCGTTCTATCCCAACCTGGTCGTTTTCCAGATCGGTTACAACACCGATAAGCCCTGGTGGTCGAAGCTCCCCGACCCGCCCAAGACGATCGGCGACGCCATCCGGAAGAGGGTCAGGCAGGAGATGGGGATCATCTGGGTCGATTTTTCACTGCGCGAAGTCCTGCCGCTCAGTGAGGGAAAGCGGCCGTGATGAGAACCCTTCGCACCTGGGTCTGGGTGGCCGTCGTCCTCGTGGCGGGCGTTGTCCTTGCGCTCTCGGTCACGTTCGGGCGGCAGGCCCGTGATCCGGCCAGGGGCGGGCTCATGGTCGGGGCCAAGATCTATGAATATTCCGGAAGCTTCCCGGCCCTTTTCGAGGCCTTGCGGGAAACCGGGATCAACACCGCCTTCGTCAGCCCGGACCTCATCTCCAATCCCGAGTTCAGGGGCCTGGCGAAAAAAAACGGCATCGCGACCTTCATCATCTTCCCGGTTTTCTTCAACGCCGAGGAGCTCACGAGACGGCCCGACCTTTACGCCGTGACGGACAAAGGGATCCGGGCCGAAGAGGACTGGGTGAAATTCGTCTGCCCGACCCGGAAGGACTACCTCGCGGAGAAGGTCGGGGAACTCAGGAAACTGGTCCGGGAGACGGACCCGGAGGGCGTCAGCCTGGACTTCATCCGCTTCTTCGTCTTCTGGGAGATGGTCTACCCGGACCGGACCCTGGAGTCTCTCCAGAACTCCTGCTTCGATGCCTCCTGCCTCGAATCCTTCCGGAAGGCGACGGGGATCGCGGCCCCGGCGACGATCGCCGGAACGGCCGAAACCGCCCGCTGGATCCTCTCCAACCATCTCCGCGAATGGACGGAATGGAAATGCGGCGTTATCGCCGGCGTAGTCAAGACCCTGGCGGGCGAAGCGCGCAAAATGAAGCCCGGGATCAAGGTCAACATCCACGCGGTCCCCTGGCGGAGTGACGATTTCGGCGGGGCCGCCAAGATCATCGCCGGGCAGGACCTGGCCCTTCTCGCCCCGCTCACCGACTACATCTCGCCGATGTGCTACCACCACATGGTCAAGCAGACCCCGGCCTGGATCCATTCGGTCGTCGAGGACGTCGAGCGGACGACGAAGGCCTCGGTCATCCCCAGCATCCAGGTCAAGGAGGCCTACATCCCGGGGCCGGAGTCGGCGGCCGAATTCAAGGAAGCCCTGACCGAAGCCCTGAAACCTCCGTCCCGGGGGGTCGTCTTCTGGAATTGGGCCGCGCTCGAGGGATCTCCGGAAAAGCGGGAGGCGGTCAAAGCCGTCTTGAGAGCGCTCCGCTAGGCCCGGAGGTGCAATCATGCCCAACGTCGTCACCATCATCATGGCGGGCGGGCAGGGCAGCCGGCTCTACCCGCTGACCAAGGTCCGGAGCAAGCCGGCCGTCCCCATCGCCGGCAAGTTCCGACTCATCGACATCTCGATCAGCAACTGCATCCACTCCGACTTCCGGAAGATCTTCGTCCTGACCCAGTTCTCGAGCGAATCGCTCCATCGCCACATTTTCACGACCTATCGCTTCGACAATTTCCACCAGGACTTCATCACCCTCCTCTCGGCCCAGCAGACCCTCGAGAACCGGAACTGGTACCAGGGCACGGCCGACGCCGTCCGGCAGAACCTCGGCTTCATCGAAGACGTGGGCGATCTCGTCCTCATCCTTTCCGGCGACCATCTCTATCGGATGGATTACAGGAAGTTCGTCGAATCGCACCTGGCTTCGGGCGCCGAGATCAGCATCGCCGTCACCCCGGTCGCGGCCGTCCAGGCCCCCGACTTCGGGGTGATGAAAGTCAACCAGCGAGGCCGGATCACGGAGTTTTCCGAGAAGCCGAAAAACCCGGCGGACATCGAGCGGATGCGGGCCCCGGAGGAGGTCCTCCGGAGGGCCGGCCTCCCGGCCGACAGGTCCCACCTCGCCTCCATGGGGGTCTACATCTTCAGCCGGAGCGTTCTCAAGGAGCTCCTGGCCCACACCGACTCCAAGGACTTCGGCAAGGAGGTTATCCCCCACGCCATCCAGGACCGGAAGGTGTTCAGCCACTTCTTCGACGGCTACTGGGAGGACATCGGGACCATCCCGAGCTTCTTCGAGGCCCACATGGACCTCACCCGCCCGTTGCCGAAGTTCAACTTTTACGACGAGCAGAAGCCGATCTTCACCCACGCCCGTTTCCTCCCCGGCTCCAAGATCCTGGCCTCGGAGGTCGAGAGCGCCATCCTCTGCGAGGGCAGCATCGTCGACCGCTCCCGGGTCCGGGAGTCCATCATTGGGATCCGGTCGCGCATCGGGGAGAACTGCCGGGTCGAGCGGACCGTGGTCATGGGGGCCGACTTCTTCGAATCCCGCGAGGACCTCGCGAGGGACCGGGAGGCCGGCATCCCCGCGATCGGGATCGGCCCCGATTCGGAGGTCCGCAACGCCATCATCGACAAGAACGCCCGAATCGGAAGCGGGGTCAAGCTCATCAACAGGAACGGGGCCGCCGCGGCGTCGGCGGAGAGCTATACCATCGTCAACGGGATCATCGTCGTCCCCAAGAACGCCGTCATTCCCGACGGGACGGTCATCTGAGCTCGGGAAACCGGGAGGTTTCGGACATGAAAAGATTGCGCGCTCTGCCGGTCCTTTTATTGGCTCTGGCGATTCTCTCCCCGGCCCGTCTGCGGGCGGATGCGGCCGGGGAGCTCATCAAGGACGGCCCACTCGTTTCCGTGTGGTGGGCGGCGGGGGCCTACAAGATCAGGAAGACCGACCCCCTTCCCGCCCGGCGCGGCGCGGCGGTCGTCATCCAGGCCGCCCGGAACGAGTACGAGCCTTTCCAGGTCGTCCTCGTCCCGAAGAAGTCCGCGACCAGTGTCCGGCTGGAAGCCGGCCCCCTGCGGCGGAGATCGGGAGCGGAGATCGCCGCGTCGAACATTTCCGTCGCCCGCGTGAGCTATGTCAAGGTCACCCGCCCCACGGACGCCCTCGGCGCCGCCGGCGATTGGCCCGATCCGCTGCCGCCGTACGAAGGGCCGTTCACCGCGCCGGCGGGCGAGAACTGCCCGCTCTGGATCACGGTCTTCGTGCCGGAGGGGACGCCGGCGGGGGATTACGAGGGCCAGGTCGTCCTTTCGTCCGATGAATGGTCCGTCGCCGTCCCAGTCCGTCTCCATGTCTGGAACTTCACCCTCCCGCGGACGCCGAGCATCCGGTCCGCCTTCGGCCTCATCTCAGCCGACATCAAGGCCTACCACAACCTGAGCACCCGGGAGGAATTGGAAAAGGTTTACGGCCTCTACATGGAGAACTTCCGGGCCCATCGGGTCGCCCCGATCTCTTTCGGCGACCTGTTTCCCCTCGAAGTCAGGTTCTCCGGGATCCCGTGGCAAGGAGGCGAGTTCGTGTCCGGCCCGGCCCACGGCGGTCGGCGGAGCCTGAAGATCGTCGACTCGAGCCCGAACGAGGCGGTCGAAGCGGCGAGCGCCGCGCCCATCCCCGTCTCCGCCGGGATCCCCTATCGCTTGGCCTGGTGGGCCAGGACGGAAAAAGCGGGGCAGGACTATACGGTCTTCCTGCAGGCCCTCGACGCGAGCGGTGCGCCCGTCCCCCCTCTCAACCTGGTCAAAGTCTTCAAGGGTCAAGAGGAATGGAAGGAAGAGCGGCTGGAGGCGCCGGCCTATCCGGCCGAGGTCAAGTCTGTCGTCCTCCATCTTTTCCCGGCCTTCCGCGACGAGACGGGGACCGCTACGGGGACGGCCTATTTCGATGACATTTCCCTGACGGCCGCAGGCGGAACTGCGAACCTCGTCCCGGGCGGGGATTTCGAGATGGACATGAACGGGATGGCGGTCGAAACGGATTTCCGGGAATTCGACCGGGCCGCCCGCCGCTATATCGGGGAATTCGGCTTCAACTCCTTCGACCTCCCGCTGAAGGGCCTCGGCACGGGCTCGTTCTATTCGCAGCAGGAAGGGATGTTCGGCGGCTTCCGCCAGGGCACGCCCGAGTACGACCACCTCCTCAGCGCGCACCTGGGGCAGATCCAGAAGCACCTCGAAGAGAACGGCTGGCTGGGAAAAGAATATATTTACTGGTTCGATGAGCCGGATCCCAAGGACTATCCGTTCGTCCGCGCGGGGATGGTCAACATCCGGAAGAACGGCTCCAAGCTGACCCGGTTCATCACCGAACACAAACCGGGGCCGGACATCATGGACGTCTCCGAGATCAGCTGCACGATTTTCCACCAGGTCGACCCGGCCGTCGTGGCCAGACTCGCGCCCCAGGGACGGGAGTTCTGGTCCTACCTCTGCACCGCGCCCAAGGGGCCGTGGGTGACGCTTTTCATCGACCACCCGGCCATCAACCTGAGGATCTGGCTCTGGATGTCGCAGCGGTTCGGCCTCAAGGGGATCCTGGTCTGGCGGGCCAACTACTGGTCGAGCCCAACGCTCTTCCCGGCCGGAGAGCTCCAGAACCCCTGGGATGACCCGATGTCCTACACCGTGGGCTACGGCCTGCCCTATGGCCAGGTCAATTATTGGGGGAACGGAGACGGCCGGTTCCTCTACCCGCCGAACCGGCATCCCGGGAAGGACAAGACGAAGTACCTGACCGGCCCGGTGAATTCGATCCGTTGGGAGATCCTGCGGGAGGGGATCGAAGACTACGAGTATTTCAAGCTATTGGAAAAAGCCGCCCGGGAAGCCCCGGGGGCGGCGGCCAAGGCCGCCCGCGAGGCGAAGAAACTCCTCGATTTCCCCGCCTCGCTCTTCAAATCCGGCCAGGAATACACCAAGGACCCCCAGGCCCTCCTCGATTACCGGCGGCGGATCGCGGAGGCCATCGAGAGGCTGACGGCGGCCAAATAGCCGGGCCCGGCTCAGCCCCGCATGAGGCCCAGGAAGGCCGACTCGAGCTCGCCGGCTCCCGCCGGCCGGAAACGGGACAGGAATTCCGGCAGCCCCGAGCGGACCACGACCTCTCCCCGCCGGATGACGATGAAATCGTCGCTGATCTTGACCATCTCCGCCAGCATGTGCGAGCTCAGAAGGATGGCCGCCCCCCGGTCCCGGGTTTCCGCGAAGAGGTCGCGGACCCTTTTGATGGACGGCGGGTCGAGGGCGGAGAAGGGCTCGTCGACGACGAGGAGCTCGGGGACGATGGCCAGGCTCTGGAGGCAGGCGAACTTCTTGGCGTTCCCCGCGGAATAGGTCCCGGGCCTTCGTTCGAGCAGGGCCGGGTCGAAGAGGAGCCGGTCGCAGAGCCTCCGGACCCCCGCCGCCCACTTCGGCCCCCCGAGCCCCGAGGAACGGGACGTCAGGTCCAGGAGGGCCTTCCCGCTGAGCCAGGGGAGAAACACGGGATGGTCGGGGACGTAGCCGATGCGGCCGGCGCCCGTCTCGACCGTACCCGAATCCTGTCTCAGGAAGCCGAGGATGATCTTCAGCGTGGTCGTTTTTCCCGCTCCGTTCTCGCCGAGCAAAGCCGTCGTCCGGCCCTTTTCAAGCGAAAAACTCACGTCCCGCACGGCTTGGATTGGGCCGAAGCTTTTCTGAAGCCCGCTCACGCACAGCATCTCGTCCTTCCCTATTTCCGGAGCTCGAGCCGCCGGACCAGCGCCTTCTGAAAAAGAAGGAGGACGGCCAGGCCCGCGGCGACGGTGAATCCGCCGCGGAGGAGCCGCGGCGAAACGATCAGGTTTGGAAAAACGGAGGTGAAGCCGACGAACAGGAGCCTGGAGCCCAGGTCGGGGAATCTCCCGGTCCCGAGGTGATCGATGAAGCCGGTCCGCGAGGTTGCGGAAAAGAGCAGCCCGAGGAGCGCGGCGGCCTGGGCGAGGAGGATGACGACCACGTTGGAGCCGGCCTTGAGGAAGTAGCTCAGCGCCCCGGCGGCCCCGACATAATAAAAGCCGGCCAGAAGCCCGAGGCCGAATTGCGGGACCGAGAGCGGATTGAACTTCCCGCAGGCGACCCCCCAGAGCGCGGCGAGAAAGAACAGGGAAGCCGCATAGCCCGCGGCCGCCGCGGCCAGGGCGAAATTTTTCTGCCAGAGGTATCGCCTGAATCCGCCCCGGAGAAAAAGGACGTTCTCCAGGGCCCCGCCCGCGACCTCCGTCCCCACCATATCCTGGGCGGCGACGAGAAAAACATAGGGAAAGAAAAAGAGGAAAAACTTCATCGCCGTGCCGTAGGTCGTCCGGACGCCGAGGAAAACGAGGAAAGCCGGAAGAAAGACCGCCAAGGCGAGGGTGAACTTCGAGGCCCGGAGCTTCAGGCGCGTCAGCCGGACCGTCAGCGGGAAAACATTTTTTTCAAGCATCTTTCGAGATCCTCCCGGCGCCGGCCGTAATCTTTGTAAGGGTCGTCGCGATAGACCGCCTCTCCTCCCGAGAGGAGGGCCTTATAAGGGACCATGTCCACCCGGAACTTCCGGAAAAGCGCTTTTCTCCTGTCCAGAACGACGGGCAGGGTCCAGGCGAATTTTTCGAGGAAGGCCCGGAGCCTATCCCTCGGTCCGGAGAAGACGCCGATGACGGTCACGTCGAAGCCGGCCTTTTCGACGAGATATCTCGCTTCGAAAAGGTCGTCATAACAGGAGGGGCATTCCGTCGAGAAAAAGACGAGAAGGACGGGGCGTCCGGCCTGACCGGTCGCTTCCTCGAGGCTCAGACAGATCCGGACTTCGACGTCGGCCGGCGAGGCGGTCAGGAGGGCCGCCCCCAAGGCGAGAACGAACAGTGCCGCGCTCCGCGGGATCATCGGACGATCCTGAAGACCCGGAGCCCGCCCGCCCGGTCCACCGCGTAGATCCTGTCACCGTCCACGGCCATCCGCCCCACCTGGGACGGGAGGCTGATCTGGGCTTCGAGCCGGCCGGTCGCATCGAGGACAAAGACCTGATCTCCGGGACCCAGGTCTCTTTCCTCCGTGTAGGCCGGGGCCAAAAGGTAAAAGCGCTCGCGGTCGAACGAGCAGTCCCAGCAGAAGCCGTCGATCGTTTTCCGCGGCCCCCTGACCGGAAGGGATAGGGTCTTGAAGACGTAGCGCCCGTCCGCCGGGATCCGGGCCAGGAGATCTCCGCCTGGGCCGTAATGAAGGATCGATCGTTCCTGGCAGCGGAAGACCACGAAAAAATCGCCCCGCGGCCCGGCGGAAACCAGGATCATGTTCCGGAACGTGTCGAACACGGGGTCGCCCGAAAAACGGGCCGGGAGGCCCTCCCAGAGAAGGTTGCCCCTCCCGTCGAAAGCGTGGAGGAGCTTCTCCGGACCCGACCGTCCGGAAGGAATGTGAGTGACGAGCATCCTGTCCGCCGTGAGGACGATGGCCCGGTCCGGGGCAAAGGGGACCCCGAAGCTCCGGAGATATCGCCCCGAAGGGTCGAGGACCTGGATCCGATGGTTGAGCTTGTCGGCCACGAAGAGCCGCCCTCCGAGGACCGAAACGCCCGAAGGGAAGGAAAATTCCCCCGGCCCGCGGCCTTTCCGGCCGACCCCGGACTTGAACCGGCCGTTCTTCAAAAAGATCTTGACGGCACAATCCTCCGCGTCGGCGACGTAGATATGATCGGCGTCGAACGTCAGGGAGACGGCCAAGGCGAGGCAGCCCTCCTCGGGTTTTTCAAAGGCGGAGGTCACGTCCTCAGCGACGTAGCGCCTGACCGAAGGGCCATCGAGCGCGGCGGCCCCCGGTGAGCGGGGAAAGCCGGCCGCCAGGGCGAGCAGAAAAAACATTCGCTTCCAAACGGGCTTCAGGGTCATCGTCGGCTCTCCGTGAAGACAATCGGGGAGGCCCCCGGCGAGGGGGGCCTCCTGCGGCTCGGACCTAGGCGGCCAGGATGCATTTGCCGAGGGCAAGGTCGCAGACGGTCAGGGCGAGGGCGATCTTGGTCCAGGCGGCATCCATGTTGAGCGCCCGCTCGCGGCAGGCCGTGTGGTTGTTGTAGCACTCGTTGACATCACGAGCGCGCGCGGCGAGCGGATAAAAGACGGCCGTGGAAAACAAGATGAGCCCGACGAGGGCCAGCAAAACCGCTTTTTTCATTGGGGTCTCCTTTCGGCCTTTTCTTAAGCAATCTTCATGCCACTACGAAAATTTTCCTCCCGCTCACATCCCGTTGATTTAAAATAGGTTATGGCCTAGCCGGCGGCCGCCGGGCTGCATCCGCCCGGGCCGCCGCGTCACACTTTGTGCCGCCGTCCTCCATCCGCTTTGATTTCAACAGGATGGAAGGGTGCCGCAAGGCACAATGTGTGACATGCAAGGGAGGGATAAAGGCCGAAGGAGCCCGGTGGGGAGGTAAAGCCGGTACGCCGTCCGGATTATTTCAAGAGCGGGATCTTGATCCCTTTGTCCCTGGCGCAGGCGACGGCCTCGGGATATCCGGCATCGGCGTGCCTCGCGACGCCGAGCCCCGGGTCCACGGTCAGGACCCTTTCCAGGCGCCGGCCCATCGTGGCGCTTCCGTCGGCGACGATGACCATGCCCGCGTGAATGGACAGGCCGATCCCCACTCCGCCGCCGTGGTGGACCGAAACCCAGGAAGCCCCGCTGACGGCATTGAGGAGGGCGTTGAGGATGGGCCAATCGGCGATCGCGTCGGACCCGTCGCGCATACCTTCCGTTTCGCGGTTCGGGGAGGCCACGGAGCCGGTGTCCAGATGGTCCCGGCCGATGACGATGGGGGCCGAGATCTTCCCCTTCCGGACGAGACGGTTGATCACCGCCCCGAACCGGGCTCTGTCGCCGTAGCCCAGCCAGCAGATCCGCGACGGCAGCCCCTGGAACTTGACCTCGTTCCGGGCCTTCCGGATCCATCGCGCCAGGGCATCATCCTCCGGGAACTCCTGGAGGACGGCCTCGTCGGTGGCGTAGATGTCGGCCGGCTTTCCGGAAAGCGCGACCCAGCGGAACGGGCCCTTGCCGAGACAGAACAGCGGCCGGATGTATTCCGGAACGAACCCCGGGATGTCGAAGGCGTCGCGGACCCCGGCCTTCTGGGCCTGGCCGCGGATGTTGTTCCCATAGTCGAAAACCCGGGCTCCCCTCTTCTTGAGTTCGAGCATGACCTCGACGTGGGAGGCCATGGACTGGTAGGACCGCCGGATGTAATCCTCCGGATCGTCCCGCCTCAGCCTCAGGGCATCCTCATAGGGCAAGCCGTTGGGGACATAGCCGTTGAGCTCGTCGTGGGCCGATGTCTGGTCCGTGAGGATATCGGGAGTGATCCCCCGGCGGACGAATTCGGGCAGGACATCGGCGGCGTTCCCGAGGAGGGCGATCGACAGGGGCACGCCCTTGCGCCGGGCCTCGCCGGCGAGCCGCAGGGCCTCGTCAAGGCTGTCGGTCATGGTGTCGACGTACTTCGTCTCCAGCCGCCGCCGGATCCGGGCCGGGTCGACCTCGACGACGATCGCCACGCCGTCGTTCATGGTCACGGCCAGGGGTTGGGCCCCGCCCATCCCGCCGAGGCCGGCGGTCAGGACGAGCTTCCCCTTGAGCGAACCTCCGAAATGCCGCCGGGCCGCGGCGGCTAGCGTCTCGTAGGTCCCCTGGAGGATCCCCTGTGTCCCGATGTAGATCCAGCTGCCGGCCGTCATCTGGCCGTACATCGTCAGCCCCTTGGCCTCTAGCCGGCGGAACTCGTCCCACGTCGCCCACTTCGGGACGATCATGGCGTTGGAGATCAGGACGCGGGGGGCCTCGGCATGGGTCTTGAAAACGGCCACGGGTTTCCCTGACTGGACGACGAGGGTTTCATCGTTCTCGAGCTTCTTGAGGCTTTCGACGATCGCCCAAAAGCACTCCCAGTTCCGGGCGGCCTTTCCCGTCCCGCCGTAGACGATGAGGTCCTGCGGCTTCTCGGCGACCTCGGGGTCGACGTTGTTCATGAGCATCCGGAGGGCCCCTTCCTGCGACCAGCCTTTGGTGCGCAGGCGGGAGCCACGCGGGGCCCGGATCTTCGTCTGGAGTCTGTTTCTTGCCGGATCCATGTCCGTCCTCCTCGGCGGTCTCGCGGCCGGGAAAGGGCCGCGGCGCTCGGGTTCTGAATATATCACACCCGCCCGTGAAAGTTCAAAAAAAGCGGCCTTCCGGAGACCCGGCGGGACCCTAAAAAAAGGGTTGACGGGGGGCGAAAAAATAATGTAGATTAGAGTGGGATCGGGAAGAGCGCCAGGCTCCGAAGAACGAAGCCGGATTTTATTCGGAATAGAGCTAAGGTTTCAAAGACGAGGGAAAAGGCTGAGCGGTCACCCCTTATGGTGACGGTGCGGCGAGGGCTATGAGTCAGAAACGGATCCTTATTCTCCACCCGTCTCCCTCTGACGTTGACCTGCTCTCCAAGTTGGCCGCTGTCTTCGGGCCGGTCCTGGCCGGGACGGATCTCGAGGGATTGAGCAGCCGGCTGGAGGGGGTTTCGGTCGGGGTCGCGGTCCTGGGGGCCGGCTTCGCCCGTTATTCCCTTTTCCGGGACCTGCTGCGGCCGACGACCGCGGTCATCCTGACGGGCACCGACGAAGGCGAGCTGCGACGGGCGGCCGACGAATGGCCGCCGGCCTTTGCCGTCGATGTCTTTGTCAGAGATCCCGACTCCCCCCGCGACCGGTCGTTCCTCGTCGCCCTCGAACGCGCGCTCGGGCAGGCCCGGATGCGGACCGAGGCCGAGGACCTCCGCCGGGCCCTCGCCCAGCACGAGTCCAAGGTCCGCGATGTCTACGCGGAGATCCAGGAGATCAAGGGCCTGATCAATTCCAACTTCCTTTTGGAGATCGAAAAGCGGATCGCCATCGAGACCAAGTACGTGTGGTTTCAGAAGGAGCGGCAGCGGATCGAGGCCATCCTCCGGAAGATCTACGCCTCCGACGACGTCAACAGCCTCCTCGACATCCTGCCGGACATCCGGGACATCGTCAAGGCCGCGAGCGCGACGGTCTATCTCATCGAAGAGAACGATGTCCTCGGCCGCTACCTGAAGCCCCTCGTCTGGGACAACGCCTATCTCACCCACGCGGAGTTCTCGAAGTATATCGCCCTCTGGGGCTCTCAGGATTTCGCGGCCACGGTCGCCCGCTACGGTCAGGGCATCAACGTCTCCGACCTCGCCTTCGACCAGAGGATGACCAAGCGCTACACCGAATTCCTCAAGGCGCCGCTGAAAAACCTGCTGGCGGTCCCCATCATGCACAGCCGGAAGGTCATCGGCGTCGTCGAGGTCTACAACAAGACCGCGCCGGGCAAGACGAATGCCGACGGCTTCAGCCGCGAGGACCAGCAGATCCTGGAAGGGATCTCCGAGCACATGGCCATCGCCATGATGAAGCTCAACCTCATCCAGTACGACGCCCTGACCGGGCTCCTCCGGCCGGAGCCCTTTTTCGAGAAGGTCCTCCAGAAGGTCAACGCCCTGGGCAAGCGGCGTCAGGAGGCGGGCGACCTGGCCCTCGTCATGGGGGACGTCGATTGGTTCAAGAACTACAACGACCGTAACGGGCAGGAAGCGGGCAACCGGCTCCTCCGCGAGCTGGCCCATGTCCTGAAGCTCTCCATCCGCGAGGAGGACCTCCTCTGCCGCTACGGGGGCGAGGAATTCCTCTTCTTCCTGACGGGCGTCAAGAGCCCGGACGAGGCGGCCGTCCTCACCGAGCGGATCCGCAAGAACGTCGAGGACCACTATTTCGAATTCCAGGAATTCCAGCCGCAGAACAACCTGACCATGTCGTTCGGCGTGACCGTCTTTCCCAAGAACAAGACGGACCAGCCCCCCCCGCTGACGAGAGCCGATCTGAAGCGGCTGGCCATGGAGGCCGACACGGCCCTGGCGGAAGCGAAGGGGAAGCGCCGTCCGGACCTGAAGGCGCGGGAGGGCGAGGAGGCGGCCCTGACGAAGAACCGCGTCTCGACCTATCTCGGGGAGAAGGATGATGAACACAGGAAGGCGGAAGCCCGGCAGGCCCAGGAGCCGATCCTCCGGGAGCGCCGGAAGCACGAGCGATGGAGCGTCTCAACCCTGCTGATGATAGAGGAGGACGGCGAATTCAAGGTAGCCAAGACCGTGAACCTGAGCGTCGGCGGGGCCAGGGTGATCTCGGACGCGAAGCTGCCTCCGGCCGGCACCGTGGACGCCATCATCGTCCTCGGCGACAAGGCCTGCCTTGTCAAGAGCGACGTCATTTACTCGAGGAGCCCGGAGAACGAAACGCCCTTCTTTTATTCGGGCCTGAAATTCCGGGACCTGAGCTACAAGGACATCAAGGGGCTTGAAGAATACCTCCTCCATTTCCGGAGGACGACGGTTCCCTCGTCCTGATCCCGCCCTTAACGGGACTCGAGCTCTTTCCAGAGAGCCCTCAGATAGGCGCCGCGGGGGGTGATCCGGGCGAGCCAGGCGCTCTTCATGTCCGTCGCGGCGGCCAGGAATGAGGCGAATTCCTCGGGGTTGCTCCAGTTCTCCATGCTCAGCCGCTCGAGGATGCTCCGGAGAGCCGGAGCGTTGAGGACATCGCCGGCGAACGCGGGCAAGCTCCAGATCCTCTTCTCGGTCATCTTGATGACCCTCAGGAAAAGCGCCCGCAGGCCCTCCTGCCAGTTGATGAGCTCCTGCTTGATGAAAAACTGGTCTTTCGGGGATTCGGTCCGGCCGAGCTTCTCGGACAGCCGTCGGGCCTCGTCCACGGTCTTGTCGATGGCGGAAAAAAGGCTCTCGCCGTCGACGAGAATCTTGTTGTCTTTCTGGAAATAGTGGATCTCCCCGTTGCCGTTGGCGGGCTCCGACCTCCGGCAGGACTCGAGGGCCGCGTTGACGGCTTCCTCGGGCTCCTCTTCGGCCGGAACGGGCCCGGCCTGCGGCCCCGGTCCGGCTTCGGCCGTGCCGGCCGCGGGCGCCTCCGGGACATCCCGGGCGGTCGTTTTTATCTCCACCGGCGAGGATGTCCCCGCGACGAGGTCCTGGATCTCCGGGATCCGGAACCCGGCCGGCGCCTCCGGAATGTCGAGGGCTTCGAAGCTCTCGGCTCCGGCGAGCTTGGGCGGCGCCCCGCCGAGCCCCACGGCCGCGGACTCGATGGCCAGGAGCTCCTTGATCTTCCTCAGCTTGTCGAGCTCCTGGTCCAGGTCGAGACGGAGCGGCTTCTCGTCCTCGTCCAGGGCGTCCGTGACGATCCCGAAGCGCTCCCGCAGGTCGGTCTTCAGGAACCCGGCCCGCTCGGCGGTCTTCTCCCGGAGCTCCTCGACCCTCTGCTGGATCTCGGTGACCTCCTTGATCTCGCCGACCGTGGCCTTCGCCAGTCCCTCGATCTGAGCCTGCAGCTGGACGACCTTGTCGAAGTGCTGGCGGGCTTCACGGAGCAGGCCGTCCCGCTCCTCCTCGGCCGCCCGGACGACGTTCCGGTATTCGCCGAGGCTCTCCCTTTCTTTGACGAACTGCCGCTCGACCTCCTCCTTCCGTCTCCGGGCCGCTTCTTTTTCCTGATCGATGCGGGCGGCGAGCTCGCGCTCGATGTCCCCGACCTTTTTCTGGAGGAGCTTGTCCAGCTGGCCTTCGATCTCCTGGATGACCCGGGTAGGTTCTTTGAGGATGTCGCGCTCTTGGCCCATGATATCTCCTTAGCTTCGATAATTATCTTAGTAACCGCCGGATGACGTGTCAAGGCGGAAAAACGGGCTGATCGGGAAATGCGCCGGATGGCCGCCGGGGGTGATGCCGGCTCCCGCCCGGCCCCCTCACGCTCCCGCTTGAAACGGACCGGGAAAAAGGATATAAGAAAGCCGTTCTATGAATGACATGACCATCCTCCTCGTCGAGGAGAGCGGAAGAAGGCGGCAGGCCCTCGCCTCGTTCTTGGAGAAACGAGGACTGAGGGTAGAGACCGCCGAGGAGCTCCCGGACGTCGCCGGGCGGGCCGCACCGCTGGAGAGTCCCGCGATCCTCCTCGTCTCCATCCCGGACGCCAAAGGTCCCGTCCTGGCCGCGCTCAGGGAGCTGAAGCGGGCGCGGCCCTCTCTTTCCGTCATCGCCCTGGTCCCGCCGGAGGCGGCCGAGGCGGCCCTTCCGTTCGTCGACGAAGGCGTCATCGACCAGGTCGCCCATCCGGCCGGCCCGGCCGGGGTTTATTCGGCGGTCAGGGCCGCGGAGCTCAAGGCCGCGCTCGTCCGGACGAACGCGGCCTGCCGGGAGAGCGTCCGCCGGATGAAGAAGGAGCACCTGAGCGATGTCCGGCGGACCGCGGAGCTCGAGGAGATCTACGAAACAACCCTGGAAAATTTCATGACGGCCCTCGACCTGAGGGACGTCGAAACCTACGGTCATTCCAAGACCGTCGCCCGCTACAGCCACGTCCTGGCCCAGGCCCTGGGCATCCGGGATCCCAAGGTCCTGGACAACATCCGTAAGGGTGCCCTCCTCCACGACGCGGGAAAGATCGCCATCCCGGATTCCATCCTGAAAAAACCGGGCCCGCTCTCGGCGGCGGAATGGGAAAAGATCAAGCGGCACCCGGCCCTGGGCTACGGGCTCATCAAGGACGTCAAACTCGTCAAGGAAGTCGGGAACATCATCCTCTGCCACCACGAAAAGTACGACGGGACGGGATATCCCTCGGGCCTGAAAGAGTCGCGGATCCCCCTCGAGGCCAGGATCTTTGCCGTGGCCGATACCCTGGACGCCATCACCTCCCACCGGCCCTACCGGAGCCGGAAGGATTTCGTAGCCGCCCGCTACGAGATCATCCGCAACTCCGGGACCCAGTTCGATCCCCGGGTCGTCGACGCCTTCTGCGCCATGGACGCCGCGGTCTGGGAAAAGATCCGTTTCGAAACGACGCGGATCATGCCGCCCCTGGGGGATTACAGCCTGCCGGCCGCGAAGAAATAGGGGGAAAGAGGAGAGATCCGCGTCCGTCAGGCCCGGCGGGCGGTGATGACGCGGGGCTTCCCGGCCAGGTCCCAGGCGGTTTCGATCTCCGTCCACCGCCGCCCGAAGAGGGCCAGGACGTCGTCCCGCTGCCCGTCCCCGATCTCAAAGATGAGGTAGCCACCGGGCTTGAGAAAAGTCCCGGCCTGCCGGACCAGCCGCTGGATAACCTCCAATCCCGACTCGCCGGCGAGAAGCGCCCGCCGCGGCTCGAACTCGCGGATTTCAGGAGGGAGTCCCTCCCAATCGCGTTTTGAAACGTAGGGAGGGTTGGAGACGACGAAGTCGAAGCTGAGCCCTGTCTTCCGGAAAGCCGAGAACAGGTTGCTCCGGACGAAGTCGACCTGCCGGGCTTTTTGGAGGACCGCGTTCCGGCGGGCGACGTTGAGGGCCCGGGCGGAGATGTCCGCGGCGAAGATCCGGGCCCGGGGAAGCTCCTTGGCCAGGGCGATAGCGATATTGCCGCTGCCCGTCCCCAGGTCGAGGATGTTCTCCCCTTCCCGTGAGGAAAGCTCGAGGACTTTTTCGATCAGGACTTCGGTCTCGGGCCGGGGGATGAGGACGGAGGGCGAAACGCGAAGAGGAATGGACCAGAACTCCTTGGTCCCCGTCAGGTAGGAAAGCGGCACCCCCTCCCTGCGTTTCTCGATGAGGCGGAGAAAGAAGGCCTCCGTCTTCGAGGCGACCGGCGATTGCGGGGAGGCGAAAAAATCCTCTTCCGAAAGTAGGGCGGCCCGGAGCAGGAGGACCTTGGCCTCGAGGACCGATTGGGGCCTGTCCTGGAGGAGGCCGGCTCCATGGCGAAAAAGCTCCTGGAGTGTTCTAGAGCTCAACGTCCCTTGCCCGGCCAGCGTCCGGGACCGGTTCTCCGAGCGCCTGCGCCTGAGATTGGAGGATGAGGCTTTCGACAAGAGAATCCAGATCCCCATCGAGGAGCCCTTCGAGGTTGTGGAAGCTCTGGTTCAGCCGGTGGTCCGTCACCCGGGACTGCGGGAAATTGTAGGTCCGGATCTTCTCGCTCCTCTCCCCCGTCCCGACCTGGGAGCGCCTGTTCTGGGCGATCTCGGCCTTCTGTTCCCGCTGGGCGATGTCCATGAGCCGGGACCTGAGGACCCTGAGGGCTTTCTCCTTGTTCCGGTGCTGGGACTTTTCGTCCTGGCAGGAAACGACGAGGCCGGACGGCTTGTGGGTGATCCGGATGGCGGTGTAATTCCGGTTGACATTCTGCCCGCCCGGACCCGAGGACCCGAAGGCATCGATCTTGAGGTCCTTCGGGTCGAGCTTGACGTCGATCTCATCGGCTTCGGGCAGGACGGCGATCGTGGCCGTGGAAGTGTGGATGCGACCGGAAGCTTCCGTCTTGGGAACGCGCTGGACCCTATGGACGCCGCTTTCGTATTTCAGCCGGGACCAGACGCCCTTGCCTCGGACGCCCACCACGGCCTCCTTGATCCCTCCGATCGGAGAGAGGCTCGTGTCCAGGACTTCGAATTTCCAGCCCTTGTGCTCGGCGAAACGCGAGTACATCCGGAGGAGGTCCTGGGCGAAGAGAGAGGCCTCGTCCCCGCCGGCCCCGGCCCGGATCTCGAGGATGACATTTTTCTCGTCGTAAGGGTCTTTCGGGAGGAGCATGGTCCGGAGCTCGGCTTCGAGGGCCTTCTCCCGCTTCCCGAGGACGTCGATCTCCCCCTCGGCCATTTTCCGGAGCTCGGGGTCGGCTTCGGGGTCGGTCAGGAGGTGCCGGGCCTCTTCGATCCCCTGCCGGACTTTCTGATATTCATCGAATTTGCGGACCACGGGCTCGAGCTCCGCCCGTTCCTTGGATAGGTCGCGGATCTTTTGAGGGTTGCCGGCGGAAGCGGATTCAGATAGAGCTTGAATGACCTGGCGGTACTTTTCCTCGAGGGCCCGAAGTTCCTGGATCATTTGGCGGGTTTTTTGATCTCGCCATATTTTTTCCTGAACTTCTCGACCCGGCCGGCGCTGTCGATGAACTTCTGCTTGCCCGTGAAGAAGGGATGGCACTGGGAGCAGATCTCGACCCGGATCTCCTTCTTCGTGGACCGGGTCTTGAACGTGTTGCCGCAGGCGCAGACCACGGTGCTTTCCTGGTATTCCGGATGGACGTCTTTCTTCATGGATCGGTCTCCTTGGACGGCCTATTATAGCAAATTTCAGGCGCCGCCGCAAAACGAGGGGATGTCCCCGGACCTCTTCTCGAAAGCGGCCCAGTCGACGGAGAAGGACAGGGTTTTTTGGCAGGCTTTCACGGCCTCCCGGTAGCTCCGGGAGCCGAAATATTCTTTGAGGGGCCGGGTCAGGGGGTAGGCCTGCTCCTCGGCCGCCCACTCGTAGGTCGAGCCGTCCTCCCTCTTCAGGCAGTTCAAGTGGACGACCCAGGCCAGCTGTTTGAGGGGCGCGTGACTGAAAAGCCGGCGGATGGCCAGGACCTCCCCCTCCTTGCCGGGATTCCAGAAATGGAAATAGCGGGAAAAGAGCAGGGCGTTATGGAAATACGCCGGAAAGGCCAGGAGGCAATCCTTGTGGGTGAGCCGGCCCAGATAGACGAAGAGGTCCATGATCTTCTTGGCCATGCTCAGCCCGGGGCGGGTCTGCCCGGGGAGCGGGATGAACGACTCGGAGAACTTGTGGAGAGGGTTCTGGAGGGTCAGCCATTCAAAGGCCAGCGATTTCTGGGGCGGAGGCGGCGGCGGGAACCCGGGGATGGGCTTGGGGACGAAGTCCATCTCCTTGAACTTGAAGTCGACGATCAAGTTTTCGGGTTTCTTCTCCCGGAGGAAAATTTGCAGACGCTGGAGGGGGTATTCCGACGAATTGAGCTCGATCTCCAGGGGCCAGAGGAACCTCTTCCGGGCCTCCTTGAGGAAGCTCTTCTTGGCGAGGACCGCGATGACTTCGTTCAGGGAGTAGCGGCCGAGAAGAAGCGAGCTCCCTTTTCGCTCGGCCAGCTGGGCGAAGATCTCCCGCTCCTCGACGAGCGGGGCTTCCTGCCAGAGCGGGGCGGCCTTGGATCCCGATCTTTTCATGATTCCGGCATCAAATCCTTTCCCTGCCTGCCGTCATTTTAATGGATTGAGCCGTCCCTGGCAAGCCGCGCTCCGGTTGGACGAAAAACAACAGGACATCGTCGCCCAGGGCCACTCGCCGCTCGAGGAGGAAATCCCCGAGCTTGGGCTTGATCCTGTAAAAGTGGCGGAGGACGATGAGCCCTCCCGGCTTGAGCAGGCCCCTTTTCCTTATCACCCGGAGCGGGTTGCGCTCCTCGAGCAGCCGGTAGGGCGGGTCGAGAAAGATGAGGTCGAACTTGACCCCTTTTTTGGCCAGGTCGATGACGGCCCGGTTGAATTCCCGATGGAGGACGACGGCTTTGTCCTCGGCCCCGCACTTCTCGACGTTCGCCTTGATGACTTTCACGGCCGGGTAGAACTCGTCGACGAAAACGACCGTCGCGGCGCCGCGGCTGAGCGCCTCCAGCCCGACCGAACCGGTGCCCGAGAAACCGTCCAGGCACATGCTCCCCTTGAGCCTGTCCTGGACGATGTTGAAAAGGGTGCCTTTGACCTTGTCCTGCATCGGGCGCACCGATGGGCTCGAAACGAGCTTGAGCCGGCGGCCTTTGTAAATTCCGCTGATGATCCGGATCATGGGAGGTTCCTTCGCTTCCGGAGGTTCCTTATTGATAATAGCAGATGAGACGGCCCGAACGCGACTGGAGCCGCCGGATGCCGTAGGGAAGCGGAGACCAGTCTTTGAGGCTCGCGGCCGGCTGCCCCTGGAGGCCCGCCACGACGGAGATGACGGTGTCGATGAAAGCTGGAGAGAGGCGCTGGGTCCCCAGGAACAAGCTGTCCATGGTGATCTTGATCTTCCCCTCCTTCGTTTCGCCCCGGGCCGAAAAGAAGAAGTCCGCCCGCGCTGGCAGGAGCACGGAGGCCGGCGAGCCGCTGAGATCGATCGCGATCTTCCCTTCGGCCCGGTTGTCATCGAGGAGGCGCAGCTCGATGGACCTGACGAACTTCCCCATCTCGGTCGCGACGCGGTAGGCGATCCAGGCGTTGAGGTCGCTCTCGGTGACCGTGTAGCTTTGGGGAGCACGGGCTTTCGGCTGGGCCACGTCCGCCTCGAGCTTCTCCAGGGCGGCGATGACCTTCAGGGCCCGGTCCCGGGTCTCCGGAGGGACTTCCGCCCGGAGGCCGGGGACGGACAGGGCGACGAGGGCCAAAGCGGCGGCCGCGCATTTTTTCGTGAACATGAAACTCCGTCCTTCAGATCATGTTACCAGATTCCCCCCGGGAGGCCAACAGGCCGGGCTCAATAATGGGTCAGCGTCCCGTCTTTTTTGTCCTCGCGGGATTCCCACTTGCCACCGAACGTGACCCAGAACGAGAGGAAGATGAGCTCAAGGTCCAGCCAAAAGCTCATCTTCTTGATATAGAAAAGGTCGTAGCGGAATTTCGTCCGCCTCAGCGTCTCGCCCGGCAGGAAGACCTGGGTGAAGCCCGTCAACCCCGGCCGGACCTCGTGGCGCTCCCGGAAGCCGGGGATCGTCTCGATCGATCTCGCCGCCGGGTCGCCGCCGACCTCGACCTCATTCGGCCTCAGGGCCCGGGGGCCGACGAAGCTCATGTCTCCCCTGAAAATGTTGAGGAGCTGGGGGAGCTCGGGCCCGGGGCGGGGCCCCGCGCCTCGTCCATCCTCTTGGCACTCCAAGCCGTCAGGGCCAGCGCCAGCAGGATCCCGGCGCAGTCCACCGCCCAGTCGAAGGGGCTCCCGAAGCGGTGCGGGACAAAGGACTGGAGGAGCTCATCGACGAACCCGTAAGCGATGGCGACGGCCGCGGCCCGGACGAGCCAGGCCGGGTTCCATCTCGGCCCGCGCCCGCCCCGGAAAGCACGATACAGGAGGAAGGCCATAAAACCGTAGGTGAAGAAGTGTCCGGATTTCCGGAAGATGACGTAGCCTACTCCGGCCGTGTGACGGGACGCGTGCGGGAGGACCCATCGGAAAGCCGCCATGAAGAGCTCGTAGGTCTTGCTGCTCGCCAGGGCCTTGTTGCCGACGGGAAAGATGAAGGCCATCACGAGCAGGGGCGGCAGGAAATATTTCAAGAACTTTTTCATCGGCGAACCCGGATCCCTCATGGAACTAATCTCGTCAGGAGGTCATCGTAGGACCGTATGATAACGGCCCCCTTTCCCCTGTGGCAATCGTCCGGCCGGATGAATGCAGGGGTGAAAATCGGTCCCATTGTATCACCTTTTTAGAGGTGAGAAAAACGAGGGCTTCTCACCCCTGTCCCGAGACGCTTTCCTTGACAGCCCCGGAGCCCTCCTCTATACTTGAACTTACCTCAAGAGAAAGCTCTCGGAAGCGACAAATCATGACGCAGGTCGAGCAGGCCAGGAAAGGTGTCCTCACCAGGGTCCTGAAGAAGGCCGCCGCCGCGGAGGGGATCTCCGCCGAGGCGCTGGCCGGCCTCGTCTCGGAAGGCCTGGCCGTCATCCCCTATAATCCCGGCCACTCTCCCGCCCGGCCCGCGGCGATCGGCCGGAACCTCCGGACCAAGGTCAACGTCAACATCGGCACGTCGCGTGATTTTCCCCGCCTGGACGACGAGCTTAAGAAACTGAAGGTCAGCCTGGATTACGGGGCCGACGCCCTGATGGACCTGAGCACGGGAGGAGACATCAGGAAAATCCGCCGGGCGATCCTCCGGCGGACACCCATCCCTCTAGGGACCGTGCCCATTTACCAGGCGGCCATCCGGGCCATCGACCGCCGGGGCACGATCGTCGACATCACGGAGGACGACCTGTTCGAGGCCATCGAATCCCAGGCCGCGGAGGGTGTCGATTTCATGACCGTCCACAGCGGCTTGACCCTCAAGGCCGTCGACCGCCTGAAAAAGCAGGGCCGCGTCGCGGACATCGTCTCCCGGGGAGGGGCCTTCCACCTCGCCTGGATGCTCCACAACGGGAAGGAGAATCCCTTTTACGCCCGCTTTGACCGCCTTCTCGAGATTGCCCGGCGGCATGATGTCACCCTCAGCCTGGGCGACGGGCTCCGGCCGGGATCGATCCTGGACGCGACCGACCGTCCCCAGATCGAGGAGCTGCTGACCCTCGGCGAGCTCGTCCGGACCGCGCGGGAGGCGGGCGTCCAGGTCATGGTCGAAGGCCCGGGCCACATTCCTCTCGACCAGGTCGAGATGAACGTCCGGCTCCAGAAGCGCCTCTGCCAGGACGCGCCCTTCTACGTGCTCGGACCCCTCGTCACCGACATCGCCCCCGGCTACGACCACATCGTCTCGGCCATCGGCGGGGCGCTGGCGGCCGCGGCGGGGGCGGATTTCCTCTGCTACGTGACGCCTGCCGAGCACCTCGGCCTGCCGACGCTCGACGACGTCCGCGAGGGGCTCATCGCCTCGAAGATCGCGGCCCACGCCGCCGACATCGTCAAGCGCGTCCCGGGCGCCCTCGAGCGGGACCTTGAGCTGTCCCGGGCCCGGAAGCGCCTGGACTGGGAAGGCCAGAAAAAGCTGGCCATCGACCCCCTCAAGTTCGAGGCCGTCCGGAAGAGGAGAAGATCGAAGACCCAGGCCTGCTCCATGTGCGGGGAATTCTGCGCCATGCGGATCGTCAGCGAATTTCTCAATCCCGACGGAGAGGCCGATGCCCGGTGCTCCTAGGCGCCTTCTCTTCGGGACGGCCGGCGTGCCGCTTTCAGCTTCCGACACTTCGACCCTCGCGGCCCTCGACCACATCAAGGAGCTCGGGCTCGACGGCCTCGAGATCGAGTTCGTCAAGGGCGTCAAAATGGGCCTCGACACGGCCGGCAAGATCCGCCAGAAGGCGGCGGCCCTGGGCCTCCGCCTGAGCGTCCACGCCCCCTACTATATCAACTTCAACTCCGAGGACCGGGGGATCCGGCTCCACAGCCAGGAGCGGCTCCTGAGCTCCGCCCGGGTCGGGGCGGCGTGCGGGGCGGAGAGCGTCGTCTTCCACGCGGGGTTTTACGGCAAGGACTCTCCCGAAAGGGCCTACGCCGCCGTCAAGAGCGGGCTCGCGGCCGTGATGTCCATCGTCCGGACCGAGCGGCTTCCCACGAGCGTCCGCGTCGAGACCATGGGCAAACGGTCCCAGTTCGGGACGCTCGACGAGGTCCTCCAGATCTGCCGCGAGGTCGACGGCCTCCGGCCCTGCCTGGACTTCTCCCACATCCATGCGCGCGAGGGCCGGGTCAACTCCTACCCGGATTTCCACCGCGTCCTCAGCAAGGTCGCGAAAAAGCTCGGGGCGGGGGCGCTCAAGAACGCCCACATCCACATCGCCGGAATCCACTACAACGACAAGGGTGAGGTTAAGCACCTCAACCTCGACGAGGCGGACTTCCGGTACGACGAATGGATCCAGGCCCTCCGGGACCTCGCGGTCGAGGGCCTGGTCATCTGCGAGAGCCCCAACCTCGAGGCCGACGCCCTGATGCTCAAGAACCTCTACCGGGCCCAGCAAGTCAAGGGCCCGTCCGCCGCCGGGCCGGCCTAGAAATCAAAATCCAGGAGCAAGGTGAAGAGGTTCTCCTTGACCGGGTAGAGGTCCCCGACCGTACGATAGGTATACTCCGCGTGCAGGGCGACGTTCACCGCCGACCAGCTGCCGAGATAGTAGCGCACGAGGGCGGAATAGGCGTTTATCCGGTTGACGAAATCATAGCTCGGCGGCCGGACCCAGTTGTACATCAACGACCCCACCAGGCGGTTATTGGCCAGGCCAGCCCAGTCGAGCTCCACGACCCCGCCCCAGAACGTGTAATCCGCCGTCGGATCGAAGATATTGAAGGCCATGTCGTCTACGCCGCGGAAGGCCATGGCTTGGAGGTTGAGCGTTTCCCAGTTCAGGCTAATGTCGCCGCCGATCCGGGTGAAGTTCCGGTTGTTGTGTCCATTGATATCCCCCAAGGGCGAGGTGATCGTGCCGTCGAACTCCGTCGGCTGCCAGCCGAGATAGCCGAAGACTCCAATGCGCTGCCCCGCCGACTGCCCCTCCCCCTTGCCGAATGTCTTGGACAGGGCGAAGTAGAGATCGTTGAACCTGTTGTTGTCGGGGTTGGCGCCGGTCCCGTTGATGTAGCCCAGGGCGTATTTGAGGCCGGGATTGAAACGCCCCGTGGCCTCGATCCCGATGTGGTTGGCGGAAAAATCAAAGCTCGACCGCGTCCCGGCGAAGCCGTAGATCTCGAACGGCTGGAGGATGTAGTACAAGCGCTTGGAACTGAGGAGCTGAAAGCCCGGCTCGAAGCGGCCGAGGCGCAGGTTGAGCTTGTCCCGAATGATATTGCTGAAGACCACGTTGGCCGACTCGATGGCCGCCAGCTGGGCCGGGTTGTCGCCGTTACCGGGCCCCGTCCAATTTGCGGCCGGCTCGTCGATCCGCGGCGTGTAAACGAAGAGGAACGAAATGTTCTTGTGGAGGACGCCCGCGGCCAGCAGGTCCAGGCTGTAGAGATGGAAGCCAGACGCCGTGCCCGCTCCGTCATTATAGACAGAGTATCCGGCGTTGGTCCGCAGGGCGAAGGGGATTCCGTTTTCGAAGACGGTCTTTTCCAGGCCCGCCTGGCCGGGGACCTGGTAGCCGTTGTCCCGGAAGCGCTGGCCCCAGTCGTTGAGCTTGGGGAAGGCGACGTGGCACATGTTGCAGTTGAAGCCGTATTTCCGGGCGAAGGCCGGGATGGCCAGGGCGGTCTGATTGAGGAGAAGAAGCGCGAAAACGGCGGACAGTGTTGCGGTCAGGGTTCTTCTCATGGCTCCCTCCTCACTTGATCAGCTCGTCCGGCGGGATCGGCTTGACGTCTGCAACCTCGGGGTTGAGGCTGTTCAGGGACTTGATGAAGGCGACGAGCGCTTTTTTCTCGTGTTGGCTCAGGCCCAGGGGGACCATCAGCGGGTCGAGGTTGCGGTCCCGGCCGCCGCCGCGGTCGTAAAAATCGATCAGGGATTGGAGCGTTTTTTCCGAACCGTCGTGGAGGTAGGGCGCGCGCAGGGCCGCGTCGCGGACGGTGGGGGTCTTGAAGGCGCCCATGTCGCGCGGGTCTTTCGTCACCGCATATCGCCCGACATCGGGGTTCTTGGGGTCCTTGGCCGGCACGCCGAGGTTGTGGAAGCGTCCGTCGCTGAAATACGGGCCCCAGTGGCAGGAGGTACAATGCCCCTTGCCGTTGAAGATCTCCAGCCCCTCCTTCTCCAGGCAACTCAGGGCCTGATGGTCGCCGCGGGCATAGCGGTCGAAACGCGAGTCGGTCGTGACGACCGTGCGCTCGAAGGCGGCGATGGCGTCGGCGACCTGATCGACGGTGATCGGGCCCTCCCCGAACACGGCCTTGAACTCCTCGACGTAGCCCGAGATTTTGTCCACGGTCTGGATCATGGCCTGATGCGTGTTGCCCATCTCGACCGGGTTCTGGATCGGCCCCTTGGCCTGGTCTTCGAGGGACGCCGACCGCCCATCCCAGAACTGGAGCGGGCTGTAAGCGGCGTTGGAGACGGGAGGCGCCCGTCGGCCGCCGAGCTGGCCGTGGATCCCTTTGCTTGTCGGGCCCTCGTCGGACCAGCCCAGGGCCGGGGTGTGGCAAGTGGCACAGCTGACCGAGTTGTCTGCCGAGAGCCGGGTATCGAAATAGAGCATCTTGCCCAGATGGATCTTGAGGCTTGAGGGCGGATTCCCCGGCGGGTGAATGACCGGCGGCAGGGGGCCGAGCCGCTGGGGGCCGAGAAGGTGTACGTTGACCTGCGTCAGCGGCGGGGCTTTCTCATCGTTCGAGGCACGGACGACGCCCCAGCCGGCCAGAAGCACGCAGGCGGCCAAGACCATCAGCCAGATTCTTCGGCACATGATCCCTCCTTTCTTGTTAAAACGATAGAAAAAGCGTAGCGCTCAGGGTTTTTTTGTCCGGTTCACGCCCCTTTCGCACGAACCGGGAGTCCAATCTCTCATCCAGCCGCGATTATATGTTCAGCCAAAGAGGGAAGTCAATGGAATGCGCCCGGACCACTTCCCTTCCGGGGGCCTTCGGGCATATAATAGCGCCTCATCCAACATCGGAAAGGAGAGGGACATGGTCGAAATCCGATTTCACGGCCGCGGCGGCCAGGGCACCGTCGTCGCCTCCAAGATCCTGGCCGACGCCATCGCCAAGGAAGGCAACTGGGTCCAGGCCTACCCCGAATTCGGCGTCGAACGGCGGGGCTCGCCCGTCGTCGCCTTCATCCGCATCGACGACAAGCCGATCTACGACAAGAGCCGGATCTATTCCCCCGACCACGTCGTCGTCGTCGACCCCACCCTCGTCGAGGCCATCGACATCACCGACGGCCTCAAGGCGGGCGGGACGATCATCATCAACAGCGACCGCCGGCCCGAGGACTTCCCCTTCCACGGCAAGTTCAAGGTCCGGACGATCAACGCCACCGAAATCGCCGTCAAGAACAGGCTGGGGAGCTTGGCCGCCCCGATCGTCAACACGGCCATCGCCGGCGCCGTCATCAAGGTCCTCGGCCTGACGAAACTCGAGTCCCTGGCCCAAGCCATCCGCGAGGGCATCTCCATCAAGCCGGAGGACAACGTCAAGGCGGCCGAGGAAGCCTACGCGCGGGCCTGAGGGAGGATCAGACATGAGGGAAAAGAAAGCTAAAAAGATCGTTTTCAAGTCGGCCGAGGAGATGCCGACCATGGTCATCTCCATCGGCAGTCAAACCCATAACTTGACGGGCGCCTGGCGGAACATCCGGCCCGAGATCGACCTGTCTAAGTGCCTCAAGTGCGGCATCTGCTGGAAGTTCTGCCCCGAACCGTCGATCGACATCGTCGACGAATGGCCAGTCGTGGACTACGACTACTGCAAGGGCTGCGGCATCTGCGCCGAGGAATGTCCCGCCAAGTGCATCGTCATGGTGGAGGAGCGGAAATGAAGAAAGTCATGATGGGCAACCACGCTCTGTCATACGGGGCCATGCTCTCCCGGTCCCAGGTCATCGCCGCCTACCCGATCACGCCGCAGACGCAGGTCGTCGAGCTCCTCTCCGAGATGTGCGCCGACGGGACGCTCGCCGCCCAGTTCATCAAGGTCGAATCCGAGCACTCGGCCATGGCCTCGTGCATCGGCGCCTCGGTCGCCGGGGCCCGGACCTTCACGGCGACCTCATCTCAGGGGCTGGCCCTCATGCACGAAATGCTTCACTGGGCCTCGGGCGGCCGCCACCCCATCGTCATGGGCAACGTCAACCGGTCCATGGCCCCGGGCTGGTCGATCTGGACCGACCAGAACGACAGCCTGTCCCAGCGGGACACGGGCTGGATGCAGTACTACTGCTCGTCGAACCAGGAGGTCCTCGACACCGTCATCCAGGCCTTCAAGGTCTCCGAGAAGTTGATGATCCCGGCCATGGTCGTCCTCGACGCCTTCGCCCTCTCCCATACTTACGAGGTCGTCGAGATCCCTGAACAGGAGAAGGTCGACAAGTACCTTCCACCCTTCAAGCCGGCCATCCGCCTGACGCCGAGCGACCCCCACGCCTTCGGGGGGCTGACCGGGTCGGAACACTATTTCGAGCTCCGCTACAAGCTCCAGAAGGACATGGAAAAGGCCCCGGCCCTGATTGAAGAGACGGGCCGGGAGTACGAGAAGCTCTTCGGCCGCTACCTCGGTCTCGTCGACCCCTACCGGTGCGACGATGCCGAGTTCGTCTTCGTCACATCGGGGACGGCCGGATTCACAGCCCGCGTCGCCGTCGATGACCTCCGCATGTCCGGCGTCAAGGCCGGGAATTTACGCATCAAGGTCTTCCGGCCCTTCCCCTTCGCCAAGGTCCGGGAGGTCCTCCAAAAGGTCAGGAAGGCGGCCGTCGTCGACCGGAACTGCTCCTACGGCGCCCACGGCATCTTTTACCAGGAAGTGAAATCGGCGCTCTACGGCGAGGCCGGGATGCCGCCGCTCTTCGGCTACATCACCGGGCTCGGCGGACGAGACATCACCGTGGACACGTTCAAGGAAGTCGCCGCCCACGCTCTGTCCAAGGACAAAGCCGACGAAGAGATCGTCTGGATCGGAGTCAAGAAATGAAAAAAGAAAAGAAGATGACCCTGACGCTTCCCGCGGATGAGCTGATGGCCTGCGGCCACCTGGCCTGCCAGGGCTGCGGCGCGACCCTCGCCATGCGCTACATGCTCAAGGCGCTCGGCCAGAAGACCGTGCTCTGCATTCCCGCCTGCTGCTGGGCGGTCATCGACGGACCCTATCCCTATTCCTCCATGGACGTCCCCATCTACCACTGCGCCTTCGAGACCGCCGCCTCCACGGCAACGGGGGTCAAGGCCGGGCTGGAAATGACGGGGGACACGGAGACGACGGTGGTCGCCTGGGCCGGCGACGGCGGGACGTTCGACATCGGCCTCCAGGCCCTGTCCGGGGCGGCCGAGAGGAACGAGGATATCATCTACGTCTGCTACGACAACGAAGCCTACATGAACACCGGCATCCAGCGGAGCTCCGCGACGCCCTACGGCGCCTGGACGACGACGACCCCGGTCAAGCATTTCAAGACCCGGCCGAAAAAGGATATCGTGGCGATCCTCGCGGCCCACCGTATCCCCTACATCGCGACCGCCAGCATTTCGCACCCGGAAGATTTCTTCAAGAAAATGACGAAGGCCAAGGGGATCAAGGGGACGCGCTTCTTCCACGTTTACGCGCCGTGCCCGACGGGCTGGAAGAGCCGGCCCGACGACACCGTGAAGCTGGCCCGGATGGCCGTCCAGAACGCCTATTTCCCGCTCTTCGAGATCGAGGACGGCCTGAGGACGACCTTGAATTTGAAACTCAAGGAGAAAAAGCCGATCAACGACTACCTCCGGCTCCAGGGGAGATTCCGTCATTTGAACGAAGCCCAGATCGCGGAGCTTCAGGCCGAGGTCGACGCCCGCTGGGAGCGCCTCCTCAAGGGCTGCGGGGCCTGAGCCACTGCCCTTGTCCGGCCGCGGCCTTGCGGCCGTCCGCTCCTTAGCTTATAATTCATATCGGATTAGTCATATTTCGGACGGTGGGTCGTCCGGTCCCGGGCCCTTCCGCGAAGGCGCGGAGACCGAGGAGAAGAAGATGAAAAGGTTCTTGATCGTTCTCGCGGCGGGAGCGCTCATCGCGGCCGGGGCGGCCGCCTGTGCCAAGGCGCAGGAAGATAACGCGCCGGCCCCTGATTTTTCGGTCAAGGACCTCAAGGGAAACACGCTCACCCTGGCGTCCTATAAGGGAAAGGTCCTGGTCCTGAATTTCTGGGCTACGTGGTGCCCCCCCTGCCGGGAGGAGATCCCCGATTTCATCGAAGCCTACAAGAGCTTGAATGCCCAGGGCCTCGAGATCCTGGGCCTCTCCGTCGACCGCATCTCCCTCGACAGGCTCCGCGAGTGGGCCGAGAAGGCCGGGATGATCTATCCCGTCGCCATGGCCACCGGGCAGATCATCATGGATTACCAGCCGGGGCAATACATCCCGGCGACCATCATCATCGACAGGAAGGGCCGGATCCGCTACCGGACATCCGGCTCGATGGGCAAGGAGACTCTGGTCCGGCTCTTCAAGGATTATTCGGATTAGTCTGGGGCCTCCAGGTCCGCGAGGTCCTGGTCGGAATACCCCGGCTCCCGGAAAATTTGACATCCTGCCATGATCCTCTAATAATAAATAGCCACGAATTGTCTTTCGAGTTGGCGCGCTTGGATGAGAAGGAGATGTTGACGCGATGCAGGTGAAGATAGCTGGTCTGGGCAAATGCCTGCCGGGGACGGATGTCCCGGGCAGGATCGTGACGAACGAGGATATCGTCAAGATCCTCCTGGCCCACGGGGCGATCAAGCCCGGCACGGACAGGCTCTGGACGCCCGAGGAATTGACCCCCCAGAGGATCACGGACCTGGTCGGAATCAAGGAGCGCCGCTGGGCGGCGGACGAGGTCAACACCTCGGACCTGGCCCTGGTCGCGGCCGAACAAGCCCTCCGGGAAGCCGGGATCGGCTGGGAGGACATCGGCATCGTGGTCATCGGCAGCTCGACGCCCGAGGCCTTTTTTCCCTCGACCGCCTGTCTGCTCCTGGACAAGGTCATTCGAAAAAAGACGGCGTCCGGCGAATGGACGGCCGCCGAAGCCAAGGGGAAGCTCCGGATCCAGGCTTTCGACGTCCTGGCCGCCTGCACCGGCGGACTTTATGCCATCGACATCGTCCGCAAAACGCTGCTCTTCCCCGAAACCCGCTACGAATACGGATTGGCCATCGGGGCCGATGTCCCCAGCCGCCTCTTGGACTTCAAAGACACCAACTCCGATTTGTGGGGGGACGGAGCGGCCGCCGCCGTCCTCAAGAGGACGGACGCGGAGAAGGGCATCTTGTGCAGCGTGACGGGAACGGACGCGTGGGCCGCGGACACGACCTTCAGCGTCGGGCAGGGGACCCGCAAGGACCAGATGGGCCTGCCCCCGAACTTCTACTTCAGGGGCCACGACGTCCAGAAGTTCGTCCTGAAAATCATCCCCGAGCTGATCACGAGGGCCCTCGAGGCGGCCAACCGGGACCTCCGGAGGTCCAGGACGTTCCGGCTCGAAGACATCGGACTCTTCTTCTGCCACCAGGCCAATTCCCGGATCTTCGAATTCCCGGCGAAAAAACTGGGCATCCCCCTGGAGAAGTTCTACGTCAACGTGGATCGCCGGGGCAATTGCTCATCGACCTCGGTCCTCCTCGCCCTGCGAGAAGCCCTCGAGGAAGGACGGATCAGAAGGGGGGACCTGGTCATGCTCATCGGCTTCGGCGGCGGCTTGACCTGGGCGTCCATGCTCATCGAGTGGTGACCGCAGACCGATGGGTCCTGGCCCGGTGTGTCCTTGAGGAATCCACCTATCCGACAGGCCTGATCACCATATCGGACGACATCACCGAGAATCTGCCGGCGATGCTCTATCTCGCGGGTTACGCCGTCCAGAACTACGTGCCGGCGCCGGGACGGCCGCCTCAGGGCCCCCGACAAGCTCAAGCTCATCGGGAAAATTGACAATGCCCCCAGGATGAAATAGAACTATGCTCGTGCGCCCAGTGTCTCGGATGAGCGGACTCTTCGCCGGAGCGGCCGGACTCCAGGCCGCGCCCGACCTCGCCGAGGGGTTGCCGTACTGGCTCTTCTGGTTCCTCCTCTGCGTCATCCTCCTCCTCCTCGCCTTCATCTTCCTCCGGGACAAGGCCCTCCGCAGGAAAATGAGCGCGTTCCTGTCCGGGGCCCGGCGCCGGATGCTCCGGCTCCGGCTCCAGGCCAAGCTCAAGAAAGAGACGGAAAAGAAGGCCGCCCTCTGGACGGAGCTCGGGAAAAAGGCCTGGAGCGAGGACGTGACGGCGGCCTGCATCGCCGACGATTGCGGGAGGCTGGCCGAGCTCGAGGACGAGATGCACGTCCACCAGATGACGTGGCATGAGGTCTATTCAAGGATCGAGGCCCTGGGCCGGGAGTTCGAGGAGACGACCGGGCGTTTCCGGGCCCTCATCAAGGAGCAGGAGGACGGCCGGAAGCCCTTCGAGGACGAGAGAAGGGCCCGGGCGGCCCGGAAGTCGGAAATCCTGGACGCCATCGGCGGGGCCGCCTGGGAGATCGATTCGGCCGAATCCCAGATCAAGGCCCTGGACCGGGAGGCCCGGACGGTCGAAGACAACCCCAAGATGCCCGAGATCGACAAGGCGGGGAGGCTCAACAAGATCCAGGAGAAGACCGGCGTTCTCTCCGACCGCGTCAAGGCCCTCCAGGAAAAGATGCCTCTTCTTCACGAGGAACGGCAGGACCTCGAGAGGCGGCAGGCCGACTCCGAGGCCCGGATCGACGTCTTCAACGGGAGGATCCGGGAGATCGAGGCCGAGCAGAAGCTCGCCGCCCGGAGCCACGAGCGGGAACTCCAGGAATGGCTGACGAGAAAGGAACGGGCCCAGGACAGGATCGTCGAGATCCAGCGCCTGATGGAGCCCATTTTCACGGGCATGGGAGAAGTCCTGGACGAAGCCCGGATCGATGCGAACGACCTCACGGTCGTCTACTTCCAGATCGACGCCGTGAACAAGGCGATCCGCGAGCTTGAAGACCGGATCGAACACTTGAGCTAGGGCCGTCCCGCCCTTTATTAATTCGGCCCGGCCGAATACAATATGCGCATGGCGAAACCCAGGATCCTCGTCCACGTCTGCTGCGCCCCGGACGCGCTGTACGTCCTCCGGCTGCTCCAGGACGAATACGAGGTGACGGGCTTTTTCACGAACTCCAACATCCACCCCGCCGAGGAATACGCGCTCAGACTCGATGAAGCGCGGAAAGTGGCAGAGCTTCTCGCTGTCCCCATCCTCTGGGACGGATACGACCCCGCCCGGTGGCTGGCCCTGACCGAAAGATTCAAGGCCGAGCCCGAGAAGGGGCGGCGGTGCGACGTCTGCTACGCCCTGAGGCTCCGGAGGACGGCCGAGACGGCGGCCCGGGAGGGCTTCGATGTCTTCGCGACCGTCATGAGCCTCAGCCCCTGGAAAAAGGCGGCGGTCATCAATCGGATCGGCCGCCAGTTCGGCAAAAGATACGGCGTCCGGTTCCTCGAGGCCGATTTCAAGAAAAAGGACGGTTTCAAGAAAAGCGTCGACCTCAGCCGGGGTCACGGGCTTTACCGGCAGAGCTACTGCGGCTGTCTCTACAGCCGGGACGCCCGGCAGGAAAGGGGCCTCTGAGCCGGCCGGCCCGATGAGAGCCCCAAAGAGCGGCGCGACGCGGGTCGTCGTCTTCGGCGTTGTCCAGGGGGTCGGGTTCAGGCCGTTCGTCTTCAAGCTCGCCCGGCGCCTGGGCCTCAGGGGCTGGGTCAAGAACATCGGCGGCGGCGTCGAGATCCATGTTGAGGGAGGCTCGGCGGCTGCCCGGGAACGGTTCCTGGCCGGCCTCAAGAAAAGCCCCCCTCCCCTGGCTCGGATCGAGAAGATGGAGGCCGGCCCGGCCCGACCGAGGGCCTGCCGCGGCTTCACGATCCGCGGAACGACGGCCGGCACGAGCTTCGTCTTCATCTCCCCGGACATCGCCACCTGCCCAGAGTGCCTGAAGGAAATCCGGACCCCCGGCGAGCGGCGGTTCCATTATCCCTTCACCAACTGCACGAATTGCGGCCCGCGCTACACGATCGTCCAAGGCCTCCCCTACGACCGGGCCCGGACGACCATGGCCGGATTTCCCATGTGCCCGGACTGCCTCAGGGAATACAGCGACCCTCTCGACCGGAGGCACCATGCCCAGCCCATCGCCTGCCCCGTCTGCGGACCGCGGCTGACTCTCCGCGACGCGGCGAAGGGGCAAAAGCTCCCGGGCGGGATCGACGAGGCGGCCGACCTCATCCGGAAGGGAAAGATCCTGGCCGTGAAAGGCCTGGGCGGCTTTCATCTCGTCTGCGACCCGTTCAACCGGAAGGCCGTTCTCCGGCTGCGCAGGGTCAAGGACCGCAAGACAAAGCCCCTGGCCCTGATGGCGAGGGACCTCGCCGCCGTCGAAACATACGCCTTCGTCGGCCCCGCCGAGCGCCGCCTCCTTCGATCGTCGCGACGGCCCATCGTCCTCCTCAAAAAGAAGCGGGACCTCCCGCTCATCGCGCCGGGCCTCGACGAGGTCGGCTTCATGCTGCCGTACACGCCCCTCCATCATCTCCTGCTCGAGCGCCTGGGCCTCATCGTCGCCACGAGCTCGAACAGCAAGGACGCGCCTATCATGAAGGACGAGGAGGAGGGGATCCGGCGCCTCTGCGACGTCGTCCTGACCCATAACCGCCCGATCGCGATGCGGGCCGACGATTCCGTCGTCAAGGTCGTCGCGGGCGAGCCCGTCTTCGTCCGCAGGGCGCGCGGATACGTCCCCTATCCTCAGCCCGTTCCCGACGGCCTGAGGCGCGACGTCACGCTCATCGCGCTGGGGGGCGAGCTCAAGGACACGGTCTCCGTCTACAGGAACGGATATGTCGTCACGAGCCAGTTCCTGGGGGACCTCGGCGACTACAGGAATTTCGGCTACTTCGAGGAGACCGTCGCCCACCTCCGGCATCTTTTCGGGGTCGCGCCCGAAGCTGTCATCACCGACCTTCATCCGGATTTCCGGACGACCCGCTACGCCGCGAAAATGGGCGTCCCCCACTACCGGGTCCAGCACCATTTCGCCCATGTCCTTGCCCCCCTGCTCGAGCACGGCGTGATGCCGGAGCGGAGAGTTCTGGGCGTGGCCCTCGACGGTTACGGCTACGGCGACGACGGCTCGGCCTGGGGCGGCGAGTTCCTCCTGGCCGACTACGAGGGCTACGAGCGGCTGGCCCGGTTCAAGCCCGTTCCCCTTCCGGGAGGCGACCTGGCGGCCCGGGAGCCGTGGCGGATGGCCCTGTCCTATCTCTCCGACGCCTTCGGTTCCGAGATCCCCGGCCTGGCCTCACTCCGGAAGATCGGCGCGGCGAGAAAGGCCGCAGTCCTCGAGATGATCGGCCGCCGGGTCCGGAGCCCGCTCGCTTCGAGCTGCGGCCGGCTGTTCGACGCGGTCTCATTCCTCTGCGGCACGGCGCCGGAGGCGATGGAATACGAGGCGGAGGCGGCCATGCGGTTCGAAGCGGCGGCCGGGAGCGCGACGGGGAAGGCCTATCCCCTGGATATCCGCCGGCCGGAGGAGGCCGCCGGCCCGCTCGATATTTCCTTCGCGCCGCTCATCAGGGCCGTCATCCGCAACCTCCAAAAAGGAGTCCCGGTTTCACGGATCTCGTCGGCCGTCCATGACACCCTGGCCAACCTCATCCTCACCGTCGCCCGGCACGCCAGGCAGCGCTATAGAACCGATACGGTCGTGCTGGCCGGCGGAGTCTTCCTCAACAGGAAGCTTCTGGAAAGGACGGTCGAACGTCTGGTTCGGAGCGAGTTCCGGGTCCTCAGGCCAACCCTCTACTCGCCGAACGACGAATCGCTCTCACTAGGCCAGATCGCTTACGGGCTGGCTAGGTTCAAGAAGTCAAAGGGTTAATTTCGGTCTTTGTCTTCCCTGCGACCCGGTGCCCTCGCAACGTCGATCCTGACCCCTCCCACCAGGGAAAGGACCCAGTTGGAAAGATTGGCCGCGACGAACCCCGCGGCGCCGGCGAGGGCGAAGCCGGTCAGCCCGCCCAGGACCGTGAAGACGATTCCGCCGAGGAGCTTTCCCTGAATGTCGACGAAAAAGCCGGGCAGCCCGGAGACGATGCGGGGGAAGAAATTCGTAACACCGACGAGAAGGCCCAGGATGATCCCGGCGAAAAGGCCCAGGGCCCCAGAGAACCAGAAGAATGAAGACGGCCGGACGGCCTTGATGACCAGATGAGTCCCGGCCGGCTCCAGGCCGCTTTCGTCCGGAGCGGCGTCCGCTCCCGCCGCGGCCGTTCCCATATCGGTTTCGCAAACGGGGCAGGGCGAGCCGGGGCCTTCGAGCTTCGTGCCGCACTGGGGGCAGACCCGGCCCTCCCCGGCCGCGCTTTTTTGGCCGCCGCAGCGGACGCAGGTTTCGGCCTCGAGCTCGTTCTCATATCCGCAGTAGATGCAGACGGCCTTCCGGTCGCCGAAGGAAGGCGGCTTGGCCTGGACCCAGTCGTCTCCTTCAAAATAATACCATTTGCCGCTCTGGGCGCCGATCATCCAGAAGCGGCCCTCGTCGTCCCTGATCCTGAGGGCTTTGAGAGAGTCGATGAACTCCCTCTGGGAGATCTTGCCCTGGCTGAACTTTTCCTTCAGAGTGCCGAGCGCGGCCTCGACTTCCCGGAATTGACTAGCCACGGCCCCCGTCCTTCGGTCCCCGGCGACCGGCGCCGCGCAACCCGTTCTTTTTCAATGAGTTATTAACTTGTTGAAAAGGCATGATTTACAGCCGGTGACGAATTCTTGTGCAATCCGACGTATCTTCAAGACAGGCCGGGAATTGGATTTGGAAAAGGGCCTCTTTTCCACAGCTTTTCCACAAATTATGTGAATATTTCCGGCCGCTCTCAAGCACTACGGAACCTATCTTACACCCAGGCCGGCCTGCTTTAAAAGCCCCAGCAAGCTGGTGCCCTTGATCGGGTCCGGGATGAACGAGAGGATAAAGACCACGATGACGAGAACGCCCACGAGCGTCCTTCCCCTTCCCAAGGGGAGGTCTTCGTCGAAGGCCTGCGGGTGCCGCAGCCGGATCGCCAGACGGTAGAGGCGACCGGGCCGTTTCAGCCGGACGACCAGGACAAAGAGGAGGCCGAGGAGCCCCCAGAGGAGCCAGCTGTACGAGAAAAAAACCCCCAAGATGATAAACCCACAGATCGCCGCGGCGGACACGTACCGCTTTTTCCTGCCGAGCAGAGCGTAGGCCACGTGCCCGCCGTCCAGCTGACCCAAGGGAAACAAGTTGATGAAGGTGACGAGCAGCCCCGCCCAGCCGGCGAACGCGACCGGGTGGAGGACGACGCTGGACCCCGCGGGAACATGCCTGAAGAAAACGGCGCTCCCGAGCTTGAGGAGGAGGGGCTCGCCCAGAGCGATGGCGCCTTCGCTCGCCGCGGCGGGCACGACCTTGGAGAGGGCCAGCCCGACGAAAAGCGCCGGCACCGTGAGGATGAAGCCGGCCAGCGGGCCCGCGGCCCCGATATCGAACCACTGCCGCTTCAAATTGACGGGCGACTGGATCCTGATGAACGCCCCGAACGTGCCGATGAGGGTCGGCCCGGGGATGAAATAGGGCAGGGTCGCCTCGATCCCATAACGGCGGCAGGTCAGGTAATGGCCGAGCTCATGGGCAGTCAGGATGATCATCAGGACGGCCGCGTAGAGTCCCGCGAGAATGAGGATCCGCGGTTCCAGGATAGACCCGAGGTCGGGCTTCGGCCCTGGAGCGGGGCCGGGCGAATCCGGATAGACGTAGGAGAGGCTCAAGAGGACCCCCAGCGAAAACGTCGAAACGAGGGTCAGGAAAAAAAGGACGCCGTTCAGCCAGGGCTTCCGGGAGGTCCGGCCCGGTGATCCTTCCATGTTCATCCTAAAAAAAAGAGGAGTGAAAGGCCTTCACTCCTCGATCTGGCGAAATGAAAAAAGACGGTTACTTCCCCTGCAGCTTGAGGTTCTTGGCCTGCAGCTCTTCCCTGTTTTCCTTGTGATCGGGGTCGGGAACGCAGGCGTCCGTCGGGCAGACCGCCGCGCACTGGGACTCGTCGAAGTGGCCCACGCACTCGGTGCACCGTTCGGGGTTGATCACGTAGCGCTCGTCGCCGGCCGAAATGGCCTGGTTGGGGCATTCCGGCTCGCAGGCACCGCAGTTGATGCATTCTTCGGTGATCTTATACGCCATCGGTTTCCTCCTGAAAAAAGTAAGGGATCATTATATCCCATTCCGGGCTATTTACAAGCCTTCCCCCCTACTTCTGCAGGGCCAGGCGACCGGCCTTCATGGAGGCCTCGTATCCGTAATAGGTCTGGGAGTATTCCGACTGGAGCTTGGTGTAGAGGTCCAGGGCCTCTTTCTTCTGCCCCTTCAGTTCATAGGCTTCGGCGAGGTGGAAGAGGACGGCGTCGAGCGGGTAGGCTTTCGGCTTTTCATCCTGGATCTTCCGGTAGATCGTTATCGCCTTATCGAATTCCTTCTTCCTGATGAGCGTCTGGGCCTTGAGGTCCTCGGCCTGGTAGTGGAGGAGGTCCTTGGGGGCGGCAGGGATCCGGCCGAGATAGGACTCCGCCTTGGCATCATCGCCCTGCCCGGCCCAATAGGCGGCGAGCTCCAGGCAGGCCAGCCGGGCGCCGGCGCCGCGGCCGGAGAGGGCCTCGAGCTTGGCCAGGTTTTCGGGCTTTGTCTGGAGGTCCTGGCTGAGGCTGACAACCTCGCCGATGGCCCGGCTCTGGACGCCCTGGGCATGGAACCTGACGAGAAGCAGGGCCATGAAGACGAGGGCCGCGAAGACGATGACGCCGGCGGCGATCAGGATCTCCTTTTGCCACGATTCGTAAAAATGGATGAACCAGTTCAGGCCGGTGCGCATTTCGTCTTCTTTGAGGTGGTGTCTCTCGGTTCTCTTCATTCCTCTCTCCGTGGGTCAAAAAATATTCGCCCTATTTTTTAACACAATCGAACCACGGGGTCAAACCGATAAGGGGATGTCGCTCTCGGTCGCGGCCTCGAGGAGCTCCCCGACCGTCGTGACGGCCAGGCCGACCGCGGTGTCGGCCGCGCCGTAATAGACCTTGACCGGGCTCGAGGGGAGCGCATAGCCTTCGGGGTCGAGCTCTTCGACGATCATCCCCGAGGGAAAGACGACATTCGGCACCTGACCTGCAAGCTCGTAGGGTTCCCGCGGCTCGAGGATGTTGCCGCGGCACCGGCCGACGACCCGGCCCGGGTCTGCCGGAAGCGGTAGAGGACCCAGCCGGAGACGCTGATGCCCACGACCACGACGGCCATGACCATCTCCCACCAGCGCATGTTGAAGCCGGCGATGTAGTTCATCTCGAGCATGCCGACGATGGTGATGGCCCCGAGGGAGGCCGTGCCCTGGGACAGGCTGATCAGGTAGCGCCCGCCCGTGCGGCCGGCGGCAAGGAAGTCCGAGACGCTCCGCATCAGCGTCCTGCTGACGATGACGACGCCGATGATGAAGGCGAAGACGACGGCCACGATGCTCCAGTCGATCCAGGTGAGGTTCACCGGAAGGCTCCTTGCGTCATCGGGTCTCGCTCGCGGAAGGGAATCCTATCTAGGGAAAGGCCAAATATCAAGGCGGGGCGCCTGGGCCTTAAGGGAAGAGCTTCTTCGTCAGGGCGGCCAGGTTCATGGCGTGGGCTTCGCAACAGTCGAGCGACCTCTTGTCGGGCCGGCCGATCGAGACCGGGCCGTAGTGGTCGAACCGGTGGTCCCCCCGGACGACCATGCCGTGAATGAGGAGCGCCTGGAGGATATCGAGGACCGTCGTCTCGTTGCCGCCTCCGATGTTGGCCGAGGAGGTGAAAGCCCCGCCGACCTTCCCCCGGAGCTTCCCGTGGAACTTGACGCTCTCGTCGAGAAGCTTCTTCAATTCCCAGGCCATCGAGCCGTAGTAGGTCGGGGACCCGAGGACGATGCAGTCGTAGCCGAGGAGTTCGGCCGGCGCCGTGTCTTCAACCTTTTTCAGGTCCACCGAGAGGCCTTGGGACTCGAGGACCTCAGCGATCCGGACCGCCATCTTCTTGGTATTCCCGGTCCGGGAATAATAGGAAACAAGGGCTTTGGGCATCGGATTCCTCCTGGGACGCTGCCGATTATGGCTTAGGAAGGAAGCTAAGTCAAACCGTCTTTGAAGCCTGTGGGGCGATCGGGGCGTTAGTAGTCGATGGTGACGAGTCCGGTCTTATCGCGGATCTCGCTGCGGACGTCGGCCTTGGTGATCCGGCTTTCTTTTTCGGCCTTAATGGCCTTGAACAGCTCGTAGCTCGTCAGGAGTCCGTTTCCGTCCTTCTGGGCCTCCTCGATCTGGACGGCCGAGAACGGGTTGCTCCGGGCCTTGGCGTCGGTCGCGGAGAAATAGTTGCCGATGAGGACGGCTTTCATCCGGGTGTTGTCGAACTCCTGCATCCTCCTCCCCTTGTACTTTTGGAGAAGGGCGCACTCGTCGTCCGTGGCCCAGGCCTTGCCGGCCCGGACAAGGACGAGGATCAGGCTTTCCTTGCGGAGGTTGGCTTCGACGGAGGGGCCGTCGTTTTCGATCAGCCAGACGTCCTCTTCTTTGTTCCGGATGACTTTTTTCCAGTAGTTGTTGACGTCCACGACCTTGCCCCAGCCGAGATAGCGGAGGGCGTTGACAACGGCCTTGCTGAGGTCGGTCCCTTCGGCCGTGAGGAGCTTGTGGTACTCATCCTGGCCGCCGGCCTTCATCTCCCGGATCTCACGGTCGATCTCGGCGAGGGCCAGCTCGTGGCGGTGCTTTTCCTCCTCCTTCCTAACGAAGAGACCCTTCAGGTCCGGGAAGAGGTAGTCCTCGTGTTCGATCCACGGGCCGGCGCCCGTCTCGGCCACTGGCTCGGCCGTGAACGGAGTCTTGTCCTTGAGGATGTAGTCGATGATCTCGACATTCTTGGGGCCAAAAGAAGGGAGCAGGAGGACGGACCCCTTGCCCTTCCCCATCAGGAGGGACACGGGATAGCCGTCGGCGCTCTTGGCCAGAATCTCGAGCTTGCCCTCAGGCCCGGACGCCTTCTCCCAGATCCCTTCGCCGGCCGCCTCGGGCAAGAGCTTGTACGCCTTGGAGATGAAGGGCTTGAACCTCTCGAAGGGGACGTGGAAAAGGGCCCGGGGACTAAAAAGGATCGAATCGGGCCGGGCGACATCCTGGAGCTGGAGACGCTCGAGGGGGCCGACGATGTTCGTCAGCTGATAGACCTCGCCGCCGCTGATGAAGCAGACGACCCTGGCGCCTCCCTCGACGCGGCGGGACAGCGCTTCTTGGACTTCCGCGTGGAGCTGGCTACGGCCGTCGCCGCCCCGGCCGTTCACGTGGTAGAAAACGATCTCGCTCTCGGCGGGGATATCGAGAGGTTCCTCTTTTCCCGAGCGCCACCCCGTGGACCTCAGCTCCACGTCATATTTTTCCGCGACGAGGTGCCCCCTGTCTGAGTCGTCGAAATCGAGCAACAGGATCTTCGCCATGGCCTGCTCCTTTCAGCGGCATCGGGGAAGATGATATCAGCTCTTTTCCTGGCGCCGGAGCCGTTTTTCGTCAAGAAGTGCCTATCTCCCGGCAGTCCACAGAATCTCTTCCCGGCGCCCTTATCTTCCCGGGCCGCCTCACCCGGGTCAATCACCCCTTGAGGTGAAATCCGGGAGGATTTTTCGCAGAGAAAATGCCGGCGCTTTTCCGACTTCTTTGTTGATGGAGACAAAGGCCTCTCCCGCGCACCCCGGCGGTTCTCACCCCTCGAGAGGATAAAAAGCGCCCGAAGGTCACCCTGAGATTCATTCCCGGGAGCGATTTTTTTCCCAAGCGCCTAATCTAGAATTCCCCTCTCATTTGGCCTCAGTCCATCGTCAGGAAACAGCGCGGCATCCTCTACGACCGCGAGGTCGTGGAGGCCTGCCAGAAGCTTTTCAGCCAAAAGAAATCCAAGTTCGACTGACCCATTTGACGCCCGTCTCCAGAGTTGGTATCTTACCTCCGCCATAAGTCCGGACAGATGAAGGAAGGGCATCAGATGGCCGACAACCGGGGGCGGAAGGCGTTTCTCCTGTGCTCCCTGCTCGCGGCGCCTCTGCTCCTCGCAGCCCAGACGGTCAGCGATTACGCCCGTTTCACGGCCGTGGCCACATCCCGCCGGGACCACCGGACGTCCATCGTCCTGAGGCGGTTCCGCCTCGATCGCCAGACCCGTTATCTCCTCCTCGACCCCGACAGCCTGGCGACCACAGTGGAGTCCGGCACCGACCTGCGCGTTTCTAAAGAGCCGTGGGACAAGCTCAAAAAAAGGTTCGCGAAATCCTTATATTTCAGGGCCATGGAAGATGCCGGAACGAATGCCGGGGCGTTCCAGAACGCCGGGATCACCCATTTTTCCCAGACGATAACAGGCGTCGTGCTAACCGTCGACCTCTGCCCGTCCAAAAGGCCGATGGACCGGGCCCTCTTCACCGAACTGGTCCGGGAGTTCGGCAAGGAAGAAAGGCCGGTCCCCCTCGCGGTCGCCGTGACGGGGGTCTGGATGGAGAGCCATCGGCCGGACCTCGAGTGGCTCCGGGGGCTTGAAAAGAGCGGCGACGTCTCGATCACCTGGATCGATCATTCCTATAACCACCGGTGGGACAAGAACCTGCCCCTCAAAGAGAATTTCCTGCTCGAAAAAGGGACCGACCTGGCCGGCGAGGTTCTCCGGACCGAGGCCAAGATGATCGAGGAAGGCATCGTGCCGTCCGTCTTTTTCAGGTTCCCGGGCCTCATCTCCGACAAGAGCCACGTCCTGGCGGTCATGGCCTACGGCCTCATCCCGGTCGGGAGCGACGCCTGGCTCGGGAAAAACGAGCAGCCCAAAGAGGGCAGCATCGTCCTCGTCCACGCCAACGGGAACGAGCCGATCGGGATCCGGCGGTTCCTGAAGCTGATCAGAGAAGAGCGGGAAAACATCATCCACAAGCAGTGGCTGCTCTTCGACCTCAGGGAAAGCACGGCCCTCGAAGAAAAGAAGAGGGCGCCGAAAATGAACTTCCCGGCTACTTGACGGTGACGGATTTAGCCAGGTTGCGGGGCTTGTCGATGGGCCGGCCGAGCTTGTCGGCGGCGTAGTAAGCGAGGAGCTGTCCGGCCACCGCCGCCAGGATGCCGAACTTGCCGTCGTTGCCGGTCCGGACCGCGATCGTATTCGGCCTCTTCCAGAGCAAGGGGTTGTTCGTGATCGGAATGGCCTTCGCGCCCCGGGCCTCGACCTCTTTCGTGTTCGAGACGATGTCCGGATCGCTGTTGTTGATGATGCTGATGACCGGCGTGCCGTCCTCGATCAGGGCGATCGTGCCGTGCTTGAGCTCGCCGCCCATCATCCCCTCGGCGTGGATGTAGCTGATCTCCTTGATCTTGAGGGCGATCTCGCGGGCCACGGGATAGGTCAGGCCGCGGCCGATGACGTAGAGGTCATGGGCCGAGGCGAACGATTCGGCGATCGTCCGGATCTCCTCCCGTTTGCGCAGGATGCCCCGGATCCTGTCCGCCAGGTTCGTCAGGTTGACCCGGAAGCCGAACTCCTGGGCCAGACGGAGCATGAAGGCCGACTGGCTGACGAAAGCCTTTGTGCTCGCGACGCAGATCTCCTGCCCGGCCAGGAGGTTCAGGCTGAGGTCGCTCATCCGCTGGATGGTCGAATAGGGCACGTTGACCAGGCTCGCGACGCGGCCGCCGCACTCGCGGGCGTAATTCAGGGCGTCGATGACGTCCATGGTCTCGCCGCTCTGGCTGATGGCGACGATGAGCGTGTTGCGGTCGACGTTGGCGAAGTGCCGGAACTCGGAGGCGATCAGGGTCTGGTTCTCGACGCCGACGCGGTGGAGGAAATAGGCCCCGAGGAGCGAGGCGTGGTAGGACGTGCCGCAGGAGGCAAAGATGATCTTCTTCGAGCGGCGGACGAGCCGGACGAGCTCATCGAAGGCCGGTTTCTGCTCGGTCGCCAGGGAGAAGAGCATCCGGTCAACCGCCTCCGGCTCCTCCAGGATCTCTTTCATCATGTGGTGCTTGAAGACCTTCCGGGACGACGACTCCCGCTGCCAGACGAATCTCCTGAGGGGCTTGTCGATGGCCCGGCCGCGCCTGTCGAAGAACTGATATCCGTCGTCGCGGATGACGGCGAACTCGTCATTCTCGAAGAAGGCGGCCTGGGTGGTCAGGTCGGAGAAGGCGTAGATGTCGGAGGCGACGATGTTCATGCCTTTGGCAACGCCCAGGACGAGCGGAGAGTCGCGCTTGATGGCGTAGATCTCGTCGCTCCCCTTGAGCATGATGAGCACGGCGAAGGTCCCGGTGAAGGTCTTCATGAAATCGACGATCAGGGGCTTCATCGGCTTCGTCTTGAGCCCCTCCTCGAAATAATGGGCGATGACTTCCGAATCGGTCTCGCTCGTGAAGCGGTGGCCTTTGCGGGCAAGGGCCTTCTTGATCTCCTCAAAATTCTCGATGATGCCGTTGTGGGCGATGACGACGGAGCCGTCGCAGGAGGCGTGGGGGTGGGCGTTCGGCACGGTGACGCCGCCGTGTGTCGCCCAGCGGGTATGGGAAATGCCTAGGCGGGTCAGGCCGCGGCCGTCGACGGCGATCGACCCGACGTACTTCCTGAGCTCGCGGCCGTCATAATAGCCGAACGAGTCGTAGCCCCGATATTCGAGGCGCTTGAGCCTCTCGAGGAGCAGGGAGGTGGTGAATTCCTTACGGGACGCGATGCCGACAATACCGCACATAAAACCTCCGCCGGGGTTCCCAACAAGGCTGCCGACCTACTATAGGGCTAAACGCTCGCCGTAGTCAAGAATTGGCAAATCGATAGGCGTCCAAAGACTATATAATTCTAATATTTACTGATAGTTAATATCTATTTACAGGAACTCTGCGGCGCGAGAAAAAGGACCCGAATTCATCTTGGCAATGTTCATATATCGGACAGCCACCATCTATATCTTAGCTTTCTCGAGGCTCTTCAGCGCGGCCTCCTCATTCTCATAAAGCATGAAATCATGGCCACCCGTGATAAATAAACTGAGTAACTTTTCGGGAATGCACGCCAGCTTGAGATTCCCTCCGATATTACTGATAGAGATATAGCTCGCGAGGATCTCGCCTGCTCTAAAACTGTCGATAAACTCCACGTTCTGAAAGTTAAAAAGGAAGTTCCTTTTTCCTTTGCCCAAATCTAATTTCACGAACTGGTGGAGCGTCTGCCCTTCACTCGCAGTCCGGCACACCCTTCCTTTCAAGTCATAAATAATCACATCCCCGACTTCCCTGGTATTGATGACCATGATCTTCCCCTTTTTTATAAATTTTTATCTTAAGAAGACGGGGAAGTCAAAGATGTCGGTGAGTTTCCTATGAGACCCCAGCGATCTCCCGGCCCTTGATATTCCCCGGCTGCATGAATTACGATGCTTCAGGAATGCAAATTGCGTGTAAACGATCGATAAGGACATTCATCATGATCGGGCTGGTTTTTCCAATGATGGTGACGTGCCGGGCGGCGAACAAGGCTTCTTCAGCCAAGCAGGTTGACGCCATGTTTGCCGGCCTGACGTCCACCCGTGAACCGGGGGCGGCGGTGCTCGTTATGAAGGACGGGCGCGTTGCCTTCGAACGCGGATATGGCGTCATGGATCTGCGAAAGCGCCGCCCGATCGACGCCCGGACAAACTTCCGCCTGGCTTCGGTCACCAAACAATTCACGGCCGCGGCCATCATGCTGCTCGTGCACGATGGAAAGCTACGTTATGAAGACAGCCTGACCGACATCTTCCCCGGCTTCCCGGAATATGGCCGGGCCATCATCGTCCGCCATCTCCTCAATCACACTTCGGGCCTCCCCGATTACGAAGACCTCATGCCACCATCCGATCCCTCGCTGCCCGTGGAGCAGGTCCAGATCAAGGACGCCGAGGTTCTCGAACTCCTGAAACATCAGAAAGCCGGGAAGTTCGCGCCCGGTTCGCGATGGACCTATAGCAACTCGGGCTACGTGGTGCTGGGCCTCGTCGTCGAAAAGGTCTCCGGCCAGCCTTTCGGCGAATTCTTGCATGACCGCATTTTCGTTCCCCTGGAAATGACGAACACCGTCGCCTACGAGCGCGGCAAGAACGAGGTGCCGGACCGCGCCTACGGCCACACCAGGGAAGATGGCGGCTGTCGCGAAACGGATCAGAGCCCGACCTCAGCGACCCTCGGCGACGGAGGCGTCTACTCCTCGCTTTCGGACCTCCTGAAGTGGGATGGAGCTTTGCGCCTCCACACCCTCCTCAGCGAGCCGGAGATGCGCCCCGCGCTGACCCCCGTCCAAGTCGCCGAAGCCCCCCCGACCGAGCCGGACGGAGCGCCCGCCGCATATGGCTTCGGCTGGTTCCTGAATCCGTGGAAAGGGCACGTCCGGATGTGGCACTACGGTGAGACCTTGGGCTTCCGGACGGCGATCCAGCGGTTCCCGAACGACCGGCTCACCGTGATCGTCCTCTGCAATCGGGCCGACCTCGACGCCCGCGAGCTGGCCCTCAAAGCGGCGGAATTTTACCTGGAGGATTCTCGTTAAGCGCGCGAAAAAAGATAAAACCTGGGCCCTGGTCCTCATGGGCGGCGGGGCGCGGGGGCTCGCCCACATCGGGGTCCTCAGCGTCCTCGAGAAGAACGGCTTCGTCCCGGATATCGTGACTGGGACCTCCATGGGGGGGATGGTCGGGGGGCTCTTCGCGGCCGGGTTTTCCGGGACGAAGCTGAAGGAGATCGCGTGCGACCTCAGTCTTAATAACTACATTGAAAGATCCGCGGCCTCACGCCTGCTCAGGAGCCCCAAGAGCCTTTTCGAATACCTGATGCTGACGGACTACAGGAACAGGCTTTTCAGGAAAATGGGGCTGGACAGGGAGGACGCGTTCGAGTCCTTACTCCGGAGAATGGTCGGGGACGTCCGGATCGAATCGTTGCCCATCAAATTCGCCTGCAACGCCGTCGACCTTATATCGGGGAAAGAGGTCCTGTTCGACCGGGGGAGGCTTTATAAAGCCCTCCGGGCGACGATGTCCCTTCCCCTTTTGTTCACTCCGGCCGGGATGGAGGGCATGCTTCTTCTGGACGGCGGAGTGCTCGACAACGCGCCGGTCGAAGCGGCCAAAAAGGCGGGGGCCGCCGTCACCATTCTCGTGGACATCCACCGGCCCCTCAGGAAAATGCCGCCGGAAAAGATCAAGAACACGCTTCAAGTCGTCCAGAGAGTGTTCGAAGTGGCGAGGGCCAGGTCCAATGAGAAGACGGCGCGCCGGGCCGATTTCGTCCTCCGGGTCCCCATCGACGTCGAGACGCTCGATTTTTCCGACCCCGGGAGGATCATCAGGACGGGCGAGAGGGTCGCGGCGGCGAATCTTCCGATGATGAAAAAAGTGGTCGGCCCCGCCGGTCACACTCCCTAGGCGACCTGCGTAGGGGGTTTGCAATACTGGCCGTAGAGATACTTGATCAAGGCCAGGACCTTCGGGGACGTCAGGTGCAGGAACTCGATCCCGATTTCAAAGAGGCCCGATTTTTCGTTGAAGCGGGTCCATTTGACTTCTCCGTCAACCGTCACGGACTGCTGGGCCCTGGCCAGGTCGATCCGGATCCTGAGGACGGTCCCGACTTCGAAGCAGTCTTCAGCGATGATCCTCGCGCCGCCGGTGGAGATGTCAAAGGTATAGGCCTTGGTTTTTTTGCCGTTATGGTCGTGGGAGACGGAGGCGACGGTAACGTCGTTCCGCTCGATGAACCGGATTCTCTTGCGCCGTTCCATGATCGCGATCCCTTCCGAAGGCAGTCGTCTTGACCCGGGAGGGATAGTGCGACGCCACCGGAACGAGGGCAATCGCCATCAGAGGTGATTCACGAGGTGATTTCGTCCCCCCCATCAGGCAGAGGAGGGCATCAAGTCGTGTACAATAAGTTTTCCATCCGGCTGAATCCCTGGTTCACCACGTGCCGGATCCAGGGGATGGTGCCCAGCTTGGCTGAATACTCCATGATCAGGCCGCCGGCGTCCATCGCCGCCCGCTGGGCCCGTAAGATGTCCTCAGGATCGGTCTGGTCAAAGAAGTAATCGTATTCGAGGATGCATCGTTTTCCGCCGTCGAGGGGCGTGATGAACCCCAGATCGTTTGCGAGCCCGTAGCGGTCGGCAATCCTCTTGAAACCTTCGCTGATCTCGCAAATCAAGGCCTGTTCGAGGGGAAGATAAATGATGTTCACCGAGAACTGCTTATCCCGGCCCATCCTCGAGCTCAGGATCCTGAACATGTTCAGCCAAACGAGGTCGGTCATTTCCGGCCGGCCGAAGATCTCCTCAAAGAAAGGTCGGAGGTCCAGATCGACCGACGCCGCCAAGGTCGCCGCCGACGGCGCCAAGGCCGCCTCCGCGATCTCCGCGAAGCCCTTGACCCGGAGATAAGAAAACGGTTCGAGACTGGGAAGTTGGCCCAGGAGACTGGGCCACTCGGCAGAGCGGAGCGAAGGCAGGCCCAGATTGAGGGCTTTGAAGAGCCGCTGATCGAAAACCGGGTGGCCCATGGTCATGACGTTTTGGATCGCGTACCGATCGCCGATCACCAGGACCAGATGGGCAATGCCGAGCTTTTTCTCAAAAACGTCCCTGACCTCAGCGGCCAGCTGCTTCGTGGGGGCCAGGAAGGAGGAGATATACCCGCCCCCGAGGACTCCGATGGCCAGGCCGATCCGCCGGACCGCGCACTCCTTGGAAAAATCGAGGGCCTTTTCCAGCGAATCGAAGGGAACGAGGACTCCCGCCTCGTCGCCCGTCACGGGATGGAGCTTCATGCTCACCGCCGTGCAAATCCCGGGAGACTCCTGATCGGCCTGCTTGAAAGCGAACAGGTTGGGGGCGTTTTTGTCGCTGAGCGAGAAGAACGAGCCATCCCGAGCCACGAACTCTGCATCGACGCAGTTGTCGGCGGCCGTTCCGTAGGCGGTCAAAAAGGTCGAGAAGATCCCCGAGCAGATCATATTGGAGCAGACCAGGGCCGCCGGCTCGGCGACGTTGACGCGGAAGCCGCGCCGGGCGGCCTCGCGCTGGAGGTCGAAGGCCGGGACGCCCGCCCCGACCTTGACCGTCCAGTTCTTTTCGTCGAAGGCGATGTCTTTCATCCGGTTCGGGTCGATGACGGCGCCTTCGCAGAGGCTGAGGCCCGCGCCCTGGGACCCGTTGCCGCGGACCACCCAGGGGACGTGATGGTCATTGAAGAGCCTCAGGAGCGCCGATATTTCCTCCCGGGTCCTGGGCAGGACGACATAGGCCGGCATTTTGGGAACCGTGATCGGGCCGGGATCATGGGAATACGTGACGGCAACGGCCTTATCGTTCGTCGCCCATTCCTCGCCGACGATCCGCCGGATATCCCGGAGCAGCGGATCCTCCGGGGCCCTTTCGAACACCCCTTCCCCGCGCACCTGGGCAACGACAAGGTCCTTCAGGGCCGCCATGACGCGGGAGGGCCGGAGCTCAGTGACGAAGTAGCATTGGTAATCGCACTTTCCGCAGAGGTCGCAGCTCGCGGCGATGTCGAGGCATTTTTCGGTGACGGGGATCTTGTGCTCCGCCAGGGCGGCATAGAGGTCCATCCGCCCCTCCGGATAGTAGCTCACATACTGCTTTTCCAGCCCCGAGGCGCAGACGCCGCTCCCCAGGAAATCGATCTTGCACATCGCGTAGTGACGGCAATTCTTGGCGATCTTCAGGACGTCATCCATGCGTTCACTCCCTTCCTCTTGTCAAATCGGCGCCGGGGCCGGGCGGACTTTCCTTCACGGCATAGCCCATGTACATGATCGCCGTGATTCGGCTTTCGACCATCTGGATCTTTTTGGCGAGATCACTGTAAGTCCATTCTCCCCCGGCCCGCTTGCGTAAATAGCCGAGGAGCCGGGGGATGCGAACATTGGGCATCATGCCCCGGTGCTCTTTCCACTCCAAACCGTTTTGCCGGAGGAGCGACTTCATTTCGCCGGGCTTGATGAACATCCTCCAGACATGGAGGTTCGGGGGCATGAAGGCCCACGGCTTCCAGACTCGGCTGATCTTGATGGCGGCCAGGAGACTCACCCAGGTCCGGTTGAGCGTATCGTAGCAAAACACGCTTCCCGACTTCAGAACCCGGGAGATCTCGGAGATGACCGTGGGCAGGTCGCGGACATGCTCCAGAACATCACAGCAGAAAACGACGCCGAAGGAGTTGTTCTCGAACGGAAGAGATTCGCCCGTGCCCGTCCCGTACCGGATGTCCAGCCCGCTCTCCCGCGCGTGGTCGGCGGCGACCCGGACGGAGCGTTCGGACGGGTCGACCCCGGTCGTATCGAAGCCCAGCCGGGCGATCTCCTCGGTCAGGAATCCCCCGCCGCAGCCGACGTCCAGGGCGGCCGTCGTTTTGGGATCGACCTTGAGCTCCTCGATCAGTTTCCTTTTCGCATAGCCCAGCCGGGCGGGATTGAAGGAAACCTTCATCTGATAAAATGCGGATTCCGGCTGCCACCACTGGCCGCTCTGAGCGCTGTAGACACCGTTGTCGATACGGTCGTAGATCGCCTCCGGGATTTTCCTCATTCAATTTCCTATCGGGATAATAATATATCAAGGTTCGATGAATTACGCCGTTGTCGAGCAATTCTGGAAATGGAGCAGGAACGCACCAGGCCGTTGTTCCATAGGGAACGCTTCTGACCCCGATCGCCTCGTCTTGCCCACCTCGAGGCGTTTTTGACGTGGCCGGGCGCCCGGGCATATAATGGAGTCGGGAAAGGGTGGTTAGAGTTCTGTTCGCCGGGGACGCACGCGAGGGCGCGCGCCGCTAGAACGCGGGTTTTCGCGAATCGAAAACCCGGCAGGAGGAATCGGTGAAGAAACCATCTGGAGGCCTGTTCCTGTCGGCATCCATCGCACTTCTGGCGATGGTGCTGGCCGGCCCGGCCGGCGGGCAAACGGCTGCCTGGGTGAAGGCGGCCGTGGCTGCGCCCAGATATGACATCGCCAGGGAAGTCACGATCGAAGGCAGCGTGGCGAGCGTCGTCACGAAAGCGTCGCCGGGAATGTTGGCCGGCGCCCACGCGATCTTGACGACGCCGACCGGGACCGTAGACGCCCATCTGGGGAATTACGCCATGAGAGGGGCCCGTGCTCTGTCGCTCGCAAGCGGAGAACGGGTCAAGATGGTCGGTGTCCTGACGATCATCAAAGGCCGGCCGGTCCTTCTCGTCCGCACCGCTCAGACCGCCAGCGGCCTGTACACGATCCGCAACGCGCGCGGATTCCTGATACGGCCCGCGTCGGCCACCGCGACACACTCCAGGAAGGCCGCGGAAGGAGGCCAGTGATGAATACAGGCCGCCATCCGTTTCTCTGCTTCGCTCTGGCCGCCGCGCTGGCTCTCGTCACCGTCTCATTTTCGTCGTGCAGCCGGCAGAGCGCGTCGGATATCAACGTCCAATTGATCAACGCGCCCTCGACGCTGACGGTCAACCAATCGGTGAACCTCACGGCAAGCGTCGCTAACGATTCATCGAACGCCGGCGTCGATTGGTCCTGCGGCGGCAGCGGGAATTGCGGCACGTTCAATCCGGTCCATACGGCAAACAGCGGCACGACCGTTTATACGGCTCCCTCGTCCGCCGGCACCGTGACCCTCACGGCGGCCGCGACCGCCAACAGCAGCGTCAAGTCTAGTGCCACGGTCTCCATTGTCCCCGTCGGTTCGAACTCCGCGCTCAACGGGCAGTATGTCTTTTCTGTCCAGGGATACGACAGCTACGGGATTTATGCCGCCGCGGGCACGATCGTCGCGGACGGCAACGGCAACATCACCGGCGGCGAACAGGACTCCTCCGATACGTCGGTCGAGTCCGGCCCCGACGCTGTCACCGGAACTTATTCCATCGGTCCCGATGGCCGCGGCAGCCTCACGCTCAACGCGAGCAACACGACCCTGCCCAACAACGGCGTCGAGACGTTCAGCGTCGCCGTCACCTCGACCACCCACGCTTTGATCATCCAGTTCGACGGAAGCGCAACCTCGAGCGGCACCCTCGACGTCCAGGCCGCCAGCGCCACCAACCCCAACGCGATCAGCGGCTCCTTCGCCTTTACGGCGCAGGGAGCGGACGTCGGGAATCAGGTGCCGATCACCTTCGGCGGCTTGGCGCTGATGAGCACATCGTCGGGGAGCATCGCCAGCGCCACATTTTTCGAAAACGACGCAGGCTCAACGTCCACATCGTCTCTCTCCGGCTCCATCACGACCCCGGATGCGTTCGGCCGGGGGACCATCGGGTTCAGCAACGGCGTCAACTTTGCGTACTACGCCATCCAGGGCCAGGTCCTGCGGCTCGTCGAAAAGGATGCTCCGGTTTTGATCACGGGTGGGAGCATGTACGGGCAGGGAGCGGCCGGCGCGAGTGCGTCGTTTTCGAACGCGGCGCTTTCCGGGAACTACGTTCTTTCCGAGGCCGGGGCGTCGGTTTCGGGCTCGCTGGCCCTGGCCGGCCAGTTCTCTGCGGACGGGGCCGGAAACCTCACGGCCGGCGTCGCCGACACCAACGATGCGGGAGTGGCGACGTTCGGCCCGATCGCGGGTCAGAGGGTCTATTCGATAGCCGGAGACGGAACCGGGACCCTGGCCCTGCCCGGCACGTCGGACACCACCCAGGACGTTTCCTCTCTTCTGATCTTCGTCGTCGACCCGACCCTCAACCTCCTCGATCCGAACAGCACGAGCGGAGGCGGCGGGGCGCTGGTCATGGATTATGACAGCAGTGCGGTCGGCTCCGGGTTCATCTTGCCCCAATCATCCGGCGCTTTCCAGGGCAACTATGCTGTCAACCTGTCGTTCGTCGACACCACCGGCCAGACGGACTGGGTCGGTCAATCGGTGGTCACGAGCGGCGGACTGACCGGGACGGTAGACGTCAATGCGGACGGAGTCACCACGGCCGGCGTGAGCTTGTCGGGCACCTTCACTGCCGACGCCAGTGACGTTGGCCGGTGGATAGGGGCCTTCACGCTGAGCAGCACCAATTATAGTATCAGCGGCTACCAGGTGAGCGGGACGCTTTTCGTGATCATCGACACGGACTCCGCCGACGTCGGGAACGGGATCTTGGAATCGGAGTAGCCCGGGTCCTGCTCAGGGTTTACTCCCCCTTTTTCTTTTTGACCGGCGGGGCCTGCTTCTCCTGCTTGGCCGGCTGGGCGGTCCGTTTGACCTGCGCGGTATCCTGTTGGTGCCGTTGGGTCAACTGCTGCTTCTCGGCCTGATGCTGTTTCTGCAAATCGGCCGTTTTAGTCTGGTACGTCTGTTGGATTTTCGCTTTTGAAGCCGCGTCGCGGGCTTGCGCTTGTTCCGCGGTGCGCTTGCCCTGCAGGTCTTTCAGCTCTTGCGCCTGGGTTTTCTGGAGGAGGGTTTTTTCCTCGGCTTGCCGCTTCTGGACGGCCGATTGCTGCGCGCTCACCGGCACCTGTTGCCGCGGCTCGAAGACCTTGGCCGGAGCCAATTCCTGCCGGGCCTGGTTCGTGTTGAGAACGGCCCTCGGCTTCGCTCCCGCATTCGCCCGCATGGCCGGCCGGTAGATCTGGAGATTGTTGCCCGCGACCCGGGCCGGTCCGGGCTGCCGGACATCCTGGATCCTGTAGCGAGGAATTTGCTGCCGGGTGACACGCTGCACAACGTCGGTCCCGATCCCCGCGTTGAAGACCCGGTTGTTACGGAAGGACATGTTGTTGTGGATGGAGGTGAAATTCATAATCGTGTTGTTACGTTCATAAGGGAGGGTGTAGTGATAGATGTCACGGTCCAGGAAATGCGGGGCCTGGATAAAGACCCAGAAACGACTGGGAATGTTGAATGAAAGCGAGGCAAAATCCATGCCGGCCCGGAACTCGACCCCGGGTGGCAGGGGCGCCCAACCCGCATACTGGTCGCTCCATCTCCAGCTCACCCAAGCCGGAGCCCAGACCGTACCGGGAACCCAGTACCAGCCGAAACCGTCGTCATAGCCCCATCGCCCGTAATGGAAAGGAATTGAGCCCCATTCCTCGTTCGCGATCCAGGTCCAGCCGTCGTCGGTCATGACCCAATGGCCGTCGCTGTAGGGCCGCCATTGGTAACCCATATGCCTAGGGGTCCAAACGGGGCCATAGGGAGCCAGATTGACCCAACTTCCATAAGGGGACAGGTAGTTGTACATGGAGTCCATGTCCATATCCGCTCCGTATTCTTGTGGGGCGCCGATATTAGGACCGCCCACATCCGGGGGATAGCCGGTCCCCGGCGGAAAGGTGTAGGCGGTGCACCCCGCGGCAAGGAAAAGGACTAACGTCATAATCCGCAGACCATTTTTCATGTTCAGCCTCCTTATATTAATATTATAATCGATTTCGCGAGCCATATGCTACTAGTGCCGGGCTCCGGGCACGTAGAGGAGGGGTATATTGTAGCGCTTCGAGGCCTCCTCAAAAGCCGCCACGTCAGCACTGATGATGCCATCCAGCTTCTTGAGCTGATCCGCCAGACCGGCGTCCAGCATCGTATAGACTTCATATTGCTGCTGGGTTGGCGCTTTGTCGGCAGCTTCAACGATGGAAGCGAAAGAATCGAACTGTTCATTCAGCATGCCCGGGAAGGCCAGATTCGCCTCCGAGCCTTTCATGTTCACTTGGATCAGCTTTTCTTCCACCACCGACAGTTTTTTTTCTAGATCTTCGGAGGCGGCCACAAGAGCCTTCAGCTTTGGATCGTCCTCAAAGCGCTTGCGCAGCGATTGGATCTGTGACTTGAGATCACGGATCTGGTTGATGGCCTCGTGCATCCTGCTGATCCTATGATAAATTCGCATGGAAAGATCGAACTGTTTTTCCAGATCCACGGCAGGGACTTTCACACGGGGGTCCGCCAACACCTCGAGAGTTGCAGACTGCGTTCGACCGTCAGCCGTCAGTTTGATCTGATATTTGCCGGGAAGGGCCAACGGTCCGCGCGGTCCGACTTCACTGTAGAAAGCTCCCGGTACCTTGATGGGATCATCGAAGCGTAAATTCCAGACGTAGCGTTTCATCCCCGCCGAGGCGGGAATCGTCTTCATCTCCTTCACCTGGTCGGGCCACTCGGGCGGCTGTTCGGCTTCCTTTTTCTCAATGCTCGAGAGTGTCCTTACGGGCTGGCTTTCGCTATCGATAATCTGAAGCGTCACCTCGCCTTTAGGCGCTTCCTTAAAATAATAGTCGATGATCGCTCCCGGCGGCGGATTCTCGCCGACTGGACCGCGGCGATCCACTTGGCCCGGGTAATGCAGGCGATAGGCCGGCTGCGGGGAAAAGAGAAGCATCTCCTGGTTCGCAGCAGCGGAATCAATCTGTCGCAGAGGCACGATATCGTCCAGCACCCAAAAGGAGCGGCCGTGCGTCGCCACAACAAGGTCGTTGTTCTTGATGACGAGATCATGAATCGGCGCCGTCGGCAGGTTGAGCTGAAGAGAGTTCCAGTGGCCCCCATCGTCCAATGAGAAAAAAACGCCGATTTCGGTTCCTGCATAGAGCAGGCCCTTCCGTTTGGGATCTTCGCGGACCGCATGGACGTACGCGTCCTCCGGGATTCCGCTGACGATGAACGACCAGGAGTTCCCGTAATCACTGGTCTTATAGATGTAGGGTCGGCAGTCGTCGAGCTTATGACGATCGACCGCGATGTAGGCGGTTCCGGCGTCATGCGCAGAGGGGTCGATGATGCTGATCATGCTCCATTCCGGAAGCTGCTTGGGAGTGATATTGGACCAGTTCTGTCCGTCATCCATGCTCAGGTGGATCAGTCCGTCGTCTGTTCCTGCCCACAGCATTCCCTTCTTTAAGGGAGATTCGGCCAGCGCAAAGATCGTGTCATAGTACTCTACGCTGGTCATGTCCCTGGTGAGCGGCCCCCCCGATGGCTTTTGCTTGCTCTTGTCATTCCGGGTCAGATCGCCGCTGATGGCTTTCCAACTCTGGCCGTGATCGACAGACTTGAACACCCTCTCCGCGGCAACGTAAATCACGTCTGGATCGTGCGGCGAAAGGAACATCGGCGAAGTCCATTGGAAACGGTATTTCAGGCTCTCGGCCCCGTGACCGGATACGTCCAGCGGCCAGACACTGATATCGCCCGCCTGCTCGCTGCGCTTGTCGAAGCGCGTGAGCGAGCCTTCCGCGCCGGCGTAGACAATGTTGCTGTCTCGCGGGTCCGGAGCGATGTATCCGCACTCGCCGCCTCCGACGGGGTACCAGTCCTGGCGTCCGATCGCACCCTCGTCATCCATGCTCGCTATGGCGACCGTGCTATTGTCCTGCTGCGCTCCGTAGATAAAATAAGGAAACCGATTATCCGTCGTGACGTGATAGAATTGCGCCGTGGGTTGGTTTTCTTGGGTTGTCCACGTCTTGCCGCCGTCCGTTGTAATGCTAGCGCCCCCGTCGTTGCCGTTGATCATGCGCTCCGGATCCGCGGGGTCGATCCAAAGGCCGTGATGGTCTCCATGGGGCGCAGCTAGCAGGCTGAATGATCTCCCTCCATCGATCGAACGCAAGAGACCTGTGTTCAGAACGTAGACCGTGTCCGCCGACCTAGGATCGGCGAACACATGACAGTAATACCAAGGGCGCTGGCGGAGGCGCCCATCTTCGCTCACCTTGATCCAGCTCTCTCCCGCGTCATCGGAGCGATACAAGCCACTCTCTCCGGCTTCAATCAGGGCATAGACCCGATTCGAGTCGACGCCTGAGACGGAAACGCCGATCCGACCAAGAATGCCTGCGGGCAGCCCTCTCCCACCCAACGGATTCCAGGTTAGGCCACGATCGACGGACTTGTAAAGTCCGCTCCCGGGTCCGCCGCTGGAGAGACTGTAAGGCGTTCGATAGACCTCCCATAGCGCGGCGTAGAGGATGCTGGTGTTGCCCGGATCAAACACGACGTCGACTGCGCCTGTTTTATCGTCCTTGGACAAAACCTTGCTCCAAGTCGTGCCGCCATCTGTTGAGCGAAACAATCCGCGCTCCGAGTTGGGACCGTAGGCGTGCCCCAGAGCTGCCACGAAAACGACGTCCGGATCCTTGGGATCAACGATAACGGCGCCGATGTGATGTGTATCACGAAGCCCCACGTTTTTCCAGGTTCTGCCGCCATCCGTAGATTTATAAACCCCATCTCCGTAGGAGATATCTCCGCGAATGCAAGCTTCCCCCGAACCCGCATAAACGATGTTATGGTTTGAAGGCGCCACGGCAATGCTGCCAATCGAAGACACGGATTGCCGGTCAAAGAGGGGGTTCCAGCTGTGGCCTCCGTCGGTTGTTTTCCACACACCGCCGGCCACGGCACCCATGTAATAAATGTTCGGCTCATTGACGATTCCCTCAACGGCGAGAACGCGGCCTCCCCGGAACGGACCCACGAGCCTCCACTTCATTCCCTGGATCAGATTCTGGTCGAACCGCGCTGGAGCAGGCTTGGCTGCCTCTCCGGCCTTGCCTCCGGACTGAGCAAGGCAGATAGCGGCGATAAAAAAAACAACCAGAAAAATGAGCCGCGTCTTTGTTTTCATTTTTCCCTCCGCGAGCGGATATCAATGATCGCTTTTTGTTCTGACACTGAATTTTGGGCGATCTCACCCAATTTCCACTGCATGTGGTCATTGTAGCTATCTTCTATCCTTTCAATCAAGGTTTGACATCTCTCCTCGTCATGATTTAGCATCCTTTTGAGCCGGAGGAAAACGAAAGTCGGGAAGGATGTCCGCTCTGCCGGTACGGTCAACCTGGCAGACCTGAACATTTCGTACCAGGCGGCTTAGCGTTATGCCGTGCCTGCGCACCGTTCCGGCCGGACCGGAAGGAGGAGCCCTATGAAACACGCCCCCATCGAGCGGGTCTGGAAAAGGGTGATGTTCATTTTTATCAGTACGGGGCTTGCCCTTTCATTAGCCTCAGCGGCCGCCCAGAAAGGCACCGCTGGCACTCCACCCGCAGGGATCCAAAATGCGGCAGCGGCCACCCTCCTCAGGCCGGCCCGAGTGTTCGACGCCGAGGACGGCAAGACGCATGAGGATTGGGTCGTCCTTGTAAAAGGAGATAGGATCGCCGCCGTCGGGCCGAAGGCGCAGGTCGCTTTCCCGGGAGGCACAAAGACGATCGAGCTGCCCGGGATGACCCTGCTGCCGGGCCTTATGGATATTCATTCGCACATTTTCCTCCACCCATATAACGAGACGCTCTGGAACGACCAGGTTTTAAAAGAACCCCTCGCCTATCGGACCATTGAGGCGGTGATTCACTGCGAGCGAACCCTGATGGCCGGATTCACCCTCCTCCGGGACCTCGGCACCGAGGGCGCAGGCTACGCGGATATCTCCGTTCAGCGGGCCATCCGCGAGGGGCTGATCCCGGGGCCGCGTCTGTTGGTAGCAACGCTGGCGATCGTCGCCACCGCGAGCTATGGGCCGGGACCGGCCGGATTTGCTCCCGATCTGATCCTGCCGAAAGGCGGCCAGGAAGTGAGCGGACAGGCCGAGATCTTAATGGCGGTCCGCGAGCAGGTCGGGCATGGCGCCGATTGGGTCAAGGTGTATGCGGACTACCGGCATGGGGTGAGCGGGACGGTTCCGACCTTTAGCGAGGAGGAGTTGCGGACGCTGGTCGCGGAAGCACACTCCGCGGGTCGACCGGTATCCGCTCATGCCACGACTGCGGAAGGGATGCGCCGGGCGACCGTTGCCGGCGTGGATACGATCGAGCATGGCTATGGCGGCACCGAAGACGTTTTCCGCCTCATGGCCCAGCACGGCGTGGCCTATTTACCGACGCTGACGGCCGAGGAGGCTTATGCGGAGTACTTCGAGGGGTATAAGCAGGGGCAATCCCCGACGGCGGGAATGCAGCAGGCATTGCGGGCTTTCAAGACGGCACTTGCGGCTGGTGTCACGATAGGGCTGGGCAGCGACGTTGGCGTTTTCGCTCACGGCACCAACTACCGCGAGCTCGAATGGATGGTGCGGGGAGGCATGACTCCAACGCAGGCCCTTATGGCGGCCACCGCGATCAACGCCCAGATCATCCGCATGCAGGATCAACTTGGCCGGATCCGAGACAATTTCTTGGCGGACCTGGTGGCCGTGGCCGGCGACCCGACGCAGAACATCCAGGCTGTCCGAGACGTGCGCTTCGTCATGAAAGGCGGCGTGATCTATAAGCAGCCCTAGGGGGAATCCCAGCCAAAGCATCCCGCTTACGACTCTTGACGGTTGCGGAGGGGGTGTCTAGGAAGGCCTATGGCCTTCATTGACTGGTTTCCATAACGATGCTAATATTTGCCCAATCACCAGAATAGAGAAATGGTCTGAAGAGCAACTTGCGAGAGGGGCAATGGGATCAACACGACATAGCCTATGTTGCCGTAACTCCCCCGAAAACGCTCAGTGAAGACCTCTTAAAGAGGGTGGCTTCCCTCATCGGCAAAGAGATCGTTGACACCCGCCTCCTGCTCACCGGAGAGATTCCCAGAATCCTTGCCTCCTACCCCAACGCCGACACAGCTGACTCGATAGCTCAGAGCCTGAAGAATGAGGGACTTGTGGCCTTCGTCTGCAGGGATTCCGAGCTTCGAAACCGCCCGGCCAGCTTCGTGGCGCATACTGCGAGATCTGGAGAGAGAGAAGTTATATTCTGGGACAGGCGCGGCGGGGAGGTCAGAGTTGAAGCAGGCGACGCCTTCCTGATAATCAGCGGAAGGCTCAAGAGCGCCACGCAGGAAAAGACCTCAACCACAAAAATGAAACTCAACGTGCCGGCGACGGTGCTGACAGGTGGCATCCCGATCATGCGCCGGGTCACCCAAAAGGCCACCAAAGAATCGTTCCAAGCTGAGGATTTTGTGAGGATCTTCGACAGGAGATCCTCTGATCCACGTGTCGAGATGTTCCAGAACCACGTTGACTACACTTTCCTAGGCCCCGAGCTGACCCCCTCCACTCCGACGAACTTCAAGATCGTCGTCACAAAACTCCGGGAGTGGTTCCCGCTGGCCATCTTCGATGAGCGACTGACCAAACATTTTAAAACCGATGTGCCCGCCGCTGGACCCGGGGAGGCGCTTGAGATCAACTGCAAATTGATCTACTTATGCCATTTGGCCATAGGGCGGCGGGGATACGAGTGATTGGCTGGCCGGGACAATGGGCGGCTCGTTGCTCCTCCCATCCTCCCTATGCACTGACGCTATGAGCACAACGAGGGCGAAGCCGCCGGCATCAATTCTGAAGACTGGCAAGCCTCCGCTCCGCATCCTCGACCTCGGTCAGGCCGGGCAGCGACTGCTCCATAGGCTCGCGTTCCTTCCTGCCGCACGCCCCGGGCTGCCGAGTGGGCTCACCACTCCACGCGCGCGTAGAAGAACCTCTTTGCCACCTCCGCGGCGACTACGTACAGCGCCGTGATCCCGAGTATCGCCAGCATCAACCAGGCCGGCAGCGGCGTGAAGCCCAGAAAACCGCCGAACGGTAGGTATGGGATCGCCAGTGTGACCAGGCCCACGGCGAGCGTTGCCGTCCACAACAGCGTGCCCGGCCGGCTGCGGAAGGACAGCCCGCGCGTGCGCACGACCAGCGCGATCACCAGTTCGGTGAGCAGCGACTCGACGAACCAGCCGGTGCGGAACTGCTCCGGCGAAGCCCGCACGACAAACAGCAGCATGCCGAACGTGAGATAGTCGAACACCGAGCTGACGAGCCCGAAAATGATCATGAAGTCGCGGATGAGCCGGATGTTCCAGCGGTGCGGCCGCTCCACCATGTCCTCGTCGACCCGGTCGCTCGCGATGGCCAGGGCCGGGAAGTCGGACAGGAAGTTGTTCAACAGGATCTGCTTCGCCAGCAGCGGCAGGAACGGCAGGAACAGGGAGGCCCCGGCCAGGCTGAACATGTTGCCGAAATTCGCACTCGTCGTCGTGAAGACGTACTTGAGCGTGTTCGCGAAGGTCCGCCGTCCCTCCTCGATGCCCGCGCGCAGCACCCCCAGGTCGCGCTTGAGCAGCACGAAGTCGGCCGCCTCCTTGGCCACGTCCACCGCCTGGTCGACCGAGATGCCGATGTCCGCGTCGTGCAGGGCCGGGGCATCGTTGATGCCGTCGCCCATGTAGCCCACGACGTGCCCCATTTTGCGCAATGCCAGGATGATGCGCTCCTTCTGGTTCGGGTCGACCTCCACGAAGAGCGTCGTGCGCTCGGCGATGTTCCACAGCGCCTCATCGCGCAGTTCGTCCATCTCGGCCGCGGTGAGGATGCCACTGACCGGCAGGCCCACCGTCTCGGCCACGTGTCGCGCCACAAGCCGGTTGTCACCGGTGATGACCTTGATCTGCACGCCCAGGCGGGCGAGCGCGCCGAGCGTCTCCCGCGCGTCCGCCTTAGGCGGGTCGAAGAACAGCAGGTAGCCCATGAAGATCATATCGGCTTCGTCGGTCTCCACGCAGTACGCGGCCTGGCGCGGCACGTCCTTCACGGCCACGCCCAGCACGCGGGAGCCCTGCCCGCTCCACTCCTCATAGCGCCGGTCGATCTCCGCGCGCCGCACCCCGTCCAGCGGAAAGTCCGTGTCGCCGTCCCGCACGCGCGTGCACACGGCCAGCACGTTGCTCAGCGCGCCCTTGGTGATCAGCAGGGGCTTGATCGACGTGCCCGGGTCCGAGTCGACCACCACGCTCAGGCGTTTGCGCACGAAGTCGTAAGGGATCTCCTCGAGCTTGTCCATGCCGGTCGTGTCGGGGTGGGGCTGGGCGAGGATGGCTTCGTCGAGCGGATTCGTCAGCCCGGTCTGGAAGGCCGCGTTAAGGTACGCATAGCGCATCAGATCATCCGAGGGGTGGCCCTGGATATCGAGCGCGCCGTCCAGCCGCACCACGCCCTCGGTCAGCGTGCCCGTCTTGTCGGTGCACAGGATGTCCATACTGCCGAGGTTTTCGATGGCGTTGAGCCGCCGCACGATCACCCCGCGCCTGGCCATGGCCTGCGCTCCCTTGGAAAGGTTGACACTGATGATGGCCGGCAGCAGCTCGGGCGCGATGCCCACCGCCAGGGCGATTGCGAACAGCAGCGAGTCGATGGCCGGCTTGTTCAGGATCACGTTGATGGCGAAGACGATCAGCACCAGCACGGTCATGATCTGGCTGAGCAGGTTCCCGAAGCGCCGGATGCCGCGCTCGAACTCGGTCTCGGGCGGCCGCAAGGTCAACCGCTCGGCGATCTGGCCGAAGGCGGTGCCCGCGCCGGTGTGCACGATGAGCGCGCGCGCCGTTCCGCTGCGCGCGCTGGTGCCCATGAAGACGCAGTTGATGCGCTCGGCCAGGCCGGCGTGCGCCGCGACCGGGCCGGGCTTCTTCTCCACCGGGAAGGTCTCGCCGGTGAGCACGGCCTGGTTGACGAAAAAGTCCCTGGCCTCCAGGACGACGCCGTCGGCCGGGATCAGGCTGCCGGCCGAGAGCAGCACCACGTCGCCCGGTACGACGTCCTCGGCGGGGACGAGCTGCGGCCGCCCGTCGCGCACGACCGTGGCCTTGACCGTGACCTGAGCCCGCAGGGCTTCCACGGCCTTGCTCGCCGTGTGCTCCTGGAAAAAGGTGAGCGCGGCGCTGGCGACGACGATGACGATCACGATCGCGGCGTCGGTCCACTCGCCGGCGATCGCCGACACCGCGGCGGCGAAGAGGAGGATCAGCACCAGCGGGCTGCGGAATTGGCGGAGGAAGGTGGTCAAGCCCGTGGCCCGCCGCCGGGGTGCCAGCGCATTCGGACCTACGCGCTGCAGGCGCGCCTGGGCTTCGGCCGTGTTCAGGCCGTCCGGCGTGCCGCCCAAATCCGCGAGGACCTCGGCGGCCGGCCGGCTCCAATACTGCGAGACGACCGTGGAAGAACTCGTGGCTGTGCCCGTCCGTTTCATATGGCTGCCCCCTGAACTAGAGCTGCCCGATCAATGTACTACCCCTGAAGTGAGATTTTCAAGCCTCAGGGGGATTTAGAAATGCTTATTTCCACTTGCCCAGACCGATTTAAGGGGACAGATCAAGGGATTGAAAATCTCAGCTAAGGGGTAGTACATTGGTCGGGTGCAGGTCACTCTGGCTCTTCCCGGTTTGCTGAGCCGGCGCGGTGAAAAAAAATAACTGAGCCATGAAGACAAACACACTCACGCCGGAACTGCTCCACAAGATGGACGCCTACTGGCGCGCCGCCAACTATCTATCGGTCGGCCAGATCTATCTTTACGACAATCCGCTACTGAAGCTCCCGCTGGCGCTGGCGGATGTGAAGCACATGCTGCTCGGGCACTGGGGCACGACCCCCGGGCAGAACTTCATTTACGTGCACTTGAACCGGGTCATCAAAAAATACAACCTCGACATGATTTACATCTCGGGCCCCGGACACGGCGGCCCGGCCGTCGTGGGCAACACTTACCTCGAGGGCACTTACAGCGAGATCTATCCCGACATCAGCCAGGATGAGGCCGGGCTCCGGAAACTCTTTATTCAGTTTTCGTTTCCCGGAGGAATTCCCAGCCACGCCTCGCCCGAGTGCCCGGGCTCGATCCACGAGGGCGGCGAGCTGGGCTATTCGCTCAGCCATTCGTTCGGGGCGGTGTTCGACAATCCCGATCTGGTCGTCGCCTGCGTCGTCGGCGATGGCGAGGCGGAAACCGGACCGCTGGCTACGGCCTGGCATTCCAACAAGTTTCTCAATCCGGCTACCGACGGCGCGGTGCTGCCGATCCTGCATCTCAACGGTTACAAGATTTCCAACCCGACCCTCCTCGCGCGGATCACGCACGAGGAATTGGAACAGTTGTTCCGCGGCTACGGCTGGACGCCCTACTTCGTCGAGGGTCACGAGCCCGCACTGATGCACGAGGCCATGGCCGCGGCGCTCGACACGGCGGTGGAGCAGATCCAAAAAATCCAGCAGGACGCCCGCTCCCACGGCAACTTCGCGCGTCCGCGCTGGCCGATGATCGTCCTCAATTCACCCAAGGGCTGGACGGGGCCGAAGATGGTCGATGGCCTGCAGGTTGAAGGCACCTTCCGGTCGCACCAGGTGCCGCTCTCCGACCCGGCCACCCATCCCGAACACCTCAAGCTGTTGGAAGACTGGCTGAGGAGCTACCGGCCGGAGGAACTCTTCGATGAGCAGGGCCGCCTGAAACCGGAACTGGCCGAACTTGCGCCCAAGGGCGAACGACGCATGGGCGCAAATCCCCACGCCAACGGCGGCATTCTGCTCCGTGACCTCCGGATGCCGGATTTCCGCGACTACGCGGTCGACGTGCCCTCGCCGGGGGCGCCCGGTATCGGCGACACGCATGTGCTCGGGCGTTTCCTGCGCGATGTGGCCAAGCTGAACAGTGAGCAGCGGAATTTCCGGGCCTTTGGCCCTGACGAGACGCTCTCCAACGGCCTGGAAGCCCTCTTTGAAGTCACCGAACGCCAATGGGACGCCGCGACCGTGCCGAACGACGAATTTCTCTCGCCCACTGGGCGCGTGATGGAGATGCTCAGCGAGCACCAATGCGAGGGCTGGCTCGAGGGCTACCTGCTCACCGGGCGGCATGGGCTCTTCAATTGCTACGAGGCGTTCATTCACATCATTGATTCGATGTTCAACCAGCACGCCAAGTGGCTGGAGGTCACGTCGCACCTGCCGTGGCGGCGGAAGATCGCCTCGTTAAATTACCTGCTGGCCTCGCATGTCTGGCGCCAGGATCACAACGGCTTCACCCACCAGGATCCCGGTTTCATCGACCTCGTCGTGAACAAGAAGGCCGAGGTCGTGCGCGTCTATCTTCCGCCGGATGCCAACTGCCTACTGTCGGTGATGGACCATTGCCTGCGCAGCCGCCATTACGTCAACGTCGTGATCGCGGGCAAACACCCGGCGCCGCAGTGGCTGACGATGGACGCGGCCGTCAAGCACTGCACCGAGCGCATCGGCATCTGGCAGTGGGCCAGCAACGACCAGGGCGCCGCGCCCGACGTCGTCATGGCCTGTTGTGGCGACGTGCCCACGCTGGAGACGCTCGCCGCCGTCTCCATCATGCGCGAGCATCTGCCCGACCTGAGAATCCGGGTGGTCAACGTCGTCGACCTCATGAGGCTGCAACCGCAAACCGAGCACCCGCACGGGTTGAGCGACATGGATTTTGACGAGCTCTTCACCAAGGACAAGCCGGTCATCTTCGCCTTCCATGCTTACCCGTGGCTGATCCACCGGCTGACCTACCGCCGCACCAACCACGACAATATCCACGTCCGCGGCTACAAGGAAGAGGGCACCATCACCACAGCCTTCGACATGACGGTGCTGAACGATCTGGACCGCTTCCACCTCGTGATGGATACCATCGACCGCCTGCCGCAGACCGGCGACAAGGGCATCTACCTGAAGCAGCAGCTCAAGGACAAGCTGATCGAGCACAAGCAATACATCGACAAATACGGCGAGGACCTGCCGGAAATCCGCCATTGGACGTGGGGCGCGACCAACGCAGGCAAACCGGCGTAAACCGGGCCGGTGCCAGACAGGTGCCGGAGAGGATGTTCACTCCGGGAAGTGCATGAAAAAAAGGAGAAGGACGCCAAGTCCATCTTTCAGGTTTTTCTCATTATACGTGGACCGATTTAGGGGGAGCAGATTATGATGAACCCCCGACCTCTGGATTCGAAGGCCGGCATGAGGCTTCTTGCTATGTTTCCTAGTTGACTGATCCTAAATCGGTTACATCCCTGCCGCGAATGATTCGTCCGCGCCCCGCCGGGCGTTATCATCTCAATTGGCGAAATAGCCGGCCCGGTTGGTGACCCGGAATCGTTTTCCTTTGACCACGACTTTGATCTCCTTGAACTTCCCGTCGGCTTGGTAGTTTTCCGGGACATAATACAGGAGATAGTAGTTTTCCGTCGCCTTCGCGGCTTTTTGGAAGGCCGCAAACGGGTTGCCCGATGCCTCGGAGACCCCGCCCGTGGCCCGGGCCATTTCATTGAAAGTTTCAAAGATCGAGGCCGATAGGTCCTTGGTGTTGAGGCCACTCACTTCATCTGCGATGTCCGAGGCCGATTTCGTCGAGTAGATAAAATGGACCGTGATGGAGGCGTCGGAGAAGATCTGCTCTATCGCCTTGGGATTGATGGTCAGGTCCCTCCGCATCTCCGCCGCGGCCATATCGTCCAGTTGGCTCTCCGCCGCGGGCAGAGACTCGTCGCCGAAGCTTCCGGACGAGACCGAGTTGATTAACTCCTTTTCATAAAACAGAAAGAAATATTTTTGCCCCTCCGTGGCCTTCAGCGCCTGGGCCGTCCGCCGCAGGCTCGCCTCGTCGATCCCGATCCGGTCGCACAGCTGCCGGTTGATATCCTGGAGCATGTGCAGCTTCTGGTCGGGGTCCACGGGCAATTTCAAGACGTCCCGGAAGTCGCCTAACAATCTCTTATATTCCGTTGCTCCTGTAAGGATATCATTGCGCAATTTCCCCTTGAGCTGGCGGGCGATCTCCTGCCGCGGCAGGCGGGCCAGGGCCTCCGGCTTGAAGCGGTAGGTCGTGCGCGGGGTGATGACGGTCAGCGAGTCCTCCGGCTCGAGGACCTGGTCGAAGAAAAAATCCACGGCTTCGTCCAGCTTGGGCGAGGGGCCCAGGACCTCGAACTCCATGACGATCGTCCGTCCCGTCTTCGGGGCGGGGCGGGCGGCCACGGGCCCTGACGTTTCCTCTTTTTGGATGTTCGCCTTTCGGATCAGATAGAGGGCGGAGATTTTCTGGGGCTTGCCGTTTTCGAAGACCTCGAAGTCCTTAAGCGTCAGGTCATCGACGAATCTCTCCCCGTCGAAGACCCGGACCGGGACCTCGACGTTGACGACCCCCGCGAAGTGACGAAGCTCCTGGGGATGGAGGGAGAGGAAGAGAAAGCCGAACGCGCCGAGGAGGACAAGCGTCAGGGATCTCCACGAGCCCGGTACTGATCGCGCGTCAACCGGGATATCAATCCGATTCTTGGGGGCCCTCACCTCCGCGCTAGACGGATGCACTGACCCCTCTTCCGGGATAATGATATTCCCCGCTTCGGACTTATGTCAAGCGAACGACCCTCGCTGTCAAGGCAACGTGAATACTTCCGGTCCTGGGCAACGTGAATCTTTCCGCTTTTGTCATCACCTAGGGTCTCTCGGGTAGTTCGCTTGCGAACCGGTCTCTGTAAACCTTCCAAGGATG
>JBEKXF010000010.1:0-132928 GCA_049512315.1 Candidatus Aminicenantales bacterium | reverse complement strand
TGCTGTAGATAGAGAGCAACAGGAGGCTCCAGAAAGGGGGGTTGCGCTTTTAGCATTTGCCCAAGTTGCCGCCCCAGTCGGGCTGACCCAGTAGGTCCCTATAGAGCCATCTCCTGACCCAACAATGATGGCCTGGCTCACGCTCTTGGAACCGGTGCTATTGCTGACCGTGAGAGTCACATTGTAAGAGGCTACAGTCGCATAAGAGTGGCTCGGGTTTTGTGCCGTTGAGGTCGTGCCGTCTCCGAAGTTCCAAAGCCAGGATGCCGGGGACCCCGTGGAGGTATCAGTGAACTGGACGGCTTGTCCCGCAACCGGAGAGGTTGGGCTATAAGTAAAGAAGGCGGCAAGCAAAGAGGCCACGGTCACAGTCTGGCTTATGGCCTTGGAACTCGTGCTATTGGCTGCCGTCAGAGTCACTATAAAGGAAGCCGCCGCTACAAAGGAATGGCTCGGGTTCTTGGTGGTTGAGGTCGTGCCGTCCCCGAAGTTCCACTGCCAGGAAGTCGGAGATCCTGTGGAAGTATCCGTGAACTGAACCGCCTGCCCCGCTACCGGTGAGACTGGGCTATAGGTGAAAGAAGCGGCGAGCGCAGGGAATACGGTAATTGTCTGACTTGAGTTCTTTGAGCCAGAGCTGCCGGTTGCTGTGAAGCTCACGGTATAGGAGGCCGCTGTCGTGAAGGAATGGCTCGGGTTCTGGGCGGTTGAGGTCGTGCCGTCACCGAAGTTCCATAGCCAGGACGTCGGAGACCCGGTGGATGTATCCGTGAATTGGACCGTCTGCCCGGCTTTTGGTGATGCCGGGCTGTAAATGAACGAAACGCTTAGTATAGTGAGCGCGGGTGAAGACGCCACGGTGACGGTCTGGCTCGTATTCTTGGAACCGGAACTATTGCTGACAACCAGAGTAACGTTGTATGCCGCTGCGACCCCATAGGCATGGATCGGATTCTTGATGGTTGAGGTCGTCCCGTCACCAAAATGCCACTTCCAGGAGGTCGAACTTCCTGGGGTCGCGTCTGTGAATTGTATCAGCTGCCCGGCCCTCGGAGAGGCGGGGCTAAACGTGAAAACCGCAGCGTTGGAGGGCATTACACTGATTGTTCGCCCCAAGCTCTTCGATCCGGAACCGTTGCTGCCGGTCAGCGTCACCTTGTAGAACCCCGGTGTCGAAAAGGAGTGGCTCGGGTTTTGGGCAACTGACGTCGTCCCATCGCCGAAATCCCAGGTCCGGGAGGTCAATCTGTCTTTGGAGTTATCGACAAACTGCACGATCTGCCCTGCCTTTGGATAAGTGGGGCTGTAAGCAAAGGCCACCTGGATCCCCTGGGCGCTTTCGGAAAGGAGACTGGTGAATCTGGAGGATCCAGTCTGGGCCCACATATTAACAGGCTGCATTAGAAAGCAAATAGCAAGTAACAACAAACACGAAAAAATCATTACATAACCAGGGGAACGGCTTGAACGTCTTTCCATCGTTAATTCCTCCCTCCCCTGATCGGGTTTCGAGAATAGAGCAAATTGATCTCTCATTGTTTCCTGTAAGAGTGAGTCGACCCGATCTGGATGCTGGTGCTCACCCCCAAAGAGGATTGGGAAGGGTATTTCAAGCAGATTATGGCTAACCGATTTTTATATTGAGGTAACCCTCGATAAGACTGGGTGGGGAACTTGCCTGTTTTCATCTTCCAACACATAAATTCTGTTCGGATGCGACGACCGCCTACTTCACTTTTTCCTCCCAGATCAGCCCTGCTCCACATCAATTCCGGCTGTATGGGCCGAAAATTCGTTGATCGTCGATGACGATCACCAGGTCGTTATTAAAATCGCCAATAAAGAATACCAGAGCTATTTGAGATACTTTGTCCCCCCGTTCAGCTACGCGAGACAGTATCTTGGCAATTTCGGCAGGAACTTCGGGGAGTTTTTAAAAAGGGACTTCCATCTGCCGAACGACGCTGCCCTAAAGACGCTCATAACGGCGTTCTATGCTTCGATCTCCGGCAACACGCCCTTGCCCCTTTCGTACCGGGAAATTCTGTTGACTTCCCGAATCATGGACGATATATTTAAGCAGATCCAGGATCAGCGGGTATCATAAGGGAACCGAAGATAGGGAGGATCCGATGGCAATCATTCAATCGATCTCCTGCAGGAAGATCCTCAATTCCCACGTCGAATTCACGAATGAATTCACTGTCGAGTTCACGGATGGGGCCATCGGCATCGGCGGTTCGCCGCAAGGCGAGACCATCAGCATTTACGAAGACAAGAAGATCACTATCAGCCCCGATACGATCATCAGGAAGCTGGAAGAGGTCGGATGCGTTGGAAAGGAGATTGACCAGGAGACGTTCGATGATGGCCTACAGCGTGAGATCCCTTTAATCGGCCGCAACAACGCGTTCAGCCTTTCCCTAGCTTTTTTTAACGCGACAAGAAAAACCCGGTCCCTTTTTGAGCTCTTCGGCAAACCGAAAACCAGGCTGGCACCTCCATGCCTCTGCCTGAACATCCTGAACGGAGGCTGGCACGCCTACACGAACCCGGTGTTGAGCGACTTTCATGAATATATCCTCGTCGCCAGGAGCAATGATCCCGAGGAAGTGATCGGGGATCACAATGAGATCCAGAAGGCGGTCAAAGAGAAGCTCCGCGGCCAGACAAAAACAGTTGTCTCGGGCAACTCGGTGAACCGCTTCGCCACAGCCGACAACCGGGAATGCATCGATTTTCTTCTGAAGATCCGGGATGGCCTGGGGCTAGCGGACCAGTACGACCTGATGATCGACGCTTCCGCCGGGGATCTGTGGACCGAAAAGGGATATCATCTGCCCATCACGGACGGCTCATTGCGGACGAGCGAGCAATTCCACGAATATTGGATGGACATCATCCGGCAATACGGCCTTCGCTTCCTCGAGGACCCGTTCCGCGAGCAGGATCCGGAGAGCTGGAGGCGTCTGACGACCTCACAACAGGCGTGCTACACGATCGGCGACAACTTCTACTCATCCGATGCCGGGAGGATCGAGGCCGGCGCGGAAAAACAATGCACGCACGGTGCCGTGATCAAGCCCAATCAGGCCGGAACCGTCACCGCGGTGCGGCGGGCGGTCGAGTCCGCCCAGCGCACGGGCCAGATCGCCATCACCTCTCACCGGTCCATCAGCACGGAAGAGACCTTCCTCTCCACGCTGACCTGCATGTACGACGTGAAGTACATCAAGATCGGCCCGCTCCAGACGGATTACTCGTCGGTCGTGCGGTTGAATGAGATCTTCAGGCTCACGGAGTAAGCGATCGTGCCCGTCCAAACGACAATCAGCACGTTAAGGCACGCTCACACGCAATACAACGCCGAAAAGCGGTACGCCGGAACATTGGATATCTCGCTCAGCGAGGCCGGGATCCGAGATGCCCGGAAAGCCGCCGCAAAGCTCGCCCAGGCGAAATTCGATGTCGTCGTCACATCGATGCAAAAACGGGCCTTTGAAACTGCCCAGATTCTCGCCGGCGACAGGGTAACGATCGTCCGGAACAAGCTGTGTAACGAGCGCAAGTTCGGAGTGATGGAGGGCCTGACCTGGGACGATATCCAAAACCTTCAGCCTCCAATCCTCATGATCACCGTCGGGAGCGACCTGCATACGGTCAACCCGAAGGGGGGCGAGCCGTTCGAGGAGGTTTGGGAACGGGCCAGGAAATTCCGGGGGTTTCTGTTCAAGGAATATTTCGGCTCTAATATCCTGGTCGTATCCCACGGCGTCTTTCTGCAGATGTTCCATGGGGTGCTCAGGGGCTTGAACTGTATCGAATCCCTGGCACGCTATCCGGCCAATCTCGAGCTTTGCCGTTTCCGGTTCTCCGGCCGGCGCCTGGTGGACGAGAATATTGTCAAGCTTTCCGAGGCCGTGATCTTTAACTGGTAGCCGGTTATCACAGACGTTTTTTTGGCAGCTTCAGCAGATCGCCCATGACATCCTGGGCCAAATCTGTCATTAATGTATCGATGCATCCATGCGGGGTAAATGTCATTTCTCCGAAGACGGCCTTGCCATTGATGCTATAGAAGTCCATGCGGACGAACGGGAAGGGTTTCGAGAGGGCCTCGGCGGCCTGGATGATTTCCTCGTAGGCCTCGGGCTTGGGAATAGTCCGATCGACCAATAGGCTCGACTTGCTGTAGCGCAGCTTGTTTTTCCACTCGCGATCATAGAAATCGTATTTTGCGCCCTTTTCGGTCCGGTCCGTGCAAGCCATCGTGCAATGCGCTTTTCCGTGGAAACAATACACCTTGTAATCGTTGATCGGCTTGCCGGGCAGGCCCTCCAAGTAGGCTTCGCATATGATCCTCGGCTTTATCGAAACATAATGCATCTCGCCCGTAAACTTGCTGATATCGAGCTTCATCCAGGCGTTCAATTTTCGCCTCGTTTCTTCAACGTCCAGTCTGCTTTTGTCCGTACAGAAAACGTTGAACCCGCAGCCGTGAGTGCACTTGAGGACGAATCGATCCGGGAGTCTGCTGAAGTCGATCTCGCTGCTGTTCGCATACATGCCCAGCAATTCCGTTAGAAGATGACCCATCCCATGCTCTTCGACATACGAGCGCACGGCATACTTGTCCGCACACCTTGCTTTGAGCGGATGCCGCCAGTAGAGGTTCAGCCAGAGGAGTTTCTCGTCAAAAGTTCTGGGATTCTTATGATCATACCACTTGCGCGCCTCTTTGAGGTAGCGGTATCTCATGAACAACAACGGCGATAGGCCCAACAAGAAACGATTTCGTAGAATCTCCATTTTGTCGGAGATTCTTGTCAAGAAAGGTCTGGCCAGGATTCTTTTTATCTCGGCGAATCTGGATTCAGCCACTCTTTAAGGCTCTTCGATTTCGTGGGGATATTCTTTTTTTCGCCGTTGAAAAGAAAGGAGGTTGGGATTTTGCACGACACCATCGCGAATATCGATCGCCCGCGCGATCGTCTTCTCCCGCTCCCATGCGCGTTCTCCCGCTTCGATGATCTCCATGTAGGGGAGCAGGGCGATCGAGATCTCTCTCGAAGCCGCGCTCCAGAGATAGGACGGCGTATGGTCCACGGAATAATACGTGATTTTCTTCCCCACCTCAAAAACCGGGTCCTTAAACGTCGTCGGGCGCGCGAACGAAAATCCCATCCCTTCGTCACAGCTGATGTCGATGATCACGGACCTCGGCTTCAGCTTCCCGACTTCATCGTCCTTGACAAAAACGATCGGCTTATTCGTATCCTGAAGGATTCCGTTGCAGATGATATCCCCGTATCCCAACTCCTCTATCAGGGGGAATTCCTTGCCGTCCGAGTTCCTGGCCATGAGCTCGCCGCCGTCCGAATAATAATACTGACCGTGACGGACGTCGGGATTTTGGTCTGCCACGAGGTAGGGAGGCCGCTGGGTATAGACACGGATGTCCTTGAAGCCGTGGCCTTGCAGGGCGTATATCGCCCCGCGACTAACCGACCCGTAACTCAGGACGATGACCTTCCTTGTCGGTCCATAATGACCGTCGATGCCCACGAGCTGAAGGCAATGCAGCACAGCGGCGTAACCGGCGATCTCGTTGTTCTTGTAGAAGACGTGAACCAGCTTCTCGCCGCCCGGGCTCCAGTGATTCATGGCCTCCCAGGAGATGACGGTAAGGCGTCGATCGATCGCCAGCTGCGCAATGGTCTTCTGCTGGACGGAATGAGACCAACCGAAGAGCACTTGATGGGGTTTCATTAAGGCGAGGTCCGCAGGGAGCGGCTTCGGGAGGAGCACCAGATCGCATTCGGCGAGCAGAGAGTCCCTCTCGCCTACGGCCGAACCGTAGCTCGTAAAATATTCATCTTCTAACCCGTAATTCAGGCCGTAACCCGTTTCGAAAATCATTTTCTTTCGCAGGGTCTCCGGATAAAGGGCCAGATGCTCGGGATAAATAGGCACGCGGCGCTCGTTTTCCTTGCGGGAGGTTCCGATTATTCCAATTCGCATGACGCCTCTACCTCCTCCTCCCCCCTTGCGGTCAATCATTGGATGATCGACCTGCGACTGACCTGGTTTCGCCACCCTTGTTTCTAGAGAATAATATATTGGGGCAGCGAAAAATGTCAAGACGCTGGACCGAGGAATATTCTTGACAGGAATTGCAAGCGGGTTATATAGTCAACCCTTGATGGGAGGAAGGTCCAAATATGCCGTTAGTAAGTGTCCTTACGCCTGTGTTCGATGGAGAAGCGCACCTCCGCGCCTGCATCGAAAGCGTCCTCAAACAAACCTATCAGGATTGGGAATACATCATTGTCAATAACCGCAGCCGGGACGGGACCCTGGCCATTGTGGAGGAGTATGCCGCCCAAGACCGGCGCATCCGTATCGTGAACAACACCTCCTTCGTCGGCATCATCGAAAACCACAATATCGCCTTCTCCGAGATGAGTCCTTCGGCCGAGTATTGTAAAGTGGTCCAGGCCGACGACTGGATCTATCCGGAATGCCTCGAAAAGTTCGTGAAACTCGGGGAGGAACACCCGACCATCACGCTGGCCAGCGCCTACAGGATCGACAATGACCGGGTCGGATTGAAAGTCCTGCCGCCCTCGAAGTCCGTATTCTCCGGCCGGGATATCGCGAGAGGGTTCTTTTTTGATGAGTGGCCCGACCCCTTCGGCTCACCCACGTCCTATTTTCTCCGGGCCGAGCCGGTCCGGTCCCATCCTCCGTTCTTTAATCCTTCCAATATGTATGCCGATGTGGAGGCGTGCCTAAAGATCCTGAGGGAAGGCGATTTTGGGTTCATTCATGAGGTTCTGACCTTCACGCGCAGGCCCAGTGATGCGCAGACGCCCAAGAGTCATTACCTAAGGGTCGGCTACCCCTCGTTTTTATGGATCCTGAGGAATCACGGGTCTGCCTTCTTGACCGACGCGGAATACGAGCGTTGCGTCCGCAAGCATCTCCGGCATTATTACTTGATGATGGCTAGAGACCTGGTTAAGTTCAGAAGGAACTGGGAGTATTGGCGCTACCATTTCGACTCGTTGCGAAAATTGGGCTACCCCTTCAACCCCTTTCGGCTGCTGGCCACCCTGCCTTTATTGCCCAAGGAAAAAAGACGCAGCCGCTGAAAAATTACGGCCTATCTCTCGCGATACACCCAACGACAGGCCAATTCCTGATTGAAAATCCTGCCGAGGATCGGGGCGTATCGGCTCGAGCCCCCCTTGGCGTCGGCGATGAGCGAATCGACGACCCCGCCATCGTATAAATGTCCGGTGATCATGGATTTCGATGACGCGAACCAGTCGGCGTACGGCGGCCTGTTGAGAAGCGTAATGATGGCCGGCGCATTGGTATTCCACTTGAACCCGGACTTGTTGGATTCCGTCACTTTTAAAAGCCTACTTGGGGCGCCGCTGGCGATGGATTTTACCGTGGCCAGGTATTCGGGCATGAACAAATGGGTCCTGAGCAGCGTTTTCCTGACCGTCGGGCCGCCTTTCTGGGTCTTTATGAAAGCCAGCTCGGGGAACAGAACCTCCGTGCAGGCCTTCGTGAGCTTGCCGCCCCGCTTATAAATCGGCGGCAGGCTGTATACGGTACCGGTCATTCGCCTTGTCGCGAATGGAAGATAGCGGGGATTCTTGAAAATCAGGCCCGAGCTGCACGTTTGAAAGACGCGGAGGAGGTGGTCGATTTTGATGCCGACGGGAAAGTCCGGCACATCTTCCAAAGCCTCGTTCGCCAACGCGAAAATCGTCTTCCTGCAGTCCTCGTCCGGAAAGCGCATGAGCCCTGGATAATGGGTTCCCCGGACTGACCCCCAAAATTTGAACCACCCGGAGTGCTAAAATAAGGGTGTTATAATGGACATCATCAGCCGGGTGAAAGCCTTTGAAGGAGGCTCTGAGGAAACCGTTGCTCGAGATTGCCAGAACATATCCGGAATACGGGTACCGGAGGAGGAATGCCGAACTCCGGGATCGAGGGATCCACGTCAATCGGAAAGTCGTGGCCCGGCTGCACGGAGCCTGGGATCTGGCCGTGATTCGACGGGTGAGGAAGCCGAAAGCAAGCTCCATGACCAAGCTCCTCAAAGAAACCGGGTCAAAGATCAATCTCGTGGCCGGCCTGAGCGAAATCGATGATTTTGAGGTCGTCTATACGGATTTTACGGAGATCCTTTGCCGGAGAGGCCGGGCGAAAGCCCAGCTGATGCCGTTGGTAGATCATTCGAGCAAGCTTGTCGTGGGCCATGCTTTCGGGGAGGCGGATAATACGGAGTTGGCCCTGGACGCCTGGCGCAAGGCGAAGACGACGCTTCGAAGATACGGACGGAAAACGGAAGGGCTGATCGTTCATCATGATCAGGATGGTGTCTATTTAGGCCATGGCTGGCTCCATGAACTTGCTGTCCTGGATAAAGTGCGCGTTTCCTATTCGGAGAATGGCGCCAAAGGAAACGTCCACATGGAGTCGTTTAATTCCCGATTCAAAGCCGAGAATCGGCTGTTGTTTTGGGAACAGGAAGATCTCCCCTCGTTGAAAAAAGTTGTCGATCAGCGGATCCGGTATTATAATCACGTTCGTCGACACTCGGCGCTTGAGAACCAATCGCCGATTCGATATCTCAAAGAGAAGGGCAAAAGACCCGGCTGATATGTTAACGGAAATTAGCCCTCTAAGTGGTTCGAAAAATGGGGGTCATGACCACCAGCGCAGAAACAGAGGAGCAATCTAACTCGGGGAGTGAGGAAGGAAGTATGAAAGAATGCTCGACCCGGTCGCGCAACCCCTTAAAATGTTTTTCGTTTTGGCTGCTCATTTCTGTATTCCTCTCGATGGTATCTATTTTGGCCCTCGCGCAAATCAGATCCATCGGTTCCTCAAACATCCTTCTTAAGAGGGGCGACCAGAATCAACCCTCTTTCACGTACCGGCCTAATTATCCAGAGGCCGGGAAGGCGGTTCAGTTTACCGATAGTCTTAAAGCCCAGGCGACATACGGGGAGTGGGATTTCGGCGACGGGACGACGTCGACCGCCCGAAACGCGAGCCACTCCTACAAGGACGCGGGGTTATATACAGTGACTTTGGTCACCGGAACCATCTCCGGTCCCGAAAGAGAAAGCCGCACGCTTAACGTGTCGGCGGCAACGTCCGCGCCCACATTAGCATCCTCCTTCGCCCATAGCCCAACCTCACCCTCGGCCGGTCAGCCAGTGCAGTTCACAGACACGTCGACGGGCTCTCCTACCTCCTGGCAATGGAACTTCAATGACGGGTCGACGAGCAGCGACCGCAATCCAAGCCATGTTTTCTCTAACTCCGGGCACTATAACGTGGCCCTGGTCGCGAGCAATGCCTACGGGTCTCACTGGGGCGGCAACTTGGGCAAATGCTAAAAGCGCAACCCCCCTTTCTGGAGCCTCCTGTTGCTCTCTATCTACAGCAAACGCTAACGCCTCGGCCGGGGACACGGTGATTCTGCGGGCCGGCACATATCGCACTCCCCTTGTTCCCTCACATTCCGGCACATCTGGGGCAAAAATAACATGGAGAAACTACAACGGCGAATACGTCCTCATCAGTGTTAACACCGGCTTTGACGGTTACTATTATTACAACGTTCTGCTGTGGGCGATAAGTTGGCAAGTTTTCGACGGAATCAACATCAAGGCCGATTATACCGGGCCTAGCGCAAACGGCGACAACGTGATGGTCCTGGCGGTCTGGTACGATTGCAACTATAACGAGTTCAAAAACATGGACATCGACGGGAACGGCGGTGGGCGCGTTACATGGAGAAGCGCCTCAAATACACGCCCCTGCTTTCACAACTGGATACACAACTGCACGTTTCACAACATCGGGTCTATGTATTATGGAAGCAACGATTTAGTTGACCAAACTGTCGGGCCACAGTTCGAGGACGGATGCAACTATACCACGATTGAGGATTGTGACTTCCATCACAACGGTCATGCCAACCTTGAGTTTTGCGGCCTCTACAGCGTCATCAAAAACAACTTCATGCACAACGAAGGGTGGTTGACCAACAATTCCGGCCACACGCCCGCGTCTTATCTGCCCGACACCGTTCCGCCGGCCGCCGCTCCGAATCTGTGGGGTCATCGTGACTTCATTATAGAGAGTTGGACTGGGGCCTACGACCGGATGTATATACTCGTAGAAAATAACCGCCTCGGAAATCCCGGCACAGCGGGAGAGACCCCCGGAGGTGAGTGCATGGGGATCGCCGCTCCTGGAAACATCATCCGCTACAACGATATGTTCAACCCGCCAAACAACGCGGTCCTATTTAAGCAGGGGGCAACTCGGCCCAATAGCCTTTGGGGGGACTACAACACCTTCTACAACAACACGATTTACAATGCCGGTCGCTACGACAACTCCATCCCGCCGTATGGCAACTGGCAGGGAGATGGGATTTTCGCGCCCTGGAACGCAGCTCTTTATGTGCGCATTGGAAACGTAGTAATCAACAACATCATAAACTCTATCCGCGGGCACTACGACATTGACATGGACCCCACGGTGAATACGATAGCCAACAACTTCTTGCCGGCGAGAGGCGACCCGCTTTTCGTTAACACGACCTTGACCGACCCGTTCAGTTTGACGGCTCCCAATTTCACTCTCCAAAGCGGCTCTCCCTGCATAAATGCGGGAACCAATCTGACCGTCGCAGTTAGTTCCGGCTCAAGCGCCGTTTCCTTGACCGTGGCTAACGCCATGTTCTTTCAGGATGGAACTTGGGGGTCGAACTTGGCCCGTGGCGTGACGCTGTTCCCAGACTGGATAGCGATAGGGACGGTTGGGAACGTCGTCCAAATTTCGTCCATCAACTATGACACGAACGCGATCACATTGGCCTCGCCGATGACCTGGGCCGACAACGCTAAGATTTGGCTCTTCAGTAATTCTAGTGGCAAGCGTGTTCTTTATGAGACGGCTCCCGATATTGGAGCCCATGAATTTGACCGACGTTAACCCGACCCTCCCCTTTGAGCTTCCAGATAATTGAATGCCGCTAATATTCCTGCAGCAGCTGTGTCGAAATTGAACTCCTGCACTTTGCTCTGCGCATTTTTTGAAAACCTTTCCCACTTTTCGTCATTCGAGAGCATCTCGACAACCGCTTGAGTCCACGTATCAACCTCCAAAGGTAGAACATAGCCGTTCTGCTCATTTAGAACCAGTTCTCCTGCGGCTGCTGTCATATCGGTCGTTACCACTGGGGTTCCCGCCAACATCGCCTCATTAATGACCACACCCCAACAGTCGCCCGAGGTTGGTAATAACAGCAATTTTGACTGTGCATAGTAATTTGGAAGCATATTATGTGGAATAAAGCCCGCAAACTCATATTCTACACCGTGCTTCTCGAATATTGCCCGCATGCCCGCCTTGAGGAGCTCATCGCCTTCGCCAATAATTAAAACGCGGCAGCTTCCAAGCCGTGCCTTGACGCCGGCACAGACTTTAGCGAAAAACTCGGGGTTTTTTACCGGGACAATTCGGCCGGAAAACATCACATCAAAGCCCCGCTCAAGTCGGTTGCCGCCGAGCCGCTCTTGGAAAAAGTCATTATCCGCGACCAGGGGGCTCAAGAATAATTGTTCCGGCAGGATACGACGGTTGTAATGTCTAAACAATGCAAGGGTTTGCCGGCTGGTGCCCACAAAAGCGTCTCCAAAAGCATTATAGACGATACGCCTGGCCAGCTTCTGCAGAGCATTGATCCCCCGATCACGGCCGAACCAAGTGTCATCCAGAAGAGCTATTTTCGTCCTTAGCACCCTACAAATTACCAACGCTAGCCACGCCGTAGGATCCTTTATGCTCGCGGAGATTAGCGCGACACGCGGCCGCTCGCGCAAGAGAAGTGGCAAAATACCCGGATTGAAGAACCGTTCTGTGTCACGGGTGGTAATCGTGATGCCACGCAAAATATTTTTCGGATGGTTCCCTAAGCTGAAGCTCCAAAGCCGGCGCTTTTCGTTGCTCTTAAAATATACCACCTGAACCGCACCCGACAGAGAATGATAGACCCGCTCGAACACAGGCTCTCGCCAGGGGGTCGGAATGTCATTCAGGATGAGATAGGTCATGGTCTCTCGAAGCGTCAAGAAGGGACTTTTGTTCGCTGCGTTTCGGCATCTGCTCGAAAATATTTTCCATAATCCTAGAGGTCCTCAGGATCTCTTCGGCCGAAATGGGATCGGGCTTGTTATCCCTGATGGCGGCATAGAAAAGCTCCATCAGTTTTTTCATCCCGTAATCCATGTGGAAAGCGTTTCTTGCAAAGAGCTTCATGTTGCGGAATGAATTGCGCGCAAGCTCCCGGGCATGGGTCCATGGGGCAAAAAAGTAACGCAAGTAGCTTTTATAATGCGAAGGGCCATAGCGCAAAACGGTGCGGTATGTATTATCCATAACCAGGATTCCCGATTTCCCATAAAGACGCAATTCGTTGGATCCGGCCCCAAATTGCGTGGTGAAGAGGAAAAATGCCGTTGTGCCTTGCTCGTCTTGAATGGTCGCACGCACCTCATCGATGATATCGCTCTGTCCGAGTTCCCTCAAAAAAGCGCTGCTGAAGCTCAGGGAAATAAGGCTGGGATTATCGCCAACTAGGAATTCTGCGATCTTGCTAATCCCGTGGCTGATGAGGTTTTGTAGAAGCGAGCCGGGAAGACGTCTAACCCAATGATTGGAATCCGCCAAGACAACCCTGCCATAAGTTGGGTCATCGTGTGAGTAACACTGTATGGACTCCATATGGATCGGTGGTCCGCCAAGGAATCCGGCTTTGACAAGTTCCCGCATCCGGATGGCCTCTGGGCTGAATTGGAGGTTATGCCCCACCGTAATCCGAAGCTGTTTCTCCTGCGCGAGATGAAGAAGGGCTTTTGCTTCAGCCGTTGTCTCAGTAAACGGTTTTTCTAAGTAGACGTGGCATCCGGCTTCCAGACACATCCGTCCCAATGGAAAGTGCGTCTGAGCGGGAGTCGTGATATGCACCACATCCGGCTGGATTTTCCGAAGCATTTCCTCCGCATCCGTAAACACATGCTGGATGTGAAAGCGATCGGCAAGCTGTTTTGCCATCAATTCCTCGGTGTCGCACGCGGCGATGAGCGCACAGGACGGTAATGTACGAAGCTGAGCCGCATGCTGATCCGCGATAAATCCACACCCGATGATCGCCACCCTTGTCATAATTTGTTCATCCATCTTTTTGATACCTAAAATACCGGGCTAATGCTTCCCCCATGGGCACTCGGCACTCCCAACCGAGGCGTTCCTTTAACTTGCTATTGGAATATAGATGTCCCTTCCAGGAAAAGGAGCAGGTGCGACGGTTAAACACCGGCGGCAATTGTCCAGCGGACCACGCTGAATAGCGCTCCCAGAGATAGTAGAGGAAGTAGGTTAGCCAATAAGGAATCCAGATGGACCGAAACGGACGAACTCGGTTCTTGTATTCACGTAGAAATCTCCTGCTCTTGGGGAGATCATCGTCCATGACATTGAACACCTCTCCGTCCACGCCTGGAATAAGCCCTGCTAAGACGATCGCATCTGCGCAATTTTCTACGTATGTCAACGGAATCCGGCCGGCCCCGCCAATGCGTATGAAGATTCCAAATGTATCCATTCCGATAGATCCCGGAATCGCCTTCTTGCCGGGGCCAAAAACAATGCCTGGACGGATAATCGTATATGGAATCCCATGCTTTTGATGATAGGCAAGCACGATTTGATCCTGCTTGATTTTACCATAGACATAGGCATCATAGCGCTCTTCCAGATTCTCTTCCAACGGACAGGATTCGTCCCAGATCGCACCTCGTCTCAGACGAAGGTTAGAATAAACCGCAAAGGAGCTCACGTTTACGAAACGACGTAACCTCTTGTGTCGAACCACGGCGTCTAAAAGATTGCGGGTGGTGATGACGGAACCCTGAAAGCATCCGGGGAACGACTTCCCCCGCCCGGCTACTAGGTGATAGATAACCGCAACTCCGTCGGCCGCCCTAGCGCAATCCTGTTGCGACAGGAGGTTACCTTGGATTATCTGACAATGATTCTCTGGGTGCTTAAGTAAAACAGCCTTCAACAGAGCATTCTCACTCGCCGGGCGCACAAAGCAGCGTACGTCCTTAAAACCAAGGCGCAGCAATGAATCTACCACGCGCGAGCCGACGAATCCGGCAGCCCCCGTAACCAATACGGGATCACTTCGGCTAACTATCCAATCTTCATCCATAATTATATCCCTCTTTATCAAAAGGCGAGTTTACGAACTCGGTACAGCCGGTAGAGCCGAAGTAACTCGACCTCAGATACGTCATACGCTTTACCAACGTGCGATCGAGGTCAAAGCCTCTTGATGTCCACTGCTACTTTGGGCCAAGGGAATGAAGATGGCCCCTCTGGGCATTGTTGGCAGATAGCCCCCGACACGGCAGTTCTGATAGGAGCATCATATTTCGCCATACACCGTGGTGACATACATCAAGCCGCGGGAATTCACTACCTCTTACGAAATGATAATAGTCCCGGCTGAGGGCAAGTGTCAACTTCTAAAACTGACAGACGCGGTTTGCACCTAAGACCCTCTCGGGTAGGCTTAGGGCATCTAGGGAAGGAGGAGCCTTGTTAGAAGTCCCGCTTCTTCCACAGCTCGATTCCGACCGCGGCCGAAAGCCTGCTCAGATGATAGAATCCCCTTTCCATGCAGTTCATCAATACGTGAGTTCCTATGCAGGCACAAACTGGAGCAATTACCGTATAGACCGATACGGCAATAGCCGACTTGAGAATAGCAGTGATCGACTTCAGTTTACGGCCCTCGGTTGCCAGGTATTTCTGGGCATTGAAACCGTTTACGAGCGCTCGACGTAAGAAATAACTCTTGCTCCAGCGTTCGGGAGGCACGATTTCGTAAACAGGAGCCTCCTCAACTGCAACGAACCGAAAACCTAATCCCATCGCATGTCTGAAGAAGGCCTGGTCCGACCCGCCGGTTCTGAATGTCTCGTCAAAACAAATCCCATATCGGTCAAATACGTCCTTCTTGAGCAAGACATTTCCTGTACGGGTTTGCTGCCACTGCAGTAATGTTCCGGTACGCCACTGCGGAAGGTCGCACAGCCCACTCCTTTTGAGCCATGCCGGGGGGGGTTGTTCAAAGAAAGGAATGACGGGCCCTAAAGCGCCGTCCACTTCGAAAGTTCGCACGGCTTGGTAGAGTGTGATTAACCAATGAGGAGGAGGGAATTCATCATCGTCCATGATCCCGATGAAGTTGCCTTTCGCCAGGCGAATGGCATGATTTCTGGCCGCAGGGATCGTTCTCTCAGGCTCAACGCCATATACAATCTCCATGCTCACTTCCGACCTTAGTCGCGCAACTTCCGCCCGCGCCGGCCCGGAAGGATCGTTGTCAACCACGACCACAGAAAAGGTGAACCGACCACGCGTATCCTGGAGAGCCAGATTCCGCAGTAGTCTAGCAAGCATGGAATTCCTGCGGTATGTGCAGACGCAGACCGAGATGTGGTCACCCATGAATTCCCTCTTCAGGAGTCGCGGACATATCGGTTCTGTATCCGGCATAAAAGTAGCTCATGTTCTTCCTCCGAAGCTATTCTTTTATGAGTAAATCCCGTACGCTGTCCAAGTTAATAGATCCCTCTTTCTTCATCACGGCGCGGCCCACATAGAAAATCAGGAACGCATTCATCGCCGCGCCCGCAAGCGCGAACAGCATAACGGTTTGGTGGGCATTGAGCAACAAGCCTCCTAAGACCAAGGCCGAGGTCCTCGCGGCCAGCAGTCCCAAATCATAGAAGAAAACAAAGCGTTGGATCCTGATGATCCTTGCGAACAGGACCGCCGGGACGTTGCAGAATACGACTGCCAGCCAAATGATCAAGCTTCTCGCAAACTCCCCCGCCAGTTGCCACTGGGATCCGAATATCCACGTGAACAGCTGAGGTGCCCAGATGATCAAGATAGCCGAAGGCACGAGGGCCATTGCAAATAGAACGGCCGTAACCTTGACATAGAGCGCGGCCAGGCTTCCGCCCTGGTGCTGACATTCGCTGGCCTTCTGAAAGAGCACTTGCCGAAGCGCACCTGTTATGAGCCCCATCGGCGTGCTAATAACGGTTATGCCGAAGGCGTAAGCCCCGGTTATTGCTATGCCGAAAAAGTGAGCTAAGAGGAAAATCGGCAACCCCCCCGATAGAGCATTGATGACATTCTGAGAAGCCATATATAAGGGGAAATCGCGATATTCTTTGGCCAATCCCTTAATCAAACCCCATCGAACTCGACCTCGCATGGCCGCAACGTCGGGAAGTAGCACACGAACAAGGTTGATGCTGGCCAACGAATCGCCCAGAATGCCGCTGATAATGAGGCCCTGGGCACCCCCCTTTAACAGGCCAAAGCCGAGTCTCGATCCGTTTGCGGATACGCTTCGAATCAGCTGCGATGCCGATATAGCCTTGAAAGCCTTGGCTCTTACCGACCAGGCCTGGCATGACGAATTGATACCATAAACCATAATCGATAATACGAGCAGTGCCAATGGCCAAGCGCCTTGGGTTTTCATCAAGCCGTTCGCGGTTGCGGGAGCAATCAGGCACCACAACAGGCTTATGAAGCTAATAATGACCGTGCAGAGGATCGAAAGAGAAAAAATGTTGAAAGCGTGCTCTTTGTCTTTCGGAAGCATGATCGCCGTGTCATATCCCAACGTCACGCCAGCCATAATAACGCCGGCTACAGCCGCGAAGGAGCCGGACACACCAAAGTCCGAAGGGGAAAATAGGCGACTGATTACCGGAGACAGGAGGAAACCGATGACTTGGGCCATGCCCGTGCCGGCCATGACGACCATCATGTTCTTGAAGAATAAGGATTTCCTTAGCTTGGCGAGGAGACTTAGCAGGAAAAGCTTCACTAAAAATCCCGTTTCTTGACCAGTTCGATGCCGAGCATGGATGAAAACCAGCCGAGATGGTAGGCGCCCCCTGCCAAGCACTTCGTCAAGAGGTGGGCTCCCATGCATGCCGCTAAAGGAAGGGCCACAGCGTAGCCCGCTAGGGCGGCGACCGATCTCACGGGCGCGATAATGCGCGAAGTCCCGCGCCACTCTCCGACGAAGTTCCTATGCGCGTTGAGCCCTTGAAGGAGAGATCGCTTCACGTAGAAGCCTCTGGTCCAACGCTCGGGAGGTACAACCTCGTAAACCGGAGCTTCTTTCACGGAGACGAACCTGTAGCCCAACTCCATCGCCTGCTTGAAGAATTTGCGGTCCGAGCCGCTCGTCCTGCACTTCAAGTCAAAACGGAGTTGATGGCTGTCAAAGGCGCCTCTCTTCAAAAGGACATTGCCGGTCCGGGTTTGTCTCCAATCCAGGAGGGTGCCGGTCCTGTAAACCGGACGCTCGCAAAAGCGCCCTTTTAACAACCATGCCCGGGGTTGTCCGCTAAAAAATGGATGCACCGGCCCCAGGGCCCCATCCACTCTGAACGTCTGGATGGCCCGGTACAACGTGACTAACCAGGTTTGCGGCGGGAATTCATCATCATCGATGATGGCGATGTAGTTGCCGCGCGCGAGCCGCAAGGCATGGTTTCTGGCAGCGGGAATCGTTTGCTCCGGCTCGATGCCGTAGACAATATCCAAACCGAGCTCGGCACTCAGCCGCGAAACCGTATCCCGGGCTGGCCCCGCGGCGTCGTTGTCTACAACTACAACCGAAAAATCGAATAGGCCGGCAGTTTCCTGCGGCCTCAGGCTATGCAACAGTCGCTCTAACATTTCGTTACGATGGAACGTACAAATACAGACGGAGATATGGTCTTTCATGGCGTCAGATTCTAATTTCCAACGGAGTCGCTCTTAGCGCGAAAGATAGGCGAAGAAGAAACAGTAAAAAACAGGACGATCGCGGTCAGATAACTCGTGAAAGAATCCATTGAAGACTCGCCGATGTTGTGAACCACGGACATGATGATATAGCAAATCCAGAGGATTCCCCAATCGAAGTCTCGGGAAAGTTCTTGGTGGGCTTTGCGGCACGAAGATAAAAAGAATAAGGAAACGAGCACTACCCCGGCGAAGCCGAGGCCTATGAGGACGTCCAGATATCCGCTGTGAGCTCCGGTGATCCGGAATAGCTCCTGGGTTCTTGGGGTCCAAAAGCCCCCAAATCCACCTCCGATAAGCGGGCTCCTCATCACCACGGGCAACAGCGATGCCCACACTTCAGTTCTGCCGGTCAAGGTCGCATCCCGCCCCGCTGAAGAGGCGAAGAATCTCAACCTCGACCCACCGGTATACACGGAAACGACTCCAAAAACAATGATGACGATCACGGCGGATCTTAATGCGCCGGACGATATCCTCCTGTTATATCTCTTCGCTATAAAGTATCCTCCGTAAACCAGGAGGCCCGCACTAAGAGCATAGACCGATGTGGCGGAATAGAAAATATTGCCCCTGGGCCCGCCCATGAGCCAAAAAGCTAACCCCAGAACGAATATCTCCATGAGAGTCTGATACTTCCAAACCTGGGCGTTGTGTCCCTGCCATCTCCTGATAAGTGACCAGATCAGAAAAACGATGGAAATCATGCACAGACTGGCCAAGCTGTTCTTTTGGAGGGTAACTCCGATCCACATTTCCTCGCCCGACCAAGGGCCGTATTCGACGCCGTATTCATGGAAATACTTGATGAGAAGGGGAGAGAAGGGAATAAGGACGTAGGTCGCCCTTCTGAGGATGCTTTCCAGGGCCTTCCGGGGTGATGGCTCCGAGAGGACGACGAAGGCCATTAGGACCGCCAGGAGCTCCCTTACCCACCGTTTAAAAGAAATCGTCGGCAGGTCCGACCAGATAACGCTGACGAGCATAAAGAGGATGAGTGCAACCAACCACGGATTCTCTTTTATAGCGCCGGACCAGTCGAATTCTCTCCGGACGAGTATGACCAGGGCCACCAGCATGAGAAAGATTTGGAAGGTCCTGTCCAAAGGGCTTCCCGCCTCAGGGGCGCCGCTCGCTGATTGGAACCATATCCCCAGCGGCTTGCTGGCGATGTAAAGCACCCAGACGGTCGGGACCCAGAGGGCTCTGGTTATATCAGGGCTCTGTTTGTGTTCGAGTCGAAGCAGGAAAAGGACGAAGACTATGCATAAGGCTAATGCGAGTGTTGGCAACAAGTATGTCTCCTCTTCTCTTTTCCGCCCGTCAATATACCACCCCCAAGCCGGGAGTTTCAAGGAGAGAAAAGGGATTGACGCTGAACCGGGAATCACATAGTTTATATGAGGAGAGGGACCTCCATGAAGATCCTCATCACCGGAAATCTGGGTTATGTCGGGCCGGCCGTTGTCAATCAGCTCCGCGCGTCGCATCCGGACTCCATTCTGGCCGGACTGGACATCGGTTATTACGGCAATTGTACGACGGGCATGGGGGCGCTCGCCGAGCGCAAGCTGAATATTCAATATTTCGCGGACGTCCGGAGGCTCCCCGAAGAGGTCCTTCAAGGGGTGGATGCCGTCGTCCATCTAGCCGCCATTTCCAACGACCCCATCGGGGACAGGTTCGAGGAAGTGACGCTTGACATCAACTATCGGGCCAGCATCGGCCTCGCCCGGAGGGCAAGAGATGCGGGTGTCAGGTCGTTCATCTTCGCTTCGAGCTGCAGCATGTACGGCACGGCCGACGACAGCGCGAGGACAGAGCGGTCGCGGTTGAACCCCCTGACGGCCTACGCGAAATCCAAGGTTTATACGGAAAGGGACCTGGAACCGCTAGCCTCCAAATCGTTCAAGGTGACGTCGTTGAGGTTTTCGACCGCCTGCGGCTGGAGCGACAGGTTGAGATTGGACCTGGTCCTCAACGATTTCGTCGCGGGGGCCGTGGCCTCGGGCGAGATCACGATCCTCAGCGACGGGTCGCCGTGGCGGCCGCTGATCGACGTCAAGGACATGGCCAGGGCGATCGATTGGGCGATCTCCCGCGACGACAGGAGCGGGGGGGACTTCCTGGCGGTCAACGTGGGGCACGAGTCGGGAAATTACCAGGTCAAACATCTGGCCGAGGCCGTGGCTTCGGCCATTCCCGGGACTCGCGTTTCCATCAACAAAGATGCTCAACCGGATAAGCGATCGTACAGGGTCAACTTCGACCTCTACAAGAAGCTCGCTCCGGCGCATCAGCCCGCCGTCGGATTGACGGAGTCCATCCGGGAATTGAAATCCGGGCTGGAATCCATGGGATTCCGGGATGGGGAGTTCCGCGATTCGAAGTATATGCGGCTCAATATTTTGATGGAGCTTCGAAAAAAGGGGCTCCTGAACGACAAATTGGAGTGGACGGGGGCATGAGCCCGGAACCCCTCTGCAGATTCTGCGCCTCGCCCTTGGGGCACACGCTCGTCGACCTCGGCATGTCCCCTCTCTGCGAAAGCTACTTGAGCGCCGAACAGTTAAACCGGATGGAGCCCTTTTATCCCCTGCGCGTTTACGTATGCGATAGGTGTTACCTGGCCCAGCTCGAGGAATACGTCAGCCCGGAGGAGATCTTCACCGAATACGCCTACTTTTCTTCCTACGCCGATTCCTGGCTGAAGCACGCCAAAAATTACACCGACCTGATGGCCGAGCGCTTCGGCATCGGCACCTCGAGTTTTGTCGTCGAACTGGCCAGCAACGACGGCTATCTGCTCCAGTATTTCGTCGAGAAAGGCGTTCCGGTCCTGGGGGTCGAACCGGCGCGCAACGTGGCCCAGGTGGCCATCCAAAAGGGCATCCCGACGCGCGTCGAGTTCTTCGGAGAAAAGATGGCCTCGGGCCTGGCCTCGAAGGGAAGGAAAGCGGACCTCATCATCGGGAATAACGTGCTGGCCCAGGTCCCGGGGCTCAACGATTTCGTCTGGGGCATGAAAATCCTGCTCAAGCCCAGTGGGGTCATCACCATGGAATTTCCCCATCTGGCCCGGCTCATGGACGAGAACCAGTTCGACACCATTTACCACGAGCACTTCTCGTATTTTTCGCTCCTCGCGGCGGAAAAGATCTTTGCCGCCCACGGGTTGACGATCTTCGACGTCGAAGAGCTCTCCACCCATGGCGGGTCATTGAGAATATACGCCAGGCACGCCGAGGACGGGACAAAGCCGGTGACGGAGAGAATTGCCGGCCTCAGGACAAGGGAAGAGACGGCGGGCCTCGCCCGGATGGAGACCTATGCCGCATTTTCGGAAAAGGTCAGGGAGACCAAGCGAAAACTGCTGGAATTCCTGATCGAAGCTAAACGCGCGGGAAAAACCATCTGCGGCTACGGCGCGCCGGGAAAGGGCAATACCCTTCTCAACTACTGCGGGATCCGCGTGGATTTCCTCGACTACACCGTCGACCGCAACCCCTACAAACAGGGGAAGTTCACACCCGGAACCCATATTCCGATCTTTTCCCCCGATAGAATCCGTGAAACGCGGCCGGATTATCTTTTCATATTGCCCTGGAATTTCAAGGACGAGATCATGGGGCAGATGTCCTACATCCGGGATTGGGGCGGGAAGTTCATCGTGCCCATCCCCGAAGTCAAGGTCTACGAATGATCTTCCGCGAGACCAAGTTGAAGGGCGCCTACATCGTCGACATCGAGAGGCGCGAGGACGACCGCGGGTTTTTCGCCCGGACCTGGTGCCGGCGGGAATTCGAAGTTCACGGCCTGAACCCCCGGTTGGCCCAGTGCAGCATTTCTTTTAACGCCAAGAAGGGGACGCTCCGGGGGATGCATTATCAGGTCAAGCCGTTCGAGGAGGCCAAGCTCGTCCGCTGCACGAGGGGGTCCTTGTGCGATGTCGTTGTCGACTTGCGCCGGGATTTCCCGACCTTCAAGGGCCACCTGAGCGTCACCCTGACCTCCGACAACAGGACCATGCTCTATGTCCCCGAGGGATTTGCCCACGGTTTCCTGACGCTCGAGGACAACACCGAGGTGCATTACCAGATCTCGGAGTTCCATGCGCCCGACCATGCGAGAGGCTTCCGATGGAACGACCCGGCCTTCGGCATCGCCTGGCCATCGGACGTCATGATCATTTCGGACCGGGACCGGAATTATCCCGACTTCAACGGGTGAATAAGGCCGGAAACCATGCGCGCCAAGATTCCAAAGTATCCGGCCAAAGAAACTGGCGTCGGCCTCCAGATCCACCGGTTGATGGCTGAGCTTTTCCCGATATGCCGGAGCATTACGGGGGACGGGTTCCGCAAGACCATGGAAATCCTCAGGCGGCAAGTCCCTCTCGAGATCCGTGAGGTGCCTTCCGGAACACGAGTATTTGACTGGACCGTGCCGAAGGAATGGAACATCCGGGACGCCTATATCAAGAATCCGAAAGGCAGGAAAATCATCGACTTCCGGAAATCCAACTTGCACGTCGTGAGCTACAGCACCCCGGTCAAGAAGCGTATCTCTTTGAAAGCCCTGAAAGAGCATCTTTTCACCCTGCCGGCACACCCGGACTGGGTCCCCTACAAGACCTCCTACTACGAGGAGAACTGGGGCTTCTGTCTGAGCCACAGGCAATTCCTCACTCTGGACAAGGGGGATTACGAGGTCGTCATCGATTCCGGGCTTGAAGACGGCTTCCTGACTTATGGGGAGCTCTTGCTCCCGGGTGAAAAGGAGGAAGAAATCCTCATCTCGGCCCACGCCTGCCATCCGTCCTTGGCCAACGATAACCTCTCGGGGATCGGGCTGGCGACGATGCTGGCCAAGCATCTGGGGACCGTCGGCCGCCGCTTCTCCTACAGGTTTCTTTTCATCCCCGGCACCATCGGGTCGATCGCATGGCTTAGCCTGAATGAAGAGAAAACTAAAAATATAAAGGCCGGCCTGGTCGTTACAGGCGTTGGCGACAGGGGGGACATTACTTACAAGAAGAGCCGCCGGGGCAACGCCGAGATAGACCGGGCCGCCGCCCACGTCCTCGGGCATTCGGGCCGACCCTATCGACTGCTGGATTTTCAACCGTACGGTTATGACGAGCGGCAGTATTGTTCGCCGGGATTCAACCTTCCCATCGGCAGAATCTCGAGAACGCCTCACGGAGAATACCCCGAATACCATACCTCTGCGGACAACCTGGAATTCGTGTCCCCCGATTCCCTGACGGAGAGCTATGAGAAAATCCTGGCCATCCTCAACGTGCTGGAAGGCAATCGAATTTGCCTGAGCCGGAATCAGAAATGCGAACCCCAGCTGGGAAAACGAGGTCTCTATATTTCAGCTGGAGTGAATGAGCTTGCGTTGCTTTGGGTCCTGAACATGTCCGATGGCGGCAACAGCCTGCTCGACATCGCAGAAAGGTCGGGACTTGAGTTCTCGGTGATCAAGAAAGCGGCGAATTCGTTGGCGAAAGCGAATCTCCTGGAGGAACGGCCAGAATGAAATTTTATGGGATGGAAGGGGAGAGATGGGCATGAAAGTGGTGCTCTTTTGCGGTGGATTAGGAATGCGGCTTCGGGAGTATTCGGAGACCATCCCCAAACCGATGGTCGTGCTCGGATACCGGCCGATCCTCTGGCAAGTCATGAAGTACTACGCGCACTATGGCCACAAGGAGTTTATCCTGTGCCTGGGACACCGGGGAGATCTCATCAAAAAGTACTTCGTGAATTATGACGAGTGCGTCTCCAACGATTTCGTCCTGACCAAGGGGGGCAAAGATCTGAATTTGCTGAACAGCGATATCAGTGACTGGAAGATCACCTTCGTCGACACGGGGTTGAATTCCAATATCGGGCAGAGACTATGCGCCGTCAAGAAACACGTGGGCGACGACGATATCTTCTTGGCGAACTATGCGGACGGCCTGGCGGACCTCAACTTCTCCGATTATCTGGCCCGGTTTCTGGCCCGGGACAAAATCGCCTCCTTTCTTGCCGTCAAGCCGACGCAGAGCTTCCATGTCGTAACGATCAAGAAGGACAGCCAGGTTGCCTCGATCAGCCCTCTCGGCGAATCCGGGATCTGGATCAATGCGGGATATTTCATCTTCAGAAAAGAGATCTTCAAATACATCCAAGAGGGGGAGGACCTCGTCAAGGAACCCTTTTGTCGGCTGATCGAGCAGAAGCGGATCATGACCCACAAGCACCAGGGCTTCTGGATGGCCATGGACACCTTCAAGGACAAGCTCTTCCTGGACGAGATGGTTGCCAAAGACGACATGCCGTGGGAAGTCTGGAGAGGAAAGAAATGATGGACCTGAAGCTCGCTCGACGCGGGGATTCATTCAAGGTTCTCTGTCTCGGAGCCCACAGCGACGATATCGAGATCGGCTGCGGCGGGACGGTCCTGAAGCTGATCGAAGAACAGAAGAGGATCGCCTTCGAATGGGTGGTCCTCAGCGCCGATGAAAGAAGGAGAAAGGAAGCCGAGGCAAGCGCCGCGGCCTTCCTCGCGGGAGTGGCAGACAAGACGGTCGTCGTTAGGGAATTCAGAGACGGATTCTTTCCTTATGCCGGCGGCGAGATCAAGGAATTCTTCGAGGAGTTGAAGCTGGCGGTCGACCCCGACCTGATTTTCACGCACGGCCGTTCGGACCTGCACCAGGACCATCGGCTGGTTTCCGAGCTCACCTGGAACACCTTCCGGGACCATCTCATCCTGGAGTACGAAATCCCCAAGTACGACGGCGACCTCGGGGCCCCGAACGTTTTCGTCCCCCTGGACGAGACCGTCTGCGGGACAAAAATCCGGCTTATCCTCAAATATTTCAAGTCGCAGGCCGGAAACCGGTGGTTCACAAAGGAAACATTCATGGCGATCATGAGATTGCGGGGGATAGAATCGAACGCACCCGACGGATACGCCGAAGCATTCTATAATCGCAAGCTGATCCTGTCTTAAGGGGTTGTCGAAGTTTGGAATACTCGCGAAGATGAAATTCAACTCCCTTTATTACCTGGCCTTTTTATCGATCGTCGTGCTCCTCTATTACGTGGTCGGGTCTCGCTATCGATGGGTATTGTTATTATTGGCCAGCTATTATTTCTATGCCTCCTGGAAACCGGTGTATCTCTTCGTCATCGTAGGGACCACGGTCATCAACTATTTTGTCGCTGTCGTCATGGCCCGTCAGGACGAGAAGAGGAGAAGACGCAAGTTCCTGCTGATATCGCTTGCTTCGGGCCTGGGGCTGCTGTTTTTTTTCAAGTATTTCAACTTCTTCTCCGCCTCCATCCAGGACATCCTGCGGGGAGCGGGTTTCTTCGTCAAGAGCCCTCTTCTGAATATCATCATGCCCATCGGGATCTCCTTCTACACTCTTCAGACCATCGGCTATATCCTGGATGTCTATCATGGGAGAGTGAGACCGGAACGGCATTTTGGGACGTTCGCCGTGTACGTTTCTTTTTTCCCGATCGTCTTGTCAGGACCCATCGAGCGCTCGGGACACCTGCTGCCGCAGTTGGAGCGTAAGAACAAAATCGTCTTTTCTTACGAGAATATTTCCAAGGGGGCGAAGCTTATTATTCTGGGATTATTCTACAAGTTGGTGGTCGCCGACAGGGCGGCGATCTACGTGAACGCGGTTTATGCCAACGCTGGTAAGCACTCCGGCCTTACCTTTCTAGTCGCGACGATATTCTTCAGTTTTCAAATCTACAGCGACTTTGCCGGATATTCATACGTCGCCATCGGGTCCGCCAAGCTTCTGGGCATCGATATCCTGCAGAATTTCAACCGACCCTTCTTTGCCGCCTCGATCAAGGATTTCTGGCGCAGATGGCACATATCGCTTTCCACTTGGCTGAGAGACTACATCTTTCTCCCTGTGGCCTATTCTTTCTCCCGAATGTTGAAAAAGGAAAAATATCTGTCTATCCGGACGGACAGGATCATCTATTTCTGTGCCATTTTTATCACGTTCTTCCTCTGCGGTCTTTGGCATGGTGCGAATTGGACGTTTATCGCTTGGGGGTGCCTGCACGGTTTCTACCTGGCCGTCGAGAATATCCTGGGATTGAAAACAAAGCGCCGGCTCTTGAACATCGGCATCACGTACATCCTGGTCCTATTCACCTGGATATTTTTCCGGGCGGCCTCAATCTCTGATGCGTTTGCCATTGTCGGCAAAATATTCACCAAACCGGGTTCGCTTTTTATCCCACAAGGTTCGGATATTGTCGCGCCGATTTATACAGGCATGGCCATCCTCATCTTGCTCGTGATGGAACTCAAGCAGGAATTTTTTCCGTCCTGGTTTTCCTTCTTTAACAACGAACGCGAGCTCGTCCGGGTATTCTCTTACGCGGCGATCATCGCGCTTATCCTTTCACTCGGAGTTTTCGACGGCGGGCAGTTCATCTATGCGCAGTTCTGATCAAAGATGAATAGGCAGATATTGCTCCTCGTAACAAAATCCATCAAGGTCATCGTCTGCATATTTCTTATCGATTTTATTTTTGGCGAAATCCAACGGTACGTCTTTTTTCAGCAGAAATCGGGGAAATTCTACCGGATCAACTATACGATGGATGTATCGACCGACGAGGTTATCATTTTTGGCAGCTCGCACGCGGCCGCCCACTATGTTCCCGACGTATTTGAAAAGGAACTGGGCCTGTCCTGCTACAACGCGGGTGTTGCTGGGCAACAGATATTGGTCCATAAGACCTTGCAGGAAATCGTGCTCCAAAGAACGACACCTAAAATAATGATCTTGGATATCGATACATGGGGATTCTATCAAGATCCATACCATTACGATAGGCTGTCCGATCTCCATCCCTTCTACTATAAGCACCCCGATATCATCGGGAAAGTTCTCGCGCTAAAGTCTGGGCTGACTGAGTATTTTCTCAAATCAAGGTTATATCAATATAATTCGACGATCGTTCACGTCGTAAAGTACTGGCTCGCACCGCAAAGGGACCGGAAAGGGTACCAGGCGACATTAGTCCAACTGCCGCGGCCGGAGCAAACCGTTCAGGTCCGGAGGGAGGACGAGCAACCCCCGGTGCGAAGGCCTAGGCCGTTCGATAAGAACTTGATTGCCGCGCTTGAACAGTTCGCTTTAAACGCGAAGAAAAGGAATGTCCGCCTCGTATTTGCGTTTTCGCCGACTCTCGAATATACCGATACATCGCAGGATGATTCAGTGGAAAAAATACGCTCCATCACCAACAGAAACTCTATTATATTAATCAGCTATATCAATAACCCTGATTTTCTCGGTCATTATGAACTCTTCGCGGATTCCGGGCATTTGAACGATCCGGGGGCGAGGTTGTTCTCTAAAATGGTCTCCGACAAGATCAGGGATGAGTTCCCGGATCTTCGTCGGAACTAGATTGTCCTTGGTTCACACTTCGGACTATGCGCTCGATATCATTGGGTTTGAGTGTGTAAAAGCTGGGGATGACCAGCGTTCTTCTCAGCGTGCGCTCGGCCGACGGACAATCGCCTTCATAGCCATATTGCTCGGCGGCGCCCGTTATGACTTCTTCGTAAGGTCTCGATGTGCCGACTCCATGGCTCCGGAGATAGGCCGCCATCATGTCCCGCTGCGCGGTGGACGGAAGGATGATGGGATACATAAAGCGATTGTAATGGGTCCGGGGCCTTTCGCGGCACAGCATGCCAGGGTCCAATTTCAGATTGTGCTCGAAATATTCGGCGTGGGCCCGTTGCGATGCGATCATGGAATCCAGTTGGGGCATCCGCCTGCGGGCCGTTGCCAAGTCCGATGCGAAGACGCGGCTTAGGACAATAGGCGACTTGTCCGCGAACTCGGTCCTTTTGTTGTAAACGGCCCATACCCGGGAACCCACCAGTCCCCATAGGGGCCGGCTGCGGAGCTTCGACCTGATATAGGTCGTAATGACATGCTTTATCTCCTTGGCGCGGGTGGGGACAGGCAAGGCCGAGGTCAGCTCGGAGATACGGGCGCGGAGGTCCTTATTCTCCGAAAACAGCGCCCCGCCCTCGCCCACGGAGAGGTATTTCCCTGACCGGAAGCTGAAGAAAGAAATATCTCCGAATGACCCGCATGCCCGGCCGTCGAGCGTGCTTCCGAGAGACTGGGCGCAATCCTCGATCACCGGCTTGCCTTCCATGATCTCGAGGACCTTCGGCATGTCGCAGAGGTTCCCGAACATGTGAACCGCGATGAGGGCATCGATGCCCAAATGCTTCGTCCGCAGGTCCTCGGAGGAGAGACAGAAGGTCTCGGGATCTATGTCGAGAAATCGGGGCACGCAACCCGCGGCCCTAACGGCCTTGAATACGACCGGGCAACAATAGAGAGGCACTCCGATCTTCGAGCCCGGCCGGATGCCGAGAGCTTGGATGGCGACGATCACCGCCGCTCTCGCCGACCTGACGGGAATCCCATCGCCGAGCCCCGGCGGAGTTCCGTCGGTATTAGACCTGCCATCAACGCCTCATGTGTCTCCGGTGCCGGAGCTTTTCAACTTATGCCTCTCGGCATCGACGATATCTCCACCGCTGCGGAGACGGGCAGCTAGGCCATAGAGGCGATATTTCAGGGGATGAAGGGAGTACTTCCACATATAGCCTTGTTTGAGAGTTGCCCCAAAGCGCCTCTTGAACGAGTTGAGCGCCTCTTGCTTTGAGCCAGGTTCCGGGTTAATTCTTGCCCCCACGAAATCAAAACGCCGGACTCCCAGCTTCTGAAATTGGCGCATGGCTTCCCACTGAAGCAGCTTCATGGTGCCTTGATGCGTTTCAGCGAGATTACCTCCATAGATGGCATACGCGCAGTGGTTGCTGAACGCGTACAGCGTGGAGCTTTGAACGGTGCCCTGGTAGTCGGCAACCGTGACCTTGCCATATTCGCCAAGCCCTGCCACATAACGTTGGAATGCCGCATGGCTCATGAACGGCAGTTTCGATCTTTTGAATGTTTCCCTTACGAGCGCATAAGAGATGTCAATGTACTCCGCCCCCGCTCGGATGGTTACGCCGCTTTTTGTCGCGGTGCCGATATTCTGGCGGCTGATTTTGGCAACATTCCTCCAAAGGACATCTTCGGGCTGGCTTAAGTCGATGATATAACTCCCATAGGGGGCGGCGTCGGCCCCGTCCGGATAAGTCCGGAAAATCGTGTTCGTCGTCGCCGGAATGACCATGTCGGCGCCGATCGACCGGAGATATTTGATGGTTCCGTTTAAGAAGTCCTTCTCCTCGGAGACGTCGAAAACCTGGGCCATGGGAATCGTCTCGACCCGGAAGCGGACCATGCGAAAAATCGCTTTGCGGATAATCGTGTAAGGCAGCACGCATCTGAGCTCGCCCGGTTCCGAAAATCCGCCAAGCCAGCCGTATTCGTCGCTGACCGCCTTCAAGAAAGATTCCTTGGCAAAAATGGGAAGGTCGGGGTGCCAGTTGATTTCGACGGGTTGAACTCTCATCGTATCCTTCTCACCGTTTTAATCTTCTATTGAAGAGGGGCCAAGGCCTTTCGATAGTAGTCTTTCAGCCAACGCGTTTGCTCTTTTCTCCTGAATCGGACGAATTCCTCCGAGACCGGCTTGGGGGGATGGGAGATCATCCCCCAGAAGTATCCGGACAGAAGGAGAAACCCGGAGAGGAGCAGGAGCTTCGAGCTCATCTGATTGATCGGAGTGATGAGGACGTAAGTCATGATCGTTCGTTCCGCCTCATGATCTTATCATGGACGTCCCTGAAGGTCGAAACAGGGACTCCCTTGCCTCGAAGATAGGACAGGAAGGATTCGACGGCGTCGAGCTCGCCCAGGTCCTTCGTGTGGCCGATGGCGACGATGGGCCGGAAGAGAGCGGGATCCCTTCGATCCTTCTCCAATTCCCGGTCGAACATCCGGATCATTTCCGCCGCCGTCAAACGGCAGAAATCGAGCTTCATCGGATGGCGGAACCGTGAGAAATCCCTCAGACGGGCCAGCCGTTTTTGGGGACGTTGGGCACTCGCCGGTCCCTTTTGCTGCAAGCCGATTCGCTTGGCGGTGAACATCTTCCATATCGGGACCATCCTGGTGAACGTCGGCATTTCGAGCAGGATCCCTCGGGGGTCAGGAACGTTGACGTCTTCAGAGAACGCCCAATAATATCCGTTCTTGCGCGACCTGCGGTAATCGAGATTGTGCTGGTGTTGCAGTCCGCCCTTAAAGACAGAGGAGTCAACCTTAACGCCGTGCCCAGCGAGGGATTTCGCCGCGGCCGCGGCGGGCTGTAAGAGCCAATTTCCGGCCCGAAAGGAAAGGGGGTTGTAGCCGGGCGCCCCAAGGACCCCTCGGAGATACGCGATGGAGCGATCGATGATCTGGTCGATCCGTTCGGGGGAAAGACGACACAGGTTATATTCGCCATAATCAAGCTGCCATTGGGCATCGTTGTGACGGGCGTTGTACCACTGCGGATGCAAGTGAAGCCCGACCTCGAATCCCTCTCCATGGAATTCGCGGATCTGCCGCTCGACCAGGTCGATGGCCGGGTCCGCGCGCTCGGATCCGATGATCTCCAGCTCCGCGGCCTCGACGAAAACCACGCAGCGCGCGTTCCACTTCCGGAAAACGGCTTTCAGCTTCTCGGCCGGCTCATGGACCAATTCCCTCAGCGAACCCTCGCCGTTACCGTAAATCTCGTAATCGACCGTGAAGATGCACTCGATCATGGAACTGTCTCTCCCCGGCCCTCCGGTCCATCGAGAAGGGTGGCCAGCGCCAAGAGCATCCACGCCTGGGACCACCTCATGAACGAGGTGCGTACCGTAAAGCGGGCATGCTTCTGGAAGTAGAAGAAACCCCCGTTGTCCCACATGTTCCTCAGCGCCCAGCCGAGGACGGAGTGTGCGAGGTCGACGTTGTCTTTCCCAAGATCCCGGAGCTCGGTCAGCGTGATCAAGCTTTGAGCGACGCTGTGGATATCGATCGGGTAGGTGCCGTCGTAATAGTACCGCGGCGCGCCGTCCTCCCGGAAAAAATGGGCTCTGTAAAAATCGAAGCCTCGGCGAATGGCTGGCTCGAACTCCGTTGTTCCCGTATAGTCATGGATACGTCGCAGGGCGACGAGATTGAAGCCCGTGTGGAAGTTGTCGATCCATCGTTGGGCCGGCGCCTCGCCGTAATCCCAGGCGCCGTCCGGGTGCTGCCTGGCGACGGAGTAGCGCGTGGCGTCGAGGGCGGGCCCGATGTACTTCTTCTCGCCCGAGATCCGGCCGACCCGGCATAGGAACGCGGCGCCCAGGAGATTGGCGTTGTGGACCTCGTCCCGGCCCACGAGCGTGTAATTGAAGCAGGCTTTCGAGCCGCCTTCCCGCCAAAAGAGGTCATTCAGGATGAACTCGGCGGCGCTCACCGCCGCGCTCAGCCACGAGGGCTCCGGCGCCTGCTCATGGGCGTCGAGCAGGGCGTTACCGGCGAACGTCGAGCAGATGATGTTGGGGGAGGCCTTCGGAACGAGCGCCGACCTCTGCTGCCAATCGAAATTGTAGCCCCAGCACGAAGAGGGCCGGCCGGGCGAGCGCAGCGCCAGGAGCTTGTCGGCCATCGGGCCGATCGACTCGGTTCCGTCGGCCAGGCCGCTTTTCGTCAACCGGACGAGCGAGGACAGGAAGAGCGCGATCCCCTTGGGATTGGGCGTCTTGGGCACGAGCAACAGCCGTCTGAGGTTGACCGGGCAGCGTTTGACGCCTTGGGTCAGCGCCAGTCGGGCCAGCCTGAAATTCAGGAAGGGGAGGGCCTTGAAGACGCGGCTATTGAGGGCGTCGTAGGGATCGTAGCCCGCCCATCCGTTCGCCCGGCAATAGGCCAGCAGCTTGAGCGCGGTGCTCTTCGTGGTCATCAAAGCGTCTTGAGGCTTGTTCACTTCGCGCGTGTCTCTCAGCTTCACGCGGCCGCGAGCAGCTCCTTGAGCGCCCTTTCCGCGGTATGGCCGTCCCAGAGCGGCGGCACTTGTCCCTTGCGCTCCGGGCCGTCAAGCACCTGATCGATGTCGTCGAGAAGACTCTCGAGCTTTGTGAGGCGGTTGCTTCCCAAAGTCAATGTGATCGGCCGTTCCGTGTTGGGCCGGAGGGTGAGGCAAGGAGTCCGAAAGAACGTAGCTTCTTCCTGGAGACCCCCGGAGTCCGTCAAGACGGCCCTCGCGTTCTCCGTCAGGGAGAGCGAGGCGTGATAGCCTAGGGGCTCGAGCAGGAGCAGCCGGTTGTCGGAATGAGGCATGAGCTTGAATTCCGTGAGCATCTTGCGGGTGCGGGGATGGACGGGGAAGACCACGGGCAGACGCCGCGATAATTCCTCCAAGCCGGCCATGAGGGTCCCCAGGTTGGACCGGGCATCCACGTTGGCCGGCCGATGAAGGGTGACGTAGACATATCGGGCAGGCTCGAGCTTGAGCTGGCCCAGGGTGCCGCTGGAGCGCGCCTTGGGGAGGTTGTCCACCAGGGAATCGATCATGATGTTACCGACAAACTTGATCTTCTCCGCGGCCACCCCTTCCCGGAGCAGGTGCGCGCCGGCGTCTTCCGAGGGGGTCAGAAGCAAGTCGGCCAGCGCATCAGTGACGAGGCGGTTGATCTCCTCGGGCATGGTCCGGTCGAAACTGCGCAGGCCCGCTTCGATGTGGGCGACGCGGATGCCCATTTTCGCGCAGACGAGGGTGCAGGCCATCGTCGAGTTGACGTCCCCGACGACCACGACCCAGTCCGGCCTTTCCCGCCCGCACACGGCTTCGAAGCTTGTCAGAATGCCGGCCGTTTGGAAGGCGTGCGTTCCCGAGCCCACGCCGAGGTTGATGTCCGGCCGGCGTATCCCGAGCTCCCGGAAGAAGACCTGGGACATGTTCTCGTCGTAATGCTGGCCGGTGTGCACGAGCACGGCATCGACCCGCGGCGCTTGCGGGCCCTTGGCTTCGTTGTACGAGACGATCTGCCTCATGAAAGGCCCGACTTTCATGAAATTCGGTCGCGCGCCCGCGACCACGATCACCTTGATGCTCTTCATGGACAAGCTCTCCAATACGCGTTCGGTCCGTTCAGGCCTTTCGGCCCTTCCCCTTGCCGCAGGGGCGCACGCGCTCGACCCGGATGATGTCCTCGACGTGATCGACGATGTCCTTCAGGGCCGCCCGGGGCGCGTTGTCCGGCGGGCGATTCTTATCTCGACGAACGAACAGGATCTTGGACCAGACCTCGTCTTTGTCGCGGATCAGGCTCAAGCGGCCCTGCTGTTCCAACATGAGGTCCACGGCTCCCGTTTTGCCGCGGAAAATGCTGTAAACGGGGATGCCCAGGGCGGCGGCCTCGCGGTTCATGGTCCCGCCGCCGCTGACGACGAAATCGGAGATCCAGAGCAGGTCGAGCCCGTCCACGGCCCGCGATGGGATGACCGTCCTGGCGTCTTCGAACCAGCCCGGGTATTTCGCCCGAAGGGTTTGTTCCTGTTGGGCATTACGCGGCAGGAGGACGGCCCGGACTCCCGGAGTTTGGCAGATCCTTGCCATGAGCTCGTGGAACAGCAAGTCGCTTTCGGGGTTGTAGTAGTGCGCTTCGTTCGCCGGGGGACGCACGGTGACGATCATTTCGTCATCCCGCAGGCCCAATTCCTCCATGAGCGAAGACGCCGGCTTGAATTCGGGGGCGTAGACGTCCTCCTTAATGCCCTGATAATAGCGAATGTGACTGACATTCGAGGGCAGGCCTTCCGGCGATAAGGCGTCGGGAACGATCGTCCAGCGGGGATGAGTGAGCGGCGCGGTCCGCGCGTGCTCGTAGTCCACGATGAGGACCGTCGGCACGCCCATCAGGTTGCTGAGGAGGTTCTGGGAGCGGGCCCCGTGGGAAAGGGACAGGCCGGGCCTCTGATGCAGATAGAAGGGCAGCAGCTGGAACGACCGCAACACCAGGCCGGTGATCTTCATGATCGGGTTTTTTCCATAGTGGCGTCCGACCTTCAGAAAGCGCAGGCCCTTCTCTTCCGCGAGGTCACAGACCTGGAAGGCGTCGCGGGCAGTCAGGACCACCTCGTGGCCACGCCGCTCCAATTCACGGATGATGGGGATGAAGAACGGGACATGGGGCGTGTTGTCGAGATCGATCCAGATCTTCACGCCCGGCGTCACCGGTCCCAGGTTTCGCTGGAGCAGGCCTTCAGGCGGCAAGCGCTTGGACTTTTTCGTCGCCAGCCTTTCCTGGCTTTTCGCGGCGGCCGTCGTCCGCCAGTATCGGGCCATGTCCCGCGGCAGGACATGCCAATACTGGCCTGCGTATCGCGTCTGGATATAGTTGAGAAATTCGAGGTAGTGCGCTACGGGATATTCTTCCCGGCCCGGCTCCGCTCCATCGAAGCTCATGTAATCGGGATGCGTATTGAGCGCCGCCATGCCGCCGTTTTCCGCGATCCAGTCGATTTTCTGTTTCCAGATCCCGATGTTCTCTTCCTTCAGGATGACGAGAAGCCCGTGGTCCTGAGGCAGGGTGTACGGTAACTCCACGTACGTTCTCGTTTTGGCATCGTTGCTTGCCAGGAACGGGAAAATGGAGCTGACGCCTCCCGACTGGGGCTCAAAAGGATCGGTGTCGAATGTCGAGCAGGCGTGCTCGATATCCAACTCCGCGATCCAATTCAATTTACTGAGCATCGACGGCGAGGTGAATCCGACCCCCCCCCATTTTCTGAGGTAGTGATTGATCCGCGGCACTTTGGCGCAGAATTCCGCCGGCTGCCTGAAGAGCTTTCCGTCATGCTTGAGCCCGTGCACGCCGATTTCGAAACCCGCTTCGGAAAGAGTACGGATCACACGGGAGGGCGTGGGGTAATCTTCCGGAACGAAGTTGAAGGAAGACCGGAAACCTAATTGTCTTTCCAGGTCCATCAGCTTGAGGCACCGGGTGAGGCCCCTCAGGCTGTCGACATCGTGTTGCAGGACCAGGGCAAACTTCTTTTTTTCGGGCCATCCGGTCCAATCCTGGGGCGGTTTCGCCGCGGCTGGGTTGATCGGCCACGTGCCCGTCGTGACCTTCCGTTTTTGTGCTGCGATCACCCGTCTCATATAGATCTGGAGCCTCCGAGGGATGACGGGCTTTATCTGGTAGTAGAAATCGATGGCCTTCATGATTCTTTCTTATAACGAAAAAACGATAAATTTTCAAGAGCCGCCCTTGATGGTATGTCACGATATTGGACATTTGATTGGTCCCCATTTGCGGCGGGTGATATGATTGTTTTGTGACGAAACAGATAGATTTCAGGAAGCGGCTATCCGTTGTTGTGCTCAGTTTGGCCTTTCTCCTTGCCTCCTGCGAAACCGGCGGAGGCGGGGGAGGGACGAGCGGGTTTGTGTACCCGCTCAAGGTCAGCTCCAGCGGCCGCTACCTGGTCGATCAGAAAAACGCCACATTCCTTATGATCGGCGACGATGCCTCTTCGCTTATGGTCAACGGCTCTCTGAGCGACGCCGAATACTACCTGGCCAATCGTGCCTCCCATGGCTTCAACATCGTCGAGATCGAGCTCATCTGCGATGAATATGGCGGCGGGCGTGCCGACGCCAGCACCTTCGACGGCCTAATGCCGTTCACCACGGCCGGCGACCTTTCTACTCCGAACGAGGTATACTTTGCCCGGTGCGATGAAATGATCCGCTCCGCAGCGAGCCACGGCATCACGGTCATGCTGAACCCCGCCGAGGCTGCTGGTTTCATTAGCATGATGCATGCGAACGGCGTGGACAAATGTGAGGCCTATGGCCGCTATCTCGGAAACCGATACAAGAGCTTTGACAACCTGATATGGTGGTTCGGTTGCGACTTCCAAACCTGGAGCGATCCCAGCGACAACGCCGTGGTCAAGGCCGTCGCCGACGGGATCAGGGAAACCGACAGCCGCCATATCCATACTTTACAGCTCGACTACTTCGTCAGCAGTTCGCTCGATGACATCCTTTGGTCCGACCTGGTCACGCTCAACGCCGCCTATACCTACTACCCGGCCTATGCCGAGGTGCTCAAGGATTACAACCGGACGCCGGTCGTCCCTGTTTTCCTGGTCGAGTCCGATTACGAGTTCGAAAACGGAGCTGACCCCGAGCGTCTGCGGCGTCAGGATTACTGGTCATTCATCGCCGGCTCCTGCGGCTACGTGTATGGAAGCGCCTTTGTCTGGCCGATGATCGCTGGATGGAAGGACAATCTCGACACGACAGGTGTGACTCAGCTGGGTTATTGTAAGGCCCTTTTCCAATCCCGTCCCTGGTCCACCCTTGTTCCGGACCAAGCGCACATGCTTGTCACGGCCGGCTATGGCACGTTCTGGTCCGGAGGCACGCCCAGCTCCGGCATCAGCTTAAACGACTACGTCACCGCCGGCTCGACTCCCGACGGCAAGCTCGCTCTCGTCTATGTCCCCTCAGCCCGGACGGTCACCGTCGATTTGGCCCGCCTTTCCGGCGCTATCACCGCCCGTTGGTATGACCCGACCACCGGAAGCTACCAACCGATCGCCGGGTCGCCCTTCCCCAACACCGCCTCTCAAACCTTTACGACCCCCGGCGTCCATGCCGACGGCGCCGGGGATTGGGTGTTGGTTCTCGAAGCGCAATAACACAGACGCCTGGCCCAGGCGTCCTTGACATCGCCGGGGCCATGAATTAAGATTTTTTCGGTGGAAAGCGGGGCGCAGAAAGATACGAAAGCGCATACAATAACATGGCCAAGTGCACGATCCAAGGCGTAACAATCAGGGGAGTGATGTCCGCGGTCCCATCGCGGCAGTTCGACAACCTTAAGGACGCCGCGGGATTCACCAAAGACGAAGTCCGCAAGGTCGTCGGCATGGCCGGGGTCAAGAGCCGGCGGATGGCCGGCGAATCCGTCTGCAGCAGCGACCTCTGCCAGGCGGCGGCCGAATCGCTCCTCGAAAGAATCGGCTGGGAACGGGATTCGGTCGACGCCCTGATCATGGTCACCCAGTCACCGGACTATCTTCTGCCTTCCACGGCCTGCCTTTTACAGATGAAGCTCGGGCTCCCCAATACCTGTGCCGCTTTCGATGTCGGACTGGGCTGCTCGGGCTATCCGTACGGCCTTTGGCTGGGTTCCCTCATGGTCTCCGGCGGCGGGATCAAAAGGGCCCTGCTCTTGCACGGGGAAACTCCGGCCCGGTTCGCCGACGAAAGCGACCGGTCAGTCTCGCTCCTTTTCGGCGATGCCGGGTCGGCCACCGCCCTGGAGATGGGCGGTCCCGTAGGCGCGGACCCCTGGTCTTTCGTCCTCCACACCGACGGCAGCGGCTATGAGGACCTGATCATTCGCGGAGGGGGATTTCGAGAGCGGTTCCCGAATGATATGCGGAGATATTGCGTCTCGATGAACGGGGCCAACATCTTCAATTTCTCGATCAAGCGCGTTCCCACCATCATCCAGGACACCTTGGATCTCGCCGGGTTGAAGAAGGAGGACGTGGACTATTACGTTCTCCATCAATCCAACCAGTTCATCATGCGCCATCTGGGCAAGAAAATGGGGATCCCGGAAGCCAAAGTCCCCATGACGCTCGCGGATTACGGGAATACGGGCGGCCCCTCGATCCCTCTGACGGTCGTCCAGGGGGGGCTGGACCGGCCGCCCGGCCGCCCCCTGACCTTGATGCTCGTCGGCTACGGCGTGGGGCTGTCCTGGGGCTCGGCGCTCGTCCGGCTGGAACCGGATGCGGCTCTGGGACACGTGGAATTCGACAACCGGTGTTGATTTTGGACGGCAATGGCGGATATATTGCCGATTGAGGAGATTTGAGAGCCGTGGCTAAGGACGCGAACGAAATTCTGGCCTGGGTCGCGGATATCTTTGAGAGTCCCGTCGAGAAAATCCGGTCGGAAACGAAAAGGGAGGATATCGAGGCTTGGGACTCCCTGGGAATCATGACCCTGATGGCTCGGTTGGACGAGGACTTCCAGGTCCTGCTCACCGATGAGGAGATCCAGCAGATGAATTCCGTGGCGGACATCCTGGATCTTCTCCGCAAACACGGCAAGCTCGTGGACGGTTGATCAAGGCATGCGCTTCCTGTTCGTAGACCGGATCCTGGAGCTTGAGCCGGGAAAATCCATCAAGGCGGAATACCACATTTCCGGCGACCAGGATTTTTTCCGGGACCATTTTCCTGGATTTCCGGTAGTGCCCGGGGTCCTGCTTACGGAGATGATGGCCCAGGCAGCCGGTAAGTGCCTGGATGCCGAGGGCAAGGATAAGGGGAAGGGGAAAGCCATGTTGGCCCAGATTCGCTCGGCATCTTTCCGGGAGTGGGTCAGGCCGGGTGCGACCGCGTTGATCACGGCGGAGATCCGGACAAGTCAGGCCCAGTATGCCACGGCTGTGTGCTCGATCAAAGTCAATGGGGCAAAGGTCTGCACGGCCGACCTCCTCTTCTCGTTCCTGCCGCTCGGAGAGTTCGCCCCGGGCTACCGCGACGAAGTCTTGGAATCCTTCCTGGCTTCCCGGCAATCTGGAGGAGGCTAAGGTCATGGACAAAATGTTCTCTCTCGAAGGAAAATCCTTTCTTGTGGCGGGTGGGACCCGGGGCATCGGGCGGGCGATATCGGTCCAATTCGCCCGCTCCGGGGCCCGGGTCGTCGCCAACTACGTGCGCGACGAGCGTTCGGCCCAAGCGCTTAGGGAAGAGGCCGAGCGGGAGAACCTCGCTCTTTCGATATGCCGGGCCGACCTGACGAGCGCCAAGGGCCTGGCCCATCTCGATGAGGACATCGGGGCCAATCTGGAATCCCTATCCGGGCTGATTTTTTGCGCGGCCACCGGGGTTCACAGGCCGTTGGCGGAGCTGAACAGGCGGCATTTTGACTGGACATTCGCCCTGAATGTGCAGGCTTTTTTCGAGCTGGTCAAGCTGATGTTGCCGAGATTCAAGGCGCCAGCGTCCATCGTGGCCATGTCTTCCCAAGGCGCCCGACAGGTCGTCCCCGCCTATTCCCTGGTCGGCGCCTCCAAGGGGGCCCTAGAATCCCTGGCCCGTCACATGGCCGTAGAGCTGGCCCCGAAGGGAATACGGGTCAATATCCTCTCTCCGGGGCCGGTACGCACCCAGGCTTGGGTAGTCATGCCGGACGGCGAAGCCCGGCTCGCTGGGGCTCTCAAGAGATCACCCCTCGAACGGCTCACGACCCTGGAAGAAACGGCCTGGGCGGCTCAATTTCTTTGCTCGGACGCGGCCCAGGGCATCGTCGGCCACACCCTGGTCGTGGACGGCGGCCTGAGTCTGGTGGGGGAGTAGGATGCTGATCCCCAGGCCCCGCTTTCCCATTAGGCAAATGGTTCTCATGGGCTGCTTGCCCAATTTCCTGAAAAAGCTCGTCTACCGGCTGAAGGGCTATCGGATCGGGAAAAACGTCTCGATAGGCTTTGGGTCGGTCATCGTCGGGGATGATGTCACCATCGGGGATCATGCCTCGATCAGCTTCTTGTCGTTTGTCCGAGGCCGGCACATCAAGATCGGCGACCACGTCCAGATCGGAGCGACGACGTTTATCGATACTCCATTTATCGAAATCGGCGACGGCAGCAAGATCAATGAACAGGTGTTCGTCGGCGGCCTGCAGTTCCCGGATTCCAAGCTCGTCATCGGCCGCAACTGCCAGATCATGCAGATGTCGTTCATCAACCCCTGCCGGTCGATCACGATCGGCGACGACAGCGGCATCGGCGGGGATTGCCTTCTTTTCGGTCACACCTCCTGGTTGAGCCAACTCGAAGGGTACGCGGTGGACTTCGAGCCCATCGAGATCGGGAAAAGCGTTTCCCTGTCCTGGCGGGTGTTCGTCCTTCCCGGGACCAAGATCGGGGATGGCGCGGTGATCGGGGCCAATTCGCTCGTGAATCGGAATATTCCGCCCAGATGCCTGGCTATCGGCTATCCGGCCCGCGTCGTGAGCAAGTTTCCGGAATTCCCCAAAGACCTGTCCGTGGAGGAGAAGGCCAGGCTTTTCGAAAACATGGTCCGGGAGATGATCCTCTTCTTCCAGGGTTCGGGCCTGAGATGCGAAGGACCGGGCCCCGACTATACGATATTCCGGACGAAAAAGCGCGGCCTGAAGGGGACAAAAGGCTGGCGGCTTCGCGTCGCCGTCGAGTCCGCCGGAGAAAGAATCGTCAACCCATTGCCCGCAAATGTCGATGTTTTCTTAAGCCTCAAGAAAATTTCCGTCGAAGACCGGAGAAAGCTCAACGGTCTGAATATCATGTGGTTTGATGTCGAGAATAAAGAACATTCTGTTTCAACCAATGAGCTGGGGGATGAGATCGCTCTCTTCCTCAGGCGCTACGGCATCCGGTTCTTCAGCGTCAGAGACTGAACGAGGCCTGGCCCTATCTTAAGCCCAAGCCTTTTGTTCTTGACAGAAAGAGAGGTCGCGGAATATCATCGATGAGCGACAGGAGTCGCAGCGGCGGGACGAGGAGTGCTTGGGTTTAGATGCTGTAAAAAAGCGATTTCCCCCCTCTCCCAAGACCTCAAAGAAATGAACAGAATGCGCATTTCCGAAAGGAGCGACTCATGAGCCGGATGAAGAAAGTTTTCGGACTTGTTCTGTGCGTTTTTTTCGGGCTTTCTTTCCTGCGGAGTGAGTATGTCGGCAAAGTTTATTTCCGAGCCGCTGACGGGAATCGATTGAAGAGAATCGGCGAAAGAATCGAGGCGCCAGCCGCCTTGGACCTGCCGCGGATCCGTACATCTCGAGAAAGCCCGTTATTCGTAAAACAGGCCATCTCAGCCGGAAGTCGGAAATCGCTGACAAATATCGCCAGGGAAATCGGCAAGGGCAATCTCCTGCTGAAGCGAGTCGAGATCGATCGCCTCGCCCGGATGGAACACCGCAGATATACGCAATATTACAAAGGAGCAGAAGTCCTGGGAGCGCAGGTCATTCAACACCTCAAGCAAGGAAGAGTCATCAGTACGACCGGCGAATATTATGAGGGGATCGAGGTTGAGATGACGCCTCTCATAGGCGCAAACACAGCGAGTCAACTCTTTCAGATGCATTTAGCAGAGCCTGACCTCACGGAGAATAAAGAGGGCCCGACGCTGATCATCTACCCGGTGAATGATGGGGATTATCGGCTCGCTTATCGGCTGACGATGAACAAGGGGATCACCTACAGCATGACAGGGATCGTAGACGCCAGGAGCGGCGAGGTTCTCAAGGAATATTCCAATGTGAATTATGACGGCCTGACCATCGGTTTAGGCACAGGCGTGCATGGCGAACAATTTAAATTGCCGACAACGCATGCGAATAATATGTATTGGCTTGCAGACTACAGTCGAGTGCGGCCGGTCAATCAAATAACGCGTGATTACGGAAATTCCGACGATATCGCCTCGGATGCTGACAACATTTGGGATAGTGACGGAGCATTGGTGAGTGTCCATGCCTACGTCGGCTTGACCTACGATTATTGTTATTCCGTGCTTGGCAGAGCCGGGCTTGATGATACCAATCAAAAGGCTCTCATTGCTCACGTTCATTTTCCCACTGCAAACATTGCGTTCTGGACCGGCGGCGAGATGTTCGTTGATACCCCTACGGCGGGTGCTCTGGATATCGTTGCCCATGAGTATGCGCATGGAATTACCCAATACTCATCCGGCCTGGCGTACTACTGCGATGACGTCGCTCAGCCCGGCGCGCTGAATGAGGGTTTCTCCGATATCATAGGCACCGCAGTTGAATTCTACTGGCAACCTGAAGGACAGGGATTCGACAAAGCTGATTGGCTTATCGGAGAGGATATTGACCCGCCGTATATTGGCAATCAATATTACGGTGCTACGAGCTACCTTAGAGATCTATCTGACCCAAATTCCACAACCTGGGAATATTCAGGCGTGAAGTACCCTTATCCATGCCATTTATCGCAGGTCCGCATTTTCCAGAATCCGGTAAGCGATTTTGGGGGCGTCCATTTCAATTCGACCCTCTATTCGCATGCCTATTATCTGCTGGCCGCGGGAGGAACGAACAAAGTGTCCGGTCTCAGCGTTTCGGGCCTCGGAATTGAAAAAGCAACAAAGATATTTTATCGCGCTTGGACCTTTTATCTGACGCCGACGGCTAATTTTCTGGACGCGGCAAATGGCCTGCTTCAATCCGCAGGTGATTTATATGGGGCAAGCAGTAACGAATATGCCCAGACGATTAACGCGATGGAAGCTATCGGGTGGACGTTCAATTGAGAAAAGAGACGATGACGGAGAAGATAGGAGTATTGCTCGTCTCCGCATTATTCATTTCGTCTGTTTCGTTCTCCAGCGAAACCAAAGAGCTGGGCTTCCAGGAAAAGCCTGGTTTTCAAACAACCGCTCCCAGAATTCCAAGATCTCCAAAGATCTCTCTCAGATTCGCTTACGGCGCGGATCTTTTAAAAGTCAACGAATCCATCTCCTGGACGCAGGTTGTTTACCAGGAAAATGCCTCCTATTCTGTAAATTATGATGTTGGAAAAGGCCATTCATGGAGTGTTGGTCTGGGCTACAGGTTTTCGGATCAGGTGGGGATTGAGCTTGGCTTTGATTTGGCTTCACGGAATCTTATCGCGGGAAACAGGGCTTCTATTCCTCACCCGCTTTATTTTAATTCTCCAAGAGAGGCAGATAGCACGGAGCGCCGCAAAATACAGGAAAGCGCTTTCTCTCTCGATCTGATCTACAGTATTCCTTTCGGCAAACTTGGACTGGACCTCTATGCAGGCCCGACCTATTTTATTACGAGTGCCGAACTAACGGGCGCCATCGCCTATACGGAATCCGCGTATCCTTATGACTCAATCAGCATCACCCCCCAGACCGAAAAACTAAGGAAAAATGTCATAGGCCTCAATGCGGGATCAAGCGTGAATTTATATCTCAGCAAGAATTTTGCCGTTTTTATTACGGCCCGATATCTCTGGGCAAAAGCCGGTTTCCAGCCCTCGAGTGGAATTCCTCAATTGAATCTCGCGCTAGGCGGGCTCAGGCTCGGCGGAGGACTGAAACTCGTCTTTTAGCGTCATCGATGGGATTCTTAGAGAGTATCTAATATGCAGGTCAAGGGCTGGGAAATCAGCGAACAGACAGATACCGTAGAAGTCTCCGCGGAAATTGACGGCTTCCGCTTATGGTACCGGTTACCCCGATCCTATCCGGTGACCAGGGCGGGCGACCCCTTTCTGGCGGCGGCGCTTCTTCCGGCGATGCTGCAAGGGGAAAAACTTGAGATCGACCCCCGGTTGCCCGTATCACCGAAGCTTCTCAAGAATCTGGCCGTGCTGCAGGAGATCCACCATAGCTGGAATCCCGTTTTGAAGATCATCCCGGTCAGCGCACAGACATCAGCCAGCCAGCCCCTCCGCCCGGGAGCGATGTCCTTCTTCTCCGGAGGCGTGGACAGCACCTACACTCTGCTCAAAAGGATCGAGGAGATCAGTCATATCGTTTTCATCCAGGGATTCGATTTCTTTGCGGGCCGCGGCCAGGACCTGCCATTCTCCGCGGCCGATATCAGCGACCTGGCCCAGATCGCCTGCAAGCTGCACGCCGCGAGCGGTGCCGTCTCCGTTTTTGTCATGAGCGCCCTTTCGGAGTCGACACGGCAGGTCTTGTCGAGATACCGGGATTCGGGCTCGGATCCGGGCGCGCTGGAAAAAGCCCTGGCCGCGGACCTCGGCAAGATCATCGCCGGGCCGACGATATATCGGGACGAGCGCTTCGCCGGCATCAGACTGCGGCCGGAAACACGGCGCCTGCTGGAGCGGGCCCTGGAGGGGGAGAGTCCGGAGCGGTTGAACCGCCTGCTGTTGGAGGATGCCTATCCGTTGGAGATCGCGAGGGAGAAAAGCGAGGTCTATCCGACGGCCATCGAACGCAACGCCTCTTTTGCGCGCGGCTTGGGCAAGACACTCATCCCCGTCGAGACCAACCATTTTCCTTTCGGCTATCGCTATAACCTGAGCCGAAACCTGTCCCAGGGGGGGGCTTTGGCCAGCGTGGCCCTGCTCCTCGGCTTCGCGCGTGTTTTCGTCCCGTCGTCCTACTCCTATAGCCAGCTTTTCCCCTTGGGCTCGCATCCCCTGACGGATCCCCTGTGGGCGAATGAAGGCATGGAGATCACCCATGACGGGTCGGAAGCAAGGCGGGTGGACAAGGTCATGAGGATCGCCGAAGACGGGCACGCGCTGGCCAACCTGAGGGTTTGCTTCCACGACATGAATGTCAATTGCGGCAAGTGTCAAAAATGCCTGCGCACCATGATCTCGCTGAAATTGCTGCAGGCCGGGACTGGCCCCTTTCCTCCTCTCCCTCCGACCGAGGTCATCAGGAAGATGCGAATCGCCGGCGACATCGAGCTGAATTTTTTCCAGGATAATTTGGACTTGGCCCTGAAATCGGGAGATGACGAGCTGCGGGACGCCCTGCAATCTTGCCTGGCACGCTATGAGCGCCAGCGGCTCTTCAAGGAAGCGGATCGAGTGATCTTGCGCGGCCTCGTCAGACGCGTCCTCCGGGCCAGAGCGAATGCCGCGGAGGGGATCCAACGGATCGATACCACCCCTCCGAGTGACTGATCCCGTTTGACATTGCCACGAGGCCCCGGCTATGATCATGGCCTGCGAGGACTGATCGAGCCCTAGGCCAAGAGAGGCGATTTGCGCGCATTTGGGTACAGGGGAAAAAAATGAACGAGCTCTTCTACAAGAATGAAGTGGCCGTGATCAAAACGATCGATCATTATGACGTGGAAGTCCCCTTCGATCCGCCGGCCCTTTATCCAGAATTCTCGGGCACGAAGAATAGCAAAATGAGCGGCTTCAACCCGATCTATGATTCTGTCAGGAAGCTCTTCATCGCCCTTGAATTGGATAAGGAACGTATCGATAGCGGGAAATGGAACCCTCTTTCGGGATTGATCGTCCCGGGAAATAAAGTATTCATCAAGCCGAATCTGGTCAGGGAGAACAATGGGATCGGCCAGGACATGAATTCCATGGTCACCCACGCCAGCGTCATCAGGCCGATCATCGACTATGTCCATTTGGCGCTTGAAGGGCGCGGGGAAATCGTCGTCGGCGATGCCCCGGTTCCGGAGGCCAATTTTCAAATCATAACCAACAAGAATCATCTGCAGCCCACGATCGGCTATCTGACTAATCTTTATCGGAGTGAGAAATTCGATATCAAGCTCATCGATATGAGATTCGCTAGAGGCAGCGAAGAAGAATTCCACGAATTCGATCATCTGGGAATCGAAATCGACCTGAAACAGGACTCGTTCCTGGATCTCTTCAGCGACAAGGAGCTGGAGAATCTCACGTACCTCTATGAAGACAATTCCTTCATGGCCAAAGTCCACAATCGTCTTGCGAATAAATACCGGATTGCCCGGGAGTTCCTGGACGCGGACGTCTTCATCAATGTGCCGAAGCTGAAAACCCACTACAAGGCGGGAGTCACGCTCAGCCTGAAGAATCTCGTCGGTCTCGCCACGAATAAATCCTATATTCCCCATCTGAGGAAAGGCCCCCCCAGCAGAAACGGGGATGAAACCCCGGACTATGGCCTGATGGAAAAAATCGGGGGCAAGATGAAGCGGCATAAAAACGACCTCAAACGGAAGTTTCTCTATTTATGTTCGAACCTGGCTGGCGATAAGGCCGGTTTCATAAGAAGGATCGAAACCAAATATCGCTTGGTCAAGCCCCCCAAAGGCTGTTGGCAAGGGAATGATACTATCTGGCGCGTGGCTCTCGATCTCAACAGGATCATGTTGTTCGCGGATAAGAACGGCGTCATGGGAAACGGCCTGCAGCGAAGGATTTTCAATGTCATCGACGGCATCGTCGGCGGAGAGAAGAACGGCCCATTGTGCTGCCTGAAAAAGCCCGCCGGAATACTCGTGGGAGGGCATAACCCCTATGCCGTCGATCTGACGGCGACGAGATTGATGGGCTTCGACCATGAGAAAATTCCGCTCATGAGGAATGCCCGGAAAGAACAATGGCTCATCAACGCGGGGCCGGTCGTCGTTTCGTCGAATATCCCGGACTGGAATACGAAGGACTTGGCCCGCGACTATCACAAAATGATGCCCGACCTGGATTTCATCGAACCGGATAACTGGCATATTAAAATCCAACGCTCTTGACCGTGCCTCTTCCCTAAGGGTGAGCAGAACATGCGCATTGAGAACTGGGAAATCAAAGAGCAGGGAGACATCCAGGAAGTCTCCGCCGCCATAGACGACTTCCGGCTCTGGTTCCGAGTGCCGAAGTCCATTCCCGTCTCCCACGCCGGCGACCCGTTCCTGGCCGCGGCGCTTCTCCCGGCGATGGCGAAAGGGGAAAAGCTCGAGTTCGACGCGAGCTTGCCCATCTCTCCAAAACTCCTCCGGAATTGTTCGGTCTTTCAGGACATCCACCATGCCTGGAATCCTGTGTTGAAGGTCGTCCTCATCGACGCCGCAACCCGGGTGGCCGGACCGCTCAACGATGGGGCCATATCCTTCTTTTCGGGCGGCGTGGACAGCATGTTCACGCTCCTGAAACGCCGCGAGGAGATCAGTCACGTGGTTTACATCCAGGGGTTCGATTTCCTCGTTGACGATGCGAGCTTCAGGACGGCCTTCGAGCGCAACGCATCCTTCGTGCGAGGCTTCGGCAAGACCGTCATCCCGGTCGGCACGAATTCCAATGCCTTCGGCTATCATCACAACCTGAGCATCCTGCTCACCCAGGGAAGCGCCCTGGCCAGCATCGCCCTGCTCCTGGGATTCCCACGCACCTACGTGTCGTCGGCCTACTCGTACAGCCAGCTCGTTCCCTTGGGCTCACATCCGCTCACGGACCCCCTGTGGTCGACCGAAGGAGTCGAGATCATCCACGAGGGTGCCGAAGCCCGGAGGGTGGACAAGGTCATCAAGATCGCCGAAAGCCCTTCCGCCCTGGCGAATTTGCTGGTCTGCGCTCATGAAGTGACCCGCAACTGCGGTCATTGCGAAAAATGCCTTCGGACGATGATCCCCCTGCAGCTGCTCGGCGTATCCACCCCCGCCTTCCCGCCGTTTCCGTCCCTTTCCAAGATCAAGAAAATACGAATCGCCAACGATATCGAAATGATCTTTTTCAAGGAAAATTACGACCTCGCCACGCGGACGGGTGACAAAGCCCTTCGCGATGCCTTGAAGGCCTGCCTGCGAAGGCACGAACGCACGCGGCTCTTCAAGGATATCGATCGGGTCATGTTGGGAGGACTCGTCAAGCGGGTCTACCGGAGAGCCGCGAAAACCTCCCCCGCGACCTATCGGATCAGCATGACGCCTCCGAAGGACTAGGAGACGGGATGGCGGACGTTTTTTTCAGCTTCGACGGCGTCGTGCTCTGCTGAAGTCAGCACTTCGTCTAGGTTCAGGCTCCGAGCGTGGGCGGGCTCATCGGTCTTGACATCGGTGCGGAGCACGGACTAACATCTTTTCGTGCGGGGCGGCATTGGTCGCGAAACCGCATAAAGGAGCCGACCAGGGACCATGAAGCTGCAGAGTTCCCTAAAAATCCAGACAAGGTTCAACGAGATCATTCCCGGCGGATGTCATACCTACGCGAAAGGGGATGACCAATATCCCCAGGGCATGCCCGTATACATCTCCCGGGGCAAGGGGTCCCACGTCTGGGACATCGACGGCAACGAATACATCGAATACGGGATGGGGTTGCGCACCGTCACCTTAGGTCACGCGTTCGATCCTGTCGTCGAGGCGGCCCATGGGCAGATGCTGCTGGGCAACAACTTCGTCAGGCCGGCGAAGATCGAGTTGGACTGCGCCGAGGAGTTCCTATCCATCATCGACGGCGCCGACATGGTGAAATTCTGCAAGGACGGCTCCGACGCGACGAGCGGGGCGGTTAAGCTGGCCAGGGCTTTTACCGGAAGGGATCTGGTGGCCATTTGCGGGGATCAGCCCTTTTTCTCGGTCGACGATTGGTTCATCGGAAGCACGCCCATGTCGGCGGGCATCCCCGATTGCACCAAGGAGCTCACCGTCAAGTTTCACTTCAACGATATCGAAAGCGTCAAAGAGCTTTTCGACAGGCATCCCGGCAAGGTCGCCTGTGTCATTCTCGAGGCCGAGAAGTACGACCCGCCCAAGGACAACTTCCTGCACGAGCTTCAGAAGATCGCCCACGAGAACGGGACCGTCTTCATCCTCGACGAGATGATCACCGGGTTCCGTTGGCACCTCGGCGGGGCCCAAAAAAAATACGACATCGTGCCCGACCTGTCCGCTTTCGGCAAAGCCCTGGGAAACGGTTTCGCCATTTCCGCGCTGGCGGGAAAAAGGGAGATCATGGAGCTCGGCGGGCTGCGCCATGATAAGGAGAGGGTCTTCTTGATATCGACCACGCACGGCGCCGAAAATCATGCCCTGGCGGCGGCGCTGGCGACCATGAAGTTCTACAAGGAGAACCCGGTCATCGAGACTCTCTACCGACAGGGACATAAGCTTGCGGAGGGAGTCAATCGGGTTTCCGGAGAGCTTGGCCTCCGGGAACAGGTGTCCATCATCGGGCCGGACTGCTGTTCCGTCTACACGAGCCGCGACCAGGACGGGAAGCCCTCTCAGCCCTTCAGGACCCTGTTCCTGCAGGAGACCATGAAACGGGGACTCTTGATGCCTTCCAGCATCGTCTCGTATTCGCATTCGGACCGGGATATCAAACAAACCGTCGAAAGAATCGCAGAAGCCCTGGTCGTCTACAAAAAGGCGCTGAATGAGGGCATCGAGAAGTACCTGGTCGGGGAGTCCGTAAAACCCGTGTTCAGAAAATATAATTCTTAGCCGATGTGCCTGTAGAAGACGCGACCGATGATGCGACGGACGCCCGCCGGAGCCAATGAAAAGAGCTTCTTAGGGTAATCGCCGCGCCTGGGCGCCTCTGCACGAAAATATCTGACATCCCTTATCGGGTGTAATGCCACAGGTCATTGAGATAGTTGTAACGGCCAGCCGAATCATAGCCCGCTCCCCCGAAGAGCCAGAGTTTGCCGCTCGAATCGAGCCAGGATACAGCATATTCCCTTCCCCCGGGGACGTTTGACAGAGCGCGTCTGCCCTGGGTACCGTACGTGCCCACCTGATTTGCTATTTCACTGCCGGATACCCAGGTCCATTCAAGGGTTGTCGGGTCATACTCCCAGAGGTCATTGAGCTCGCCTAGATTGCCAGCCGAATCATAGCCCTTTCCCCCGAAGAGCCAGAGTTTGCCGCTGGAATCGAGCCAGGATACAACCCCACACCTTCCCCCGGGGACGTTTGACGGAGCGGCCGTGCCCTGGGTGCCGTAGATGCCCACCTGATTTGCCGTGTTACTACCGGATACCCAGGTCCACTCAAGGGTTGTCGGGTCATACTCCCAGAGGTCATTGAGCTGGCCTAGATTGCCAGCCGAATCATAGCCTCCGCCGCCGAAGAGCCAGAGTTTGCCGCTGGAATCGAGCCAGGATGCAGCCGTATCCCTTCCCCCGGGGATGTCTGACAGAGCGGCTGTGCCCTCTGTTCCGTAGATGCCCGCCTGATCTATGGTATTACTGCCGGATACCCAGGTCCATTCAAGGGTTGCCGGGTCATACTCCCACAAGTCATTGAGATCGCCGTTTGCACCGGCCGAATCTAAGCCCCATCCCCCGTGGAGCCAGAGTTTGCCGCTGGAATCGAGCCAGGATACAGCCCCATACCTTCCCCCGGGGACGTTTGACGAATCGGCTGTGCCCTTTGTTCCGTAGATGCCAGCCTGATCTATGGTATTACTGCCGGATACCCAGGTCCATTCAAGGGTTGTCGGGTCATACTTCCATAGGTCATTGAGATACCGGTTGTTGCCGGCCGAATCATAGCCCTTTCCCCCAAAGAGCCAGAGTTTGCCGCTGGAATCGAGCCAGGATACAGCACCAGATCTTGCCCCGGGGACGTTTGACAGAGCGGCTGTGCCCTGGGTGCCGTAGATGCCCGCCTGACCTGCGGTACTACTGCCGGATACCCAGGTCCATTCAAGGGTTGTCGGGTCATACTTCCACAGGTCATTGAGATCGCCGCCATTGCCAGCCGAATCATAGCCATGTCCCCCGAAGAGCCAGGGTTTGCCGCTGGAATCGAGCCAGGATACAGGATACTCTCTTGCCCCGAGGACATTTGACGGAGAGGCTGTGCCCTGGGTGCCGTAAATGCCCGCCTGACCTGCGGAATTACTGCCGGATACCCAGGTCCATCCATGAGTTGACTCTGGCGGTGTATTGTTGCTGGTCGAGACGCAGGCAGAAAGCAACGCCAAAAATGAAAAAACCAATATTGCCAACTTCAATCCGCTCTTCATACGAGCTCTTTTATATGAATTGATTCCTGGCATTTTTCCTTTCCTCCTATGACCCCTATGATCCTTGGCCCTTCTTCATAAATACACTAACATTTTTTGAGCTCGAAAATCAAGGCGGCAGCTAGCCGTCCATTTTCCCCCATATGGAGGGACCTTTTTGTAAGAGGTGGGGAAGGACGAAATTCTTATATGTCCAAAATTAGTACACTGTCCGCCGGATTACCCGGCCGATCTATACCTGCCCGAGGTCGTGCCTCTGCACGTCTAAACGAATGGTCGCCGCTTCTCAGCAAAAGGGCGTCCCATCCGGCGTAATCAATGGGGTTGACAATTTGCAGGTCCATGCGGCCTCACTGATGGCTCCGGCACCTGGCGGCGCTGGGAGGATGACTCCTCTCCTATAAATAACGGTCAGGCACTCCAATGATAACGCATTGTCGGACGAGAGATTCGATTTCATCGGACCATGTCCCCGCCGACAGGGCATTGAGAGTACTCGTGCTGATGATGGCCGTCTTGGGCATATATTGTGAGCAGGCTGAGTTCTCAAATTCATACCAGCTCGATGGAAACTGGAACTCAACCGTCATATTGCCGGCGGGGTCCTTGTTCACTTCTCTATATAAGGGGTTCAATTTTAACCGGCCCACACTGTGAGGCCAGGTCTCGAATCTTGGGTAATTCCGAAACCTCTCAGCCCTCTCGGAGGCCACGAGATAAAGCCATTTAAGGGGAGTTAAACCTGACAAGGTCGATGGCTCTTCCAGCTGAGGGCCAAGTCGTTTGAGGTACCCCTGCAGGAGATCGTCCTCGGACAGCATTCGCCAGCGGAGGCCTTCAAACAGCTTCAAATAGCCTTCCACGGATAATTCATACCCTTCTCGTGGTCCGGCCTGACGGTTACCGAAGCGCGCCAGAATGATCAATCCCTCCGGCTCGATCACACGTTTCATCTCCTCAGCGCACTGCCATCGCCTCAGAAAGCAATGAAAGGCATCCCCGCAAAACACACCGCAGAAACTGTGCGAAGAAAACGGAAGCTTGAGATCAGCCTCAGAGCAGATGAAATCCCCGCCCGGGGCCACCCAATGTCTTGCGACGTAGAGTTGGAAAAAATTGCGATCGACGCCGACGACTCGCTGCCCGGGATGAGTCATGATCCAGTAATGCATGACGTGTCCGAACCCGCAGGCCAAATCCAGAATGGGCTTTTCGGAAACCGGCAAGAGGCTTGCCAAGGAGAGCTGAGCGAGGTGGCGAGGCTGAGAAAATCTGTAATAAAAATAGTTGTAATCCTCGCTGCGCAGAGAATCCCGGTAGAAGAAGCTGATTAAATCATGAGCCGTTGTCCCTTTCTCAATATTGACCAGCAGTTCCCGGTTCTTCTGTTGCTGATTTGACCACAGGCGCCTAGCTAGGGCCTGGACTCCCGCCCTAGCCTTTTGGGGTGCGTAATCGACGAATGCCAATAGCTTGTTGACGGTTCGTTTAGGAATGACCAAGAGCAATAGAAGCGCTTTTTCATATTGGCCGGCCCGGACAAGGCTGATTAGTTCCTTGATGTTAGGTCCATATTGTAAAACGGAATCAGCCGTTTGCCGCATGACATCGACCCGGCCTTCAACCTTAAAAATCGGAATTCCACCGATGATGGGGTACTCATTGCAGCCGCACGTCAGAATCCCATATTCGATCTCGCTCCCTTGGGAGGGGGATCTTACGCTCGCCGTAAGCGCTCCACCACAATTGGGGCACAGGAGTTGGCTGAGAAGGTCCGCTCTCATGAGTCCCTTAATCCTTGATAGGTGAGATGAGGCTCCCTTGGCCGTCGACTGTGGCCTATCCTTGTATTTTCCTACATGACGCTCTCGACAGTATCGTAACACATTTCTTCAGAACGGGGAACAATGCGATTGAGGGAGATCCTAGCTCATGTGGGGGGCACTCCTGATGCCGGAACCCATGTATACGGAAGAACTTGCTTGTCCCTTCCACTCCCGTCAACAAGGGCTTGCCAAAGAAAGGCGTTGGTTTTATCATAAGGCCCCTGAGAGCTCGTTTTTTGAGAATCGATGAGCCCGTGCCGAACATGAAAACGACGAGTTGTCTTGTCCACCATTTTCTCGAGAAGAACGCCGGGTTGTTTCCTACCAAGGTTGCCGTCGTCCACGAGCGGGGCCGCGCCTCATATTCCGAAGTCAATAAGAGGGCCAATCAGCTGGCTCACAACCTCATCAAGGCGGGTGTTAGACCCGGGGACCGGGTCGTCCTTCTGTGCGAAAACAGTATTGAATACGTGTTTTGTTACTACGGCATCCTCAAAGCCGGGGGCATCGTCGCCTCTCTCAACACGGACATCAAACCCGAAGGCCTGGCGGAGCTCGTCAAGGAACTGGAGCCAAAGGCCCTGGTCGTATCGTCGAAGCTCGAAAAGACCGTCAGAGCGCTCGACGCGTCGGTGTTGCAGGCTGCCCGGCTTATGGTCATTGGTCCGCGCCGGGCCGGGCAGAGTCCGGGAGATGCCGTCTTATCGCTCCCCGAAGAGGCGGTCGCCCAACGCGACGCAAATCCCGGCCTGGCTATCGACCCGAATTCGTGCGCGGCGATCATTTATACTTCCGGGTCGGCAGGAAAGCCGAAAGGGGCCATGCTCTCTCACGCCAATATCGCAGCCAACACGCGGGCCGTCATTGAGTACCTCGAGCTCACCTCGAGCGATGTCCAGATGGTCGTCCTGCCTTTCTTTTACGTCATGGGCAAGTCCCTCCTCAACACTCATTTCGCCGTCGGCGGGACCGTGGTCATCAACAATAAATTCGCCTATACGGCCTCGGTTCTGAAACAGATGGCCGAGGAGGACGTCACCGGCTTTTCCGGCGTTCCCTCGACCTATGCCCATCTGCTGTTCAAATCGCCGCTGGCCCAGTACCGCGACAAGCTCCCCGCGCTCCGCTACTGCTCGCAGGCGGGCGGGCACATGCCGCGTCGCGTCAAGCTCGAGCTCTTGAAGATATTGCCCAGCCATACCCGGCTCGTCATCATGTACGGGGCGACGGAGGCCTCGGCCCGCCTGACCTATGTCCCCCCCGAGCGCTTGGACTCCAAGATCGATTCGATCGGCATCCCTATCCCTGGCGTCACGATGAGCGTCATGTCCCCCGAGGGCAAACAGTTAGGGCCCGGCGAACCGGGCGAGCTCGTTGCCCGGGGCGACAATATCATGCTCGGGTACTACAAAAACGAAGAGGCGACAAAAAAGGTCCTTGACCAACACGGGTATCATACCGGCGATTTGGGATATTGTGATGACGAAGGATTTCTTTTCGTGACCGGCAGGAAGGATGATCAGATCAAAGTCGGCGGACGCCGTGTCAACTCCCAGGAGATCGAGGACAAGATCGTCGAATCCGGCGAGGCCGCCGAATGCATCGTTTTCGGGATCGCGGATCCCCTGGAGGGCCGGCGCTTGGCCGGACTGGTCGTCCCGATAAGGCCGATCCCGGATACGGAGAAAAATATCCTCGCGTATTGCGCCGCGAAATTGCCCAAGTTCGAGGTTCCGGAAGAACTGCGGCTCGTCGACTCCATCCCCAAAACGAGCAGTGGAAAGCCCGACCGGGCCAAGAGTGTCCAAATCTTTCTTGAGAGCGAACCTAAACAGGGATAATCAGTTATAATGGACCTCTAGGACAAGGAACATGGCCGGTCTTGAAATCGAAATCCGTCAATTTATCGCCGATAGGTTCCTCTTCGGGGACGACAGGCAGCTGGGGGACGAGGATTCCCTGCTCGAAGCGGGGATCATCGACTCGACGGGCATCCTCGAACTCATCAATTATCTCGAAGAGCATTACATGATCAAAGTGAACGATGACGAGTTGGTGCCCGAAAACCTCGACACGATCGCCAACATCTGCGCGTACTTGAGCAAAAAGACCGCTTGAAAGCTCCATGTGCGGTATAGCCGGGATATTCGACACTCGGGACGAAGGCCGGATATCGGACACGAGCCTCTCGTCCATGGTCCGCGCGATCGGGCATAGGGGTCCTGATCAAAAAGGGATTTATCTCGACGGGCATGTCGGGCTTGGGCACTCCCGGCTGAGCATCATCGACCTCGCGACCGGCGGCCAGCCGATCCACAACGAAGACGAGACGGTCTGGATCGTCCTGAATGGGGAAATCTATAACTATCCGGAGCTGAGGACGTGGCTCGAAATGAAAGGGCACCGGTTCCACACGAATACCGACACCGAAGTCATCGTTCATCTTTATGAGGAAAAGGGCGCGGATTGTGTCGACGAGCTGAACGGGCAATTTGCCTTTGGCATCTGGGACGCTAACAAAAAGGCCCTCTTTCTCGCCAGGGACCATTTCGGGATTTGCCCCTTATACTACGCGGAGCATGACGGCCGGTTCCTCTTCGCCTCGGAAATCAAATCCCTGATCGCTTCCAGGCTGCTTCCCGCACCTTCCCTGAACCCGCGGGCCCTGGATCAGGTGTTTACCTTTTGGACAACCCTGCCGGGCGTGACCGTATTCAATAACATTCAGGAACTCAAGCCCGGGCATGCTCTCACCATCAACGCGCATGGACAGCACCTGCGCAAATACTGGGATATTCCCTATCAGCCGCCCGGTTCTTATACGCAAGACGCTCCCCGGGAAATTAGCGAGCAGATCATGACCCTGCTCATGGACGCGACGAGAATCCGCCTTCGCGCCGACGTGCCGGTCGGGTCCTATCTCAGCGGGGGGTTGGATTCCTCGGGCATCACGGCCCTGATCTCGCAGCATTTCAACAAGCATGTGCGCACCTTCGGGGTCCGTTTCGAGGCGCAGGAATTCGATGAGGGCGGCTATCAAAACGAGATGGCCGCCTATCTCCAGGTCGAGCATCACGAATTGAACGCCCGGAATGCGCTCATCGCCGAAACATTTCCCTGCATTGTTTGGCACTGTGAGACGCCTGTCCTGAGGACCGCGCCCGTACCCATGTATCTTCTCTCGCGATTCGTCCATGAGCAGGGGATCAAGGTCGTCTGCACCGGAGAGGGGGCGGACGAGGTGTTCGGGGGCTACGACATCTTCCGCGAGGCCCTGGTCCGGCAATTCGTCCTGCGGCGGCCTGATTCAAAATTCCGCGCGCTGCTCTTCGAACACCTGTATCCTCAGATATTCAAAACGGCCCGGGAAAAAAAGTCATACCGGCAGTTCATGCTTCATGACTCTGCCGGGATCCGGGACCCGCTTTTCTCTCACCTTGTCCGCTGGAACAACACGGCCCGCATCAAGCAGTTGTTCTCAAAAAACATGCAGCTGGAGGTCAGCGGCTATTCGGCGACCGACGAACTCACCCGCACGCTCCCCGCCGATTTCGAGCGCCGGGACACGCTTGCCAAGGCCCAGTACCTGGAAGACAAGCTGTTCTTGAGCAACTATCTGCTGACGTCCCAGGGGGACCGGATGGCCATGGCCCATTCCGTGGAAATCCGCCCGCCCTACTTGGATTTCCGGATCATTGATTTCATGTCGCGGGTTTCCCCGAGATGGAAAATCCTCGGCCTCGATGAGAAGCATATCCTGAAAAGGACGCTGAGTTCCGTGCTGCCGCCGTCCATCACGAAAAGGACCAAGCACCCTTATCGCGCGCCGATTCAGAAAGCGTTTATCGGCCGGCTCCAATCCGACGGTTATCAGGGCATGCTCTTGGAGGGGAAAATTAAGGAGGCCGGGATCTTCGACCCGGAAAAAGTCACAAAGCTTTTTAAAAAGTTGGATTCCGGAGCGAGCACTAGTGAGACAGAGGGGATGGCCCTCGCTGGGATCATTTCGACGCAATTATTGTTTGGGCAATACATCGAGAGACAGGCGGGCTCCGAGGCGGCGGACATGAAGTGGGACATTCACATTGACAAAAGAGCCCGCTGACGGAGCACCCATTGTCTCAACGAGGGTCACATGAATGACAAGGCCTCCTTTTCACCCGAGCTTCTCAATATCGATTGCGCGAGCGAGCTGACCACGATATCCCAGGCGATCAGGGATGCGCTTGGAAAAAAACTGCACAGGCGGGGTCTGATCGTCGGCATCTCCGGCGGCATTGACAGCAGCGTGACCGCCGCTTTGTGCGTTCAAGCCGTGGGCAAGGACAGAGTCATCGGCCTCCAGATGCCCGAGCGGCATTCGGCGGAGGACACGATGGACCTCAGCTCGCTCATCGCGGACCATTTGGAGATTCGAAAGGTCCCTATCGATATCACTCGCATCCTCGAGGCCGTCGGTTTTTATGACAAGTATGACGATGCCGTCCGGTCGGCCATTCCCGGCTATGGCCGGGAATGGAAGTCAAAAATCGTCGTGTCCGAAATCGCCGAAGACAAGGCCTATACGCTGTTTTCGGTCGTCGCCGTCTCGCCGGACGGCCGGGTGATCAAAAAGCGGCTGGCGCTGAATTCATATCTGGCGATCGTGGCCTCGACGAATTTCAAGCAGCGCACGAGAAAGATGCTCGAGTATTACCATGCCGATTTGCACAACTACGCGGTCGCGGGCACTCCCAACCGGCTCGAATATGACCAGGGATTTTTTGTCAAACAGGGCGACGGCGCAGCCGATATCAAACCCATCGCTCATCTGTACAAGACGCAGGTTTATCAGATGGCACGCTATCTTGGCTTGCCGGAAGCCATCATCAGCCGGCCGCCGACGACCGATACGTATTCGCTTCCCCAGGGTCAGGACGAGTTCTTCTTTTCCGCTCCCACCGAGGTCATGGACCTCTGCCTGTACGGCAAGAACCATGGCCTCGGCGCGGAGGTCATCAGCCGCCATACGGGCCTGCCTCCCGGCCGGGTCAGCACCATCTATCAGGATATTGATAGAAAACGAGCGGCGACGCAGTACCTGCATCTGCCTCCGGTATTAGTGACGACGGTCCCGGAAATTGAGCTTGAAACGAGGATAAAAAAGCACCTGGACTGAACACAGCGACGGGAAGATTATTGGCGAGGACCTCGCATGAACCAGAATATATGCCTCATAACCGGTGCGACATCCGGAATCGGCAAAGCGGCCGCGCTGGGCCTGGCAAAGAAGAATTATCGCCTCATCCTCGTGGGAAGGAATGGGACGAAAGCGGCACGGGTCTGTGAAGAGGTCAAGCAAAAATCGCGAAATGGGAATGTGGGCTACGATGTTTGCGATCTCTCCGTGCTCCGGGATGCACGCGGCTTAGCTGCCAGGATAAAAAAAGACCACCCTCGGATAGATGTCCTGATCAATAACGCCGGGGCGAGGTTTCTCCAGCACGAGTTGACCGAAGAGGGGATAGAAATGACCCTGGCCACGAACCATCTGGGCCACTTCGTGCTCACGCTTTCCTTGATCGATACGCTTAAAAGATCTGAGCGAGCGAGGATCATCAACGTTTCATCGGGAGCACATGAGGCGGCTACCGGGGTCATCGAAAACGTCTTGTCCGCGAAGGACTATGACGGCAGAAAGCAATATTCAAACTCGAAGCTGGCCAATGTCCAGTTTACATATACGCTCGCGGGGATGTTGAAGAACACAAAAATCACTGTAAACGCGGTCGATCCCGGCGGGGTGGCCACAAATTTCGCGCGTAATAACGGGTTGGCGTATTGGCTGAAGCATAGACTGTATTATCTCATGAAAAGGCAGCTCCTGACTCCCGCGGAGGGGGCGGAAACGATCGTTTATCTGGCGTCGTCCGACGATGTCGAGGGAATTAGCGGAACATTTTTTAAGGACATGAAAGAAAAGAAGTCTTCCGATATGTCGCATGATAGAGCGCTCCAAGATAAACTCTGGGCTTTGAGTTCCGGGCTGAGCGGCATCGACCTCTAGGGCCTCCCGGGGCGGTGGTTGCGGGTCTTCGACACGGAGTTCAAAAGGGACGCGGTGAGGCTCGTCTTAGAAGGGGGCCGGGGGATCCGGGACGTTTGCCGAGAACTGGGGCTCCACGAAAATGTGCTGCATCGCTGGAAGAACGATTATTTAGCAGATCAGGAGAGCTCTTTTCCCGGGAAGGGGCATATGAAGCCCCATGAGGAAGAGCTGATGAGGTTGAAGAAAAAGGGCTTGGATCTCGAGCAGGAGCGGGAGATCCTAAAAAAAGTGTTGGCTATCTTCTCCAAACACCCCAGATGAAATATCGCTTCATGGAGAGAATCAGCTCCGGGTTTGAGGTGATGAAGATGTGCCAGGTCCTGGGAGTTGAATCCTTGCAGAAAGGGCTTCGCACTCGGACGCCCCAAGCCGGATTGATCTTCCATTCGGATCGAGGGGGCAATATGCCAGTTCAGAAGTGCAGAGAAGGCATTCGTCCTTGAATCACAAAACTCCGTTGGAGTATTATCGTGAGGCGATGCAGGCTTAACAGCGTGTCCGTTTTTTCGGGGGAAGACCACTACGGAAAGAGAGCTTGGACACGCGGGAACAAAAGCCTGGGTTCGCGCGAATAGAATTCTTTTCTCAGTTCATATAGACCCGGAACTGGTTCCCCCCGATCTCAAAGAAAGAATCTGACTTGAAAAGACGGGAGGCTTTGACCACGTCGTCGTACTTGGGCGTATTGTAGATGAGCCAGATGGGTCGCGGTTTTTCTTCCAGCGAGCGCCGCAAATTGTCCAGGACTTGGGCGAGAATAAAGGAGTCAAAGGGATTATACATGAAGAACACTCGATCTTCGGCGTGAAACGAATATTCGATCGCGTTCGCTTCAATCACTTCGATCGGCGACAGCAACTTGTGCTTCCGGCGAAAAAGTTCCACGTTGTTGCGGGCAATCGCGCAGAGTCGCCCGGCAAATTCGATGCCGATGACTTTGCGAAATCCGTATTGTGCGGCCATCAACAGCACCCGGCCCTTACCTGCTCCGATATCCACGAAGTTGCTGTCCCTCGGCAGGTCGAGTTGGGTCAACAAACGCAGGAAGGGACCCACCTTGGTCGCCCCGTACGAAGAGGAATGCGACTGATTCTCGGATCGCGCATCCAGGGTATCGCGATGTAGCCTGCGCATGGTGTCCGTGCCGTACCTCCAATCGAAGAAAAGGTCCAGCACGAAGTTGCTCGCAATCTTTACGGTTTGAACAATGTCTTTTTCCCGGGTGGTCTTCCAGGCCCATCTCAAAACATTCATATCCTTTCCCCTCCGGCGTTTCCCTAGGCCGATGCTTTTATGCAGGTCTGCAGATACTGACCGCTCTTGTTCAACACGATGGCGAACTTCGCGTTGGTATTGAAGTCCTGGAGCGTGGAAACCACATGCTTCAGGGCGTCACAATGGGTTCGTTCCGCCTCGGCCACGAGCAGCAGTTGGTCCAGATAACCGGCCAGGCGAAACGTGATGCTGGTGGGCTGCAAGGGCGGCAGATCGAAAACGACAAAATCATAATCGCTGGCCTTCAGCTTGGGTATTAGCGTATCGAACGGCTTGGTTCGAGCCGGATACAAGCTCCCATTCAAATCGCGCACCGACACAACCTGGAACCGTTGCTGGGGCGCCGGGGATTCGCATTTCTTCTCGCGCAGAATATCGAACAGAGAACACACGGGCTTGCGCTAGGAGAAGTGATGCGCCGCCCCCTGCTTCCCGGTTGAATCCACCAGCAGCACCTTGCCACCGCCTGTCTCCGAAAGCGCACCCGCCAGACCGGCAGCGATGGTGGTGGCGCCCGCACTGCTTTGTATATGCCAATTATTATGCCACTAATCATGCGATGTCAAGGAGTGAGCTTATATGCTCTGAAAACTATCGCCTATCCGAGAGCAGATCGGCACATCTGCGAGTGCCTTGGGGGGGGTATGCGGATTGGGTGTGCACCAAGGGAGGAGTGGGTATTTGCCTCCTTTGGGCAAAAAACGCGCGCCAGAGGGCCCTCATCACGCAATCCCCCCTGCTCCCCATACGGGTATCGTGTGACGTTTTTCGGCGGAAGGGGCCGTATAGCTAAGCCCGGAACGGGGAATAAGGCCATCAGAGTTATGGCAGGCCAATATGCACCTTATCCCCCTGTCCATTTTTTGGGGAGAATTTCACGTTTCCCCTTTGTTCGCGGACAACGAAAGAGCTTTATCGGAGGGGAACCGTCATATGGCTCAGGGATAAATCGGCTGGGCCCTCAGGTACTCCGTCCGGGCCCGGCGGATGGCGATGCTGCGATAAAACCGGGTGACCATGCCGGCATCCAAGCCGATGGCGGCCGCGACTTCCTCTGCGGGAATTCCGTTCAATTGACCAAAGACGCAGGCGTCCATCTTCTCGTAAGGTAGGACGAAGAAAAATTCGTCCTGTCCCTGCGCCAGCGAGTGGATGTCGGCAGAAGGCGGGCGGTTCCTGATCTCTTCGGGCACGCCGAGATATTCCGCCATTTGAAAAACCTGGGTCTTATACATGTGAGCAATCGGCTTGAAGTCGCCCGAGCCGTCTCCCAGCTTCACAAAAAAACCCTGATCGGTCTCGGGCCGGTTGGACGTTCCTCCCACAGCGTAATTGAGTCTATCGGCGTAGTGATACTCCAGCATTTTTCGCGTCCGTTGCTTGAAATTGGAAAGGGCGACAATCTTGAGGAAGGCCTCCGCCGGGAGCCTTTTCTTGATCGTGGCCTTTTCGGGCGATTGGGCCACGATTGAAAAAAACGCGAACTCGGTATTGGCGGTCGGGTCGGAGATGACCATTTTCATCTTCCAGCCCTCCGCATATTCCGGGACCAAACTCCGGACCACCTCCGCATGCTCGTGATAGAAACCGAGCGCCGCCAGGGTGGTTGTGATGTCGCGATGGAAGGTTCGGATCCCCAGGCTATCGGCGACCAACTGGCTCCATTCCAGGGTGCGGGGGTTGGAATCCCGCTCCGGCATCAGGATGCCGACGACTCGCTCGGCTCCGATAGCCCGCACGCATAGGGCTGCCGTGACACTGCTGTCGATGCCACCGGAGACACCGACCACGACTCCCCGTTTATGCAGGACGTCGCTCAGAACGTTCCTGATAAAAGAGGCGAGGCGCCGGCTTTCGGCTTCGCAATCGATCTTGAGAGCGTCCAAAGTGAACTGTGTTTTGCGTGCCTGCTCTTTCATGCCGCCTCCTCTACAGGAGTGCCTGATTCAAGATGATCCCCTCTTCCCCAGGCTGGCGGAAGCCTGATCCTTCAGGCTCTTTTTATCGACCTTCCCATTCGGCGTCCTGGGGAGAGAATCGACGAACCAGAGATACCGGGGGACCTTGTAGGGCTCGAGGTGTTTCCCACAAAAGATCTTGATCCCGGATTCATCCAAGCCCGACCCCTTTTTTGTGACAACGAATGCGCCAGGAACTTGGCCATTGATCTCGTCCGCCACTCCGACAACCGCGGCCTCCGCGATTCCCGGCATCGAGACGATGATATCCTCCACCTCCCGCGGACCCACCCTCCGGCCGAAAGATTTTATCAAATCGTCTCTGCGGCCCACGAAATACAGAAGCCCTTCCTCGCCCAGACGAAACCAATCGCCCGTGTGGAGGACCCGGTCGGCCGGATATCGGCCCGCCCTGAAGAACTGCTCCGTCGTCTCGCGGTCGTTCCAGTAACCCTGCATGACGTTCGAACCGCGGACGACCAGCTCCCCCGTTTCTCCCGGCCGGACAGGATTTCCCTTTTCATCGATGACCAGGGCTTCACAATTCGGCATCGCGCGGCCTACCGACTCAGGATACGAATCGATAAATTCGGGGGGGAGGAACCCGACACGCTTGCATTCTGTTAGACCGTACATGGAGAAAAATGTGACGTTCGGCAGGAGCTTTCGGAATTGACGGATATGAGCAGCCGGCCACAAGGCTCCGGTGCTCGTCACGTAGCGAAGTGACGAAAACCGTTCCACCGGCACCCTCTTCATTTTCAATAGAATGGCGCTTATCAAAGGGACTACCGGGAACCCGGTGACGCGTTCTTTCTCTATGGCCCGGATCATCGGCTCGAGGAATCCCATCTCGCGCTCGAGGACGATCGTTCCCCCGAACATGAAGCCCATGAGGACCTGATAGAGGCCGTAGTCGAAGGCCAGCGGCAAAACATTGAGGATCACGTCGTTCTCGTCATTTCCGATGTATTGGAGGATGCTCCTGGCGGCCGATACCATGTTATGGTGTGTACACATGATTCCTTTCGGCCGGCCCGTCGAGCCCGATGTGTAGATCAGGGCCGCCAGGTCGACATCGATGACCCGCGGAAGGGCGACCTCCAGATTGGGCTCCCTCAGCAAAACCTCCCATTCGAGGCCCGCCGGAGAAAAAGCCGAGGCCGGGTCGGGCTTCCCGGCCCAGACCACCCGGATATCGACGCTTCTGTCCGACAGGACGCTCTCGACAACCTTTGCTTTATCGATGTGGGTCATAACGAACCGGGCCCCCGAGTCGCGCAGGACATGCTTCAACGAGGAGGACGTCGAAGCCGCTTCCGCCACAACGAAGATCCCGCCCGCCTTGAGAATTCCATAGATCCCGATGACTGCTTCCGCACTATTTTCCATGAAAACGACCACACGGTCACCCTTCTCGAGGCCCTTGTTGACGATCGACCGGGCCAGCCGGGTGGAGGCTTGATCGATCTCAGTGTAAGATAACCGCTTGCCGTCGCACACTAATGCCGTTTTGTCGGGAAACCGTTGGGCCGTTCGCGAGAGCCAGGCGTGAACGAGGACGGGGTCGAATTTCATCAAACGAGAGTCGCGCTTTTCTTCGCTATATAATTCGCGATATTCCTGATGCTGTTCAAATTCTCGGGTATCAGCTCAGCGTCTTCGACGCGGATCCCGAAGCGCTGCTCCAGGAACGAGACGATTTCCAAGACTCCGGTGGAATCGACGATATGCTTTTCTAAAAGAGGTGTCGTCTCGGACAGCTCTTTATCGTCCTCGAAAAGGAACGTTTCGACAATAAACGACCTGATCTCATCGACGCTCATGAGGAACCCCTTTCTTCCTGAGGGGACGCAAGCCGCGGGCAAATTCTACATAAGAATGGTCCGCTATCAATGGAGTCATGACTTCTGCCAGGGGTTGAGCCGGGGGATGGCCGAAAAGCACGTGCGGCGGGACATCGCGGGAAACGACCGAGCCGGCTTGAATGACCGCTCCGGCACCGATACAGACGCCCGGAAGGATAACGCAATGAGGACCGACAAAAACGTCGGAATTGATGGTGACCGGGCCTGCTCCATCTTTGTCACGGGTTTTCCCCCAGTATAGGTGGGCGATGATGGAGGTTCCGAGTCCTATGGTTACATTATCCCCAATCGAGACGGCTTCCGGGTGAATCTCGTCGATATAGACGTACTGGCCGATCCAGACTCTCTTGCCGATCCTCACACCTCTCCATTTGTGGAGCATGGGCCGTAACGTATAACCTCCCGGCATACCATAGGCCATCCGCCGGAGGAGCCGTTGCCGCCAACCGGAGATGAAAGACAAATCCAGGTTCCTTTCTGAGAATTCTACACGCAACCTTAAATAATGCTGAGCATTATTATGCAAATTCGTTCTTCCAGAGTCAAGCGCATATCGACCCGAGCCGGGATTCACAGGCTTTGATGCAGGGGCTGGCCGGCATCATCTTAACTTCCCTGGCCAAGTTCGCGTTCTGCTTTCCACGGGTCGATTCCCATTTCCTTCCTGAACCTGTCGGGTTCCCGACCGGAACCCGAGATCGAGCGTTTTTGGGTGCGTCTTTCCAGAGGACGGGCGCCGATGCAACACCATTTTTCCGCGTACGCAGGGTTGATTAATCCCTCCCTTTTGGGGTAATCATAGAGGGACGCCATGGAAGTCATCGACCGGATCGCAGTTGCCCTCGACCCCGAGGCCGTGGCCAAGCGGCTCCGTCACAACCCGGCCCGGGTGGGGGCCATAAACCTCGACGAGCTCCTGGGCCAAGCCCATTCCCTTATCCACCTCCGTGCAGTCTACGAGATCTCTTACACCGGGACGAAAGGCGAGGAGACGGTCGAAGTCGCCGGCGTGACCTTCCATAGCCGGATCCTCCGCCGGAACCTCGACCAGGCCCAGAAAGCCTTCCCGTTCATCATGACAGCCGGGCCCGAGCTCGAAGCCGCTGCGTTTTCCGCTGGCGACCTCCTCAAACAGTACTATCTCGAGGAGATGGCCAATATCGCCCTCGAGAACGGCGCCGCGTGGCTGGCCGAGCGCCTCAAAGCGCGCTTCGGTTTCTCTAATCTTGCCAGCATGGACCCAGGTTCGCTCGAGGATTGGCCGATCACCGAGCAGCCCAAGCTCTTCTCCATTTTCGGCGACACCGAGCGCCTCATCGGAGTGCATCTAACGGACAGCATGCTCATGGTCCCCCGGAAGTCGATCTCGGGCATTTTCTTTCCCTCAGAGGAGGGCTTTTCGTCCTGCCAGCTCTGCGAGCGAGATGCCTGCCCCGCCCGGCGGATGCCCTACGATGCGGAACTAGCGATTGAGTATGAACAGGACGAGCACAAAGGATGAGATTGCTTCGCTGCGCTCGCAATGACAATAAATAGGGACTTTTCCATTTCCTGAGGAGGTACGATGAAAAAAACACTATTCGGCTTAATCATTCTCGTGGCCGTCGCCGCGCTTATCTTCCCCCTTCTTTCGGTCCATCTCCCCGCCCAGCAGCAGACCCAGAAGCTTAAGGTCTACATCTCCGTCGACATGGAAGGCATCACCGGCGTCGTCTCCGTCGAACAGACGACCCCCGGCACGCCCGAATACGTCGCGGCGAAGAAATGGATGGCCGACGACGTCAACGCCGCCGTCGAAGGCGCCTTCCGCGCCGGCGCGACCGAGGTCGTCGTCAACGATTCCCACGGCAGCCAGCGCAACATCGACCCCGGCGACCTCCACCCCAAGGCCATCCTCATCTCCGGGTATCCCAAGCCGCTCTCGATGATGCAGGGGATCGACGAATCCTACAACGCCGTCCTCTTCATCGGCTATCACGCCGCCGCCGGGACACTGGACGCGGTCCTCGACCACACGATCTCCTCGAGCGTCGTCCAGAGCATCAAGGTTAACGGGACGGAGCTGCCTGAGCTAGGCCTCAACGCGGCCATCGCCGGGGCCTACAACGTACCCGTCGTCTTCGTCAGCGGAGATGTCGCCGTCTGCCGCCAGGCGAAGGCCATCCTCGGCAGCGAGGTCATCACCGCGCCCGTAAAGGACGGCATCGGCCGCACGGCCGCCCGCCTTGTCCCCTTCGCCGAGGCCCGCCGCGGCATCCGCGACCGGGTGACCGACGCCCTCCGCAAGCTGGGCCAGGTCAAGCCCTTCAAGATCGCGGCGCCCTGTAAGTTCGAGCTCCAGTTCTATATCTCGGCCCAGGCGGACATGGCCATGTACTTCCCGAACGTCCAGCGGGTCAACGCCCGGACCGTGGCCTTCCAATCCGAGGATTATCTCAAGGGATTCAAGACGCTCCGGGGGATGATCGCTATCGCGCCAGGGCGCTGACGCCGAGCCCGCGCGAAACTTGCTCACCGTCATTCCCGGGAGCCGGCTTGCGAAACGCGGGAGTTATCGGGATCTCATAGTAACTTCTTAAATTCAGGCCTCATCATTCCCACCGAAACGCCTTCGCCGAAACAACCACCCCTACCACCAGGAATCCCGCCAGCACCACCAGCTCCGTGATGTGCTTTCCCCAAGGGTTGCCGATCCAGAGCCCCTGGAGGAGGTTGACGACGTGAGTCATCGGCAGGACCTTGCTGAACGACCGCATGGCCCCCGGGAAGATCTCCTTCGGCACCGTCGCCCCGGATAGAAAGATATTCGGGAAGTAGAAGAGCATCCCCAGGATCGAGGCCACGCGCGACGTCCGGGCCACGCTGGCGATGAGGAAGCCGACGGCTAAAAAGCTCAGCGTGCTCAGGGTGAAGCCCAGGAAAACCGCCCCGACTGCACCGTTGAACCGCATGTGATAGACGAGCTTGGCCCCGGCGACGAGGATCAGGGTGCCGGCGAGGGTCATGACGTAATTGACCGCCACTTGGGAGCCAAGAATGGCCGCCGGCCGCAGCGGAGTCGCCCGGAACCGCCTCAGAACGCCCTTCTCGCGATAGGTGCTGACAACGATCGAGATGGACATCAGCCCCGTCGAGCCCATGATGATGGCGATGTAGGCCGGGGTGCTGACGTCGACCATGCCGCGCCCGCCGAAAAATGGCGTCGGCTTGTTGCCGTAGATGCTCCCGAACATGAACAGAAGGAGCAGGGGAAAGGCCAGGGTGAAGAACGCGGCTTGAGGCTGGCGCATGTAGAGCTTGAATTCGACCCAGATGAGCTTCACGAGGCCTTTCATTTCGCGCCTCCGTCGGGTTTCATTTCGTCCCCGGTCATGGCCATGAAGACATCGTCGAGGCTCGGCTGTTCCGTGCGGAGGTCGCGGAACCGGGCCTGCTGAGCGTCCAGGGCGTTGACGACCAGGATAACGAGGCGGTCGCCCCGCCCCGTGACGGTGACCTTGTCGCCGGCTACGTCGACGCGGGTGACGCCTGCGACGGCCCGGAGTGGCGCGGGGTCGTAGTCCGGCTCCGCGGCCGTGAAGACGATCCGGGTTTCCGCCTTCAGGTTGGCGACGAGCTTCTCAGGAGTGTCCAGGGCCACAATGCGGCCGCGGTCGATGATCAGAACCCGGTTGCAGAGGTGTTCGGCCTCCTCCATGTAATGGGTCGTCAGGAAGACGGTCTTGCCGCGGTCCCGGATGGCCCGGACGAGTTTCCACATGGCCCGCCGGGCGTGGGGGTCGAGCCCGGTCGTGAGCTCGTCGAGGAAAACGACCTCGGGGTCGTTGACCAGGGCCAGGGCGATGAAGAGGCGCTGCTTCTGTCCGCCCGAGAGCTTGGAGAAACGGGCCTCGCGCTTATCCGCGATCCCGAGCTCGTCGAGGAGCGGCTCCCAGGGCGCCGGCTTCCGATAGTAGGAGGCGAAGAGGTCGAGGGCCTCCCAGACCTTGATGTCGTCGGGGAGCGAGCTCTGCTGGAGCTGGACGCCGATTCGCTCCCGGAGCTCGTAGCCGTCGCGGCGAGGGTCGAGGCCCAGGATCCGGATATCTCCCGCGTCCGGCGACCGCATCCCCTCGAGGCATTCGATCGTCGTCGTCTTGCCCGCGCCGTTGGGCCCGACCATGCCGAAGATCTCGCCGGGGCCGACCTCGAAACCGACTCCGTCCACGGCCGTGAGAGGGCCGTAGGTCTTGCGTAAATCGTTCACCGTGATCGCAGCCGTCATCCGCGCCTCTTTATTCCTCGATCTTCTGGATGACCCGGCCGGTTTCTCTCTCCTTGAGGATAAGTTTGGTCCGGCCGTCGGGCATTTTTTCCTTCTTGATCAGGGCAAAACGCTCGCCGCCCTCGGCCGGCGAGCCGCTGCTCCACGCGTCTTCCTTCCCCCGCCAGACCTCGAGCTTGATCGGCTCCCACCGCCCCGACTTCATCGAGCGGTAGCAAGTGTCGATGATGGCGTTAACGATGTAGCCGTCATAAAAGGTCTCCATGGGAATCCGGCGGCCCTCGAGCGCGCCGAGCATGTCGGCGAACATGTGGACGTAGCCCAGTTCATGGGCCTCGTCGCCGACCGGGAAGAGCCAGCCCTTCTGGCCTTCGGCCTTTTCAGCGACGTAGCCGCCTTCGCCCGCTGCCGTGAACATCTCGAATCCCGTCCGCAAAAAATGATCGAGCCAAACCGTCCCTTCGGTGCCGGCGACCTCGTCGCGCAAATCCATCCCTCCCCGGAAGGTCCAGCTGACCTCGAACTGGCCGATAGCGCCGTTGGCGTACTTGACGAGGCCGATAGCCTGGTCCTCGGCCTCGATGGGGTGGACCTGGGTCGCGCCCCAGCAGAAGGCCTCGACCGGGCGAATGTTCTTGCCGATGAAGCTCCGGGCGATCTCGATGCAGTGACAGCCCATGTCGATGATCGCCCCGCCGCCCGACTGCTCCGGGTCCCAGAACCAGGCGCTGTGAGGCCCGGGGTGGGTTTCGCGCGACCTGGCCCAGAGGACCCGGCCCAGGGCCCCGTTCCGGACGGATTCGAGGGCCTTGAGCGTTTTCGGCGTGTAAACGAGGTCCTCGAGGTAGCCGGCGAAGACGCCGGCCTTCTCCACGGCCTCGAGCATGTCGAGGGCCTCCCGGGCGTTCCGGCCGAGGGGTTTCGTACAGAGAACGGCCTTGCCGGCCTGGGCCGCGAGCAGGACGGCCTCCCGGTGGATGTTATTCGGGACGCCCACGACGACGACGTCCGAGTCGGAATCGAGGATGGCCTCCTTGAGGTCCGAGCTCCAGCGCGGGATGCCGTGCGCTCCGGCGAATTCCTTGGCCCGCTCCGGGCTCCGCGAATAGACGTTGACGACCCGGTCGCGGCCCCTCAGGCCGTGGAGCGTCCGGGTGTAAAACATGCCGATGAGCCCCGTCCCGAGCATTGTTATTTTTGCCATGGCCCCTTCTTTATCTCTTGACGAATTCGATGCCGGCGGCCCGGCCGACGGCGAGCTTGAAGCCCGTGACTTTCCCGCCCTTGCCGCGGACGAACTCGATGTTGGCCCCGCTTTCGGGCTCGATGAACTTATCCGGCGCCATGGCTTTCATTTCGGCTCGCGGGATCGTCCTCGTCTTCAGGACGAGCTTGTCCTTGTCGACCCTGATCTGGTAGCGCGCGTCGAGGAGTTCGGGGCTGACGTATGTGCCTGCGTAATCGTTGAGCATGGCGGGCGTGAGAGGGCGGAGCCGTGCCAGGTCCTTTTCCGGGACGGCGGCGGCCTCGGCTTTTTTCTCTTCCTTCTTCTCCGGCTCCTTGAGCTTTCCGGCGAGATAGATGTCGGCCACCTTGAAGCACAGCCCCGACGGGTCCACCGTGCCCAGATTGGCCAGGCAGATGACCGAGAATTTTTCATCGGGGAAGCGGACGATCCCCGCCCGGAACCCCGCCCAGGCGCCGCCGTGCTCGACGACCTTGAGGCCCTTGTATTCTGTCACGACTAGGCCGAAGGCGTAATCGATCGGCTTCCCGTTATTGAGCGTGCCCGTCGTGTGGAGCATGTCCATGACACCCTTGCCCAGCTTGTTGTTGTAGAAGGCCTGGTCCCAGAGATAGAGGTCCTCGACCGACGTGTAGACGTTCCCATCGCCCGTCTCGTCCCAATTGCTCATGTCGATCTTGAAGCCCTGGTCGTCGGGATCGTAACCGGTCGCCCGGTCCTTAATGACCTGGGTGTGGTTGTCCTGGTAGAGGGTATGCTCCATGCCGAGGGGCTTGAAAATGCGCTCTTGGGCGAAGGCGTTGAGCGATTTCCCGCTCACCCGCTCGACGATCTGGCTCAGCAGGAAGTAGCCAGTGTTCGTGTAGGAATATTCCTGGCCGGGGGGATAATTGAGCTTTTTCTGGCGGCAGATGGCGTCCAGGGCCTCCTCGACGGTCGGGCAGTCGGAATCGTCCCGGAACCCGGCCAGCTCGAGCAGAGCGTTGTAGTCGCGGAAGCCGCTCGTGTGGTGGAGGAGATGGCGGACGGTGATCGGCGTTCCATAGTCGGGGAGCTCGGGGATGAATTTCCGGACGTTGTCGTCAAGCGAGATCTTCCCATCGCGCACTAGCATTACAACACACGTTGCTGTGAACTGCTTGGAGACCGAGCCGATATCGAAGATCTTGTCCGGGGTCATGACGATCCCGTCCTCGAGCTTGGCCATCCCGTAGCCCCGCTTGTAGATGATCCGGCCGTCGCTGATGACCGCCAGGGTCGCCCCGGGCGACGTCGTCTTGTCCCACGTGGCGAAGAGTTTGTCGACCTTGTCGGTCGTTTCGTCGGCGGCGAGCGACGCCGCGAAAAGAACCAGCAGGGCGGAAACGAACAAGATTCTCTGCGTCCGTGCAGCTTTTTTCATGAACACCTCACAGGCTAAATTAAAGCCGTTCCCCCCTGTCCCTAGCGGCGCGCGCCATGCCTCAAGTTATAGTCGGGTGCCGTAAAAACCGCAAGGCGTTTTTCATGGGGATCCATGGGGTCGGATGGGTAATTGTGGCGGTCCCGGACCTATTTATTTCATGGACGATGGAGTAAAATGAGCCGGGATGAATACCCAGACCCAGAGCCAGAAGATCGTCGGCACCACCCTGACGGTTATCATGCTCCTGTTCGCCATCTGGCTCGTCTCGCCCTTCTTCCACATCACCCGTTCGAGCTACGCCCACGGAGAAGAATACGGCTACAGACTCGCCCTCGGGATCACGATCATGATCATCTTCGTGGGGAAATGGGCCTTCGACGCCCTCGCCCCCCAGGGGCTCGCCCGGAAGGTCTCGAACGCCAAGGCGGTCGCCCTGATCGCCCTGAGCCTCCTCATCATGGGGTTCGTCATCTTCATCGTCGCCCAGGCCACGGTCCTCTACCTCAAGCAGGCGGCCCGGGAAAGCCAGCAGCAGACCGACATCAATCAGCGGCCGTGAAGCGCGCCGTCGTTTTAAATCCATGAGATTAGTCGAGATCATCCGCAAGTACCGGCGGGCCTTCTTTTTCGCGGTCTCTCTCGTTGTCGTCGAGAAGCTGGCCTGGATCGTGGAGCCGACCCTGTTCGGCCGCCTCCTCGACCGGCTCATCGCGTTCTTCGGGGCCAAGGACCACATCTCCTACACCGTTCCCCTGATCCTCTGGATCGGGGTCTTCGCCATCAATTCGGGCGTCGGCGCGGCCCGGCGGTCGATCGACGAGAAGATCTATCTCAAGATATTCACGAATATCGCCGTCGAGGTGACCGAGTCGAGCCGCGAGAAGGGCCTCGACGTCGCAAAGACGGCCGCCCGGGTCGAGCTTTCCCGGGACTACGTGACCTTCCTCAAGCGCCGCGTCCCGGACTTTATCGAGCAGGGCTTCGACCTGGGGGGCACGGCCATCGCCCTGGCCTTCTTCGACTGGAGGATCTCGCTCACCTGCCTGCTCATCGTCTTTCCGCTCGCGGTGATCAACCGTTTCTACAGCGGGAAAGTGATGGGGCTTCAGAAAGAACTCCACGACATGCGGGAGGGCGTCTTCGAGATCTTCGCCCGGAAGGACATCCGCGATGTCCGGGCCTACTACGAGGGCATGGCCCGGCCTCAGAGGAAGATCGCCAACCTGGGGGCCCTGAACTTCGGACTGATCCGGCTCTTCCTTCTGGGTATCTTTCTCCTCGTCCTCTTCATCGCCATCGACATCGATAACTTTTCGACGGGGCAGACCTACTCCGTCGTGGCCTATCTCTGGACCTTCGTGACGAGCACGGAGTACCTGCCGGACCTCATGGAAAGCTACGCCTCGCTCAAGGACATCCAGGAACGGGTCCGGAGAGAAGTGCCGGCCGCGAACAACAACCATGAGACATGAGAGCGGGCCTCGGACCTTCATCCGGGCCATCCTCTGCGCGGCCTTGGCGGCGGTCGTGCTCATGGGAGGATGTGCCGCTCCTCCGGGCGCGCGCGTCCTGCCGCCTTCCGTCCCCGGAAAGCCATATCTCAGGATGTCCGGGCGGGTCGATGGTTTTGAGGTCTGGGTCGTTAACGGTCAATACGTCCGGGAGAACCTCGACGAGGAATTCACGAACTTTGGACAACATTATAACTTCCGGTTCATCCCGGCCGGCGAATTCTGGCTCGACGAGGAGAACGCCCCCGGCGAAGAGCGGTTCTTCATTGACCATCTTCTCATCGAGAACAAACTGATGGCCGGGGGTGTCGCCTATGACAGCGCCCTGGACGAAGCCGACAAGGCCGAGAAAGCCGAGCGGCTCGGAACGGCGGCGGGGCGGGAGGGAGCTTCTCTGGCGGCCGCGCACCGGACCAGCGAGCTCGTCGCCCGCATCCACGAGAAGCTTCTCGAGGATTGGAGCGCCGGCGTCAAGGTCTGGGTCGTCGACGGCGAGCTCGTCCGGGACGTCTTTTTCATCGATTTCACGGAAGGCGGGCACGACAAGGTCTACGATTTCATCCCGGTGAAAGAAGTCTGGATCGACGACGACGTCAGGCCGGAGGAGCGGCGATTTATCCTGCTCCATGAGCTCCACGAGCGGCGGCTGATGTCCGGGGGATGGGCGTACGGGAAGGCCCATGAGGATTCGAGCCGGCTTGAAGCCCATTACCGGCGGCATCCCGGCGGCTTGGACGCGGCCATCCGGGCCGAGATCGCGAAAAACGGGCCCCGAGGATAAAGAGGGACACCTGCCCCTTTTTATTTCATTTTTTCCCGCATCTTAGCTTCGGAGTCCGGGCCCCAGTAGCCGCAATCGAGTTCCAGGAAAACCGTGGTGTAAAGGGCTTTTTACGAAATCTTGACATCTTCTTGACAACTCGGCTCCCCGGGGTCACCATAATATGGTCGGATTGGGGGAGAGCCGAGATGAGAATTCAATTGATCTATCCGTCGGCGCGCCGGTCGGGGTCGACGTCCTTCCGGAGGAATCAACCCAAAGTCCAACGCTACCCTGGCATGGGGTTGACGATGGTCGCGGCCCTCTGCCCTCCGGAAGCCGAAATCTCCATCGTTGACGATGAGCGTGAAGCAATCGCCTACGACCCCCCCGCCGACCTCGTGGGGATCTCGGTTTTGACCCCTAACGCCAAAAGGGGTTACGAGATCGCCCGGGAATATCGAGAAAGGGGGGTCCCCGTTGTTCTCGGCGGGATGCACGTGACGGCCTGCCCGGAGGAGGCGGCGCGCGAGGCGGACGCCATCGTCGTCGGCGAGGCCGAGGACACCTGGCCTGGGCTCCTCAGGGACTTCGAGACGGGCGCGCTCCGGGAGGTCTACCGGTCGTCGAATAGCTCAGACCTGGCCGGCCTGCCGGTCCCCCGGAGGGACCTGCTCAGGAAAGAGGACTACATCACGATCAACACCGTCCAGGCGACGCGGGGCTGCCCCTTCAGCTGCGAATTCTGCTCTATCACGGCCCTTTTCGGGGCGCGGACGAGGTGCCGGCCCGTCGAGGAGGTCATCGAGGAGGTCCGGGCGCTCGATGGGGATATCTTCGTTCTCAACGACGACAACGTCGCCCAGGAGACGGATTATTTCAAGGAGCTTTTCCGGGGCCTCATCCCGCTCCGGAAGGCATGGGTCGGCAACGCCTCGTGGAATATCTCGAAGGACGGCGAGATGCTGGACCTGATGGAGAGGAGCGGCTGCGCCGGAGTGTTCGTCGGCTTCGAGTCCGTCGTCGCCCAGGCGCGGCTCACCAAGCTCGCCCGGGGCGAGAACCGGGCGGCCGTATACAAAGAGACCGTCCGGAAGCTCCACGCTCGGGGGATCTGCGTCATCGGGGCCTTCATTTTCGGCTTCGACAACGACGACGAGACGGTCTTCCCGCGGACCCTCGAGTTCGCCCTGGAGAGCCGGATCGATACGGCCCAGATCAACATCCTCGTCCCGTATCCCGGGACACCGCTCCATGCGAGGCTCGAGAGCGAGGGCCGGCTCGTTGAACGGGACTGGAGCAGGTATATGACAGACAACGCCTGTTTCGAGCCGAAAAACATGTCCCGGCAGGAGCTCATCGAAAGATGCGCTTGGGTCAGGAAGAAATTCTTCTCCTACCCGCGGGTCGTTCAGCGCGTCGCGCGGGCTTCGCTCCGGGCCTCGCCCAAAGCCACGGCGGCGGTCTTCGCCGTCAACCTGGCGTTCAGGCAGGGGATCAAGGACATCCGGATGCCGCCGGCCGCGCTCGCCGGACCGGAGGCGCAGCCCCCGTCCCCGCGAATGAGTTTTTTCGGCAGGGCGAACATCCGCGGGAGGTGACGGATTTCATTTGGCCAGCTTTTTCCGTCCGATGCAGACCACGTTCTTGATGAGTTTGACGGTGACCATCGAGGCGATGAAGAGCAGCATGAATCGCAATCCGAACTTGATCTTGGGCAGGAAGCGCTCGGCGATGTTGACGGCGAAGAGGTTTTCGAACGGCTGGCGGAGGAGAAGGCCGATCAGGGCGAGCGACACAACGCCTGAGCCGATATCCACCCAGCGGGAGCGCATGAAGAGCTTGAACAGGAGCGCTATCGTTGAGGCGGCAAACATGGCGATAACGACGAGTGAGATCCTCTGGCCGGCCTCCGGGGTGAACAGGGGACGCGGGTCGTTCCAATTCAGGTTGACGAAGAAGATGGTCTGGTGCTTGGCGAAGAGATAGAGGGCGAAGTCGGTGAAGGCGAGCATGATGACCGCCCCGACGGCCGTGCCGATCCGGCTGAGGAGGACGTTCTTATTGGGCGGCTTGACCTCGTCGAGGTCGACGCCGAGCCTCGGCCAGGGGAGCCTGACGTCCTTGCCGCTCTGGGTGATGAAGTAGAGGACGAGGGCGACGACGCCGAGGTCGGTCAGGAAAGCCGTTGGCAGGTACATCAGGGCCTCGATGACGCCCAGGCGCGGCATGAAGAGGAAGGGGAAGAGGATGAAGCTCTCCTTGAAGATGACGCCGATAACGGTCAGGAGCGTGTGGACGGCAAAGAGGAGCGTCGTATAGCGGAAGAGGTAACGCTTGTAGGCCGGGGCGATGATCGGCCGGCCGTCGAGGTACTTTTCGGCGACGCGGCGGGCCGGGCCATAGGCGGCGATGACCTTGTCGAGTGAGGCGTCCGTGACCTGCCCATGTTCCTGAGTCGCTTTTTCCAGGATGTGGCTCCGGATCTCGGACAGGATCTCCTCCCGCTCCCCGCGGCCGGAAAGGAAATGGCTGATCTCCTCGAGGTAGGCTTCGAGCTTTTCAAACATGGCTTTTCTCCTCCATGAGATGTTTCAGGATCTCGTCTTGTTTTTTCCAGATCGCGAGAAGCTGGGTCCTGAGGGTCCGGCCTTCGTCGGTGATGGCGTAGAACTTGCGGGGCCGGTCCTCGCTGACGTCCCACTTGCTCCGGACCCAGCCGTTCTTTTCGAGGCGGCGGAGCAGGGGATAGAGGGTGTTCTCCTCGACCTCGTAGCCCAGCTCCCGGATGGTCCGGACCATCGAGTAGCCGTACATGTCCTTCTCGAGAAGGGCCAGGACCAGGATCTGGAGGAACCCCCGGTTCATCTCGGTCTCGAAATTGCCGATTTCAGGTTCCATGTCTCGGCCTCCTTGTCAACTGGCTCGGCCCGCGGTCAGCCTTGCAGTGAATCATAAGGCCATTCACGCGAGCAAGCATCGTGCTTCTTGCAATTTCATTCATACTGTTTGTCTCAACTATCATATGTGACATATTATAATGTGTGTTATACAGTATGTCAAGCAATTTTTCAGCATAATTTCATATTTATATTATATTTAGTGAGTTATGGGTCATTTTTTTTGCGTCGGCAACTCGATTTCCCCTGCGTTAACGACGGGGCCAAAAGATGGGGCCAAACCCACACTCTTATTTTTTGCAAGACCTGACCCCATAGAAACAAATTAACTATATTAATACCTGTTATATAGCCGAGATATGGCCCCACCGAATGGACAGAAAAAGTGCAAGAATGAAGATTTGGCCCCATCTTGGTTGCTATTGGCGGGGAGGTGTGCTACTCATTGCTCAGGACGATGTGCGATTTCTGCCATCAGCACGGGGAAGGGAAAAAGTGGTACCTGGACGCCCGTAACTACTCCGAAGACCTCCTCAGCGACCTCCGGCGGCGGCGGTTCATCCAGCGCTTCTTTGAATCTCCGGACCATATCGCCAAGGGCGACCGGGCCCTCGGAATAGTCGATAAGATCCCGCCGTTCATCACCCGCGGCCTGCGGCGGAGCATCACCGCGAAACAGAAAATCAACCACTTCGGCCAGGTCGTGCCCATCGAGGACATCGAAAAGATCCTAGGCTTCACTACCTCGGTCGTCCGCCTCGCCTGCATCTGCCGTCACGTCGCGTTCGGCGCCGAGCACCGCTACTGCTACGGGATCAGCCTGGCCCCGGGGGGCGGCGAGATGGTCGAGCTTCTCCGGGAGATCGACCCGGCCTACCTGATCGGGCCGGGCACCGGCGGCCTCGAGTTCATGCCCAGGGAGGAAGCCCTGGCCCTGATGCGGGAGAACGAGGAGGAAGGGCTGTGCCACACGGTCTGGACGTTCATGACGCCGTTCCTGGGCGGCATCTGCAACTGCTCGCTTCCGGGCTGCATGGCGATGAGGACGAGCCTGACCCACAAGACGCCCGTCATGTTCCGCTCCGAATACCTGGCCCGGGTGGACGATGACAAATGCGGCGGCTGCGGCGAGTGCGCCAAGCTCTGCCCGTTCGACGCCTACTATCCGCACAAGAGGAAGGCGAAAGCCCGGATCGACTGGAAGAAATGCTACGGCTGCGGGATCTGCCGGAACGCCTGCGCCCGGGGCGCCCTCAGCCTCGTCGACCGCGCCTCCGTCCCGGAGACCGCCTCCCTCTGGCTTTAAAACACAGGGGGACACAATACTCTGTCGCGGATATATAGACCGGAAGACTAATAAGTAGTTTGTTAGAGGCACTCCGCGTTTAGGGGGTGGCCTATTTTGAGAGGTATTCTGAGAGGGCCACAGGATTGTATCCCCCCCCTGATTATTTTTTCCGGCGGGCCGGCGGCACCCAGTTCTCGATAAATTTTTTCTCTCCGCCCTCACGCTCGTCGACCAACGCCTGGAAGATGGCCCTCAAGTGCTGGTAGGGAAGCGTGCCGATAATCATCCGGTTGTTGATGATGACGGTCGGCGTCGACCGGATGCCGTGCGAATACTTGTCGGAGGTCTTATCGTATTCGGCCCCGGTGTTGATGATCCGCTCGACGAGGTCCCGGACGTTGAGGTCACCGATGGCCTGCTCCGTGCCGTATTTCTGCGCCAGGGCCCGGCGCCATTCCGGGTTCCGGGCCGACCGGAAATTGGCCCAGATCTCGTCGTGGATCTCGGGGAAGCGGGCCAGGTTGCCGGCGGCGATATAGGTCATCTCGCAGGCGCCGGGGTGGAGGTTGGCCTTCTCGGGGACGACCGTGTTGCACAGCCCCTCGAGCGGGAAGAACTGGAAGGCGACGTTGATCTTGCCGACAAACTCCTTCTTCAGTTTGTCCATCTGCTGGGCAAGGTAGAGGCAGTCGGGGCAGAGGAAGTCGGCGTATTCGACGATCTGGATGGCCGCGTCCTCGAACCTTTCCGTGGACTTCACCGACCAGTATGGCGAGAGGAAGCTCGGCGAGGCGACCTTGGGAAGCTCATAGAACTGCCTGACGATATTCGAGACCGTCCCCATCTGGGCTTCTTTCTTGGCGTCGTGGTACTGGACGAAACCGTAGGCCCCGGCCGCGGCGATGAAGGCGAAGACGACGAGAAGCTTGAGGGACGGCCGGAGCCAGCGGGCGGCGAGGTTCCGCTCTTCGCGGCCGGTCCCGTAGACCCAGAAGAGGACGAAGCTCAGGATCGAGAAAAAGTAAAAGCCGGAGCAGAGAAGGCAGAGGCTGCCGAGGACGAGCACCGAATAAAGGAAGAGGCCGATGACGCCCAGAACGTTGAGGAGCGCCAGGAATCTATTCGTCCGCTCGAAGGTCTCGGAGGGGATGACGGCGCCGAGTGTGACCAGGGCCCCCAGGAACAGTCCGAAATAGCCGAGCGGGACGCCCAGGACCTGGGAAATGGGCGAGAAGGCCGAGCTGTCGCAGTTGAAGAAGGCGCTGATGTCGCAGAAGGAGCCGGTGAAGATCGTGGCCGGGTAATTGGCCAGGAAAAAGTGGCGGATGGTCAGGGCCGAGGCTGCGATCATGCCGGCGCCGGAGATGAAGCTCAGGATGCGGGGGCCGGTCCAGCCGCCGAGCGTCAATGTCCTCGTCTTCGGGTTTTCCATTCCTTTTCTCCTCGTTCGCCCTTCCGGGCAGGCGGGCCCGTGGATTCAGGAATTATAAAGTTAACGGACTTCGGATTCAACATTCATCCGGAAGGTCGCTGGAGAGAGCGCGTTGCGCACGTCCCGCGCCCTTGACCTCCTGACACCGCTCGGATCAGATAGCTGGGGGGGCGGGGGATTTCCGGCGGCGGGGCCTCCTCCTGCGGCGCTTTTCCGGCGGCCGGCCCGAACCGAACCGCTCATCGAAGATCCGCTCGAAGGGGTCCTCGCCCTCGCCGAACGTGCCCTGGACGAGAAGGGAGCAGATCTTGGAGGCGCCGGCAAAATGGGCCCGCTTTTTCAGGGCCCAGCGCATCCGGCCGGTGGTCAGGGCCTCGAGCATGTGCTCGACGATGACGAGCGTCTGAACGGCGTTGAGGAGGATGCTCTTGGGGAATTGGGTCGCGGGCCTCGTTTCCCGGAAGGCCTCATAGAGGACCTTGGGCTTGTCCCCCAGGGTGTCGGCGAGGACGGTCTTGGCCCAGGGCCAGATCAGAAGGGCGTAGATGAGCTCCTGGGCCGGGGCGGCGCCGCGAGCGACGGCGTCGTCGATGGCGGCCAGATTCTCGGAGAGGCGGGCGAAGGCGTCGTCGGAGCGCTGGTAAAAGTCCCCGATCCCGCCGAGGATGACGGGAAGGATGAAGTTGCCCCGGGCCAGCTCGAAGAACGGGCGGGACTGGCCCGACTTCATGTCCTTGTTCAGTTCCTCGAAAAGGCGCGATCCGGCCGACTTGGCCAGGAGGTGGAGATGGGACGGAATGGCCCGCTCGGTCCGCTCCTCGATCGTGAAGCCGAGGCGGGAGGCGTGGCGGATGACCCTCCAGATCCGGACCGGGTCCTCGGTATAGCTCTCGTCGGGGTCGCCGATGATGCGGGCGTGGCCGCGGCGGAGGTCGTCGAGGCCGCCGACGTAGTCGATAACGGAATAGGTGGCGATGTCGTAGAACAGGGCATTAATCGTGATGTCGCGCCGGAAGGCGTCTTCCTGGGGGGTGCCGAAGGCGATGGGCTTGAGAGGGGGACGGCCGGGGATCGGGATCGATTTTTGGGGATAGGGCGGTGAAGCGGGCAGAGAAGGGGGTGGCGAAAGTGCGGTGTCAGGTTCGCCTGCCTGTTCGATCTCAGGTCCCGTGGCATCCTGCTCAGGTCCGGAAGCGGCTGGGATTTCGACCTCTGATTCTACCGGCGAGCCGTCAAGAGAGGCGTGACCCGGGCTTTCGGCGGCGTCCCGGGCCCGCTCCGCTTCTGAGGTCCTCATCTCCTCTTCGCGCTCGGCCCGGAGCTCCTCTTCGTCGGGCTTCCTCCGGAACGTGGACACCTCGATGACCTTTCCGCCCTGGAACTTGATGTGGGCCAGGCGGAAGCGGCGTCCGATGAGGAAGGCGTTCCGGAAGAGCTTCTTGATCTGGTTGGGGTGGGCGTCCGTGCCGATGTCGAAGTCTGCGGGGCGGCGGCCGAGAAGGAGGTCGCGCACGGCGCCGCCGACGAGATAGGCGATGAAGCCGTGGCCGCTCAGGCGATAGAGGACCTTGAGGGCGTCGTAATCGATGTCGCGCCGCGAGATGGAGTGGTGGGAGCGGTCGAGGATGACCGGGCCTTCGAGGTCGGGGTTGGGCAGGGTTCTATCGTCCATGGAAGGGAGAAAGGAGGGAGGCGCGCGGGATGAGGGAAACGAATAGGATGAGATAGATGAGATGCTCGAGCCTTGGCGAAGCCGCGGATATGCGGGTCATAGGTAACCAGAATAAACCAAACGTGCCGTCGAATCAATTCAATTTCGGTAATTAGCTGCAATATTTTGGGGTCGGGCCTCAGCATCCTATAGAAAAGGATAGAGTTAACTCTTTTTAGGAGCTACTTTTTGGCCTTAAGTCCTACTTTTTAGGGTCAAAAATGGGGACTTAAGGAGTCTACGGGGAACCTACTTATTTTCTCCTTTAGTCCCGATTTTCTGGGCATAAAACGAGGACTTAAGACTTTAAAGTGGCCCTGGGAAATTGATGTTTTATTATTTTTCAATAAGATACTGAGGCCCGACCCCAGCTCTCAGACCACCGAAATAATAAGGTAAAAGGCACTTGACAATACCCCCGCCGGGATGAGTTAAATAGGGGAAACGATGGATGCTGGGGGCACCCTAAAAATGAAAGAACCGCCCGGCCGGGCGAGATCACCGGTTCCCGGCTCCACCTTCATCTCCGTCATTCTCGTCATCCCCTCCATCCTTATTTCCCTTGTGCTTGCCCCGCCTCCGGCCCACGCCGCCGACGATCCCCTCCCGCCCGTCTCTTCAACTTCCGGTCAGACGGCCGGCTCCGCCTCCGCTCAGACCTCCGGCTCCGCCCCCGAAATCAAAAGGTCCTTCAGCGGCTTCCCGATCCTGATGTACGACTCGGACATCGGGGTCGGCTACGGCGGCAAAGGAAAGTTCGTTAACTATTTCGGCCGCAAGGAGTCCCTCGACCTCATCCTCTTCAACTCGAGCAAGGGCGAGCGCTGGTACGTCTTCACCTTTTCCATCCCGGACACGGAGATCCGCCAGGGAAAGCGCTATGGACTGTCATTCGACCTGCGGGCCGAATACGACAAGTACGTCCAGTACAAGTTCTACGGCGTCGGCCCGGATTCGGTCAAGGACAACGAAACGGTCGCTTCCGACCTCAAGGAAGAGCTGGGGGTCACCTTCGGCCACGGCTTCAGCCCCGCGCTCGTCCTCGAGGGCGCCTACGTCCTCCGCCGCTACAGGACGTTCAACGTCGCGCCGGACAGACCCTTCACGGAACTCCTGCAGGGCGAAGGGACAAAGTTCTCGCCCTACCTTTCCCTGGTCTTCCGGTACGACACGTCGAACAGCCAGATCCACCCCACCCGCGGCGTCCGGTTCTTCATCCAGAACGATTTCGCCGGCCGGGCTGTGGGGAACAAGGTCGGGAAGTACTACAGAATGACCCTGGACCTCCGGTCCTACACCCAGCTCTTCTTCCCGAAGGCGGTCTTGGCCGTGCGCGCCCTCGTCCAGAAGATCTCGGGCTCGAACATCCCGCTATGGGATCTGTCCACGCTCGGCGGCGGGTCGACACCAAGCGCGATGCGCGGCTATGCCCTCAATCGGTTCATGGACAACGGCAAATTTCTGAGTTGCGCCGAGTACCGATTCCCGATCTGGAAGCGGATCGGCGGCAATATTTTCGCGGAGGGCGGGTTGGTCTGGCCGTCCTGGAGCGCGATCACCCTCAAGAAGCCCGTCTTCGACGCCGGCTGGGGACTTCGCTACTATCTGAAGAATTTCGTGGCCCGCTTCGATATGGGCTTCAGCCGCGAAGGCACGGGCATCTACTTCAACTTCGGCCACCTTTTTTAGGCTTATCGCAGGCTCCTCAGGACGGCGTCGAACGATTCGGGCACGGGGGTCTCGATCTTCAGTCGTTCGCCGCCGGGCAGGTCGAACTCGATCTCCTTGGCGTGAAGCATCAACCTCGGAAACTTTTCCTGCGCCGCCCGGTCCCCGTACTTCAGGTCGCCGACAATCGGATGCCCGAGGCTGTAGAGGTGGACGCGGATCTGGTGGCGCCGGCCGGTGAGCGGGTAGGCCCGGACGAGGGTGTACCCCTTCAGCCGCTCGTACACCTTGAATTCCGTCGACGACGGCTTGCCCAGCTTCACGTCCACCCCCATCCTCCCCGACCCAAACGCCCGGATGGGCTTGTTGATGACGCCGCGGTTGCTTTCCATCACTCCGTGGCTCAGGGCCAGGTAGGTCTTCCGTACGGACCTGCGGTCAAACTCGCCGTTCAGGTGGCGGTGCATCCCGGGATCTTTGGCGAAAACGATCACCCCGCTCGCCTCCCTGTCGAGGCGGTGGACGGGGTAAAGCTTCCCGGGGTAGACATCGCGCAGCAGCTCGGGAAGGCCGCCTTTTCCCGCCTCGGAGATGGATAGGACGCCCTCGGGCTTGTCGACGGCCAGGATGCCCTCGTTTTCGAAGAGGACCCGGACCGCTCTCGCGGCTAAGGCCGTTTCCCCGCATGCCTCCCGGGCCGCGTCCTCGTTTGCTCGTTCAGTCACTTCTTCTGAAATTCCTTGGCCTTGAGCCTGTCCCGGGCCATGCCTTTTTCCTGGGCCGTTTCCGGGATGAGCTTGGGGTCGGGCTCCATGGCGATGACGAACTCGAGCTCCTCGCGGGCCTTCGCGACATGCTTCAGGGCCAGGTAGGTGTCGGCGAGGTAGATCCGGGTCAGGCCGACCCGCGGGCCCATGTCCTTGGATTTCAGGAGGTGCTCGAGGGACTTCTTGTTGTTCCCGCCGAACAACCCGGGGAGCTCATAATACAGGCGCCCCAGCACCCGGTCGGCGCCGCCGTCGTCAAAAGTCGGGTCGAGGGCCAGGACTTTATTCATCTCCTCCTTGATGGGCGTGACGAGCGAAAGGCTCTTAAGGACGCCCTTAGCCTCGCCGTAGCTGCCGTAGTTCACGCCGAGCCAGTAATGGCCCTCTGGCCTTTCCGGGCCGAGCGCCACGGCCTTCTTGGCATGATACATTCCCATCCCGAAGACCTTTTGCTTTTCGTTCTTGTCGGTCGCGTGGTCGCCGATCCAATACTCGATCCGGGCCATCCTCCAGTAAACCCCGTAGGCGTCCTCGTTGTTGAGCAGGGCGTCCTGGTATTTCGCCAGCCCTTCCTTAGCCTTGGCCAGGTCGCCGCGCTGGTCGAAGAGGTCGTCGCCCTGCCGGGTCAGGGATTTCGTCTCCTGCGAGAAGGCCAGGCCGGCCATCAGGAGGACGATGGCAGAAACCATGACGAACGCTTTCACGTGTGATTTCATTCCCGCACCTCTCTTCGAGCGATATATAGCACAGATGCGGCCCGAGGACAAAGGGGGAAGCGAGGAGGGGGGAAGCGCGCCTTGACACCGCCGCCCGGGCCGAATTACCATTCCGGCTGCTTGAACGTTCCTTGACATTCATTCCGCCAGGAGGACCGCATGACCCTCAGCCCGTCGCCGACCGCCGCCCTTGAAAAGCTCGCCGTCCCCAAGCTCGACCATATCGACCTCATCACCGTCAAGCTGCCCTTCGTCGCCCCGTTCGGGACGAGCGTCTATGTCTGGACCGACAAGGAAGCGATGCTCATGCGGCTCGAGTCCGGCGGCGTCGCGGCCTGGAGCGAATGCGTTTCCGACCCCGACCCGTTCTATTTTTACGAGACGAATGACACGGCCCGCCACATCATTAAGGATTTTCTTCTTCCGCTTGTCGAGCCGGGGATTACGTTGGGCGAGCTCGAAAGCCGTTTTCGCCACGTCCGCGGCCACGGCATGGCCAAGGCGACGATCGAGAACGGCCTCCTGATCATGATCGCGACCCAGAAAGGGATTCCTCTCCACGCGCTCCTGGGACGGCCGGCGAAGAAGATCATGTCGGGGATCAGTATCGGGCTCAAGGAGACGCAGGCCGAGCTCCTGGCCGCGGTCGAGAGTGCCGTGGCCAAAAAATACCATCGAGTCAAAATGAAGATCAAAAAAGGCCAGGATGTCGATTGGGTCCGGGCCGTCCGGAACCGTTTCCCCGACCTGCGGCTCATGGTCGACGCGAACGGAGACTACTCGCTCGCCGACATCTCCCATCTCAAAGAGCTCGACGCCTTTGACCTGATGATGATCGAACAGCCGCTTTCCTATAACGACATCTTCCAGCACGCCGCCCTCCAGAAGGAGATGAAGACCGCGATCTGCCTCGACGAATCCATCCACGGCCCGGACGACGCGGCCGCGGCCATCGCCCTCGGCGCCTGCCGGGTCATCAACATCAAGCAGGGGAGGGTCGGGGGCCTGATGGAGTCCATGAGGATCGCCCGCTATTGCGCCGACCGCGGCATCGACGTCTGGTCCGGCGGGATGGACGAGACGGGTATCGGCCGGGCCGTCAACATCCACCTCCAGACGGCCGAAGGGTTCACCCTGCCCGGCGACACCTCCGAGACGAGCAATTATTTCGCCGAGGACATCGCCGAGCCGCCCGTTTTCCTCGGCCCCGACGGGTTCATCGACATCCCGAACGGCCCCGGCATCGGCGTCCGGGTCATGCCCGACCGCATCCTGAAGCGCGCGACCCGCATGGAGCGCCTGCGCTGAGGGAGCAGGACCATAGACGTGACATCGTGTAACGGCGATGATGAAGGTCCGAAAAAAGCGCTGTCAAGTTATTTGCGATGAGCCTTAGAGCTTTGATCGACCTCTTCCCGGTAATCCTCGGGACGGTCGATATCCTTGAGGACTTCGGGCGAAGAGACCGCGACCTCCAGAACATCTTCCGGATGGGTCCGCAGAAGCTGCCTCAGGCCGATACCCGGGTCGAGGCCGAGGACCTCGTCCTTATTTTTCATGTCGATCAGGACGGGGTGGCCGCGGTGCCCTCCATGGACCGGGACGACGATCCCGCGCCGGCTTTCCCTGTAGGCCCGGATGAGGGCGTCAAGGACCCGGGCCGGGATGGTCGGCTGATCGCCGAGCATGATGACCGCGGCCTCCGCGTCAGTTGGGAGGGCCCTGAATCCGGCCTGGATCGATGAGAGCATGCCCAGCCGATAGTCTTTGTTGACCGCGAAAACCAGGGGATAGGACTTGAGCACGCCCCGGACCCTCTCTCTGTTGGCCCCCAGGACGACGACCGTCCCCTCGGCCTCCGAATCAAGCGCGGTCCGGACGATGGCCTCGATGACCGTGGTTTCGCCGAAGGGAAGGAGGAGTTTCTGCGTCCCCATCCTCCGGGATTCGCCGGCCGCCAACACCGTGACCCAGATCATGAGCCGCCCGTCCCCTTCAGCCCCGCCCGGACGAGGACGAGCTCGGCGGCGATGCTGACCGCGATCTCCTCGACGGTCTTGGACCGGATCTCGAGCCCGATGGGGGCGCTGACGCGCTCCCATTCCTCCTCCGTTGCCCAGCCCTTTTCCAGGAACTCGCGCCGGACGAGAGCGATCTTCGTCCGGCTCCCGATCATCCCGAGGTACGCAACCCCGCGGCCGATCGAGGCCCGGAGGGCCTCGGCGTCGTGCCGGTGGCCGCGGGTGACGATGACGAAATAGTTCTCGGGCGAATCGGGGATCCCGCGGACGGCCGCGGCGATATCGCCGACGATTAAGGTGTCCGCGTCTGGGATGTTGTCCTTGTTCGCGAACTCGGCCCGGTCGTCGATGACCGTGACCTCGAAATCGAGGAGGCTCCCGAGGTGGGCGACGGCCTTCCCGACGTGGCCCGCCCCGGCGATGATCAGCCGTGGAAGTGGGCAGACCGGCTCGACGAAAACGGAAAAGTCCCCGCCCTTGAAGAGCTTTGGCTTGCCGGAGGCGAGGATATCGGCCAGCTCCGATTCCTGGACCATTCCGCCGTGAGGCCGCGACGGTTCGGGAAAATCGCTCTCGGCGAGCCAGTTCCGGGTCGTGTGGACGAACTCGCCCTCGAGAGGCCGGATCATGGTCAGGAGGACCCCGGGCCGGCGCTTCCTGAAGCCCTGGAGGGCCCGTTCGAAGACGGGCCGCGCGTCCGCGACCAGCGGGTCGACGAGAACCGATACGTTCCCGCCGCAGATGGCGCCTTCCTGGTCATTCGGGTCGGCGTCCAGATGGAATTCGACGAGGCGGGCCCGCTTGTCCTTGAGGCCTTCGAGAGCGATCGCCTGGACCCGGCCTTCGACCAGGCCCCCGCCGACCGTCCCGGCGACGAGCCCGTGGGCCGCGAAGATCGCCTGGGCGCCCGGCACCTGAGGGGTCGAGCCCGAGGCCTCGACGAGCGTCGCCAGGACCAGCCCCTTGTCCTTAATGAGAACCTCGAGCAATTTCGGAAAGCTGTATTTCATTCTAAGAGGGCGAGGACGGCCCGCCTGATCGCCGCGGCGGCGAGATCTATCTTGTAGGCGTTCTCGGCCAGCGGCGTCGCAGCTTTGAGGGCCTCGTCGGCGGCCTGCCTGACCAGCGCCTCGGTGACGGGCTTGCCGCGGAGGATGTCTTCGGCCGCCTTCATCCGCCAGGGAATGGGGGCCAGGCCGCCGGCGATGATCGCGATCTCGGAGAAAACGCCGCCCTTGACGACGCCGGTCGCCGCCGCCGACGCGACCGCGAAATCCCACGTCCCGCGCTCCTTGAGCTTGACGTAGGTCCCCTTCTGGCCCGGCTTCGGCGCCGGGACGCGGATGTCCTTCAGGAATTCGCCCGCGGCGAGGACGTTCTCCCTCTCCACGTTGACGAATGGGGGCTTGTAGAAATCCTCGAGCGGCACGACCTTGTCGCCTTTGGCGCTTCCGATCGTGATCTTGGCGCCGAGGCTGATCAGGGTCGGGGCGAGGTCAGAGGGGTAGACGATGTAACAGCCGCTCCCGCCCATGATCGCGTGGTACTTGTTCCGGCCCCTGAAGGCGAAGCAGAGGGCCCCGCCCTTCTTGCGGCAGACGACCTCCGGGTCGCGATAATACCAGCAGCGCGGCCTCTGGCAGAGGTTCCCGCCGACGGTGCCCACATTCCGGAGCTGGGGCGTCGCCAGCGATAGCGCGGCCTCCTTCAGGATTGGATAATCCCGGGCCACGGCGGCGTCCTCGGCCAAGGCCGCGACCCTGGTCATGGGCCCGATCCTCAGCCCGTTTTTGTCCGGGACGATCCCGGCCAGCGCCTCGATCCCCTGGATGTCCACGACGATGTCCGGCCCGGCGACGCCGCTCTTGAGCTCATCGATGAGGTCGGTGCCGCCGGCCATGAGGGCCGTTTTCTCCTCGGTCTCGGCCAGGAGGGCCGCCAGCTCGTCGACCGTTCTCGGCTGGGCGATCCTGAACTCTCTCATGACCCGGCCTCCTTCCGCTTGAGGGCCTGGAGGACCCGCTGGGGCGTCATCGGGATCTCCCGGACGTGGACGCCGATCGCGTTGTACACGGCGTTGGCGATGGCCGCCGAGCTCGGGATGCGGGGCGGCTCCCCCAGCCCCTTCGCGCCCAGGTTGTTAAGCTTGTCGTCGACGACGTCCACGAAGATCGTGGTGATCTCGGGGATGTCGAGCGACGTTGCGATCTTGTAGTCGCGGAGGTTGGGATTGACGGGATGGCCCGTCGTCGAATCCATGACCCGTTCCTCAAAGAGCCCGGCGCTCAGTCCTTGCGTGATCCCGCCGATGACCTGGCTCTCGGCCGTCTGCCGGTTGATGATCCGGCCGCTGTCGTGGGCGGCCGCGTACCTGAGGACGCGGACCTTGCCCGTCTCGATGTCCACTTCGACTTCGGCGAAGTGGGCCCCGAACGTGTTGAAAGCGTACTTGTCTTCGGGAAAATCGGACCTCTCCCCGTGGAAAACGGTCTCCCGGCGGAGGTCTCGATAGACGTCGGCGAAGGGAACGGACTTATCGTCCGCGCCCTTGACGGCGAACGCCCGGCCCTCCATCGTGATGTCCTCGGGCCTGGCCTTGAGCTTCCTGGCGGCGACCTGCTTCAGCCGCTCGACGGCCTTGAGGGCCGCATCACGGACGGCCGGGGCCACCGAGGGCGTCGTCACGCTGCCGCCCGAGGCCGGCGCCCACGGGGAGTCGGAATTGCCGATCTTGATCGTGATCTCCTTCGGCTCGAAGCCGAGCGTCTCGGCCGCGACGACGGCCATGTGGGTCCGCGTCCCCGTACCGATGTCCTGGGTCCCGCAGACGACCTCGACGCTCATGTCCGGGAAAAGCACGAGGTCGACAAGCGTCCCGGGCACTCCGGTCCCCCACCAGATGCTCGAGGACATGCCGAGGCCGCGGCGAATCGGGCCGCTGCCTTCGCCCGGCCGTTTGTTCCGATGCTCCCAGCCGATGGCCCTGGCCCCGGCCTCGTAGCATCTGTCGAGCCCCTTCGTCGAGTAGGGGAGTCCGGTGTCGCCCTGGTTCTTGGTGGAATAATTTTTCTTCCGGAGCTCGAGGGGGTCCATCCCTATGGCCGCGGCCAGCTCGTCCATGAGCCCTTCGAGGCCGAACATGCCCTGGGTATGACCGGGGGCGCGGGTCGCCCGCTGGGCGCCGGTGTTGGTGAAAACGGAGAACTCCTCGACCTTCACGTTAGAGCACTTGTAAAGGTCGACCGTCGGCTCGAGGACCTCGTCCCCGAAATCCGTCCCGCCGCTCGCGTAATTGAGGAGGCTCAGGGCCGTCAGGGTGCCGTCCTTCTTCACGCCGGCCTTGTAGGTCTGGCAGGAGGAGGGGCGATAGCCGACGCAGAGGGAGTTGTCGCGCCGGCTGAGGACGATCTTGACCGGCTGTCCCGCTTCCCTTGCCAGCCGGGCCGCGACGACGGTGTGCTCGTTGAGGCCGAGCTTGCTCCCGAAGCCTCCGCCCATATACCTTTTGATGACTGTCACGTTGGCCGCGGGCATCTTCAGGGCCCGGGCCAGGCCGTCGTGGACCCCGTGGACGGCCTGGGTCGAATCGTACACGGTGAGCTGGTCGCCGTCCCAGGAGGCGACGCTGGCGTGCGTCTCGGCCGGGTGGTGGATCTCGAAATTCGTCCGGTAGGTCCGTTCGAGGACGACGTCCGCTTCCTTGAAGCCCTTCTCGACGTCGCCGCGGGCGGCCTCGCTGAACTTCTCGACGTTCGGCTTTGCGTCGCGGACCTGGGGGGCGCCCGGCTCCCCGGCTTTTTCCCAGTCGACGACGGCCGGGAGGACTTTGTAGTCGACCTTGATCAGGGCGAGGGCCTTTTCCGCGGTCCTATCGTCGACGGCGGCCACGGCCGCGACCTGCTCGCCGGCGTAGTGGACCTTCCCCTGGGCCAGGGGGATCGCGGCCATGACCCCGGGGAGGCTCCTGGCCGGTCCGAGGTCGATCGCGACGACCTCGGCCGAGGCGTGCGGTGATCTCAGGATCTTCCCGATGAGCATGTCCCGGAGCCTGATATCGTGCGTGTACTGGGCCTTCCCGGTGACGATCTTGCGGCCGTCGACTCGAGGCGTGTATTTCCCGATGTACTTGTATTCCATGTCACGCCCCCTTCATCTTTTCGGCGGCGGCGGCCACGGCCTTGTAGATCCTGGCGTAGTTGCCGCACCGGCAGAGATTCCCGGAGAGGGCCATCCTGATCTCGTCGGGGGTCGGTGAGGGGTTCTTCACCAGGAAGGCGGACGTCGTCATGATGAAGCCCGGCGTGCAGAAACCGCACTGGTAGCCGTCGTGCTCGACGAAGGCCTCCTGGACGGGATGGAGCTTCTCGCCCCGGGCCAGGCCCTCGATGGTGGTGACCTTCTTCCCGTCCGCCCGGATGGCGAGGAGCATGCAGGCGTAGACGGGGGACCCGTCGAGGAGGACCGTGCAGCCGCCGCACTCGCCCCGGTCGCACGTCCTTTTCGTCCCGGTGAGCTCGAGCCGGTCGCGGAGGAGGTCGAGCAGGGTTTCGTTCGCTCTGACGAGGACGGCCTGGGGGGTGCCGTTGACGGTCAGGGTGATCGTTTTCTTGTCGAATACCGGGACACGGCCCTTTTTTGTTTGGACCGCGTCCTGGGCGAAGAGGCCGGGCAGGACGGCCGTCCCGAGCGCTCCGGTGCCGACGCCCTTGATGAAATCCCTGCGGCTGACGCCGCCGGGAGTTTTCTTGTCGGATCGTTTTTCCATCGTGGACTCCCGTGAAAAAAAGGTCGGGCCGGGTTAGGCCAGTCTCAGAAGGGCGAGGGCGGCCAGGCAGAGAACGAAGGCGGCGGGAGAGACCCAGCCGAACTTCGCCGGGGCGGACGATGAAAGACGCGTTTCAAACGCCGCGACCCTCGTCCCCGCCCAAAATCCGGCCGGGACGGTAACGATCGAGAGGATGATGGCGATGGGCGCGTAATAGAGAGAAAGGGGGATGGCCGTGCCGGGGACTTTGCAGGCCGCGATCCCGGTGGCGAACCTGACCAGCGGGAAGGCGTTGACGGCGAGAAGCGCGGTCAGGCCTCCCGCGAGCCCCTGTCCTGCGGTTTTCGCGGTCAGGCCTTTTTGAAGGACGCTGATCAGGAGGAAAAACGCCGCTCCCTCCATGACGATGGCGAAGATCGGGTTGGCGATGGCGCCGTGGAGGACGGGGAGGCCGAGGAGCATCGCATCAAAAAGCTTGAAGAACGAAGCCAGGGCGACCATCCCGGCGATGGCCTGAAGGCGGGGCGAGATCGCCCAGGCGGCGGCCAGGAAGAAGAGGGCCGCGCCGGTCATGAGCGAGCCCGAGACCGTCGAGGCGCATTGGCGAAGGTACATGCCGAGGGCCGCTTCGGATAGCCCCCAGAAGCTTCCCAGGACCAGGATTGGACCCCAGGCGGTTTTGGCGGGATTCATGGACATCGTTCCCTCCGGATGTTGGGATTGCCGACAGACATCGTCCCCAATCATACGCCGTCCGGGAACGGAACGTCAATCTGCCGTTAGACGACCGTCCGCTTCCCGGCCTTGCGCAGGGCGAACTGCTCCTCGATCCAGGCGTAGGTCCTGGCGATCCCCTTGCGGATCGGGGTCGACGGCTCCCAGCCCAGGATCTCCTTGATCATCGTGTTGTCGGAATTGCGGCCGCCGACGCCCTTCGGCGCCGCCGGGTCGTAGCTCCTTTTGACCTTGAAGCCCGCCGCCTCCTCGATGATCGACAGGAGCTCGTTGACCGAGACGAGCTCGCTCGAGCCCAGGTTGATGGGCGTCGCGATGAGCCGGTCGCAGTGCATGATCATGTCGATCCCTTCGACGCAGTCGTCGATGAACTGGAAACTCCGGGTCGGGGTCCCGTCGCTCCAGATCTCGACCGCGAAGCTCCCGTTGTCGCGGGCCTCGAGGACCTTGCGGCAGAGGGCGGCCGGCGCCTTCTCGCGGCCGCCGTCCCAGGTGCCGTTCGGGCCGTAGACGTTGTGGAACCGGGCGATGAACGTCTGGAACCCGCGCTCGGCCCGGTACTCCTGGCAGACCATCTCCGAGAAGAGCTTCTCCCAGCCGTAGCCGCGCTCGGCCATGGCCGGGTAGGCGTCCGACTCCTTGAGGGCCCGTGAATGCGTATCCTTCTGCAGCTCAACGTTATAGGCGCAGGCGGAGGAGGAGAAAAAGTAGCGGTCCGCGCCGGCCTTGTAGGCGGCCTCGACCATGTGGGTGTTGATGAGGACGCTCCGGAGGCATTCGACGCGGAAGCGTTCGATGAAGCCCATCCCGCCCATGTCGGCGGCGAGCTGATAGACTTCGGCGGCGCCCTCGCAGGCCCGGACGCAATTGTCGCGATAGCTTAGGTCTAGGCAGAGGTTTTCGACGCCGGATGTCCTCTGGTACCAGTCGGGAAGGGGCTTCTTGTCGACGGCCCGGATCCTGTGGAAACCCTGGTCGTAGAAATAGCGGACCAGGGCCCCGCCGATGAAACCGCCGGCGCCGGTGATCACGAGAAGGTCGTCTTTCTTGCGGAAATCCTCGATTTTCTTTGGCCGTGCGCTCATGATGCCATCATCCTTTCTTTTCTACGCGAGTCATTATAACCGAATTCCTCATGTCGGTGCCAAGTCCGATTGGGGGAAGAGCCCTTTTCGCCCAGGGTTCGTTCATCGGGGATGACCGACACCCATTTCTTCCTGCCCGAAACGAAAGCCGGGCGGATTTGCTTTTCTCCCTTTTTCGGCGAAAATGGAAGAGGTGGCATCCATGGCAGCGGGCGATCGGCAAAAACAGCCGGGCCGGGTCCTCTTGTACGCCGTCCTCTTTTCGGCCTGGGGGGCGCAACCGGCCATCTTTCGCGGCAGCACGGGCGGGACCGGCGGACAAATCGCCGCCCTGCCGTCTCCCGAGGAGATGGAGAAGGGGCTGTTCCTCGTCCTCAACAGGGAGCGAACGGCCCGGAACCTCCCGGCTTTGAAACCTTTCCCTCCGCTCACGGTGCTGGCCCGGAGGCAGAGCTCGGAAATGGCCCGGCTCGGCATCCTCATGCACACCTCCGCCGCGGGAAAATCCTACACGGACCGCCTTGTCGACGCCGGGATCCTTTTCGCCGCCAACGGGGAGAACGTCGCCCGGAGCGGGACCTCCGTCCCTGAGGCCATCCATCAATCGTTCATGGCCAGCCCCGGCCACCGGGAGAATGTCCTGAACCCCGACTTCGACCAGGTCGGGATCGGCATCGTCCGGGGAAAGGGAGGCTCCTATTTCGTCACCGAGGACTTCGCCCGCGGTCTGGTCCGGCGAGACGAAAAAGAGGCCCGAGGCATCGTTCTCCGTGCCATGAACGAGCCCAGGCGAAAGATGAACCTGCCGCCGCTCGTCCTCCTCGACACGCTCAACGAGACGGCCCAGAGCTACGCCCTCAAACGGGCCGCCGGCCGGGAGCTACCGGCGGTGCCGGCCTTCTTCGGGGAGGCCCTTATGCGGTTCGCCATGGGCGCGGACCTGGACGATATCACGGCGGCGCTCACGAACGCGGACCTCGGCCGGTACAGACGGGCGGGGATAGGCATCGGCTTCATCCGGACCCGCGAATATCCGGGCGGAGCCTATTATGTCTGCGCCCTCCTCGTCGCCGATGACCCTACTGCGGGACCGGACGACCTGGACCGCACGCTGATCGTCCTCACGGCCGCGAATGAGATCAGGGCCCGGATGAGCCTCCGGCGCCTCGAGCTCGATGACGAGCTTTGCCGGCAGGCCGATCTTCTGATCAGCGAGCGGAAAAAGGCCGGCGCCGCCCGTCCTACCGCTCCGCGGCGCGGAGAGTTCTTCTTCATGTTTCAGACGCTCGACGGGATCGGAGGGCTTCTTCGGAAAGGGCTCAAGGACGCAACGCTGCGGCGGATCGGGATCTCCACCCTCCCGGTCAAGCTCCAGGACGGCACGTCGCTTCAGTACGCCATCGCGGTCATCATCGACCGCTGATCCACCTTCTTTTTAGAACAGGCTTTTGAGGAGCTGCGGGAAGAGGAGCGCGATCCCGAACCGGACGAACCGCCCGGCCAGCCCGAAGACGAGGAAAGTGACGAAGTTCATCTTGAGCATCCCGGCCAGGATGCTGATGATGTAGAGCGGGGGGAAGCCGGTGCTGGCGCTGACGAAGATGAAGAACCCCGACCCGTAGCGCCACCCCTCGAGCTTCGCCCGGGCCCGCGCCAGTTTGTCCTCGTATTTTTGGGGCGGGTGTTTGAAGGACGTCCGGGCCACGGAATACATGGTGCACTTGGCCGTCATCTGGCCCAGGGTGGCGAGGGCCGTGACCATCAGGAGCTGGGATTTCGTGAGGAGGGCCGAGGAGATGATGACCAGGAAGGCCTCGGCGTTGACGAAGGGCAGGAGGCCGCTCGCGAAACAGTAGACAAAGGTCGCGGTGGGGAGCCCCCACGTGTGGATCAATGTCGCCGCGTCCAGCTTCATTTGGCCCGGACCTGGCGCTCGAGCCGCTCGAATTCGTCGCGGATCTCGGAGGGCAGGCGGTTGCGATAGGGCTTGAGAAAGGCCCGGATGTCGTCGACCTCCGGCTTCCATTCCCTCATGTCGACGGCGAAGAGCTTCTCGAGGCTGTCCTTCGGCAGGCTGAGGCCGGTCATATCGAGGTCCTCGACCCTGGGCACGAGACCGGCGGGGGTTTCGCGGGCCGGCACGGCCCCGTTCACCCGGTCGACGACCCACTTGAGGACCCGCATGTTGTCGCCGAACCCGGGCCAGATGAACTTGCCGCGCTCGTCGACCCGGAACCAGTTCACGGAGAAGATCCTCGGCGGCCGGGTCAGCCGGTTCCCCATGTTTAGGTAGTGGCGCCAGTAGTCGGCCATGTTGTAGCCGCAGAAGGGGAGCATGGCCATCGGGTCGCGCCGGACGACCCCGACCTGGCCCGTGGCCGCGGCCGTCGTTTCCGAGCCCATCCGCGCGCCCAGGAAGACGCCATGGGCCCAGCTGAAGCTCTCGACGACGAGCGGAATGAGCTGGGTCCGCCGACCGCCGAAGATAATGGCCGAGATGGGGACGCCCCGGGGATTGTCATATTCTTTCGAGAGCATCGGGGAGTTGATGAGCGCGGCCGTGAACCGCGAGTTGGGGTGCGCGCCTTTCGTGCCTGAGGCCGGTGTCCAGGGTTTTCCCTGCCAGTCGAGGAGGTGCGGGGGGACCGGGCCGTCGATGCCCTCCCACCAGGGCTCGTTCGTGTCCGTGTCCAGGGCGACGTTCGTGAACAGGGTCGGGTTGAAGGCGCCCCGCCGGATCGTCCGCATCATGTTGGGGTTGGTCTTCATCGAGGTCCCGGGGGCGACGCCGAAGTAGCCGGCCTCGGGGTTGATGGCCCACAGCCGCCCGTCGGGCCCGATGTTGAGCCAGGCGATGTCGTCGCCGAGCGTCCAGACCCGGAAGCCGGGCAGGGCCGACTCCATCATGGCCAGGTTCGTCTTGCCGCAGGCGCTCGGCAGGGCGGCCGTGACGTAGGTGACATTGCCGCGGTGGTCCTCGATGCCCATGATGACCATGTGCTCGGCGAGCCATCCCTGCCGGTAACCGAGGTAGGAGCCGATCCGGAGCGAGACGCACTTCTTGCCGAGGAGGGCGTTCCCGCCGTAGCCCGAACCGACGCTCCAGACGAGCCCTTTCTCTGGGAAGTGCATGATGTAGCGGCGGTTGGGGTCGAGGTCGCCGATCGAGTGGAAGCCCTTGATGAAATCCTCGCGGTTGCGGAGCTTGTCGAGGATGGGAGTCCCGATCCGGGTCATGATCCGCATGCTGACCGCGACGTAGCTCGAATCCGTGACCATGAGGCAGGCTTTGGCGTAGGGCGAGTCGGGGTGGCCCATCATGTAGGGAATGATGTACATGGTCCGGCCGGCCATGCAGCCGTCCGAAAGCTTGGCCATCATTTTTTTGGCCTTGGCCGGGTCCATCCAGTTGTTGTTCGGCCCGGAGGCGTCGCGGCTCGAATGGCAGACAAAGGTCACTTTCTCGGTCCGGGCGACGTCGGTCGGATTGCTGCGGTGAAGGTAGGCTGTGGGCCAGGCCTTATGATTGAGCTTCTGGAAAACGGGGCCGTTCAACCGCTCCTCGTTCAGGCCGATCTCGAGGAGACGCCAGGCCTCGCCCTCCGAGCCGTCGCACCAGTAAACGCGGGCCGGTTTTGCCAGCCGCTCCTGCTCTTCGACCCAACGGTCAGCCGCCGAGATCATGCCTCACGTCTCTCCGCGGGCCCGTCGCCGGATCCAGCCATCTCCATGATTATCAACGCGTTATCCTGAGAATCGAGGAGGGAAGTATATCTTTTCAAAAAGCCGATGTCAAACGGGACGCGCCCTCAAAGATACTTGACGAGGGCACCCCAGCGCTTGTCCTTTTTGAATCCGGCCTTGAGAAAGAATTCCGGCAGGAAAAAATGGGTCAGGACGACGGTGACGTTGTGGCTGGCCATGCGGCCGCAGAAATCGTCCAGCATGGCCCGCCCGATCCCGCGGCCCTTGAGGGGCGAGGACACCACGACGGCGTCGATGAAGACGACGTTGTGGTACATGACGTGGTAGCACAGGCCGCCGACGACCCGCTCCTCCGCGTCCTTGACGACGTAGTGGCGGTCCTTCTCGGAGATGACCTTGGGATAATTTTCCTTGAAAAAGAGGCGGTAGATCTGCCCGATGTCCGCCGGGTCGAGCGTCTCGCTGAACGTGTAGGCGCCGCCCTCGGCGTCGGTGATCCGGGAGTGGACGACGACGTGCCGGCCGGCCTCGTCGCCGAGCTTCACGATGTCGAGGGACGGGCTGCTGGGCAGGCCCGGGAAGACCATTTTGCTGAAGACTCGCCGGTCCTCGTCCTCTTTGAGCACCGCTTGGAGGTCCGAGAGCTCGAGGAGCTGGACGGCCGGTTTCCCGGCGTCTTCCCCCATCCGGTCGAGAAGGCGGTCGAAAGCCGTGCAGACCCGGCCGCCGAGTCCCGCGAAATACGTGTGCCGGTAGAAGTAATAGCGGACGATTTCCGGATAGCGGCCGAGCCCGTATCCCTCGATGAGCTCCAGGATCTTCTCTTCCCGGGCTTGGGGCGGCGCCAGAGCGCGGGAGATCTCCCAGTCCTTGTACTTGTTGATCGCGTTAAGGGCCGGGATCGGGACCATGAAATTCTTGCGGAAATAATCCAGGTAGGAATCGAGCGCGGCCCGGAGGTCCTTGACTTCCGGGCCCGGGAGAGCTTCATCGGCCAAGTCCTGAGAGAGACGGTCGAGAAAAGCCCCTGCCTTCTCGTGACCGAGGGCTTCAAAGCAGGCGTCGAAGATCCAGGTCACGTCCAGGAACTTGATGACCCAGGGATAGCCGGCTGCCGCTTTCCTGTAGAAGTTGTCGAGCATGGGCCGGACGAGGGAGAGCGGTCCGTCGTAGGGACGCCAGCCCTCGAGCGAGGCGATGACCGCCGCCTCCTCAAAATCGTCCTCGGGAACGATGACGTTGAAGGGTGAGACGGGCCCCGGGACGATCTGGAACCCGCCGTAATCGGCGGCCCGGAAGAAGGCGGCGAAGGCGTCGATGAACAGCTTGCGCCAGACCTGGGGGGGCGGCGGGCCCAAGTCTTTCTCCCTGCGGCTCGAGAGTTCGCGGATCTTCTCCCAGACGGTGAGATCGCCCGAATACCGCCAGGTCATGGCTCCCAGGTCGGGGCGCCAGGCGCCGGGCAGGGGCAGGATCCTCCGGCCGTAGGGGTAATTGGCCAGGGCGATGAGCCAGAGGATGGTTTCCGTTCCCTCCGGGGTCCGCCACTCCTCCCCGAAAACGAGACGGAGGTCGAAGTGCCTTCCCGTCCGGGTGTTGACGCTCACCCGGTAGTGGGGCCGGCGGGCGGAGGTCGGGACCCTGGACACCCAGACTCCCCCGGCCGCGATCTCCGCCGGGCTGAAGCGCTCCCGCTCGTAGGCGAGGAGGACGGATTGCCGGAGAAAGAGGGGGTCGGTCAAGATCCCGAGAAGACTGGCGGATTCGTCGGGCCCGATGCCGTCCTCGAAGACGATCCGGGTCTCCCAGTCTTCGCGGCCGAGGGCCGGGGCCCCCTCGGAAACATGGGCCTCGAAATCCCGGTTGAGCTCATCGAGGAGGGCCCGGGCTTTCTCCGAGAGGACCGGGTCGCTTTTATGCAGGACCCAGCTCGCGAGCTCGGCCCGGACGCTGCTGTGATAAGGCGGGTGGACCCGGGCGAAATCGACGAACAGCCGCAGGATCCTCTCGATCTGCCCGCGGATGGGCGCGGAGGCCGGCCATTCGAGCTTCTCCCGGTAAGCGCACATGCGCTGCCGCAGGGAATCGAAACGGCCCTGGCCGAGCTTGGAGGAGACGATGCGCTCGATGCTCTCCTCGTTGAGGAACGGCAGACCCGATTGGACGAAGGCCGGCAGCGACTCGCCGTAGCCGGGTTTGGGCTCGTCGAGAAGGAGCAGCCTGTAAGCCCAGCACCGGACCCGCTCCTCCGGATGCCTGGCCAGCGCTTCCAGACGGCGGCGGATGAGCGTCGAAACACGGAGGTTTTCCGATTCGCCGAAAAGCCCCTCGACCTCGCCCAGAGCGGCCGCGGCCTCGGCCGGGCCCGAAAAGAGGGCCAGGGACAACAGGGTGTTGAGCCGGAGGACCCCGGGGTCCCTGATCCCCGGCGGCTTCGGCAGCTCTTCCGGGGCGTAGATTTTCCGCCGCTCCCAGGGCAGATTCACCCTCTCGGAAACGGGCTCCACGGGGACGTCCCAGCCTTCCTTGCAAGGGCAGAAGCGGATGAGGGCCGGGTTGCCGACCCAGAGATACGGCTGGCGGGCGAAAACCCCGAGGTCGATGACGCTGCCCGTGACCTCGTACTCCAGGTCGCCGACGAGCCATGTCCCGTCGGGGCCTTTCCGGAGCGGAAGGCGCAGGTCCCGGTTGACGTCGTGGAGCCCGTCGTTCTCGAGCACGATCTCGTCCTCGAGGATCCCCAGGTCGCGGTAGAGCCAGAGGGGCACCCGGACCCGGACATCCCTTCCCACGAGGTCGACGAAGCTCGCCCGGTAGAGCTCCTCGATCGGGCCGGCGAAATTCGCCCCGATCCTTTTCCTGTTGAACGACCCCTTGACCGTCAGCTCTCCCTTCGCCGGGTCGAGGTCCCGTTCGAGGACAGCGAAGTTGATCACCCGCTCATAGGGAGCGAGGTCCATGTTGGCGGCGCTGACGATCCGGCGGAAATAGCTGCGCTCGTTGGCCCCCTTGAGGGCCGACCGGAGGACCTCATCCCCGCGATCTGGGACGACAAAAAGGACGTTGTACGGCCGGCCGTCGCCGACGAGAAAGGTCCGCTTGATCCCGGGGACGCCGGCAAACTTGCTCTCGACCTTGCGGGGGGCGATCGTCTGGCCGCGGTTGTTCTTGTAGATGTCCTTGATCCTGTCGACGATCTCATAGTTGCCGCTGGGCAGGACCCGGAAGACGTCGCCCGTGGCCAGCCAGAAGTCGGTCTTGGGGCTCTTCGGGTAAGGAATGATATCCCCCGGGCCCTTGTCTTCGAGGTAGCGGGCGATGTAGTGCCCGCTCACCTGGAGCTCGCCGTCGGCCGCCAGCCGGGCCCGCGTCCCGGGAAGAGGAAGCCCGTGCGCGTTCTCTTCATAGCGGCCCGGGACGGTCATAGTGATCCCCCCGGTGCCTTCGGTCATGCCGAAGCCGCTGCAGATCGCGATTCCGTTCCGTTCGAAGAAATGGAACACCCGGGGGTCCAGGTAGCCGGCCGCGGACAGCCCCCAGCGAAGCCTCGTCCCGATGACCGGGCGGAGGGCCTGGGCGTGGTCGGCGTCCGGCGGCAGGCCGTCGAGCTTTTCCAGGCATTTCTCGTGCAGCTGGGCCCAGCGGACGGGGACGCTGACGAAACCCGTCGGGTTGATCCTGGGAAAAAGGGAGAGCAGGGTCTCGGCCGAGGGGTTGCCGGCGAAGACGTACGTCCCGCGCCAATAGATCGCCCCGAGCATCTCGAAGTAGCGGCCGAAGGTGTGGTAGAGCGGCAGGAAGCTCAGGAAGACCTCGTCCTCGCCCACGGCGGGCAGGGCGGCCGCCCGGGCGAACCGCTTGGCGACGAGTTGATAAATGGAAAAGGAAACGCCCTTCGGCGCCCCCGTGCTGCCCGAGGTGAACATGACCGTGGCGACCTCATTGAGCTTGAACCTCTTCCGGCCGGCCAGGATGGCGTCGACCTGGCGGAGGCTCAGGCGCTTGCAGAATTCTCCGAGAAAAAGCGTGCCGTCGTCGGCCGGCCTTAGTCCGGGCTCCACGACCAGGATCCGGAATTTCCGGGCGGTCCGGCCGCGGAGCTCCGCCAGAGCGGCGGCCCGCTCGGCCGTGTCGGTGACGGCGATATTGATGTCCAGCCTGTCGAAGATCCATTTCAGGTCGTCCGGACGGAAATGTGGATTGAGCGGCGTGACCAGGATGTCAAAGAAAAGGCAGGCCAGGTCGGCGCAGGCAGTCTCGAAGTGGTTCTCGGAAAAGATGGCCACGCGAGGCCGAACCCCGTCAGCCGCGGCCAGGGAATAAAAAGCGCCGGCGATCTCCCGGACGTGGCGGTCCGCTTCCTCGTACGTCCACTGAGAGGGAAGGGGCCTGGACATGTCCTGGAAGAGGACCCGCCGCGGGATCTCCCTGACCCGGCTCGAGAAGAGGACGTTCAGCGAGTAGCCTGAGGCCTGGATAAGACGGAAAGCGGCCTCGGCCCAGCGCTCCGGCAGGCCTTCGCCGAGGACCCGGAGAAAGCGGGGGTCGCCGGTCGTGTTCAGGAACTCGCGGGCCAGCTCGCGGCCGATGGGGCGGGCCTTTCCCGGGGAGGAAGCGGCCTGGGCCGCGGCCACGAGATCGGCGGCGACCGTCCCGAGCGGCCTCCCGCCGGAATCCCGAGTGGACCACTCCCTGAGGAGGGTTTTCAGTCCGCGGACGGGGGGACCGGACTTTTTTGATTCAGCGCGCGTCACGGCTTGAGTCTCCCTTGCCTTATAGATAGTCCATTGTACACGAAAATATATACCACTTGCAATCTGATTTTTATTGGTCTATAATGGACTAGACCATAAAGGAGCGAATGGACCATGTCAACCAAAATCAGCATCGACAAGCAAAGCCAAGCTCCCGCCTACAGGCAAATCATCCAGCAGGTCACGTCTCTCATCCGGAGCGGCGAGCTCAAACCGGGCGACAAGCTTCCGGCCGAAAGGGACCTCGCGGCCGAGCTCAAGATCGCCCGGGGGACGATCAAGAGGGCCTACGAGGCCCTGTCCCGCGACAAGATCATCGAGGCGGTGCAGGGCCGCGGCAGTTTCGTCTCGTCGCGCCAGGACGTTTTCCCGGCAGGCCGGAAAGAGCGCGCGGTGGCCCTCATCGACCGCCTTCTCGACGAGCTCAAGAACATGAAATTCTCTTATCGGGAGGTCCAGACCATCGTTGACCTTAAGATCATGGAGCGCGAGGAGCGCCTGGAGAATTTTCACGTGGCCGCCGTCGATGACGTCCCTGAGGCCCTGGCCATCTTCGAAAGGCAGCTCGGGTTCCTGTCCCGGATCAAGGTGACGCCCATGCTCCTCGACGAGCTGGCGGCCGACCCCAAACCGGAAGAGCGGCTGAAGGATTTCGACCTTATCCTGACGACGACCAACCACTACTCCGAGCTCCTGGGCAGGCTGCCCAACCTCCAGTCCAGGATCCTTCAGGTGGCCGTGTCCCCGAGCCAGGAAACGATCATCGAGATGGCCGGGCTCGGCCGCGGCCAGCGCCTGGGAGTCGTCTGCCAGAGCGAATATTTCCTCCGGATCGTGACCGAGAGGCTCAAGGACCTCGACCTCGCCTCCGGCCCTGTGGCCCATCTCTTCATCCGCGACGAAGAGAAGCTCCCCCGGTTCCTGGAAAGCCTGGACGTCGTTTTCGTGCCGCCCGGACACCTCCTCCAGAGGCGTCGGGAGAACGTCTCGGCCGTCCAGGCGTTCACCGAGCGGGGCGGCAAGGTCATCCCCTTCGACTATCAGATCGAGCGCGGCTCGCTCCTGCACGTGGACGAGCGCATCGGCCAGCTCCTCAACCGGTGATGGGGAAGACGAACATGTCCGGCCCGACCGTCGTCCTCGGAGTCATAGGCGCCGACTGTCACTCGGTCGGCAACAGGATCCTGGAAGTCTTCTTCACCGGCGAGGGATTCCGCGTCGTGAACCTCGGGGTCATGGTCTCCCCGCTCGAGTTCATCGACGCGGCCATCGAGACCGACGCCAGGGCCATCCTGATCTCGTCGCTCTACGGGCACGGGGAGATCGACTGCCAGGGCCTACGCGACCTCTGTGTCGAAAAGGGGCTGGACAAGATCATCCTATATGCCGGGGGGAACCTGGTCGTCGGAAAAACCCCCTTTGCCGAGGTCGAGGCGAAATACCGCAACATGGGGTTCGACCGTGTCTTTTCCGCCGATTCCGACCTCAAGCAGGCCGCCGGGCTGCTGCGCCAGGATATCCGGACGAGCTTCGGGGAGGGATGAGGCCCAAGCGTCGCCGGAGGGCGGTTCGATCATGAGAAAAGCCGTCAGCATCGATATCGGCTCCACCTGGACGAAGGGGGCGCTCTTCGCCCTCGACGGCCCGGCGTCCGCCGTGCTCGAGATGCGGGAGACCCCGACCACCCAGGACGGCCTGGCGAACGGATTTCTCCGGGTCCTAACAGCGCTCCTCGGACTCCCGCCGGGGACGACGCTCGGCGAAGTGCCGGGCGATGTCCCGGTCTATTTCTCGTCCTCGGCCAAGGGCGGCCTGGCCATCGCCGCCATCGGTCTCGTCCCCGACCTGACCCTCCATCTGGCGAAGCTCGCGGCCATGTCCGCCGGAGGGAAAGTCGTCAAGGCCTTCTCATTCTCGCTGACCGAAGAGGATGTCACCGACCTCGAGTCCGCCCCGCCCGATATCATCCTTCTCGCCGGCGGGACGGACGGCGGGAACACCGCCTACCTCCTCGAGAACGCGAAGCGCCTGGCGGCCTCGGAGGTCGAGACGCCGGTCATTTTTGCCGGGAACCGGGCCGCCGCCGCCCGGGTCGCGAAGATCCTGAGGAGGAAGAGCGTCTTCGTGGCGGAAAACCTCATGCCGGAGATCGGCCAGATGAACCTCGAACCGGTCCGGGAAAAGATCCGCGACATTTTTCTCGACCGGATCGTCGCCGGTCGCGGGCTGGCCGATATCGTTCACGCCCTGGGCACGCGGCCCAAGCCGACGCCTCTCGGCGTCTACGAGCTCGTCGCGGCCATCCCGCTCGTCCGGCCGGACTGGGACGACATCTGCGTCATCGACATGGGCGGCGCCACGACAGACGTCTATTCCAATACGGAATCCTTCCTGGAAACGGACACGGTTGTTCTCAAGGGGGTCCGCGAGCCCAGGGTCAAGCGCACCGTCGAGGGCGACCTTGGCCTCCGCGTGTCGGCCCGGACACTCTGGGACTCCGCGCGGGAGGACATCCTGGAAGGGCTCGGCCGGGCCGGGCTTCAGGAGCCGGCCATGGAGAGCTTCGTGGCCAAGGTCTCCGCCGACACCGGCTATCTCCCGACGGGGGAGACTGAGAAGACGCTCGACCGGATCCTGGCCGAGGCCTGCGTGTTTCACGCGGCCCTCCGTCACATCGGCGTCTGGCGCGAAGCCTATACGCCCCAGGGCAAGGTCTTCGTCCAGACAGGCAAGGATCTCCGGCGGGTCAAGGCCGTCATCGGCAGCGGGGGCTATCTCTCGCGGTGCCGGGAGAGCACGGTCATGCGGGCGCCGCTCAGACGCTTGGCCTCGCGGGGGGAAGAGCTGAAGCTCGCCCCCGCAGCGCCCGTTTTCTACGCGGACGGCGGGACGCTTTTCCCGCTCGTCGGGAACCTGGCCGAGGACCATCCCGTCGAGGCGGTGGCCCTGGCCCTTTCCAGACTGACGGAATTGCCGAACAAAGGATAACGAGATGATCAAGAATGCCAAGGTTCAACCCCAGGAATTCGACGCCATCCGGAGCGAGGTGCTCGCGACCTGGCCGACGGGCCGGGGAGTGAGGATCGAAGACGGCGTCCGCTATCACCGGACGGTCCCCGAGGAGAAGAGGTTCTCCGCGGTCATGAAGAACGCCCGGGAGAAGGGCCTCATCCTCCTCCAGCCGCGGGCCGGGGTGGCCCTCGTCGACGAGCACATCAAGCTCCTCCGCTATCTCGAGACCGAGGGAGAGGCCGACCTCCTGCCGACGACGATCGACGCCTACACGCGGCAGAACCGGTATGAAGAAGCCCAGAAGGGGATCGAAAAGTCCCAGGGCGCCGGGACCTCGCTCCTCAACGGCTTCCCGGCCGTCAACCACGGGCTGGACGGCTGCCGGCGTGTCGTCGACAGCGTCGTCAGCCCCATCCAGGTCCGCCACGGGACGCCGGACGCGAGACTCCTTGCGGAGATTACCCTGGCCGCGGGCTTCACGAGCTTCGAGGGCGGCGGGATCTCCTACAACATCCCCTACGCCAAGAAAGTGCCGCTCGAGAAGTCGATCAAGGACTGGCAGTACGTGGACCGCCTGGTCGGCCTCTACGAAGAGCAGGGCGTCCGGATCAACCGGGAGCCGTTCGGGCCCCTGACCGGGACCCTGGTCCCGCCGTTCATCAGCCATGCGATCGGCATCATCGAAGGGCTGCTGGCCCTCGAGCAGGGCGTCAAGTCCATCACCCTCGGGTACGGTCAGGCCGGGAACATCCTCCAGGATATCGCCGCCGTCACGTCCCTCAACGAGCTCGCCGAGGAATATTTCCGGCGGGCCGCTTTCGAGGACTACGAATTCACGACCGTCTTCCATCAGTGGATGGGCGGCTTCCCCGAGGACGAGGCCAAGGCCTTCTCGGTCATCGCCTGGGGGGCCGTCGTGGCCGCCTTCGCTAGGCCCGAGAAGATCATCGTCAAGAGCCCCCACGAGGCCATGGGCATCCCGACCAAGGAGGCCAACGCCCAGGGGCTCCGGGCCACTCGCCAGATCGTGAGCATGCTCGCCGACCAGCGCCTGTTCGACAGCCTGACGATCCGGAGGGAAGTGGAGATCATCAAGCGCGAGGTCCGCTCGCTCGTGGACAAGGTCTACGAGCTCGGCGGCGGCGACATCGCCGCCGGGACGGTGGCCGCGTTCCAGGCCGGCGTCCTCGACGTCCCCTTCGCCCCCTCCATCTACAACCTCGGCAAGGTGCTGCCCATGCGCGACAACGAGGGCTTCCTCCGCATCTTCCACAAGGGGAACCTGCCGCTGACCAACGACATCCTAGCCTATCACCGGGAGAAGCTCGGCGAGCGGGCCAGGGCCGAGGGGCGGGAGATATCGTTCCAGATGGTGACCGACGACATCTACGCCGTCAGCAAGGGAAAATTGATCGGGAGGCCGAGATGAAAATCAAGAAAGCGATCTTCGCTCCGGGAAAATCCGCCTTCTTCTTCGACGACCAGAGGGCCATCAAGAAGAACGCGGCCCACGACGGTTTCATTTACAAGGCAAAGCCGGTGACGCCGGGATTCCCCCGCATCCGGGTCGCGGGGGAGTGTGTCTCTGTCCTTCTCCTCCTCGAGGACGGACAGGTCGCCGTGGGCGATTGCGCCGCGGTCCAGTATTCGGGAGTCGGCGGCCGCGATCCCCTTTTCCTCGCCGGGGCCTACCTGCCTTTCCTGAAGAAGACCATCGCCCCGAAGCTCGAAGGCCTCGCCGTCGGCCGCTTTCGCGACCTGGCAGGGCGCTTCGAGGAGATGACCTTCCGGGGGCGGCGCCTCCACACGGCGATCCGCTACGGCCTGTCGCAGGCCTTCCTCGACGCCCGGGCCAAAGCCGAGCACAAGCTGAAATGCGAGGTCGTCTGCGAGGAGTACGGCCTGCCCGTCATCGCCAGGCGGGTGCCGATCTTCGGCCAGAGCGGCGACGACCGTTACACCAACGCCGACAAGATGATCCTCAAAGAAGTCGACGTCCTGCCCCACGCCCTCATCAATAACGTCGAGGAGAAGCTCGGCCGCCGCGGCGAGAAGCTCCGGACCTATATCCGCTGGCTCTCCCGGCGCATCGTCGCCCTCCGGGGCCGGCCGTCCTACCACCCGGACCTCCACATCGACGTCTACGGCACGATCGGCATCGCCTTCGATTACGACATGGACAAGATCGCCGACTACATGGCCTCCCTCGAAAAGGACGCCGGGGGCTTCCCCCTCTACATCGAGGGCCCCGTGGACATGGACGAGAAGCCCCGCCAGATCGAGGCCCTCGGCCGGATCCGGCGGCGGCTCAAGGCGCTCGGGTCGTCCGTCAAGATCGTGGCCGACGAGCACTGCAACACCCTGGAGGACATCCGTGAGTTCACGGACGCCGCCTGCTGCGATATGGTCCAGATCAAGACGCCCGACCTCGGCGGGATCCAGAACGTGGTCGAGAGCGTCCTTTACTGCAAGGACCGCGGCATGGAGGCCTACCAGGGCGGCACCTGCAACGAGACGGACGTCTCGGCCGTCGCCTGCGTCCACGTCGCCCTGGCGGCCCGGCCGATGCGCATGCTGGCCAAGCCGGGGATGGGTTTTGACGAGGGCTACATGATTGTGAATAATGAGATGGAAAGGACGATCCAGGTCCTGAAAGTGAAGTCCAATGGATAAACCCCGAGGAAAAACACTCCCCGAGTTCCGGATCCTGTCGACCACGGCCATCCTCGGCTACGGGTTCCCCGAATCGTCCTTCCGGAACGGCCTCCGCCGGAAGCCGCACCTCATCGCGGCCGACGCGGGCTCGACCGACCCCGGCCCCTACTACCTCGGCGTCGGCAAGTCCTTCACCAGCCGGGCGGGGGTGAAGAGGGACCTGCGGTACATGATCACCGAAGGTGTCCGCCGAAAGATCCCCGTCGTCGTCGGGTCGGCCGGCGGCTCGGGGGCGCGGCCCCACACGGAGTGGTGCCTGGAGATCATCCGGGAGATCGCCCGGGAGGAGAAGCTCCATTTCCGCCTCGGCGTCGTCTACGCCGACTTCAAGAAGGAAACTGTTCTCAGGGCCATGAGGCGCGGCAGGGTCAAGCCGCTGGCGTTCGTTCCAAACCTGACTCGCGAAGCCGTTCTCGAGACCGAATACATCGTCGGCCAGATGGGCATCGAGCCGATCATCCGTTTGCTCAAGAAAAAATGCGACGTCGTCCTCGCCGGCCGGTGCTATGACCCGGCCGTCTTCGCCGCCCTGCCGATCATGCGCGGCTACAACCCGGGCCTGGCCCTCCATCTCGGCAAGATCCTCGAGTGCGCGGCCATCGCCGCGACGCCGGGGTCCGGGTCGGACTGCGCCCTGGGGACCCTGAGGCAGGATTCCTTCATCCTGGAGGCCCTTTCGCCCGCCCGGCGCTTCACCCCCGAATCCACGGCCGCCCACACCCTTTATGAAAAGACGGACCCCTATCATCTGCCCGGGCCGGGCGGCGAGATCGACCTCACCGGCTGCTCTTTCACCGACATCGGCGGCGGCCGGGTCGAGGTCCGCGGCAGCCGGTTCGTCCCTACGGAGAAGTACTTCATCAAGCTCGAGGGCGCCCGCCCCACCGGCTACCGGGCCATCACCATCGCCGGCGTCAGGGACCCCATCATGATCGCGGGGATCGACGCGATCCTGAAGAGCGTGGAGGGGCAGGTCCGGGCCATGCTGAAAAAAGAAGGCAACCGCGGCCGCGTCTTCTTCCACGTGTACGGCAAGGACGGCGTCATGGGCGAGCTGGAGCCCCACCGCGACGCGCCGGCCCACGAGCTGGGCATCCTCATCGAGGCCCTGGGCCGGACGCCGGAGGAGGCGGAGGCCCTGCTTTCCGTGACCCGGTCTACGCTGCTTCACTACGGCTATCCCGGCCGGATCTCCACGGCGGGGAACCTGGCTTTCCCGTTTTCGCCTTCGGACATCACCATGGGGCGGATGTACGAATTTTCGCTTTATCACCTGATGGAACTTGACGACCCGGACGGGTTCCCGTCGAAGGTCCATGTTTTCTGAGGACGAGGAGCTACGATGAAAAGAAACATCCTCGAAGCCGCCAAGGTCATCCGCTCCAAGAATTCGGGGCCGTACGAGCTGACCCTGGACATCATGTTCAAGGACCGGGAGTTCTACGAGCTTTTCAAGAAGAGGCGCATCATCAATGCGGCGCTCATCTCCCGCCTCTACCGCGTCCCCAAGAGCGATATCCTCAGGGTCGTCTACTTCGAGCCGAGCCACGCGGTCAAGGTCACGCTGCGGCGGCGGATCCCCTCGGGCGCGCCCGGCGAGACCGATATCTACGGGGCCCAGCAGCACGCGCCCCTTTTCGACATCACCTTCTAGCCGAGGAGGCCGCCATGTACAACCTCGCCACGGCCAGGAACGACACGCTGATCTACGCCGCCTATTACGCCCCGCGGGGGAGGCAGCGGCTCTACATGGTCGCGAACGAGATCTCTCGGCGCTACCTGACGCCGACGGACTTCCTGATCGGGATCATCGGCTCGGAAGGGTCGGGCAAGTCGACCCTCATCCGGGGCCTCTTTCCGGGGCTCGAGCTGACCAACGACGACGAAGGCGTAAACGTCAAGCCCACCCCCCTCTACGGATTCTCTTCGGAAGATTTTTTTTCCGGACACACTTTTCATGTCGATATCCGCTACGAGCTCGCCTTCAAGCAGAAATACAAGATCAAGGAGGCTATCCGGAACGCCGTCCTCGCCAACCGGCGGGTCGTCGTCGAGCATTTCGACCTGATCTACGAGGCCCTGGGGATGAACGCCCAGGTCCTCATCGGGCTGGGCGAGGAGATCCTCGTGGCCCGGCCCTCGATCTTCGGGCCCTTCCCCCAGAACATCAAGGCGATCGTGGACAAGACCATCAAGTACCGCCTCATGGCCCACTCGGCCGAGGACATCACGGTCTCCATCCTCGAGCGCGACTACCACTACAAGAGCCAGGTCCTCCACTCCGACGTCCGGCACGGCTTCGTCATCAACTTTCCCGAGCGGCCCGACATCGACCTGCACGAGCTCGAGGCCAAGGTCAAGGACGTCATCTCCCAGAATCTTCCCATCTCGCCGGGTGGGGAAGACGCGATCCGGGTCGGCGACACGGAAATCTTCTGCACGGGCCCGCGGACCCACGTCCACAGCACGGGCCAGATCGAGGCCTTCCGCCTCCTCAAGGAGTTCAAGTTCAACTATCTCACCAACGAGTACATGCTCGTCGGCATGGTCGGCTACAAGGAGATCGCGGGCTTCGAAGACATCAACGAATCCATGGAAATCCAGGACTGAAGGGAGCCGCCATGCCCCGCTTTTCCCAAGACCCCCTGTTCCCGATGAAAAGGGAAACCGTCAAATACCGGAAGATCAGGGACGGCGTCCGGACGATGAAAAGCGGCGGCCGGACCTTCCTCCGGGTGGAGCCGGCGGCCCTGACGCTCCTGGCCGAGGAGGCGTTCACGGACGTCGCCTTCTTCTTCAGGACGCGCCATCTCGAGAACCTGGCCGCGATCCTCGGCGATCCTGCGGCCTCCGAGAACGACCGTTTCGTGGCCGGCGCCCTGCTTCGCAACGCGGCCATCTCCGCGGAGGGGGAGCTCCCGACCTGCCAGGACACGGGGACGGCCACGGTCGTGGCTTACAAGGGCGAGGCCGTCCTGACCGGTGCCGACGACACCCGCTATCTCGCCCGCGGCGTCTTCAAGGCCTATGCCAGGAACAACCTCCGGTATTCCCAGGTGGCGCCGCTCGGCATGCTCGACGAGGAGAATACCGGGACGAACCTCCCTCCGCAAGTCGATATTTACTCTCGTCCGGGAAGCGAATACCGGTTCCTGTTCGTGGCCAAGGGCGGCGGGTCCTCCAACAAGACCAGCCTCTACCAGGAAAACAAGTCTCTCCTGCAGAGCGAGCAGAGCCTGGCCGGCTTCCTCGGGGAAAAGATCAAGGCCATCGGCGTCGCCGCCTGCCCGCCCTACCGGTTGGCCGTCGTCATCGGCGGGACGTCGCCCGAGATGACCTTGAAAACGGTGAAGCTGGCCTCAGCGGGATACTTGGACGACCTGACGACCGTGCCGACGGGAAAGGGCTCTGCCTATCGCGATCTCGATTGGGAGGCGAGAGTTCTGGAATTGGCCCGGGCCAACGGGTTGGGCGCCCAGTTCACGGGCAAGTATTTCGCCCTCGAGGCCCGCGTCATCCGGGCGCCGCGACACGCGGGCTCGCTCCCGGTCGGCATCGGCGTGAGCTGCAACGCCGACCGCAATATCAAGGGCAAGATCACCCGGGCCGGAGTCTTCCTGGAAAAGCTCGACCGGAACCCCGGCCGCTTCCTGGCCAGGCTCGAAAAGCTCGATTTCGGTCCCGGCATCCCGATCGACCTGGACCGGCCCATCGAGGCGATCATCGCGGATCTCTCTCAATACTCCGTCGGGACCCGGCTCGTCCTCAACGGAACGCTCATCGTGGCCAGGGACATCGCCCACGCCCGGCTCAAGAAGATGCTCGACGAGGGCCGTCCTCTCCCGGCCTACTTCCGGGCCCATCCGGTGTATTATGCCGGCCCGGCCAAGACGCCCCGGGGCCTGCCGTCCGGGAGTTTCGGGCCGACGACCGCCCAGCGCATGGACGGATATATCGCCGATTTCATGAAGGCCGGCGCTTCGCGGGTGACGCTGGCCAAGGGCAACCGGGCCGAGGCCGTCATCGAAGCCTGCCGCCTCTCCAACGGCTTTTACCTGGGGACGATCGGCGGGGCGGCCGCGCTCATGGCCAAGGAGCACATCCTGGAGTCCGAAGTCGTGGACTTCGCGGACCTGGGGATGGAAGCCGTGCGCAGGATCCGGGTCCGGGACCTTCCCGCCTTCATCATCTACGACAACAAGGGCAACAGTCTCTACCGCATGTCCTGCCAATAGACGACCCCGGCCTGGGCCGCGGCGCGCGCCGCCCGAGCCCTCGCTCGGTCCCCCCCTTTTCCCGAGGCGGCGAATACGCTAGAATGTGAGGGTATTTTTTCGTGAAAAGGAGTCATCAAACATGAAAAAAACGACCATCTTGAAAAAAGCCATCATGGAGCGTCGGGCCGTGGCCGTCCCCGGGTGCCATGACGCCCTGAGCGCCAAGGTCATCGAGAAGGCCGGCTTCGAGGCCATCCAGATCTCGGGCTACGGCCTGGCCGGGTCCTATATCGCCAAGCCCGATGTCGGGCTTCTCCGGATGAAGGACGTTCTGGACATCTCCTGGAACATCGCCCAGGCGGTCAAGATCCCCGTCATGGCCGACATCGACACCGGCGGCGGCAACGCCGTCAACGCGGCCTGGATCACGGAGCGCCTGATCGCCATGGACCTGGCCGGAATGAACATCGAGGACCAGGTTTTCCCCAAGCGGTGCGGCCACATGGCCGGCAAGGAGGTCATCCCGGCCGAGGAAATGGCCGGGAAGGTGAGGGCCTGCGCCATGGTCAGGGACGGGCTGGACAAAGATTTTATCATCAACGCCCGGACCGATGTTTTCGCCGGCATGGGCCTAACAGAAGCCGTCCGGCGCTGCAACCTTTATCTCGAGGCCGGCGCCGACGTCGCCTTCATCGACGGCATCAGGAGCCGGGCCGATATCGAGATCGCCGTCAAGTCGATCAAGGGGCCACTCTCGGTCAACCTCATGGACGCCATCACCGGGATGAAGACCGAGCTCATCCCGATCCCCGAGCTGGCGAAGATGGGCGTGGGCCGGGTCTCCATCCCTGTGGCCTCTATCATGGTCGCCCACAAGGCCTTGCTGAACTTCTTCAAGGCGCTCAAGGCGTCGCCGACCGGCACCCTGCCCGGCCAGACGCAGTGGGTCTCGTCTTTCGAGGAATATACGGATTTCGTCGGTCTCAAGGAATACCGGGCCCTGGAAAACGAGTTCCTGCCCAAGGAGCGCATCGAGGACAAGTACAAAGGCCAGAGCAAGATTGTCGGCTAATATCAGCGGACGACGAGCCGCGTGAAGGGGAAGACGTAGGCCTGGAGCAGCACGAAGAGGCCCATCAGGACGGCCAGGGCCAGGCTGTGGAAAAAAACGTAGCGGAGGATATCGCCCTCGTGGCCGTACCAGCGCGTCGCGGTGCTGGCGACGACGATGCTCTGGGCATCGATCATCTTGCCCATGACCCCGCCGGAGCTGTTGGCCGCCGCCATGAGGACGGGGCTCAGGCCGAGCTGGCCGGCCGAGATCTTCTGAAGGCTCCCGAAAAGGACGTTGGATGACGTGTCCGAACCTGTCATCGCCACGCCAAGCCAGCCGAGAAGGGTCCCGAAGAAGGGATAGAGAATTCCCGTCCGGGCGAAGGCCAGTCCGAGCGTCGCGTCGAGCCCGGAATACCGGGTGACATAGCCGAGTGAGAGCATGGCGGCGACCGTGAAAAGCGAGAACCGGACCCGCTTGAGCGTTTTCACGTAAGCCCGGACGAGCCCTTTCGGCCTGAACGACATCAGGAACCCCGACAGGACGGCCGCGGCAAATATGCCCGTTCCGGTCAGCGAGAGCCAGTTGAAGGTGAATACTGCCGCCTCGGCCGTGTCCTTGGCGACGACAGGGGGAACGCGGAAGATGAGCCTGTCCAGCCCCGGGACCGGGTAGCGGATGACGGAGATCCCATCGAGGACGGCCTTGATCTGGGGGGTCCCCCAGAGAAAAACGAAGACGCTCAGAACGAGCCATGGCAGCCAGGCGCGAGCGACCCCGGTGGCCGGGTGGGAATGCCGAAGGGAAGAAAGCGCCACCTCTCCTTCGCCCGCGAAACCATAAAAGGTCTTGGGTCGCCATTTCAGGAGGAACGCGACGAGGGCGGCCATGGAGATGACGGCCGAGCCGACGCCCGCGAGCCAGGGGCCGTGGAAGTTTGAGATCAGCCACTGGGGGACGGCGAAGAAGACCCCCGCGACAAGAAGCGCCGGCCAAACCTCCCTCATTTTCTTGAACCCGCAGAAGGCCCAGATGAGCCAGAAGGGGATGAGGACGGAAAAAAACGGGAGCTGACGCCCGACCATGGCGCTGAGCTCCCGGATGTCCAGCCCCGTGACGCCGGCCAGGGCGATGATCGGCGTCCCGAGCGCGCCGTAGGCCACGGGCGCCGTGTTGGCAATGAGCGAGAGCCCTGAGGCGGCGAGAGGCGCGAACCCGAGGCCGATGAGGATGGCCGCGGTGACGGCGACCGGCGTCCCGAACCCCGCCGCGCCTTCGAAGAACGCGCCGAAAGAAAATGCAATGAGGAGGAGCTGGAGCCGGCGGTCCCGGGTGATTCCGGTTAGGCTGTCCTGCATGACCTTGAAATACCCCTTCTCGACGGTGAGATCGTAGAGGAAGATGACGTTGAGGATGATCCAGCCGATGGGGAAGAGGCCGTAGGCGGCGCCCAGCCCGGCCGTCCGGAGGGCCATCCCCGCGGGCATCGTGAACCCGAGGACGGCCGCGAGCAGGGCCGCGGCGAGCCCGAGGAGGGCCGCGACATGGGCCTTGAGCCGGAGCAGGGCCAGACCGCCGAGAAGGATGACGATCGGCAGCGCGGCGACGGCGGTCGAGAGCCAGACGCTGTGCAGGGGATTATAGACCTGGTGCCACTCCATGGCCCCCTCCTCGCGGCGTCCGCCCGGGCAGGGATCCGCGGGCCCGCGGTTTACAGGATGCCGTCCGTTTCCCTGTTCAGACGGTCGAAGAAACCGACTATGAACCGGTGCCGCTCGGCCGCGATGCGCTTCCCCTCGCGGGTGAAAATCCTGCCCTTGACCCGGCCGAGCTTGACGAGGAACTCCCGGTAAGCGGTGTCGTCCCGGGTATAGGGCTTTGTCTTGCGGACGTCGATCCTCTTGTCGTGGAGGCGCGCCCCGACCTCCCCGGCGAACAGGAAGGCCCGGCCGATGCCCACGGCCCCGATCGAATCCAGCTTGTCGGCGTCGAAGAGGACCTTCGCCTCGAGCGTTTTCGGGACCGCCCTTTTCCGGAAACGGTGCGTCCGGATGCAATGGACGACGTCCCGGACGGTCCCGGCATCGAGGCCGTAGGCGGCAAGAAGCTTTCCGGCCATCGCGGCGCCGGCCCGGCCGTGGCAGACCCTTCCGCTCGAGCGGTCCTCTTCCCCCCGTCCGATGTCATGGAGGAGGGCGGCTAGCGAGAGGACGCCGAGGTCGGCCTTCTCTTTTCTGCCGATCCTCAGGCAGAGACGAAGGACCCGCTCGGTATGGTCCCAATCGTGGCTGCCCCGGGAGTCGAGGAAGAAGCCCCGGGCTTCATTCTCGATCCTGGCCAGGAGCGCCGGAGGGACGGGACGGCGGTGCTGGGCCGCCCGGCCCTTTCCCTTTTTCCGGGGCGCGGTGTGCGTCATTCGCTGATCATGTGGACGGCGAGGCCATCCTTGAGCTTGGGCTCGAACCAGGTGGACTTGGGCGGCATGGTCTTGCCGCTGTCGGCGACCGCGAAAAGCTGGTCGATGGTCGTGGGGAAAAGCGAAAACGCGACTTTGAATTGACCGCCCCGGACCTTCCGTTCGAGCTCGGCCGTGCCCCGGATCCCGCCCACGAAGTCGATGCGCTTGTCCGTCCTGGGGTCGGCGATGCCAAGCACGGGCCCGAGGAGGTTCATCTGGAGGATAGAGACGTCAAGGGATCCGATCGAGTCATCGGCGTCGAACGTCCCGGGCCGGGCTTCGAGAAGATGCCACTCGCCGTCGAGGAACATGCAGAATTCCTTGCTTTTCGCCGGGGCCTTGTGATCAGCCGGCCGCCGGATGAATCTTTCGTCGACCTTGCCCAGGAACGCCTCGACGCTCAGGCCGTTGAGGTCCCTGACGACGCGGTTGTAAGGGAGGATCTTCACCTGGTTATGAGGAAAAATGACGGCCAGGAAGAAGCTGTATTCTTCCCGTCCGGTATGAAGGGGATTCTCGTTGTCGCGCTTGACCTTGATGCGGGTGGCGGCGGCTGACCGGTGGTGGCCGTCGGCAACATAGAGACAGCCGAGCTTCCCGAACTCGGCCTTGACCCTGGCGATGAGCTCAGGGACCGCCACGACATAAAAAACGTGGTGGACGCCGTCTCCGGTCGTGAAGTCGTAGTCCGGGGGAACGGTCATGCCCTCGGCGATCAGATCGTCGATCGCCTGGGCCCGGCAATAAGTGAGAAAGACCGGGCCCGTCTGGGCCTCCAGGGTCTCGATGTGGCGCATCCGGTCGTTTTCCTTGTCCGGCCGGGTCAGCTCATGCTTTTTGATGATGTCGTCCAGATAATCCTGACAGGACGCGGCAGCCACGAGGCCGACCTGGGTGTGATCGCCCCAAACCTGTTTGTAGATATAGAAATTCTTCGTGGGATCCTGGAAGATGACTCCCTCCCTGAGGAAACGCTCGAAATTCTCCTTGCCTTTGGCGTAGACGGCATCATCGTAAGGGTCCGTCCCCGGCGGGAGGTCGATCTCCGGCTTGCCGACATGAAGGAACGAGTAGGGGTTTCCGGCGGCCATTTCGCGGGCTTCTTCGGAGCTCAGGACGTCGTAGGGCGGGGCGGCGACGAGATGGGCGAGATCGCGTCGGGGCCGGACGCCCCTGAAAGGTTCGATGTGGGCCATGTTGTCCTCCGGAAAAGAAATTTCTATAGCAAAGCCCGGCCGCCGTCAAGAGATAAAGAGGTCGACGGGTCCTGCCTCGGCCCTCCAAACGCCCTCCTCCGGGAACGCCCCCTGCGCATTTTGCTTCTATCGCTCCGGCCATTCCCCTCAGCCCTTCGTTCCGCACCTCGCCACCCGCACGAGAGTTCTTAGGCCCTCCCAAATTTATCTGGAGAAACCGGCCGGACCGGACTAAAATGACTTTATGACGACGCGGCTTCCCTCCCGACTGCATGGCCTCTCCTTAAGTATCCATGGCTGTGCCATTCTTGGAATATCGGCCCTGGTTTTTCTGGCCGTGGGCTGCGAGACCCGTCAGGAGTCCCTGACCAAGAGCAGGATCCGGAAGGTCGAGAACGGCCTGCTCCGGGCGATCTACCTCAAGGGCCAGAGGCCTGAAAAGCTCTCCCTGGACGCCCGGATGCAATTCTATAAGGTCCCCGGGCTCGGCATCGCCGTCATGGACAGGAACGCCCTCGAATGGGCTGGGGGTTACGGTGTCCGCGACTCGCACTCCCGGGAGCCCGTGACGGCGGATACGATCTTCCAGGCCGGCGAGCTCAGCCAGCCGGTCGCGGCCGCGGCAGCTCTTCAGCTGGTGGACAAGGGCCGGCTCGACTTGGACGCGGACGTCAGCGCGCGGCTTCACGGCTCAGACCTGACCCGGACGGATCTCGCCGGGAAGAATGGGACCACGCTGCGCGGGATCCTGACCCGTGCCTCGGGTTTTGACCTGCTCCCGAAGCTTCTTGAAAGCGTGACGTCTTCCTCTTTCCCTTCGCTCATGAACGAAACTGTTCTCGGCCCGCTCGGAATGAAGAACAGCACATTCACGGCGCCGTTGCCCGAGGCCATGAAGATCAACGCGGCCTCCGGCCACGGCCGCGATGGCCGACCAATCGAGGGGAAATGGACCGACTCTCCAGCCGCAGCCGCGAGCGGCCTCTGGACGAGCCCGTCCGACCTTCTCTCTTTCGCGGCTGACATCCTGCGGACGGCGATGGGCAAGGGAGGGAAGGTCCTGACCGCCGGCCAGGCCCGGGCCATGCTCACGCCCCAGGCTGGGAACAGGGGGCTCGGATTCGAGATCGAGGGGGCCGGGACGGACATCCGTTTCCATCTCCAGGGCCGGACCCGAGGATTCACCTGTTCGCTCGACGTTTATCCCTACAAGGGGCAGGGCGCCGTGGTCATGACGAACAGCGACAACGGCTTTCTGATCACCGAGGAGATTCTCCGGAGTGTTTCAACAGCCTACGAGTGGCCGGATTTCAGGCCCCGGGAGAGGCCCCTCTACCGGCTCGACCCTTCGATCTACCGGCAGTACGTCGGCCACTACGAGATCTCTCCGGATTATATTCTGGACGTCAGCTACGAGGATTATTATCTGGTCATCCGGCCGACAGGGCAGGCACCGACCAGGTTTTTCGTCGAAAGCCAGACCTTCTTTTTCTCCGTCGACCCTTATGTCCGGATCCAGTTCCTGAGCGACCAGAAAGGCAACGTAACGGGCTTTATCCTCTGGCAACAGGACTTCAAGCAGGAAGCGAAAAAGATCGGCTGACCTTCGCGCTTAGGCTTCCGTCGGCGTGGACCCCTGGCCCTGCTCCTGGACGAGGCTGCCGCTGACCTCGAGAAAATGCTCCACGACCTCGGGGTCGAACTGCGCCCCGGAACAACGGATGATCTCCTTCACCGCGTAGTGGTGGGAGGCGGCCTTCCGGTAGGGCCTTTCCGAGGTGATGGAGTCGTAGGCGTCGGCGACGGCCATGATCCGGGCCCCGAGGGGGATCTCCCGGCCTTTCAGTCTGTCGGGGTACCCGGTGCCGTCGTAATGCTCATGGTGGGCGCGGACGACATGGGCGATATTCTTGAGCTCGATGACCGGCCTGAGAATGCTCTCCCCCCGGGCCGGGTGCTCCTTGATCAGGGCGAACTCCGCATCGGTCAGCTTTCCCGGCTTGTTGAGGATGTTTTCCGGGACGGCGATCTTGCCGACATCATGGAGAAGAGCGGCCAGCTCGAGATCGCTGGTTTCCTTCTCGCTGAAGTTCATCTTTGAAGCGATCTTCAGGGTGAACTCGGTGACGCGGGTGGAATGATGCCGGGTGTATTCGTCCTTGGCGTCGATGGCGGAAACCAGGGACTTGACCGTCGACAGAAACAGGGAGCGCTGCTGGTCGACGAGGTCCGAGGTCCTCATCCTGAGGTTCCGGTTGGCCAGAGCCAATTCCGATTCGACCTCACGGAACCTGAGGAGGGAGCGGATCCGGGCCTTGAGCTCGACGGAATCGAAGGGCTTCGAGATGTAATCGTCGGCGCCGGCCTGGATGCCCTGGGCGAGCATCTCGGCCCCCGTCCGTGCCGTCACAAGGATGATCGGGACGTGTTTCAGGGCCTCGTCGGCCTTGACGGCCCGGGAGAACGCATGGCCGTCCATTCCGGGCATCATGACGTCGCAAAGGATGAGATCGGGGCTCTTTTCTTTGAGCAGGGCCAGCCCCTTCTCGGCCGAGGTCGTCATCTCCAGGTCGAATTCGTCGCTCAGGAGCATTTTCATCAGCTTGAGGACCTCGGGGTTGTCGTCGATGACGAGGATCAGGGCGTCGTGGGTTTTCGTGCCGCTGCCGGCGGCCTCGATTTCCACCCGCTCGAGGTCGACGAGCTGGAGCCGGTGGAAGTCGGTGACGATGTCCTGGACCCGCGGCTCCTGGACGTCTGTCACTCTCCTTTTGAGGCCGACGGGCTGTTCATCCTGTCGCCGGTCGAGGACGTCCGCCGGATAGTGGTCCTCGCCCTTGAGAATTTCCACGATGAACCGGGAGCCCTGCCCGAGCTCGCTCTCGGCCCGGATGGTCCCCTGATGGAGGGCGACGATCTCCCGGGCCAGGGACAGCCCGATCCCCGTCCCTTCCTGGGGCCGGGACATGGACCCGTCGACCTGTGAGAAACGGTCGAAGATGGTTTCGAGCATGTTGGCCGGGATGCCGATCCCCGTATCCACGACCGCCATGACGACCGTTTTTTCCTTGTCCTCAATGTAGATGGTAATCCTCCCGCCCTTCGGCGTAAACTTGAGGGCGTTGGAGAGGAGGTTGAGGGTGACCTTCTCGAACTGGTCGGGGTCGATGGTCAGGTCGATGGCTTGCGGAGGGTGCTGGAAAAAAAGCTTGATCTGCTTCTGGTCGGCCAGGGGCTTGACGGACGAGAGGAGGGCGCTCGTGAATTCGATGAAGTTCACCGCCTTGATCTTGAGCCTCATCTTCCCTTCCTCGAGCTTGGTCAGGTCGAGCAGGTTATTGATCAGCTTGAGGAGCTTGTAGCCGTTGCGCTGCATGGTCTCGAGCGTATCCTTCAAGACCGGAGAAATTTTGCCCATCTTGTTATCCAGGATCATCTGGAGCGGCGCGAGCATCAGGGTCAGGGGCGTCCGGAGCTCGTGATTGACGTTGGCGAAGAACTGCGTCTTGAGCTCGTCCAGGGTCTTGAGCTTCGCGTTCGACTCCTGGAGCTTGCCCGTCATCTCCTCGAGCTGGGCGCGGCTCCGGAGCTCGCGGCGCCGCAGCCGGTCCATGACGTAGGACCCCAGGGTGCCGATCAGGATAAGGGACGTCAGGAAAAAGAGATTGTAAATAACATTTAGCCAGCCGACCCTGGTTAAATTGAAGAAACTGGGAAGGACGTAGCTCAACCAGATCATGACATAGAGGAAGACAGTATCACGGAATGTCAGCGGGACGGACACGACCAAACCGATGACGATGATGTACAGGCCCTGGACATAGCTGTTCTGCGACCAGATCATGATGGCGATTCCGCCGACATCAAAAAGGGCCAAGGCGATGGCGATGTTCGCGCAGCTACGGTTTGTCTTGGCGCGGCTGAGCCAGGCAAAGAGAATGGCGTGAGCGGCCAGGACAGTCAGGCGGATGACGAGAAACCTTGAAAAAAATGGAGAGGCGTAGACCGTGTCCAGGATTACGAAAGAAAGGTAAAGAATCGCGCTCGAAATGATGATGAGCCGAACACGGCCCCTCAGGTTATTTTCCAGATAAAGCCGTTCTTCGAAGTCGAAATCCTTGCTAGTCATTGGTTTCCCTCGCCTTTGCCAGGACGATATAACCTTGGGGGGGATCTCCGAAACTCGGGATCATCCGGATTCTTTTCCAGCCGGCTTCTTCGAGCAGGCCGTCGAGCTTGTCCGGGTCGAAGAAATCGAAAGTCCCCGCTTCTTCGAAGTCTGAAAGGGCCTGAGCGTCGTTGAGGAAAGAACGCATAGAATCGAGAAGCCGGGCCTTGGGCCAGTCCGGCGGCAGAGCTTCCTCGGGCATCGTTTCGATTTTCTCCAGGAGCCGCGTGTAGGGCCCCGAGGCGTCGGTGTCCGGACGCATGCTCGACAGAACGAGCCGGCCCCCCGGCCTGATGATCCGTCGGACCTCGCGGAGGGTCTCGGCCGGGTCGAAGATGTAGGAGAGGACAAGGCTCATGAGGACCTTGTTGTACCAGCCCGCCTTGAAAGGGAGATGGAGATTCCCCTCGAGAAATCCGGGCAGGACCAGCCTGCGGAACGGGGGCTTCTTATTGGTCAGCCGGCGGACATAACGGGCGGCCTGGTTGAAGTCGACGATGGTCCGGTATTCATGAAGGTCGAACTGCCTCTTCAGCCAGTCGTCGGCCGACGGAGTGATGGGCTCGCCCCGGAGAATCCTGTGGAGCCGGGGGGAATAGGCCGCCTGGATCTTGATGGCGCTGTCGAGCGTCAAGTTCTCGATTTTGTCGGCCATCTCCTCGAAGCTCCCGACTTCCCCTTCGAGGAAGCGGCCGACAGGCAGGAACCGGCTCATCTCGAGGTCCAGGCCCAGGAAGTCGAGGCGTCCCGGCTCGCTGAGGATGTCGTAGCGGGAGAGGAGTTTTTCCCGGGCCTGCTTAATAGCGTCCGGGATCAGGTCGGCGATGGTGATCTGGGCGGGCAGGTCGCGGCCGCTCTCGATGAGGTGCTCGACGAAGTTTCCGGTCCCTCCCCCGAGGTCGAGGAGACGGTCGGTGGACTCAAGCTCGAGGGCCTGAAGCTGGTCCTCCATCAGCTGCTGATAATCGTCGGACATGGCCATGATGTCGAAGCCGAGGAGGTTATTCTCACCGACAAGGTAATGGTGCCAATAGGCTTTCTTGTTCTTGAGGTTCCGGGGCGGGAGCCTGTCCTTCTCAGAGCGCCGCATGACTTCCATGTCCTTCTTCGAGGGAAGGATCGGCTGGATCATCGTCTTGTGCAGGGAGCGATGGATGAGTGACGTGATCGTGCCGAACAACCGGAGGGCTTCCTGGGACGTCCGGGCGTTGTGCCCGATAGGGACGGCAATCACTTCGCGAAGGGCGTTGGCCTGAACGCTCATCACGTCGCGGATGAATTCCGATTTGATCCATTGGTCGTATTGCCCGTAGATCCAGGTGATCGGGAGATCGAGGTGGCGCATGTCCTCCCGGGCCTGCTCCAGGGTCCCCACGGCATTGGCGATGACATCGGCGGCATAGAACTCGTGGCTGATCAGATTGCCCAGGATGGGATAGATGCCCAGTTTGATGCCGAGTTGATACTGTTCGAGGACATCCAACCCGCAGTTGATCCGGTTCATCATGTCCCTGAATTCCAGGGAGCCCATGCAGGATATCCAATAATTGATCTGCCGGCGATAGACGTCATCTCTCAGGACGACCCGAGCTTCCAGGGCCGAAAGGGAAAACGTGACAAGGATGACCGAGCTCGCCTTGATCTTGGAGTTGAGTTGAAGCCAGTCCAGAACGGTTCTAATATCTTCAGCTCCCTGGCTGGTGCTGGCCTTCAGCATTTCGTAGGGAGGCTCGGAAGCCTCGGGGTCCTTATGGCTCTCGCCCTTTCTGCGGATGCCGTCATAGCGGATGACCGCCAGCGGTTTTCCAAGGGCGCGGAAGTTCTGGACGAGAGTCAGGGCCAGGCCGAAGAGGACTTCCTTGGTTTTTCCAAAGGCGGGGGGAACGACGACGACGGGGACGGGCTTCTCGTCCAGGGGAAGGGAAGAATTCAGAAGGCCGACGATCTCCTCGCCGCGCCGGCTCTCGATGCGGAGGACTTGCGGCGGCATGTGGACGAGCTTACTGAGTTCACCGCCCAAGCTCGTGCTTGGGAAGATCATGGACGGACCCGGAGGACCTTCATCAGAATGCTCGTAATCAAGCTCGGGCGCCTGGACAGACTGGATGTTCACCCGGCCGATCCCGAACTGGATGCCGTATTTCATCCCGTACAGGGTCCCCTCTCCGGCCCTGGCCACGTAGCGCACCTCTCCGTTTTCCTTCCAGAGAAGCCGGTCGCCGTTCATGATGGACAGGGTCTCGAGGGGCGTGCCTTTCAGCAGGACCTGGGCGTGGGAGTCGGCGATGAAGCTGACTCCGCCGGGACTGATGTCGGTGATCCGGCCCGTGATGCTGCTGTTGAAGGGAGGCGGCAGGGGGATCTCGACCCGGAGGTTCCCGTTCGGACTGATCCTTTTTTCGGTCCGCTTCTCCGAGTAAAACATGACCCTCGGATAAAGGCAGACGAGCTTCCCGCCGTCAGGCGTGATCCGGGAGACCATGGTCTCGAAGTTGTAGGTGGCGTAGCCGATCTGGAAGGAAACAAAGATGAGGTTGGACGTCTTGAACTTGACGTTCAGGTCTTCCCCCTTGAGAGTGCACACGGCGGGCGGCTTGAGGTCGGAGAACTCGAGGATCTCGGGATTCCTCGATTCGGAATGGATGACGGCAATCTCCACTCCCCCCCTCAGGGCTTCGCGAAGGAGGGACTCGATCTTGAAGGTGTCGGAGAACAGGACCATGTCGTCGGTCTTGAGGAAGGGATAGCGGAGCTTGAGCTCGGCGAGGTCCTGGACCGTGACATAATCGGACAGGAACTGGAGGATCGAGCGCCGGCCTTGATCATTGATCGTCTGGAACTCGACGCCGACACCGCCCTGGTCGATATCCTGCCGGACGATCCGACCGCTCATGGGGTATTGCCGGCCGTCGGGAAGGGTGATCGTCAGCGGAATTGAGGCGCCTTCAGGGAAAAAGGACATGGTCTGGAGGAACATTCCGCTTTCGCTGAGATTAATGACCTTGGCCTCGCCGGGCCCGCCGGTCTCGATCCGGATGTCCGAAGGGCCGTTGAGGTTCACCCGCATCGACGTCCGCTTTTCGTGGGACCTCTGGGCGATGAGAAATCCGACCTTGCGCCGGATCTCGGCCGGGTCGGCGGGTTTGGCGCAGGTATAGTCGATGCGGCCATAGCTCGCGAGGTCGGCGACCGTCCCATTCGACCCGGAATCCGTCAGCAGGATCTTGATGATGGAATCGGATTTGTCGAACATCTCGTGGAGGAAGCGGAGGAGCTCGGTCCCCTTCATCCGGGGGAGGTCCTCGTTGACGATGAGGACATGGACCTCGGGCAGGGCCTTGATGATCTTGATGGCCTCGACGCCGCTCGTCGTGGTATGCACGGCGTATTGGTCCCGGAGGGCCCGCTGGAGCTTTTCGATGTAGGACAAGTCGTCATCGACGATGAGGACGATGGGCTTCCCGACCATCGTCTGGGCTCCTGTTTCCGGCTGTGCCATCGACCTCTTATTGTCCGGGGCAGAATCTGTCGCGTGAGCTTTTTAGTCGGGCGTGGGCCCGATCCCTTGAATTCTCCCCGGTGATCGAAATTAGGGGCTTCCGGGTACGAAATGGCCCTCGGTCAGGAAAGAATTCCAGACTACCCCACCAAGATTTGTGTGTCTCCATAAATATCCACACAAAATGTAGTAGATTCAGGGTTGGCTGTCAAGAAATTCTTCTGACACAACCGGGATCTAGGCCTCTTGAGACACGCGCACTCCAGGCCAGTTGATCAGGCGGAGGGTCGTTTGAGCACTCCGACGATCCCTCCAGGGTCCTATCTGCGGAAGCTCTCCCCGATGAACTTCAGACCGTCGATAATCCCCGTGCGCCAATAGGTCCAGGTGTGGGCGCCGTCGCGCACCCTGAACTCGTGGGGGATCTTGCGGTCGAGGAGAAGGATGTGAAGAGCACAGTTGCCCCTAATGAGAAAATCCTTGTCGCCGCAGTCGATGTAATAGCGCACTTTCTTCAAGGATTCCTCGGGCAGAGCACCGGCCAGCGCCAGCGGGCTGTACTTGCGGAAATGAGGCGTCAGCCGGGCCTTGCCGGCGAGGCCGGGTCCGAGGACCGGGCCGACGACCTTATCCCACGCGTCCTGTTTCATCGCCAGGATCTCCTCGTCCGGCCAGACGGCGGCGCTGAAGGCGGCGCAGGCCGAGAACAGCTCCGGGTGAGATAGGGCATAGACGAGCGTCCCCCAGCCGCCCATCGACAGGCCGGCGACACCCCGGAACTCCCGCTCCGGGCGGGTCCGGAAGGAGGCGTCGATATGGGGGATGAATTCCTGGACAAACATGTCCTCGAATCGGACCCTGTTCTGATAATCGTTGACATACCAGGTGACGCCGCCGTCGGGCATGACGATGATCATCGGCGGGATCTCGCGGTCGGCGATGGCCCGGTCCGCAGCCTGGTTGATTTCGCCGAACTGGATCCAGCCCGACTCGTTGTCCGTGTAGCCGTGGAGCAGATAGACGACGGGGTAGCGGCGCGTGGACGTCGCGTAATCCGGAGGCAGGTAGACCGCGTAGCTGACGTCCCGGCCCAGGATGGGACTTGTCACGTGGAGACCTTCCAGGACCTGGCCTGGGGCGGGCCTTTCGAGAGGAAAGGCGGGTTGGGCCGACGCCAGGGCGAGGGCCGCGGCGGCAGCGAGGGCCAGGAAGAATCTCTTTGTGCGCTTCATCGTCCTCTCCTTCCCGGGTTTCCGCCCGCCCGGCTTTCAGCAGGGCGCAGACGGGCGGCGCCGGTCGATGGAATGCTGGGAAGAGGGACTATAACGGGAGAGGAGCGTGCGCGTCAAGCCGGTCTTTTTTTCTTGAAACTCAGCGAAATCCCGCCGCTGGACGACGTGTCGATGATGGTCTCCATGGAGTCCAAGCTGCGGACGTATTCCAGGAAGTCCCGGATGCCCCGCATGAAGCCGAGGCTGACGACGTTGTGGACGGCGAAGCAACCGCCGACCTCGAGCTTGGGCAGAAGAGCCTTGAAATAATTCAGGGTCCAGTTCTTGTCGGCGTCGATAAAGACAAAATCGAAGGGGCCGGGAAGCTCCTCGATGAGTTCGTGGGCGTCGGCCAGCCGGGCGTCGATGCACGCTTCGAGCCCGGAGGCCTTGAAATTCTGGACGGCCCGGAGGTGGCGGAACTCGTCGATCTCGAGGGTCACGAGCCTGCCCCCGGTCTTGCTGAGGGCCCAGGCCTGCCAGATCCCGGACCGGCCCGTCGATGTCCCGATCTCCAGGGCCCGGGTGTAGCGGCGCTTGAGGATGAGGTCATAGAGGAACCGGCCGTCGGCCTCGGTGACGTTCTCCTCGCGCCACTGGTCCTTTTGGGACTGGAGGAAGTTCCGGACTCTTTCGTCGAGGGCGGCGGAGTCGCCGGCCGCGGCGGCCTGCCGGGGAGATCCCGTGACGGGCCTCGGCTGGGGAGCGAGAAGGAGAAGGAAAACCGCGAGGAGGAGGGTCCAGAGCACCGAACGAACGCAGATTCTCATATCATCCACTGCGGCCTGGGAGACCCAGGGGGGGCGGGTCTCGAAAACAACCCTTGCCCCACGCCTAAGGCCAATATAAGGGACCGGACGAAGGAAGTCAAACGGGGTGAAAAAAGAGGGAGAGTCCCCTCCGGAGGGGACTCTCCCTCTTGAGGCTACTTTTTGATTGCCGGGGCCTTCTCTTCGGCAATAGCGCCCTTGATGTCCTTGACGAGTTTCTCGTACTGCTGGGTGGAAAAGCCCTCGTATTTCACGGCCATGGGCTTGACGAGCTCGACCGCTTTCTCCGCGTATTCCAGGGCTTCCTCATACTTCTTCGTTTTGAACAGGATGTTCGCCAGCGTGTAATTGTTGTAGTAATCGGAGGTGAGCTCCACGGATTTCCGGGCGGCCTCCAGGGCGCTCTCGAGGTTCTTCCCCTGCCGGTTCCAGAAGGACGCGTAACTCGCCAGAACGCTCTGGTCCCCCATGTTCTTCTTGATGAACTCGGGTCCGTAGACAGCGAGGGCTTTGTCGGTCTTGTTCAGCTTTACGTAGATCCCGGCCACGGTCTGGAGCGTGTACCGCTGGGAAGCGGGAGCCATTTTGACGGCCAGGTCGGCTGCGGACTCGACACTGTCCAGGTTCTTGTTTTGTTCGAGCCAGAAATTCGCGTAGCCCGTCAGGGCGTTGACCGCGTCCGAGACGTAGCCGTCAATGAAGTCCTGGCCGTATTCCTCTTCGGCCTTGGCCGGGTCGCCCTTGAGGGCATAGAGCTGGGCCAGGTTTTGCTGGTATTCAGGGTTCCGCGGATAGCCGCCCAGTTCCTTGAGTTTCTCGGCCAGGCTGATTCCCTTGTCGATGGGCTCCTTGTCCTTGATGATCCGTTCGACATAGGCGCCGATGGCATTGCGGTCATCCGGGTACTTGGACGAGTATTCTTCGAAGAACTTTGTCGCCTCTTCTTTGGGTGCTTGATAACCATAGTAATAGCTCAGGTAGGAGTAGGCGTTCTTGACGAGCGCGCTCGCCGGGTACTTCTTGATGAAGGCTTGTAGGGGCGCCGGGTTGGGCTTGCGGTCGTATATGCTCGCCTGGCCCAATTCGAATTCTGCCCCCTGAGTGTAGGGGATCTGGGCCTTGAGGTAGTCGTCGGTGTAAGACCCTGCCTTCCCGTCGGGGTCGAGGGCGATAACCTTCTGGTAAAGCTCCTTGCCTTTGGCCGTCATCTCGGGCGTGAATCGCGAGCTGTACTTCCGGCCGAGCTTGAAGAGAACTTCGACGTTCGTCGGCTCCTGGGCGAATCGCGCGGAGAGCGCCTTGTATGTCTCTTCGCCGGCGAGGACTTTCTGGACCTTTACCAAGAACTTGTCGGGGGGAGGGCCGTAGCCCACGATCCAGTCGACTTCGTTTCCGTCCTTGTCGACAAAGAGTTCGGTCGGCGTACCCTGGATTTTGAATTTTTCGTAGATTGTGTCCCCGATCTTGTCACCGCGCGAAGCGCGGTAAAGGATGACGTTGTTGTTGAGGAAATCGGCGTATTTGGGGTTGTGGTAGAACTGCTGAACCAGCAGTTTGCAGGCCCCTCAGCCACCCGAGAAGAAATCGAGGAGGATGAGCTTGTTTTCCTTTTTGGCCCGGGCCAGCGCCTCGTCGAAGGGACCGCTCATGACCTTGGCCGTCTGGGCCGAGGCCATCGAGGCGATGAGGAGCAGGCCGGCGATCGCGGTCAGCTTTTTCATGTTGGCCTCCTGATGATCCGGTCGCGATGTCAGTGAGTATCATATATGAAATGAGGCAGGGATGCAACGCCGGAATGATGTGCCTTCGCTATTAGTAGCCGGATTCGTCGAGGCCGACTTTCCCTTTGAACACACGGTAGGCGTAAATTGTGTAGGCGATGACGAGCGGCATGCCGACGAGGGCGATGATGAGCATGACCTTGAGCGTCAGCGCGCTCGACGAGGCGTTCGTGATGGTCAGGCTCAGGGAAGGGTCGGTCGCCCGGATGAGAAGGGGATATTGGATGGCCCCGACGACGCCCCAGAGGCAGAGGAAGACCGCCGACGAAAGAGCGAAAGCCAGGCCGTCCTTTCCCTTTTTGGAGACCGGCCGAAGAAGGATCAGGGCCGCGATGACCAGAACCGAGAAGATCCACGCCGGAATCCTTTTGAGCGCTTCGGGGAGATAGATCCAGACGGCGAAAAAGGAAATCAGGAATAAACCTCCCAGAACCGCCGTTGCGGTCCGGCCCGTTTTTCTGGCCCGCGCCTGGAGCTCGCCCGTGGTCTTGAGCGCCGCCCACGTGCTCCCGTGAAGGAGGAAAGTAGCCAGCCCGAGCAGTCCGAAGACGAGCGGCAACGGCCGGAGGAGCGTGAAGAAATCCCCGGCGTATTCCATCCGCGCGTCGATGGGAATGCCCACGACCACGTTCCCGACAGCGACCCCGAAGAGCAAAGCCGGGATGAAGCTTCCGGCCACAAAGGCCGCCTCCCAGAGCTTTTTGCTCCTAACGGCGTGGCTCCGGAACTCGAGCGAAACGGCCCTCAGGATGAGCGAGAAGAGGACGAGCATCAGGGCCAGGTAAAAGCCGCTGAAGACGGTCGCGTACGCGTGGGGGAACGCCGCGAACAGGGCACCCCCGCCGGTGAGCAGCCACACCTCATTCCCGTCCCAGACCGGGCCGATGGACCGGACCAAAGATTTCTTCTCGTCTTCGTTCTTGGCCAGGAAAGGAAAGAGGATGCCGACGCCGAGGTCAAAACCGTCCAATACGGAATACCCGGCGAGAAGGACGCCGACCAGGATGAACCAGATGTTACGGAGCAGGTCCCAGGTTTCCATCAGACCCCTCCTTGCGGCCCGGACGCGGGGTGTTCATCGAGCCCGTGCCTGACGAGTTTGAGGATGATCGAGACTCCGGCCGCGGCGATGAGCGCATAAATGGCCGTGAACAGGACCAGGGAAAAAACGATGTCCCCGGCCGGAACGACCTTGGACACGGCGTCAACGGTCCTGAGGACCCTGAAAACGGCCCATGGCTGGCGCCCGACCTCGGCCGCGATCCAGCCGAATTCGTTGGCGAGGAAGGGCAGGGGAATGGCGAAGATCAGGAGCTTGAGGTACCAACGGCTGTCCGCGAGCCTTTTCCGGGCAGACAGGATGATCCCGAGGCCTGCCATCAGGATAAAAAGGAAGCCGAAGAGGATCATGAGGTGGTAGCCCGCGAAGGGCAGGAGCACGGGAGGACGCTCCTCTGTCGGGAAATCATGGAGGCCGAGGACCTTGGTGTGGGTGTCGAAGCCGGCCAGGAAGCTGAGCAACCCGGGAACGCGGACGGCCAGACGCGTCTTTTCGGCCTTCTCGTCCGGGATGCCGAAGACCGTGAACGGCGCGTTCGTCCTCGTTTCCCAGAGCGCTTCGAAGGCGGCCATCTTTTCCGGCTGGGTCCGGGTGACCTGGACGGAGTGGACGTGGCCGCTCCCAAGCTGAAGGACGGCCGCGACGATGAAGACCGCAAGCGACGCCTTGAGAAGCACATCGGCCTTCTCCCGCACCTTGCCCTTGAGCAGATACCAGGCCGCGATCGCCGCCGCGAGGAGCGACCCGGTGATCCAGCCGCCGAGGATGGTGTGGACGAAGCGGACCACGGTCGAGGGATTGAACGCGGCCTGGAAAAAGTCCGTGAGGACGGCCCGCCCCGCCTCCATCCGGAACCCCGCAGGAGTTTGCATCCACGAATTGGCGATGATGATCCAGAGCCCGGAGAGGTGGGAGGCAAAAAAGACCAGGAAGGCCGAGAGCCAGTACACCTTCGGGGTCACGCGCCGGCGTCCGAAGACAAGAATGCCGATGAAAACGGATTCCAGGAAGAAGGAAAAGACGCCTTCGGCGGCAAGGGGGGCGCCGAAGATATCTCCGACCGCCCGCGAGTAGGCCGACCAGTTATTGCCGAAGGCGAACTCGAGGGCGATCCCGGTCGCGACACCCATGACGAACACGACGCCCAAGATCCTGACGAGAAAGCTCGAGACGTCCTTGTAGATCTCGACCTTCTTGCGCAGGTAAAGGGATTCCAGGATGAGGATGACGAGGGTGAGCCCGAGCGTCGTCGGCGGGAAGAGGAAGTGGAATCCCGCCGTGAGCCCGAATTGCAGCCGGGCCAGAAAGACCGAACTCATGGAGCCCTCCTTCCCGGCCGGAGTCCGCGTGAAAGGACGCCGCATTGGGTTGATATCGCCGGGCGGGCAAAATATAGACGAGGGAGCGCTGAAAAGTCAACCGGACGCGGCGCCGATAAAGAGGGGCTGTCCCCCCGGGAGGGGACTGTCCCTCTCCCTATGCCGCGATGCGTTGCCTGGCCGGACCGGCTGTGATAAAATGACAATCCTACCGAGGTTTTGATCCACCGTGACCGGCAGCGATCCAGCGACCATCGAGTTGTCCGTCAAGGAAAAGAAGTCCGCCGCCGCGAGCTCGGTCTTCGCAGCCCTGGGCCTGACCGGGATGAAGCTCGCCGCCGGTCTTCTGACGGGGTCACTCGGCATCCTGGCCGAGGCCGCCCATTCGGGCCTGGACCTGGTCGCCGCCTTCATCACCTACCTGGCCGTCCGGGTCTCCGACCGGCCGGCCGACGTAGCCCACCCCTACGGCCACGGCAAGGTCGAGAATTTCTCCGCGCTCATCGAAACCCTGCTCCTCGTCGTCACCTGCGTCTGGATCGTCTATGAGGCCGTCGTCCGGATCTTCGTCCGGCACGTCGAGATCACCCCCAACGCCTGGGCCTTTCTCGTCGTCATCGTCTCCATCGCGGTCGATATCAGCCGCTCGCGGATGCTGTCCCGGGCGGCCCGCAAGCACCGCAGCCAGGCTCTCGAGGCGGACGCCCTCCACTTCTCGACGGACGTCTGGAGCTCTGCCGTCGTCCTCGCAGGCCTGGGCCTGGTCTGGCTCGGCCAGCACGTCCTGCCGCGGCAGGCTCCGATCCTCCAGAAGGCCGACGCGGCCGCGGCCCTCGGCGTCGCTTTCATCGTCCTCTTCGTCAGCTTCAAACTGGGGAAGCGGACGGTTGACGCCCTCCTCGACAGCGCCCCGGACGGGCTGCCGGAAAAGATCAACGCCGCGGCCGCCGGCATCGACGGGGTCATCAAGACGGGCCAGGTCCGCGTCCGGCGTTCGGGTTCGCGCGTCTTCGTGGACATGAACGTCGAGGTCGACCGCAACCTCAGCTTCGAGCGGACCCACGCCATCGCCGAGGCCGTCGAAGCCCGGATCCAGGCCGTCGCGCCGGGCGCGGACGTCGTCGTCCATACCGACCCGCGCGAGAGCGAGCGCGAGACGATCGCCCGGCGGGTCCGGGCCGTGGCCGACAGGAACCTCATCCCCGCCCACAACATCAGCGTCCACGACGACAAGGGCCAGCTCTACGTCGATCTTCACCTGGAAGTCGATGATCATCTTCTCCTTCATCAGGCCCACGAGCTGGCCAGCCACATCGAGCAGGACCTCCGGACGGATATCCCGGCCATCAAGTGGGTGAACACACACATCGAGTCGCGGGGGACGGGCATCGGCAGCGGCCTCGACGTGACCGCTCAGGAGCCCAAGATAGTTGAGATCGTACGCAGAGTGGCCGACGAGATCGTCGGCCGGCCGTGCTGCCACAGCGTCATGATCCGGCGCCAGGGCGACAAGATCGCGGTTTCGCTCCACTGCGGTTTCGACCGCGACGTACCGATCATCGAGGCCCACCGGATCTCGACCCGGATCGAAGAAACCATTAAGAGGGAGATCCCCTCGGTCGATCACGTCATCGTCCACGAAGAGCCCGAGGACCATTGAGGGCGGGGGACGGCCGTCCCGGTAGTTCAGAGAAATGGATCGCGGATCGTCACGTTTCCGATACTCCGCCCGTGAGGGAGGTCTTCCGATAGGAGAATTTGGGCTTCCGCCCGGATGGCCGCGGCGATGATGAGGGCGTCCCAAAAAGAGAGCTTTTCGCGCGTCCGGAGGTCGATGGCCTGAAGGATCGAATCCCCATCGTTGACGATGACGTCCCAGGTCAACATGTCCTCGACGATCTCCCGCGCCAGGCCGGCGTTCATGGGGGCCTTGATCTTCTTGGTAACGGTGACAAAGAACTCCTGAAGGACCTGCGTGCTCAGGAGTCCGCCGCCGGAGCGCCAGAGCCCGATGGCCAAGTCCTTCGCAATTTCGTGTTTCCGGCCGGCGCTCGAATCGTAGGCGTAAACGAGGATGTCCGTATCCAGGAAAATCCTATTTTCTTTCATGGACGTCATCCCGTTCCGCCGGCTTCCGGCCCTCGGTCCCCAGCTTCAATCCCTTTTCTAGGTATCGAAGCTGCCTTTCCATGGCCTTGACGTAGCCCGAGGATCGGCCGATCTTTTCTTCGAGGGCCTCGCGGGCGTAGTCGTTGAGCGAGCGCTCCTCGCGTACGGCCATCTCTTTGGCCCTTTTCACAAGGTCATAGGGAAGGGAAAGAGTCAGGTTCCTTTTGTCCATGACCGCCTCCGGAACACACAAAAATGTGTAACACATAATCGTGTGTATGTCAAGGCATCTCTGAGCCCCCAATACATCGGCGAAGAGCGATGCCTTCAAAGAAGAGAACGCCTGGGGCGAATCATTTTCTCGCCGATCGGCATCCCACACCGACACACAGCCCAGCTCGGGACTTCCCGTCGGACCCGGACTGACATATAATGAATCACACGGAAGGATTGAAATGCCCAAAGACAAGACCCCGATGACGCCGGGGGTGCGGGTGCTGAGGCAAGCGGGAGTGGAATTCACGGAGCACCCCTATCAGTATATCGAGCGGGGAGGGACGGCGACCTGCGCCGGCGAGTTCGGCGTGGATGAGCACATCGTCATCAAGACGCTGGTCATGGAGGACGATGCCAAACGTCCCTTCGTCGTCCTCATGCACGGCGATCGCGAGATCTCGACCAAGGAGCTGGCCAGGACGCTCGGCGTCAAGACGGTCCAGCCCTGCACGCCGGAGACCGCCCAGAGGCATTCCGGCTACATGGTCGGCGGGACCTCGCCATTCGGCTTGCGCAAGGAGATGCCGGTCTACGTTGAGGAGACGATCCTGGAGCTCCCGAAAATCTACATCAACGGCGGCAAGCGCGGATTCCTCGTCGGCCTCGACCCGAAAGAGCTGGCCAGGGTCCTTAAGCCGACGCCCATCCGCGTCGCGATCCCTTGAAATAATCCCTATGGCTTACGCCATCGTGCTAAGTCGATGGCAGCGGCTGCTGATCAGCGGGCGTCGGGGGTCATCCTGTGGTTATCGCCCCTTCCCATTCCCGGAGGGCGCATAAGACTTCTTCGGGCGTCCTGGCCGACCGGAGGGCTTGCATCAGGTGCCTGCTCTGCGCGGCCCGGCTCGTCAAACCCAAGAGCTTTACCTGGGTGTCGGGAGCCTCGACAGGAGACAGGATGAGGAAGACGAGGTCGATGGGCTTGTCCGTCGCGACATCGGAGACGCCCTCCTTAGTCAGGCCCAGGGCGACGGCCGGAGCGGCCAGTCCGTCCACGCGGACATGGGGGAAGGCCACCCCCTCGTTGAAAAACGTCGAGCCCTGCTCTTCCCGCTTCATGATAGAGGCAAAGAGAGCTTCCCGGTCCTCGACTCCGTCCGCTCGTCCGAACGTCGCGGCCAGGGTCCGGAGAACGGTCTCCTTCTCGACGAGATCGGCCCAGATCACGATGCGTTGAGGCGAGATCCATTGGCTCAACAGGGGCCGGTCGGCCGCCTGGGTCCCGCACCCGTCGTCCGGGGCGGGTGGCGGCTCCTCCTCGGGGATCTCCGGCTGTGGCAGCACATCGACCGGCAGATCCTCGCAGGTGTCCAGGACGATGATCGTGGCCCCCCTGGCGCTTTTGATCAGGTCTTCGACGACGGCCTTATTGCGGCCGATCCTTTTCCACAAGGGCTTCGGACGGGCCCTGCCCACGACGATGTGGCCCACGCGGTATTCCCTGGCGAACCGGAGGATCGTGTCGGCGATGTCCTCTCCTTTGTAGGTGAAGACCATGGCGCCCAGCTGCTTGGCCAGGGTCAGGGTATCCGAGAGGTATCGCTGGGTCCCGGCGTCGATGACCGTGGCTTCTTCGGACGGCGTCTGGACATAGACGGCGTACCAGTTCCGGTTGAATTTGCCCGCCAGCCGGGAACCGTAGCGCAGGAGTTTTTCGCTGTTGGGCCCGTGGGAGCTCAGGCAGACCATGACCTGGTCCGACGATGCGCCGCCGCCCTCGCCCTGGGCTTCACGCCGGCGCATGTCGATCTGCGAGGCCAGTTCGCGGAG
>JBEKXF010000009.1:0-105848 GCA_049512315.1 Candidatus Aminicenantales bacterium | reverse complement strand
GCATCCTTGGAAGGTTTACAGAGACCGGTTCGCAAGCGAACTACCCGAGAGACCCTAGGTGATGACAAAAGCGGAAAGATTCACGTTGCCCAGGACCGGAAGTATTCACGTTGCCTTGACACCCCCCGGACAATACGTTGACTCTCTCCCCTGTTTTCAGATATAATAGAAGGCTATGAATGCCATGAAAATCGGCGATAAGGTCATCTATCCGAACCAGGGGCTCAGCGTCATCGAGGCCATCCGGAAGGAATCGAGCGACGAGGGCTCGAACATCATCCACCTGAGGATCATCGCCAACAACACCCTCGTCCAGATCTCGAGCTCGACGGCCCGCGAAATCGGGATCCGGCGGCCCGTCTCCGAGGGCTCCATCAAGAAGATTTTCACGTTCATGAGGAACGGGGCGGTGGACGTCACCATGGACTGGAAGGGACGGTACAAGGAGCACGTCAACCTGATGAAATCGGGGATCCTCTTCGACGTGGCCACGGTCATGAAGAGTCTCTATTATCTCAGCCTGATCAAGCCCCTTTCCTTCCGTGAAAAGAAGATGATGGAGAAGGCCAAGGAGCTCCTCGTCTGTGAGATCTCCGAGGCCGCCGACGTCCCCAGCTCGAAGATCGAGCACAAGCTCCTCGGGACTCTCGCCCACTGCTTCAAGGACGCCAAGCAGCGGGTCGTCAGCTGACACGGGCTTGATGTTTCTGCCGGCATTGCTTTTTTTTGTCCTGTGCCTCCTCGCCAGCGCCTTTTTCTCCTCCTCCGAAACCGCCTTCATCGCCTCAAGCCCCTATTCCCTCGAATACGCCGAAAAGCAGGGCTCCAAGAGGGCCGGTCTCGTCCGCAGGATCCTCCTCCGGATGAACGATTTTCTGGCGACCATCCTGATCGGCAACACTCTGGTGAACGTGGCCGCGGCCTCGATCGCCACCTCCGTTTTCGTCACCCTGGTCCCGGACAGGAGCCGGGCCGTTCTCTTCGCTACGGCCACCACCACCCTCCTCCTCCTAATCTTCGCGGAGATCAACCCCAAGACCTTCGCCGCCCACAACCCCCTCCGGACCGCCCTTTTCTTTAGCTACCCGGTCCGGGGGATGATGGTCATCTTCTTTCCTTTCGTCAAGGTCCTCTCGTTCGTCACCGGGCTCTTCGTCCCGTCGTCCCGTGAGCGCCGCGACGGCCCGGCCGTCCGGCTCAGCGACGAGGAGATCCGGATCGCCGTCCTTTCCCGCACCCGCGGCCTTTCCGCTCTTCGCCGGAAGATGATCTCGGGCGCCCTCGACATCAACGCCCGGCCCGTGAAGGAGATCATGGTCCCGAGGCCCGAGGTCAAGGCCATCGAGATCGACTGGCCGTGGAGCCGGGTCCTCGAAACGGTCCGCTCGGCGGGCTATTCCCGGTATCCGGTTTATCGCGGCCGGTTCGACAACATCGAGGGGACCATCCACACCAAGGACATTATCAGTTATATAATTGATAATAAAGATGTTAACATAAGGTCCATCCTTCGTCGACCGCTCTTCGTCCCCGAGCTCGCCTCGCTCGAAAAGGTCCTGATCCAGATGCAGGAGAGTGCCGTGCACATGGCGTTCGTCGTGGACGAATTCGGCAACATGGAGGGAATCGTGACCCTCGAGGACATCATCGAGGAGGTCGTCGGCGACATCCGGGACGAGCATGACGGGAAGGCCGAGGAGGCCTTTGTCCGTCTCGACGACCACGCCTACCTCATCAAGGGCTCGACGCCGGTCAAGGAAGCCAATGCCCGGCTCTCACTGGGCCTCCCCGAGAGAAACGATTACACGACGCTGGCCGGCTTTTTCCTGTACGAGTTCGGCCACATCCCCCGCGAAAAAGATTCGCTGGAATTCGGCGGTTTCCGGCTGACGGTCGAAAAAATGAACAAGCGGCACATCAGCCTCATCCGGGCCGACCTCGACGCCGCGAAAGGACCCCCCGCGTCGTGAAAACCGCCGTCCGCACCGTCGCCGTCAACAAACATGTCTCCCACGACTACGAAATCCTGGAGAAGTTCGAAGCGGGGATGGCCCTCCAGGGGAGCGAAGTCAAGTCCATCCGGGACGGCCGGATCAGCCTCAAAGAAAGCTACGCCGAGGTCAAAAACGGCGAGGTTTTCCTCGTCAAGTGCCATGTCAGCCCCTACGAGGCGGCCAACATCTTCAACCACGACCCTCTCCGCGACCGCAAGCTCCTTCTCCACCGCCGGGAGATCAAGCGCCTGGCCGGTAAGATCCAGGAGAGGGGACTGACTCTCGTCCCGACCCGCGTCCTGATCAGCGACCGGGGCAAGATCAAGCTCGAGCTGGCCCTCGTCCGGGGGAAGCGCGAGTACGAAAAGCGCGAGGCCATCAAGAAGCGGGACACCGACCGGGAGATCCGGGCGGAAATCAAGAAGCGCTGGCGGTGAAGCGGCCGGCCAGCCTAATCGCCTCCACCATGCTCAGGGGGCTGGCCACGCCCCGGCCGGCGATGTCGAACGCCGTGCCGTGGTCGGGAGAGGTCCGGACGAACGGCAGGCCGAGCGTGGCGTTGACCCCGGACTCGAACGCTTCCAGCTTGAACGCGACCAAGCCCTGATCGTGATAGAGGGCGACGACCATCACGTCCGGCCGGCCCAGGGCCAGCCGAAAAACGGTATCCGGCGGATAGGGCCCGCTGACGTTGAGCCCCTCCTCCCTGGCCGTCTTGATGGCCGGCCTGATCTCCCCTTCCTCTTCGCCGCCGAGAAGCCCGTCCTCTCCGGCGTGCGGGTTGAGGCCCGCCACGAGGAACTCGCGGGGGCCTCCCCGGATCCTCACGGTGCTCCGGCTGAGGGCCCGGAAGAAATCGAGAAGGATGTCCCGGCGGACCCTGCCCAGCGCCTCTCTCAGGGGGAGATGGTGGCTGAGGAGCGCGACCTTGAGCTTCTCGGACCAGAAAGACATGATGGCGCCGGGATAGAGGCTCTCGAGGCGCTCCGTGTGCCCCCGCCAGGGGATGCCGGCCAGCTTCCAGGCGGACTTGGAGACGGGCGCCGTGACCACGGCTTCGAGAGCCCCGCTCCGTGCGGCGTCCAAAGCGGCCTCAAAGAACCGGAACGAGGCTTCCCCGCTCTTGGCGTCAGGCCGGGCCGGCGCGGGGTCATCGGCCGGAGACGGGATCTCGGACAGGAATATCCCCGGCTCCCCGGCCCTCTCCGGGCCCCAGGCTTCCAAGCCGAAACGGAGATCGAGGGTCCGGGCCGTGCCGGCGACAATTTGGGAATTCCCGAAAAGAACATAGGCGGCCGTGGGGAGGGTGTGATCCCCGGCCAGCGCTTTCAGGACGATTTCAGGCCCGACCCCGCCCGGATCGCCCAGGGTCACCCCGATCCTGGGAACGGTCATTTTTTCTTCTTGGACTCGTCTCCCGCGGCCTCGGGGGCCTCGCCCGCCTTGTACAGGCAGCGGATGTTCGTTTTGTAGATGAGCAGGTTCGGGGCGTTGTTACGGTTAAGCTTGATGCAGTTGCGGTCGTACCATTCGATGTACCCCTCGACGGTCGTGCCGTCCGTGAAGACGACGGCCATGGGGGTCTTCTTGTTCATCTGCTTGAGGTAGTAGTAGCTCTCGGCGAACGTGTCGGTCGGGGGATGCATTTTCCGCCGGGCCGCGTCCCTGTCGCGGTCCTTGTCCTGGGTCATGTGTTCTTTGATTTCGGAGAGATTGGGCCGGATCAGCTTTCTGTTCATAGAATCTTCTCCAAACGAAGGGATGGATTGGAGATGCTTAATTTTGTCTCGAATCATAGCACGACTCCCCGGCGAATGCAAGCTCAGACGAACGTCAGAGAAACGGACGTCACGCCCGGGCGGAGATAAAGACCGTCCTGAAGCCCCCGTCGCGGCGGGGACCCCGTCAATTCTGGATATAGTCCGTCAATTTGACGTTTCTGTTCCTCAGGCTGACGCCCAGGGAGTGATCCAGGGAAGCGAGGGACACGTTGTAGGCGACGATGGCGTTGAGCTCGGAGATCCGGGCGTCGGCCAGGTCCCTCTGGTAGGAGAGGACCAGGTAGTTCGTGCTCTGGCCGACGCTGAGCTTCTCTTCTTCGGCGGCCAGCTTCTGTTCGGCAAATTCCCGGGCCACTCTGTAGGCGTTGATCCGTTTGAAATTCGATTCCACAGACCGGAGAGAGTTTTTGATCTCCAGAACCGCCTGCTGCTGGGTGTTTTGCAGAGTTAGCATCGCTTCTTGGATGTTGACTTTGGCCTGGGCGTAAATCGCTCTTGAAGTGAAACGGCTCACAGGAATGTTCAAAGTCAGGCCGACGGACCAGTTGGGGTACCTAAAGGCCAACGAGTCCTTGATGGCGCCGCTGAAGTTGCCGGGGATGGTCCCAATAATCGGGGCGCCGAGGAGGGGGTTCCCATCGTACAGGATCTCCGTCCCGGAGACTCCCGATCCGGAATAGTAGGCCGAGAGGTTCAGGTCGGGGAGGAGCTGGTTTCTGGTGTATCTCATGTTGAGCTGCTGGAGCTCAATGCCGAGCTTGGAAGAGGCCAGGTCCGGCCTCAGCTCAAAGGCGGTGGCCAGGGCTTCGTCCAAACTGACCTTGCGCTCCTCGAGGGACGGGCTGTCCAACGGTTTGATCGAACCGACCGCCCTCTGTTCGTCTTCCGGCATGTTGAGCAGGACCTTCAGTTGGTCCTCTGCGCTTTTGACCTGCGTTTCGGCCTGGATGAGGTCGGCCTCGCGCGTCGCGACCTCGGCCTGGGCGCTGAGGACGTCCATAGGCGCCATGGTCCCGACCTCGACCGACCGTTGGTTCTTATCGAGAAGGTCCTTGGCGAGCTGCAAGGACTGCCGCCGGTCATTGAGGTTCTCGATGCTGTAGACGAGCCCCCAATAGGCGGATTCCACTGAGTAGATCGTGTCCATCAGCGTCTGCTTGAGCTGGAAGTCCGACGTGGCGAGGCCGTTCCGGGCGACAAGGATACTATACCGACTGATATCGTAGCCGAAATTCCGGAGGAGGGGCTGGGTGAAGTTGAATCTCAGCGTCGTGCCGTAACGAGGGTTGATCGTCTGAAAGTTCTGGTTCGAATCCGTCTGGTACCCGGTGGCCGAAATCGTGAACGTCCCCCCGAAAGGCACATATTGCGTGCCGGAGAACGTATAGTTATTCGTTTTGCTGATAATATTGCCTGACGAGTCGATAAAAGAATATGAAACGCTGGTCGAACCCTGCTTGTTGGCGCTCAGGGAAAAGGTCGGCAGGAATATTTCCCTGGCCAAGGCCACCGAATTTTCGGCCTGCACGGGGTTGAGGACCTGGATGGCGACGCCGAGGTTGTTTTTGATCGTTCGGGCGACGCAATCCTGCAGGGAAAGGGAAACCGTCTTCGTGTTCTCCTGGGGCCAGGCCGGAACGGCCAGGACGGCAACAAAGAGCCACAAGGCCCAACGGAGCTGTTTTTTCATGATCGACCTCCTCATGGTCTGTTTTCTCTTTGATGAATGTCCGTCCGTCCGACCGGCCCGGGCGTTATTCGTACCTCAGGGCTTCAATCGGGTCGAGCTTGGACGCTTTCCGGGCCGGGTAGAACCCGAAGAAGATCCCGACCGAGGCGGAGAACAGGAAGGCCAGCAGGACCGAGCCCATGGAGACGACGGTCTGGAACTGGGAAAAGACCTTGACCTTGCCGAGGAGCTTAGACGCGCCGTAGCCGAACAGGATGCCGATGGTCCCGCCCAGGATGCTCAGGACGATGGCCTCGGCCAGGAACTGGAGCAGGATATCCCGCTCCCGGGCTCCTACGGCCATCCGGATGCCGATTTCCCGGATCCGCTCCGTGACCGAGACCAGCATGATGTTCATGATCCCGATGCCGCCGACGAGGAGGGAAATCCCGGCGATGCTGCCGAGCAGGATGGTCATGATCTGAGTGGACTCGGCCGCGCTCTCCTCGATGTCCGCCATGTTCCGGACCGTGAAGTCGTCGTCGCTCCCGGGCATGATCTTGTGCCGGTCGCGCAGGAGGACCTCGATCTGGCGTTTGGCCTCGGCCATCATGTCGGAGCTGACGGCGGAAACGTCGACGGAATTGATATAGTCGATGCCCGCGAGCCGATGCATGCAGGTCGTATAGGGAATGGCGATCATGTCATCGCGGTTGAAAAACCCTCCCGACTCGCCCTTCGATTTGAGGACGCCGAGGACTCTGAACGGGATGCTCTTGATCCGGATGACCTGACCGACGGGGTCCGCCCCCCCGAAGAGGTTCTTGTTGACCTCGCTCCCGAGAACGCAGACCTTGGCCCCGGCTTTGACCTGGCTGTCGTCGAAGTAGATTCCCTCCTCGACCGGCCAGCTGCGGATGTCCGGGTAATCGGCGCCCGTGCCGGAGATCTGCGTGTTCCAGTTCTTGTTGGCAAAGACGACCTGGCCGCGCGAGTTCACCGACGGGGATATGGCCCGGATGGCGTCGCAGTACAGCAAGAGCGCCTTGGCGTCGTCCTCTTTCAAGCTCGTCCGGCTCCCGGCCTGGCTGCGAACGCCTTGGACGTTCTGGTTGCCCGGGTAGACGAACAGCAGGTTGGTCCCCATGGAATTGAACCGGTCCTGGATGCCGCGTTTGGCGCCTTCTCCGATACTGACCATGGCGATGACGGCGCCGACGCCGATGATGATGCCCAGGGCCGTCAGGAACGTCCTCATTTTATTCCGGGTCAGGGCCCGCAAGGCCACCCTCATCGTCTGGACGAAATGCATCAAGCTGCTTTTCATGATCGCACTCTCTCTTTCACGGTCCGTTCTCCGGGCCCGATTAATCTTCCCGGACGATGAGCCCGTCCTTGAGGTAGATCCGGTGTTTCGCCCAGGCGGCAATGTCGGGCTCGTGGGTGACCATGACGATGGTCATTTTCTTGTCCTCATTGAGCTTCTTGAAGATGTTCATGATCTCGAAGCTCGTCTTGCTGTCGAGGTTCCCCGTCGGTTCGTCGGCCAGGATCAGCTGGGGATTGTTCAGGAGGGCCCGGGCGATGGCCACCCGCTGCTGCTCGCCCCCCGAAAGCTGGTTCGTTTTGTGATGGGCCCGGTCGCGGAGCCCGACGGCCGCCAGGGAGTCGAGGGCCATTCTGGTCATGTCCTTCCCGTTGATCCGCGAATAGAGGAGCGGCAGCTCCGTGTTTTCCAGGGCCGTTGTCCTCGGCAGGAGGTTGAAACTCTGGAAGACGAACCCGAGCTTCTGGTTCCGGATCCGGGCCAGCGTGTTCTTGTCGAGGGTCGAGACCGCGACACCGTCCAGGATGTATTCGCCCGAGGTGGGCTTGTCGAGGCAGCCGAGGATGTTCATCAGGGTGGATTTCCCCGACCCGGAAGCTCCCATGATGGCCAGGAACTCCCCGTCCTCGATCGAATAGGTGACCCCCCGCAGCGCCTGGACTTCGGTCTCGCCGATCTTGTAGATCTTGACCAGATCCCGAAGCTCGATGATCTTTTTTGCCATGGTCCGCTCCTTGTCCGACAGGGCCGTTACCGGCCGATGAACATCATTCCGCCGGGGGGTCCGCCCGGCCTGCTACTGGCCGTCGCGGTCGTCGTCGTCGTCCCGCCCTTGCCGATGATGACTTCGTCGCCCTCCTTGAGGTCGGACCGCAGGATTTCCGTATAGGAGTTGTCAGTGATGCCGCCCCGGACGAAGACCACCCACAATTTTCCATCCTTGTCCTGGAGCCAGACGCGGCTGATCTGCTGACGCCGCTGGCCGCTGCCGGACCGCGCGCCCATCTGGGGGGAGGCCTGGCCCGGGGCCCGCTGGCCGCCGGCCGGGTCGCCCGCCGCCGGGGCGCCGGAGGCGCCAGCCTGTCCGGACTGCTGCTGGCGCTGGGCCATCATCCGTTCTCCCGCCTCTTTCACGTATCTTTCTATTTCCGCCTGGGGGAGGTCCGGAGTGAACCGCAGGGCCGCGTTGGCCACCCGGAGGATGTTCTTGGCTTCGCTGGCGATGATGGAGACCGTGGCCGTCATGCCCGGCCGTAGCTTCTTTTCAAGGTTGTCGACGCTGACCACGACCGAATAGGTCACGACGTTCGACACCGTCGTGGCGGCGAAGCGGACCTGTAGGACGGCGCCATTGAAGGAATCGGTCGGGAAGGCCTCGACCGTGAACTGGACCTTCTGCCCTTCCTTGAGCCGGCCGATATCGGCTTCGTCGACGTTGCATTCGACCTTCATCTTGGTCAGGTCCGTGGCGATCTGGAAGAGGACCGGTACGGTCATCCCCGCCTGGAGGGTCTGCCCGACGCTGACCTTGCGGGTGATGACGATCCCGTCGACCGGCGCCTGGATGACGGCGTGGCTCAGGTCGACCTTGCTCAGATCGAGCGAGATCTTGGCCTGGGCCAGATTGGCCTCGGCCGCCGTGACGTCGGCCTTGGCGGATAGGTAGCTGGTCTCGGCCGTCTCCTTGTCCTCGATGGACACGAGCTTCTTGTCGAAGAGGTTCATGGCCCGGTCGTACTTGTTCTTCAGGCTGGCCAGGGCGACCTTGGACTGCTCGAGGGCGGCGACCCGGCTCTTGTAGTTCGCCTCGTTCTGCTGGATCTTCATCTGCAGGGGTTCGAGTTCGAGCTCGGCCAGGAGCTGGCCCTTCTTCACCATGGAATTGTAATCGGCGTAGAGGGCGGTGATCTTGCCGGAAACCTGGCTCCCGACGTCCACGAGGTCGATGGGGTTCAGGGTCCCCGAGGTGACGACGAGGGCCTGGATGTCGCCGCGCCCGACGGCTTCCTTCCTGTATTTGACGGCGCCGTTCTTGCCTTTCCCGATCAGGGTCACGCCGAGGACGGCCCCCGCGATGAGGATCACAATGATACCGACCCAAATGACTTTCTTTTTCATCCTGCTTCTCCTTTATCCTTGAACATTTATTTCGTTTCCGGGGAGTGATCCCGGTCGCTCCGTTGAGGATCTTTGCCGGTCCGTCCGGGCTGCCGCTTGGCCCGCTCTTTCTGGATCATGTCCTCGAGTTTGCCGGATTGTTCCGGGGTGAGGATGCTGTCGACCTCGCTCTTGAGCTGGGCCCGGATCTCCCGCAGGCGGGCATGGATCTCTGTGTCGAGCGCTTTCATCCGTTCGTCGCCCCGCTTGAAGACCTCCCGGATCCTGTCCTGCTGCTCGACCGTCAGCCCGAGGGCTTTGGCCACGGGTTCAAGCAGGGGGAACGGCGTCCGTTCGGTGACCGGCCGGTGGTCCCTCTTATGCATGAGAGTGCGCTCGCCGAGGATGCCGGCCGCGGCACCCAGGCCGAAGACGACGACTAGGGTCAGCGCGATCCAGAGCTTGTATTTTTTGATCATGGGGATTGTCTCCTGACGGAGGGTTTCTCGTCGAGCGAGGCGAAGATGAGCATCATGCTCTTGTCTTCCGGGCGCTTCTGTTCGAACAGGCTCCTCGTCTCCGAGAACGGGTTGGTGTTCTCGATGAGCAGAGCCTCCGACTGGCTCATGTCCCTGGACTGCGGCGTAAAGAAAAAGAGGCCCGCCGCCAGGGCGACCAGGGCCACGAAGACCGGGATCGCATGGAGCGCCCATCTCTCCCAGAGGACGAGGGGCATGATCTTCTGCTCGTCCCTCAAGCGGGGCTCGAGCCGCTCCCAGAAGCGGGGGAGGGGGGCCGGCTCTCTCTCCTCCCGGAGGAGACTCAGCATGGACCGGTATTCGGCGGCGGCCTTACGGCAGGAGGGACAGGCTTCAAGATGCTTCTCGAGGCCTTCCCGGGAGCGCTCGTCGAGGCGCCCGTCCAGGGACCACAGGATCCATTTCTCGGCCGTCTTACATTTCATGAGACCCTCCTTCCTGACCCAAATGGGGAGCCAGCTTCGTCCTGAGCATCCTCCGGGCCCTGTGGAGTCTCGAGTCCACGGTCCCGGGAGACAGATGAAGGACCTGAGAGAGCTCTTCATACGGGAGGCCCTGGATGTCCCGGAGCGTCACGATGACCCGGTATTTCTCCGGGAGGCCCTGGACGAACCCCTGGACGAGGTTCTTGCGGGCTTCCGTCTCACGCTCCGCCTCGGCCTTTTCCAGGGCGTTCTCGTCCGCGATCGAGAGCTTCCGGACGTCGTCGAGCGAGACTTCCCTGGCCCGGCCCCTTTTCCGCAGGACGTCCTTGATGTGATTGATGGCGATCCGGTAGAGCCAGGTGCCGAACTCGGATTTCAGGTGGAACTTCGGAAGGGCCAGGTAGGCCTTGAGAAAGACCTCCTGGGCCGCGTCGTCGGCCGCTTCCCGGTTCCGGATAAAGCTCATCGCCATGCTGAACACCTTGGACTGGTATTTCGTGACCAGCTCTTCGAAAGCCGCCTGGCTTCCGTCCTGGGCCAGTCTGACCAGTTGCTTTTCGTCCATGCGATTTTGCTCACTTGTCCTCCGCATCCCTTTAGACGGGAGGACGGCAGAAAACTTCCAAACGACGCCCTTTCTGAAGTCAACTCCGCTTCGGGCGAGCCTGATTCAACCGGCGTCCGAACAGGCCTGACCGTCTTGGCAGGAGTCTCTTTGGGATCGAGTCCAACCGGATCACCCCTGCCGCCGGCCATCCATTATAGCGGATATCCCGAGCCGGGAAAAGGGACGGGGGGATCGAAGGCGACCGGGCGTCTGGTAAAAAACAAGAGGAAGCCGGGCGCATGGACGACCGGCTTCCTCCGATTGCCGGAAATTCACGGCCTTCGGGTCTTCTCGCCCAGGGGCGAGGAGGCCGGAAGGCTCAACGAATCGCTTACTTTGCCTTTTTGACGGCGGTCCACTCCGTGGCCGGCCGGTCTCCGAATTGAGAAGTCCCGGTCATCTTGTCGCCTTCGACCTTGGCCTTGTAGGTGATCTTCATCTCGCCCTGGGGGCCGGTCCGGGTGATCGTCCATTCGAGCTCGTTGCCCTTGACCGTTCCGGTACCCGTCATCTCCTCGCCGTTCCGCCCCGGCATCTTCACGGTCAGATTCTCGTCGGTCTGCGTGAATGAGATCGTCGAGGTCATCGGGCCGCGCGGCGTCGTCCGCGTCATCTCCCAGTCGCCGGTGACGTTGACGGCGGCCAGGGCGAAGGACGCCATCACGGCCAGCGTCAAGGCCAGGCTCAGCAATAATGATTTTTTCATATGACAGTACTCCTTTTCTCTATTATAGACGAACGGCCGAATAATTTCTTCCATTCCCAGATAACTTATTCCATAACAATGAGTTACGCTAATCCGTCCGGACGTCAGGAAACCAGGAACGTGGACCGCTCGGGCGCCGCCCTGGGTCCAGCCGCGGCCAGGAACCAGAGGGCCTCGGTTCCCGCGGCGAGGAAGATACGGAGCGGGCGAGTGTTCATGGGACCTCCTCTCGGATACGCCACGGGGAGAATAAACGGAAAAAGAAGATCAGTCAACAGAGGCGGCTCAAGAAAAATGGAACCTTTTGGCTTCAACGCGCGTCTAATGCTATGGAAGAACGAAATCAACTTGGAGGTTCAAAATGAAAGCGAAAGCCAAGATCGCCATCTTACTGATGGCCGTGATGATCACCCTGGTCGGGTTCAATCTGATCGCCTCGACGTCGGCCCTGAGCATGTCCCAGCTCGGCCAGACGCGCGGCTACCACGTCGACGTGGTTGTGACGGCGAAGCTCGGATCCGACGCCCCGGCCGTCGTGCACTTCAACGGGCTGACCTGATGAAGCGGTTCAGGATCTGGAACTGCTTGCTTCTCGACCGGTCGGTTGTCTTCCGGCTGTTCCTGGGAGATGCACGGCTCCTGGCCTGCAGGCCGATTCTCAACGCGTAGAGGCCGCCGCTTTTTCCGAGGGGAAAAACGGCGGCCTTTTTTTATCTCTCGATGAGGGCCACGGCCCAGCAGGCGATGGCCCGGCCCTCGCCGACGGGCCCGACGCCTTCGTTCGTCTTGCCCTTGATGCCCAGGCCCGTCTGCTCGATCCCCAGGACGGGGCAGAGAACATTTTTCATCGCTGGGACGTGGGGAGAGATCTTCGGCTCCTCGGCCACGACGACCGCGTCGACGTTCACGACCCTCCAGCCGCCGGGCTTGAGCCTGGCCATGACATCGGCCAGAAGGAGGAGGCTGGAGACGCCCTCCGTGCGCGGGTCGGTGTCCGGAAAAAGCCGGCCGATGTCGCCTTCCCCCAGGGCCCCGAGCAGGGCGTCGGCGACCGCGTGGACAAGGGCGTCCCCGTCCGAGTGCCCGGAGAGGCCCCGCGGAAACGGGATCTCCAGGCCGCCAAGGACGAGCTTCCGCCCCGCGACGAGCGGATGGATGTCATACCCGAAACCGATCTTATGCATCGAGCAAGGCCTCCGCGACCTTCAGGTCCAAGGGCGTCGTGATCTTGATGTTCCGCGGGTCCCCTTCGACCGCGCGGACGGGGAGGCCCGCCCGCTCGACGAGCATCGCCTCGTCCGTCCCGTAAAAGCGGTCCCGGCGGGCCGCGTCCAGGGCCTTTTGGAGAACAGGGTAGAGGAATCCCTGGGGAGTCTGGACGCGGAAAAGCCCGCGCCGGTCCACGGTCCGGACGACGAGGCCCTCGCGGACTTCCTTGGCTGTATCTTCGAAGGGGACGACCGGAATGGCGGCCCCGGCCGCCCGGGTCTCGGCGATGATCCGGCTGATGAGGCGGCCGTCGACGAGCGGCCTGGCCCCGTCGTGGACAAGGACGAGCTCCGTCGTCGCCTGATCGAGGAGCCTGAACCCCTGCCAGACGGAGTCCTGCCGCTTTTCCCCGCCCCTGACGACGTCGATGATCTTGCCGTAGCGCATCTGGTAATGCTTCCGGTCCTCTTCGTCCGGGAGGACGAGGACGATCGACCCCACCTCTTCGTGGGCCTGGAACTTTTCCAGCGTCCATTCGAGGACGGGCTTGCCCTTCAGGTAGACGAACTGCTTCATCTGCCCGAACCGCTTCCCGGCCCCGGCCGCGACGACAATCGCCGCCACGCGGCTCACCGGCTCTCTCCGTTGTAGCGGCCGAAGATCATCTTCCCGACCGTCGTCTGGAGGACCGACGTGACCGTGACGCTGACCGTCTGGCCGATCATCCGCCGGGAGTTGTCGACGACGACCATGGTGCCGTCGTCCAGGTAGGCGACGCCCTGGTCCTTTTCCTTGCCCTCCTTCAGGATGAAGACCTTCATCGCCTCGCCGGGCAGGACGACCGGACGGAGGGCGTTGGCCAGCTCGTTGATGTTGAGGACCTGGATGCCGTGGATGCGGGCGACCTTGTTCAGGTTGAAATCGTTAGTGACGATCTTGGCGTCCAGCGTCTTGGCGCACTCGATGAGCTTGGAATCGACGTCCCGGATGTCGGGGAAATCCATGTCCGAGATAACGACCGACACCTGGGAAGATTTCTGCAGGTGATCGAGGACATCGAGCCCGCGGCGGCCGCGCTGGCGCTTCAGCACGTCTGGGGAGTCGGCGACAAGCTGGAGCTCCTTGAGGACGAACTGGGGGACGACGAGCGCGCCCTCGATGAAGGCCGTGTCGCAGAGGTCGGCGATCCGGCCGTCGATGATGACGCTCGTGTCCAGGAGCTTGGCGCTCCGGCCGGCGCCTTTCTCCTTGAACAGCCGAACGAGGCTGGCCGGGTCGAGCCACTCCGGCTTCCGGGTCCCGATCAGGAGGCCGATGTAGGGCAGGATGATCAGGAAGAAGATGCGGATGAAGGTGGCCATCTCCGGCGTGTGGACGACCGACTGGTAGATCGAGCCGATCATCCAGCCGAGGAAGATGCCCGCGAGCAGGCCCAGGCCCGAGCTCCAGATGACCTTGAACTGGGACCTGCGGATCCTCGTCTCGAGGACCATGAAAATGAGGCCGAGGACGAAGGCCACGGCGGCCCCGGTGAGCCGGGTCAGCCGGAAGGGCGGATAGAAATATCCGGCCACGGTGATGAGGCTGAGGATGAAAAACCGGAAAATTGCCATGCCCATCGGAACGATCCCTATATTTTAATGTCCCTTAAAATACATACTGGAGCGCCTGCTTGACCGTCTTGACGCCGAGGCACTGGATGGCCGGCAGGTCGGCCTTGTCCAGGGCGTCCAGGTTTCCGGCGGGGACGAGGATGCTCCCGAAGCCGAGCGTCTGGGCCTCCTTGATCCGGGCCAGGGGCTGGCTGACGGAACGGATCTCGCCGCTCAGGCCGACTTCGCCGAAGAACGTCATGTCCTTGGGCAGGGGCATGTTCTTCAGGGAGGAGACGACCGCCATGACCACGCCGAGGTCGGCCGCCGGCTCGTCGATCGTCATCCCTCCGGCCACGTTCAGGTAGATGTCCTCTCCCGCGAAGCTGTATCCGACCTTCTTCTCCACCAAGGCCAGGAGCATGGACGTCCGGTAATGGTCGAGACCGATGCTCATCCGCCGGGGGTTCCCGGTGAAGAGGGTGGACGACACGAGGGCCTGGATCTCGGCGAGAAAGGGCCGCGTCCCTTTGATGGTGCAGACGACGGCGCTGCCGGCCTCCTCGCGGGGCCTTTCCCGGAGGAAGAAGGCCGACGGGTTGAGGATGGCCTGGAGCCCCGCCGCGGTCATTTCGAATACGGCCAGCTCCGAGACGGGGCCGAACCTGTTCTTCAGGGCCCGGAGGACGCGGTAGCTGTGGTCCCGCTCCCCTTCGAAAAGGAGGACGACGTCGACCATGTGCTCGAGGGACTTCGGTCCGGCCAGGGAGCCCTCCTTCGTGATGTGGCCGACGAGGAACGAGGGGATCTGGTTTTTCTTGGCGAAGCGGAAGATCTGGTTGGCCACCTCCCGGACCTGGCTGATCGTCCCCGGGCTCGAGGTCATCTTCGAGGAGAAGATCGTCTGGACCGAGTCCACGACCAGGGCCTTCGGCCGGAGGCGCTCGGCCTGGGAGACGATGCGCTCCAGGTTGGTTTCCGAAAGGAGGTAGAGGCTGCCGTCGCGGACCCCGAGCCTGTCCCCGCGGAGCTTGATCTGCTCCAGGGACTCCTCTCCGGACACGTAAAGGACCGATTCGCCAACCTGGGCCAGGCCCTTGGACACCTGCAGGAGGAGCGTGGACTTGCCGATCCCCGGCTCGCCCCCGATGAGGACGACGGAGCCGAGGACGAGTCCGCCGCCGAGGACCTTGTTGAAATCCTCGATCTCGATCTGCATCCTCGGCTTGGCGAGTTCCTTGATGTCTTTATAGAGGACCGGGTCGGAGGGCGGGAAGGAGATCTCGACCGGGGTCTCCTCCTCCACCTCTTCAATGAGGCTGTTCCATTCGCCACAGCTGTGGCACCGCCCCATCCATTTCGGCGAACGGAAGCCGCAGTTCTGGCAGATGAAGACCGTTTTGTCCTTCATCAAAGACCCGCGCCCAGGCCGAAAAAGACCTCCCGTTTGGCGGCCAGGGTGAAATCCTCCAGGCCGAGGATGAGATAGACGTTTTTCTGGGGGAAAAATCTTGCGAAGGCCCGGAAGACCGGGCTCGTCGCCCGGTTGAAATTCATCCCTTCCACGCTCAGGATCAGCCGGTCCCTGAGGGCATAGTAATCGACACCGGCGCCGAACTCGGATTCGATGATCCCCGCCCGGGGGGCGAAGCCGCCGAAGCGCATCCCGCCCTGGAGGGAGTAGGTGAAGCGGTCCAGGCCCGGGTCCCGGACGATCTGACCCAGGGCGAAGGCGCGGTCCTTGTACCAGAGGGCCAGGTTGAAGAAGCCCTTGAGGGCGCGGCTGCGGGCGAGATACTCGCCCCGGACGTCGGCGTGGAGCCGAAGGCTCGAGAGGGAGTCCGAGATCTGCTGAACTTCCCGGACCGCGCCCCGGGCCTCGTTGTAGAGGCTATCGTCGTTGACGAGCTTCCCGACCGACCCCTCACCCTTCTGGATCTTGTCGAGCGACTTGTTCAGGAGGGTGGCCGACTCCTCGATCTTGGACAGGACCTCCTTGAGCTTGCCCAGGTTGTCATGGACGCCGTCCCGGTTCTCCTCGAGGAGCCGACGCAGGTCGGTCAGGGTGGCATCGAAGCTCTGCGACAGGTCCCGGACCCGCTCGTCCACGGTCTTAGCCGTGTTCGAGGCCGCGGTGATGGTCTGGCCGAACTTGCCCCTGTTCTCCGCAAAGAAGCTCTGGATCTCGGCCGTCACCGAGGCCAGGTTCTTGACGGCCTGGGCGAAATCGTCCCGCGTCTCCTTGTTCGTCATCTCCCGGAGGTTCTTGGCGACCTGCTGGAGGTCGTTCCCGAGCGAGGTCAGCATGGGGCTCAGCTCGTCCATGCCCGACGACGGCCCGGGGACGAGCTCGTCGCCCGGCCGGAGGAAATCGTCTTCCATGCTGGGCTGGACGTCGACGTATTTCTCGCCGAGGAGGCCCTGGACGGACTGGATGGCCTTGGAGCCGCGCGGAATCTTGTATTTCGGATAGATGCTCAGGATGACCTTGGACCGCCGGCCCTCGAGCTGGATGTCCTTGACGTAGCCGATCCGGATCCCGGCCATCTTCACGGCGGCGGTCTTGTCCAGGCCCAGGGAGGTTTCATAGCGGATGACGATGGGATATCCCGGGCGGCGGAAAAGGTTCGACAGGTTCCCGACGACAAAGATGAAAACGGCCAGGATCACCAGCGCTCCGGCGAAGAACATGCCGATCTTTTTCTCTCTGCTCATGGTTGACCTCGTTTCTCACCAATCCGTGATCGGACCGCCGGCCCGGCCCCGGATGAACTGCTGGACGACTGGATTAGCGGTCGCCTGGATCTCGGCCGGCGTCCCGACCTCGATGATGACCCCGTTGTAGAGCATGGCGATCCGGTCCGCCACCTTGTAGCAACTGACCATGTCGTGGGTGATGACGACCGACGTCACGCACAGGTCCCGCTTCATCTGGTTGATGAGATCGTTGATGGAGTCCGCCCGGATGGGGTCGATGCCGGTGGACGGCTCGTCGTAGAGGATGATCTGCGGTTTGTAGGCGATGGCCCGGGCCAGGCCGACGCGCTTCTTCATGCCGCCTGAGAGCTCGTGGGGCATGAGGTCCTCGACGCCCCGGAGCCCGACCTTCCCCAGGCTCTCCGTGACGATCGCCTCGATCTCTTGCCGGGTGTGTTTCGTGTAGCGCCTCAGGCCGAAGGCGACGTTCTCGCCCACGGTCAGGGAGTCGAAGAGGGCCGCGCCCTGAAAAAGCATCCCGAACTTCCGGAGGACCGGCTGGAGGGCCTCGTCCCGGAGCCCGGTGATGTCGACGTCATCGATGTAGACCCGGCCCTGGTCCGGCTTGAGCATGCCGATGATGTGCTTGAGGAGGACGCTTTTCCCCGAGCCGCTCTGGCCGATGACGACCATGGTCTCCCCGTCGCCGATCTCCAGGTTGACGCCCTGGAGGACCTTCTTTGTCCCGAACGATTTGTGGAGGTCGACGATCCTGATCATGGCCCCGTCACTTCGGCAGCGCCTTGCTCAGGAAGAAGTTCAAGATGAGGACGCAGATGCTGGCGATGACCACGCTCCGCGTCGTGGCCCGGCCCACGCCCTCGGCGCCGCCCTCGGCCTTCAGGCCCTGCCAGCAGCCGACGGTGGCGATGACGAAGCCGAAGGCGAGGGCCTTGATGAGGCCGACGCAGACATCCCAGAAATCGAAATAGAGGAGGGCGTTCCGGATGTAGACGACCCGGTTGACCCCCATGCCCACGATGTTGTAGAAAAAGCCGCAGAAAATCCCGATCGCGTCTCCGTAGAGGGTCAGGATGGGGACCATGATGAGGGCCGCCAGGGCCCGGGGGACGACGAGGTAGCGGATGGGGCTGGCTCCCAGGCTGGCCAGGGCGTCGATCTGCTCCGTGATCTTCATCGTCCCGAGCTCGGCCGCCATGGAGGACCCGACGCGGCCGGAGATCATCAGCGCCACGAGAATGGGGATGAGCTCCTTGCACAGGCCGACGGAGATGATCGGGCCGCTGTAGACTTCCGTTCCCGATCCGATGTACTTGTGGAAGCCGGAATAGGTCTGGAGGCCGAAGACCAGGCCGCCGAAGGCCGCCGTCAGGGAGACGACCGAGAGCGAGTTGACGCCGACACTCTCGAGCTGCTGGACGAAGATCCGCGCCTCGAAGGGGCGGCGGAACATGTCCCGGACCGTCCGGCCCATGAGGATGGCGACCTCGCCCATCTGCTGCAGGAAGGGTGACAAGATGGGGACGTGGAGTCTCTTGGTCTCGGACATGGGTCAATATTCCGGAGTGAAGCGCTCCATGTCGGCGAACCGGGCGTACTCCCGGATGAAGGCGAGCGGGAGGATGCCGATGGGGCCGTTCCTCTGCTTGGCGATGCTGACCTCGGCGACTCCCTTGAGGCTGTCGTCGTCGGGGTGATAGAACTCGGGCCGGTAGATGAAGATCACGACGTCGGCGTCCTGCTCGAGGGCCCCGGACTCGCGGAGGTCAGAGAGCTGGGGCTTGGGCTCGCGGCGCCCCTTCTCGGGCGCGCGGCTGAGCTGCGAAATGCCGACGACCGGGATCTGGAGCTCCTTGGCCAACTCTTTGAGGGAGCGGGAGACAAACGACATCTCCTGGTTCCTGTTCTCGAACCGGCCGCCGGTCCGCATGAGCTGGATGTAGTCGACGAAGACGATGTCCAGCCGCTGCTCCATCTTGAGGCGCCGGCACTTGGCCTTCATTTCCATGACGGTGAGGGACGCCGACTCGTCGATGAAGATCCGGGCCCGCGAGAGGGCCTCTCCGGCGAGCTTCAGCTTCTCGAACTCCCGGTCGCTGATGAACCCGGTCCGGGCCCTCTTGATGTCGAGCTGGGATTCGGCGCACAGGAGCCGGATGACGATCTGCTCCTTGGCCATCTCCATGGAGAAGAACCCGACGGCCTTGTCCGTCCGGAGCCCGACATGGTGGGAGATGTTCAGGGCGAGCGCGGTCTTGCCCATGGAGGGCCGGGCCGCGAGGATGACGAGCTCCGACGGATGGAAGCCCGCCGTCAGGTTGTCGAGTTCGCGGAAGCCCGTGGGGACGCCGGTGACGGCCTCCTTACGGTCGACCATGGTCTGGATCATGTCCAGGGTCGGGCCCATGAGATGGGCCATGGACTGGAACCCGGGCTTGAGGCGCTGTTCCGCGACCTCGACGATGGCCGCCTGGGCCGCGTTGAGCAGCTCGTCGGCGTCCTCTTTCTGCTCGTAACTGTCGGAGATGATCTTGGCCGACGAGGCGATGAGGCGCCGGAGGAGGGCCTTCTCCTTGATGATCTGGGCGTAGTACTCGATGTTCAGGCTCTTGGGGACGCCGTCGAGGAGGCCGGAGATGTAGGCCGCCCCGCCGACGTCCTCGAGCATCCCGACCTTCTGGACCTCCTCGACCAGGGAGAGGAGATCGACCGGAAGTCCCTTGTCCACAAGGACGATGATCCGCTCGATGAGCTTCCGGTGGGCGTCTTTGTAGAAATCCTCGGGTGAGATGATGGACAGGGTGACGTTCAGGTTTTGCTTCTGGACAAGGATCCCCCCGAGAACCGTCCGCTCGGCCTCCAGGCTGTGGGGCGGCGTCTTTTTCAGGAACATCAGGTCGAGTTCCATGGCCACCTCCGCTCGCTCAGGCCCCCGCCGGGGAGGTCCGGCCTTCGCGCCGGCCGACCCGGCCTCAGGCTTTCTCTCCGGCCTTCGCCGTCTCGTCTTCCCCGGCCTCTTCTTTGACCACGATGACCTTCACTTCGGCCTTGTCCTCGTGGAAGATCTTGACCGGGACCGTGAAATGGCCGAGCCGCTTGATCGGCTCGTCCAGATGGATCTTCTTCTTGTCGACCTCGAACCCCAGCTTGTCCAGGGCCTCCTTGACGTCGGCCGCGGACACGGACCCGAAGATGACATCCTTCTCGCCGGCGCGCCGGGGGAAGGTCAGGGTGACCTCATTCAGCTTCTGGATGACGCCCTGGAATGACTGGCGCTCCTGCTCGACTTTTTTCTTCAGCGCCTGGCGCTCGATCTCGATCATCTTGAGGTTGCTCGCCGTGACCGCGATGGCCAGCTTCCTCGGGATGAGGTAGTTGCGCCCGAAGCCCGGGGCGACGTTGACGATGTCGCCCTTCCGGCCCAGCTTCTCCACGTCGTTTTTCAGAATGACCTTCATGTTGCCTCCCGCATCCGGCCCACGTCAATCCTCGACGTAGGGGAGCAACGCCATGAGCCGGGCCCGCTTGATCGCCAGGGACAGCTTCCTCTGGTGGAAGGCGCACGTGCCGGTGATGCGCCGGGGGGAGATCTTGCCGCGATCGGGGATGTATTTCTTCAGGATCTCCACGGCCTTGTAGTCGATACCGCGGACGTTCCGCTGGCAGAAACGGCAGAACTTTTTCTTGGGGGCGAAATACTTCCGGTACGGTCCGCGCTCGCTTCGTTCGGGCCTGTCGGGCCTGTCTTCTCTTGCCATCTCACTTCTCCTCTTGTCCCCCGGGCGTCACGGCCGGGGCCGTTGCGACGGCTTCGGGGCCGGCCTCGGGGGCGCGGGGAGCCTCCTCGGCGGATTTTTTCCTCTTTTTGCGGGCCTGGTCCCGCAGGTCTTTCTTGACCGTCAGGAAGCGGATGACGACGTCGGTCTGCTTGAACCGGCGCTCCATCTCGGTCGAGATGTCCCCCGGGCCTTCGTAGGTGAAAAAGACGTAGACCCCTTCGTTGAATTTCTTGATGATGTACGCCAGCCTCCGCTTCCCCCAGACATCCTGCTTGACCATCCGGCCCTTTTTCTGGGCGACGATCGCGGCCATCTGCTGGATGAACTGCGTAGTCTCTTCTTCGGAAAGGGCGGGGGAGAGAACGAACCCCGTTTCGTACTGTCTCATACAGAGCTCCTTTTGGATGATATAGCTCCTTCTCTAAAGGAAGGAACAAGGAGAGCGGCTTCTATTGTAAACGATCCGGCCGAAATGTCAAAACCTATTCTTGCTTCCGTCCGGACAGGAAGGAATCCCGGATCCGGCTCGCGCCCGCCGCCGGATGCGGACCGGCGCGCCGGTCCGCTAGGCCGCCGGGTTGCGGCGGTTGAACCGGGCCATGGCCTTGTCCGTCCCGCCGGCCAGGATGAGGTCCAGGGCCGCCTCGGCCTCGTCCAGGCTGTTCTCGAGGAGCGGCCGCTCGTCGCGGCCGAAGGGCGAGAGGACGTAGGCGGCCGCGTCCCGGCCCTCCGGGAGGGGGCCGATTCCGATCCGGATCCTCGGGAACTCCCGGGTCCGGATCTCTTCCACGATCGACTTCATGCCCTTGTGCGTCCCCGGGCTTCCCTTGGCCCGGACCCGGATCTCGCCCAGACGGATGTCGAGGTCGTCGTAGGCGACGACCAGCCGGCCGGCCGAGATATCACGGCCCGCCAGGATCTCCCGGACCGAGACCCCGCTCCTGTTCATGAAGGTCTGCGGCAGAGCGAGCAGGACGTCCTCATCCCCGCCCTGGACGACGGCCGTCCGGGCCTTGAAAGCCCGGCCCCGAAGCTCCACGCCGCGGGAGCGGGCCACGCGGCGGACGAGCAGAAAGCCGACATTGTGACGCGTGGCCGCGTATTCCTCGCCGGGATTTCCCAGCCCCACGACGAGCCACAAGCCTTACTTCTCCTTCTTTTCCTTCTTCTTTTCTTCCTTTTCCTTCTTCTTCTCTTCCTTCTTCCCCTCTTCCCCCTCCTCCTCCTTGGGCGCCCGCTCCTTCTTGATGACCTCGGGCTCCTGCCCTTCTTCGACTACGGCCTCTTCGGGCTTCTCGCCGGGGAAGACCTCCTCCTCCTTGTGCGGCAGGGAGATCAGGACGAGGACGGTTCCGGGGTCGGTGATGACCTGGACGCCGGCCGGGGCCGTCATGTTCTCCACCTTGAAAGACTGATGGATATGAAGGTCGGAGATCTCGATGGCGATACTCTCGGGGATCGCCCGGGGCAAGCATTCGATCTCGACTTCGCGGGTGACGAAGTCGACGAAGCCGCCCTCGGTTTTGACACCGATGGGCTCGCCGCTGTGGACGATGGGGATCGTGACCCGGATCGGCTTTTCCAGGTTGATCCGGATGAGGTCCGCGTGGATGAGCTCATCCGTGGTGGGATCGGCCTGAAGCTCCTTGATCATGGCGTCGAACTCTTCGGAATCGTAGGCCACCTTGAAGATCGTGTTCTCCCGCGACTCGAGCTTCATGATCCGGATGATGTCCTTCTTTTTCAGGACGAGGGGGACGCTCTCCATGCCCTCGCCGTAGAAGACGGCGGGGATGAACCCCTGCACCCTCAGGCGCCGCGCGGCGTTCTTGCCGAGACCCTCGCGTTTTTCGCTCTTGACAACGATGCTCACGTGTTCCTCCTCAGGCGAACAGGGAGCTGACCGAGCTTCCCTCGTTGATCCTCCGGATGGCTTCACCGAACAGCTCGGCCACGGAAAGGATGGTGAACATCCCGGAGGCGTTCGCTTTTTCCGTTAATGGGATGGTGTTGGTCACGAAGACCCGTTCCAGCTTGGATTTCTCAATGCGGTCCAGGGCCGGTCCCGAGAGGACCGGGTGGGTGCAGGCGGCAAAGACCCTCTTGGCCCCTTTCCGGGTCAGGGCGCCGACGCTCAGGGTCAGCGTTCCGCCCGTGTCCACCATGTCGTCGAAGATCACGACGTTCTGGTTCCGGACCTCGCCGATGACATGAAGGACCTGGGCCACGTTGGGGGAGGGCCGCCGTTTGTCGATGATGGCCAGCTTCGCGTCGAGTCTCTTGGCGAAGACCCGGGCCCGCCCCACGCCGCCGGCGTCCGGGGAGACGATGGTCAGGTCGTCCAGCTTCATCGTCCGGATGTGGTTCGCCAGCACCGGGGCAGCCTGGAGGTTGTCGACGGGGACGGAGAAGAAGCCCTGGATCTGGGGCGAATGGAGGTCCATCGCCAGGACGCGGTTGGCGCCGGCCGTTTCGATCAGGTCGGCGACGAGCCGGGCCGAGATCGGGACCCTGGGTCTGTCCTTCCAGTCCTGACGGGCGTAGGCGAAATAAGGGATGACGGCCGTGATCCGACCGGCCGAGGCCCGCTTGAAGGCGTCGATCATGACGAAGAGCTCCATGAGGTGGAAATTCGCGTCGGGGCATCCGGACTGGATGACGAAAATGTCCTCGCCGCGGACATTTTCCTCGATGTAGAAGTGGATCTCCCCGTCGTTGAACCGGTCCAGGACCGACCGGCCGAGGTCGATCTGCAGGTACTTGACGATCTCCTTGGCCAGGGCCGTGTTTGAAGAGCCTGAGAATACTTTCATCGTTCCTACCTCGTCCTTCCTATATCACCAGAGCTGGGGCGGGAGGATTCGAACCTCCGAATGACGGAGCCAAAGTCCGTTGCCTTACCGCTTGGCTACGCCCCAGCACCGACTTGCGTCCAATAGCCCTCCCGCGGCAGGGTTTCCGCGAGACGGGCCTCAGACTTGCCACGGAGCTGGTCGAAGGCCTTCCGGGCCTGGTCCCTGTCGGTGAAGAGCCCGAAAACCGCCGAGCCCGAGCCGGTCACCAGGGACAGGGCCGCGCCATGGTCCCGGAAAAACCTCTTGAACGCCTCAAGCTCGGGATATCGCCGGAATATGACGAGTTCCAGGTCGTTTTCCAAGAGACCAAAGTCCCCGGTATCCAGAAAACGCATAATTCTACTGTCTTTGGCGGCTGAAGTCAAGGACGGCCCGACGCCGGCGTAGATCCCGGCCGTCAGGATCGGGTAGGGCGGAAAGACGAGAACGCAGGGGAGGGGCGGGAGATCGGCCAGCCGCTTCAGGGCCTCGCCCCTGGACTCCCCGAGGCAGAGCCCGCCCTGGAGGAAATAAGGGACGTCGGATCCGAGGAGGAGGGCCAGTTCGGCCAGGGTTTCGGCCCCGAGCCCGAGGGACCACAGCATGTTTAGGGCGTGCAGGGTGACGGCGGCGTTGGAGCTCCCGCCGCCGAGTCCCTTCCCGGGGGGGATGACCTTGGCCACCCGGATGCGCACGCCGGCCGGGCTCCCGGTCCGCTCCCGGAGCAGCCGGGCCGCCCGGTAGACGAGGTTCGTCGCGTCCCAAGCCACCATAGGCTCGTCGCCCTCGAGCCGGATCGACCCGTCCGCGGTGGGCTCCAGCTCGATCGTGTCGGCGAGGTCGATCGACTGGAAAAGTGTCCGGATATCGTGGTACCCGTCGGGCCTCTTCCGGACGATCTCCAGGCCGAGGTTGATCTTGGCGAAGGACCTAACTTTCATCTCTCACGATCTCCTGGATCTCCTCCCAGGATCTCCGGGTGAACGTCTTGAGGAAGGACGTTTCGAAAGCCTCAGGCCGCGGCGGCGGGTTGAACTGCAGGGAAAGGACTTTCATCCGGCCGGATGTCCCCGGGCGGGAGAAGAGGATCGCCCTGGGAACCCCTGCGCCCGGGAAGAATTCGCGGACCTCGAACACCAGGCCGTCCTTCCCCCCCCGGACGACCCGGCCGCTCCCGTCCCGGGCGAGCGTCCAGAGGCTCCCGGGCCCGGGCTCTCTCTGAACCCCGCCCCCGGCCCACTGGCCGCCGAGGATCTCGAGGATCTCGTCGGGCCTGAGGGAAAAACCGAGGAACCGGCCGATCATCGCCTCGGGCCGGTCCTGGGCATAGACCTTTTTCCGGGGGATGACGAGATAGGCGTCATCGCCCGCAAAGATCATATAATAGATCGTCCGCCCGAGAGGGTCGAAGGCTTCGACCCGGCCCCACCCTGGCTTACGGAAGAGAAAGGCGAACTTCCCCTTGACCTCCGCTTCCTCGCCCCGGAAGGAGGCCGAGCCGAAGCCCGCGACGGCCTCGACGCCCGTCGCCGGAGGGATCAGAACGGGGGGGCGCTTCGCGCACGAAGCCAGGGCGAGAGCGATGAAGAGAGCGCCGGCTGCAAGACCCCGTGCAGGGGAACCGGCTTCTGGACGGTCTTTCAAGGGCGTGCGCGGTTCGGGCGGCGGGGGATCACGGCGGCGTCGCGGCCTCTAATCCAGGCGGAAGCCATAATCGTCGGTCTTCTTGTCCGGCGCTTTCTTGTCCGCGGCCATGTCCGCCCCGGCCTTCGGCGGGGCGGCCGTTTTTCGGTCCGGCCCCTCGCCGAGGTCGAACTTGTAGTCCGTCATCTTTTTCTTGAGGTCTTCCTTGATCGCTTTCTTCATCTCCCTCTTCCGCCGCAGGGGGTAGAACGGCGATCGGATGCGCTTCCCGAAGCACGACATGTTCGGGTTGAGGATGAGGAGGAGGACGAAAGCCCCGAAAACGACCAGGATGGCATAAGCTCCCCAGCTCATGGCGGAATCCTTTTTCTTTATGCTGGACGAAGCGTCGGTTCCAGAGCCTCAAACATTGCTTTCTGGCTCATCCTGGAACTTCGGGATCTTGGCCTTTTCTTTCTCCTTGCCGAGGGAGAACCCCAGGAAGAAAACCGAGCCGAGCGTCAGCAGCGCCAGCAGGAATTTGAAGAAGCCTTTCATCTCAACCTTCCTCTATCTTTTATATCAAAAACCCAAAAAAAGTCAATTTGCTTTTTGACGGCGACATCCTTATATTGAAAAGAGACGGTTCCGAAAGTCGAGGACGGCCATGAAAACAATCCCTGCCCTGTTAATGGCGTTTCTGATCGCCCCGCTCGTCGCGGGCGCGGTGGAAAAGATCAAGCCGGCTTACGTGGCCGGCCAGTTCTACGACAAGGACCCGGCCCGGCTGGCCGCCCAAATCGAGCTCTTCCTCTCGAACGCCAGGCTGGCGGCCCCCGTCTCCGGGAAAATTCGGGCGTTGATCGTACCCCATGCCGGCCATGTCTATTCCGGCCAGACCGCCGCTTATGCTTATGCCCTCGTCCAGGGCAGTCCTTATGAAACGGTCGTCATCATCGGCCCTTCCCACCACTTCGGGTTCCACGGATGTTCCATCTATCCGGGGGAAGGCTTCGCGACGCCGCTTGGCACCGCCCGAATTGACTCTGCCCTCGCCCAAGCGATCAGCAAGGCGGGTGGTTTCACATTCGTCCCCGAGGCCTACTTCGTCCCGGGGGCGGAGGTCCAGGAGCACTCGGTTGAGGTCCAAGTCCCGTTTATCCAGAAGGTCCTCCCCGACGCCAAGATCGTTCCTATCGTCATGGGCTATCAAACCAAGCCGACGATCCAGGCCTTGGCCTCGGCCCTGGAAAAAGCCTGCGCCGGGAAAAACGTCCTGGTCGTCGCCTCGACGGACCTCTCCCACTTTCTGTCCAAGAGTGAGGCCGCCACGACGGATGCCGGCACGATTTCGCTCATCCGGTCGGCCAAGACCGATACCCTCATCCGAAAGATCGAGGCCGGAGATAACATCATGTGCGGGGGCGGGCCCGTGGTCGCCGCCCTCCTCTACGCGCAAAAAGCGGGCCCGGTCCGGGTCGATATCCTCAAACATTCGGACTCCTCCGATTCGGGGGGGCCGCAAGACCGGGTCGTCGGGTATCTCGCGGCGGCCCTTGTCTCCGGTCCGGAGAACTCCCCAGCAGAATTCACCCTCACGGCCGAGGACAAAGCCCAGCTCCTGGGGCTGGCCCGGTCAGCTGTCACCGAATTCGTGTCGCGCCGGGCCGTCATCGACGACCGGACCGGGAACCCGAAGTTCCTCGCGCCGAGGGGCGTCTTCGTGACCCTCAAGAAGCGCGGCGAACTCCGGGGCTGCATCGGGTACATCGAACCGGTCGCACCCCTCGCCCAGGCCGTCATCGAGACGGCCATCTATGCGGCGACCAGGGATCCCCGGTTCCCGCCGGTCAACGCCGAAGAGGCGAAGGATTTGGGATACGAGATCTCCGTCCTCACGCCGCTCAAGGAGATCACGGATCCCGACCTCGTCCAGGTCGGCCGCCACGGCATCGTCATTTCGAGGGGCGGACAAAAGGGCGTGCTCTTGCCCCAGGTCCCCGTGGAGAACGGCTGGGACCGCAATACGTTTCTCGAGGAAGGCTGCCTTAAGGCCGGACTCCCGGCCGATGCCTGGAAAAAAGGGGCCAAAATCTCCGTCTTCGAGGCCATCGTCTTCCACGAATAAGCCCAGCCCGTCCTGCCTCGGCTTCGGCAATGCCTTCCGCTTTTATTGAGGTTGAGCTCGGGGGCTTCCCTCCGTTTCTGGTATAATAACTGTTCATGGTGAGGGCCCGGAGGCCGAAAGAGATACCGATCATGCCCATTCATGAATACAGGTGCAAGAAGTGCGGCGCGAACGTCGAAGCCCTTCAAAAGGCCAAGGACAAGCCGCTCGAAAAATGCCCGAAATGCGGCGGCCCGCTACTGAAGCTCATCTCCTCGCCGGCCATCCAATTCAAGGGAACCGGCTGGTACATCACGGATTACGGCAAGAAGAATTCCCCTTCTCCGGAGGCCAAGGCGGCCGCGAAGCCCGAGCCCGCCAAGGAAAAGAAGGGCGGCCCCAAGCCTTCCCCCTCCTCGTCCCAGGACTGAGGCGGTCCCGTTCGGCCCGGCATTTTGACAGGCGCGGAAACCTCGCGATAGAATGTCCCCATGAAGACCGTCGTCCGGCCGTACCCATGAGAAAGAGGCGGGCCGTTTTCCTCGACCGGGACGGGACGCTCAGCCGGGACGTCGGCTATCCCGGCCACTGGAGCCAGGTCCATGTCTATCCCTACGCGTTCGAAGCCGTCCGCAGGATCCGGGCGGCCGGGCTGGCGGCCGTGGTCGTCACCAACCAATCCGGCGTCGGTCGCGGCTGCTTCAGCGAGGACGAGCTCCGAGCGCTCCATCGCGAGTTCGGAGCGGCCTTTGAAAAGCGGGAGGCCGCGCTCGACGGGTTTTTCTATTGCCCCCACTACTCGCCGCCCGCTGCCGCCACGATGGTGAGCAACTGTTCCTGCTCAAAGCCGAATCCCGCCCTGGGGCTGAGGGCCGCCGCCGAGCTCGGGTTGAGCCTCGACGGTTCGTACGTGGTCGGGGACAAGGCGACCGATGTCCTTTTCGGCCTGAACATCGGGGCGGTCCCCGTCCTGGTCTTGACCGGGTACGGGCGGGAGGCCCTCCGCCACCTCGAGGCGGGGCGCGGCCGCCCGGCCCATGTCGCCGATAACCTGGCCGCGGCGGCGGACTGGATCATCGGGCGGGAAAAGCGGACCGGCCGCATTTCAAGGGATCGTTGTTCGAGGAGAAGCTCCGGCCATGATCCGGTTTGACGACATCCTCGAAAAGGTCTCCTCCTATATCAGCGAGAAGGAGGCCCTGGCCCTCCAAAAAGCCTACGTCTTCGCCGCCCGGGCCCACAAGGGGCAGGTGCGCCGTTCCGGGGAGCCTTATCTCAGCCATCCCCTAGAAGTCACGAACATTCTGGCGGACATGCGCCTCGACAAGACGACCCTGGTCGCCGCCCTCCTCCACGACGTCCTGGAGGACACGGACATCACCGCCGCCGAGATCAAGGAGAACTTCGGCCAGGAAGCGGCCGACCTCGTCGAAGGCGTCACCAAGATCAGCCGCGTCCAGGAGACCTCGGCCGAAGCCCGCCGGGCCGAGACCATCCGGAAGATCATCCTGGCCATGACCGACGACATCCGGGTCATCTTCATCAAGCTCGCCGACCGGATCCACAACCTCCAGACGCTCCAGTTCCTGGGCGGGGAGAAGCAGGCCCAGGTCGCCCGGGAGACCCTCGAGATCTACGCCCCGATCGCCAACCGCCTCGGGATGGGTCGCATCCGGGCCGAGCTCGAGGACCTCTCCTTCCGCTACGTCGATCCCGAAGGGTTCGCCAAGGTCGACGCCCTCATCGCACCCCAGAAAAGGCAGACGGACAGGGACCTCCGCGGGACGAAGAAGGCGCTCGAGGCCCTGATGAAGAAAAACAAGGTCCCGGCCGAGGTCTTCTCCCGGATCAAGAGGCCGTACAGCATCTGGACCAAAATGAAAAAGCGGGACGTCGGCTTCGACCAGGTCTACGATTTCCTGGCCCTCAGGCTCATCACCGATTCCATCAAGAATTGTTACGCCGCCCTGGGCGTCATCCACCAGCGCTGGCCACACCTGCCTCAGCGCTTCCGCGATTTCATCGCCATGCCCAAGCCCAACCTCTACCAGTCCCTCCATACGACGGTCATCACGGAAGGACGGAAGATGTTCGAGATCCAGATCCGGACCCGGGAGATGCACGACCTCGCGGAGAACGGGATCGCCGCCCACTGGCGCTATAAAGAGGACGCGCCTCAGAGCCTGGTCAAGGAAGACCGGCGCCTCCACTGGCTCCGGGAGATGGCCGCCCTCTACAAGGAGGAGAAGAACCCCCAGGAGTTCCTAAGAAGCTTGAAGGCCAACCTGGTCCCTGAAGAGGTCTACGTCTTCACGCCCAAGGGGAAGGTCATCAACCTGCCGGCCGGGGCGACCGCGCTCGACTTCGCCTTCAAGGTCCACTCGGAGATCGGCCTCCACGCCGCGGGGGCCAGGATCAACGGGACACCGGCGACGCTCAAGACGCCGCTCAAAACGGGGGACATCGTCGAGATCCTGACCTCTGAGGAAAGGACGCCGACCCGGGCCATCCTCGGCGCCGCCACGACCTCGGGGGCGCGCCAGCAGATCAAGCGGTGGCTCAATGCCAAGGGCGGGACGAAGAGAGCCAACCTGGGAAAGCGGCTCCGGCTGAAAGAAGTCCGGGTCAAGGCCCTCGACGACCCGATGATCCGGCTGGCGCAATGCTGTTCGCCGATCAAGGGGGAGCCCGTCGTCGGCTACGCCACGGCGAGGAAAGGGATCACGGTCCATTCCTTGCGCTGCCCGCTCGTGACCAAGGAAATCCTCGACGGCCGGCGCCTGATCGATGTTTCCTGGAGCCCTTCGCTCGCGGGGACCTTCAAGGCCAGACTCCTCATCAAGTCCAAGGACTCGCCCGGTGTTCTGGGCAAGGTGGCGACGGCCATCGCCCGGCTCGAGGGAAATATCGCCAAGGCGGAGGTCGCCACCTTCGCCAGCGGAAAGGCCCAGATCAGCCTGTCGGTCCTCATCGCTGATGTCCGGCACCTCGAGGAGATCAAGCGGCGGATCGCCGCCCTGGAGGAAGTGGTGTCGGTCGAACGGATTTGATCCGAAGGGAAGATTTTTTCTCTGATCCGGCTGGGGGTCAGCGGGCCTTGGCGACTTTCCCCGTCCGGAGGCATCTCGTGCACACCCAGATTTGGCGGACGCCCTTGGGAGTCTGGGCTTTGACATGCTGGAGATTGGGCTTCCACTTCTTCGGAGACGCCTTGTGAGAATGGCTGATGTTATGCCCGAACACGGGCCCTTTTTGGCAGATCTCGCAAACTTTCGGCATGGTCGTCGCTTTCTCGTTCCGGATTGAAGCAGAGTTTATACCATAAAACGGCGGTCAAGGCAAATGGACGCGCCGCCCGCTTGACGACGGCCCGATAAGGGCGTAGCTTTATCCCATCCGTCCCATGGCGAAGAAAGATGCCCTGACCCTGGTTCTGGTCCTCGTCTGCGCGGCCGGCCTCGCCCGGTGCCGCCGGCAGGCCGGCCTCGCCGGGGTTCCCGCCAAGGTTCCAGCCGAAGCGCCGGCCGCCTCCCCCGCGGGGCTCTTGAGCGGCTACGAAACGATCGTCGTGGATATCAAGGAGGTCGAGACCGTCCCGGACATCGACCTCGGCGGCAGCGTCTCCGAGTACCTCGAGACGGAGCTGAGGCGGGAGTTCAAGGGCACGGTCGTCCGGCGCGCCGTGGGCCAAGGTCCTGCGGTCACCGGGGACGACAAGGACCGTTGGGCATCGGCGGGTGCCGGCCTGAAGAAAGCCGTTTTCCTTGTCGGGACGGCGGGTCTCCGCGGCCAAGCCCAGAAAGCCCTTCAGGAGGCCGGCATACCGAAGGACGGCCCCTTCAGGCTCGAGAACAGGGGCCTCGCGGAGCGCAAGCGCTTCTCCCTGGCCGTCGAGTGTTCCCTGATCGACGCCTCGAACGGCGAGACCATCCTGAAAAAAATCATCAAGGAAACGAGGACCTACAGCGATATCCAGCAGACGGCCGAATTCGCCCTTTTCGACCTTCTCCCGGCTGTCAAGGCCAGCCTTTTCTCGGCCCTTTTCGGCCGCGCCCCCGTCGAAAAGAGAGACCTCCTCGCTCGCTGACCCGGCGGCCTTTTCGACCCCGGCCGGGACCCGTTTTCCCCTAAAAAAAAGCTTGAATTGAGGGGGTCAAGATGCTATGATGGCCGAGCCTTTCCCGAACCCTCCATCGCCGGGCGAGGTTTTTCCACAGATGTGGAAAATTCTGTGGAAAAGTTAATAGCACCCATGGAACCTGAAGAAAAACAAAATCCTTGGATCCAAATCCTCCGGGCCGTTGAGGAGAAGATCGACCCCAACAGCTTCGAGACCTGGTTCGAGCCGACGAGCTTCATCGGCCAGGACCAGGAGTGCCTGTATATCAAGGTCCCCAATTCCTATTTCCGCGACTGGCTCTCTTTCCACTATTCCAACATCATCAGCGACTGTTCCAAGGAATTGTTCAAGAAACCCATGGAGGTCCGCTACATCTACGACGACACGCCTTCGGCCTTCATGCGTCGTTCGCCCGAAGAGCGGAAATCGAAGCAGGGCCTGCCCATCAACCCGAACCTCAACCCGAACTACACCTTCGAGAATTTCGTCGTCGGAAGCTCCAACCAGTTCGCCCACGCCGCCGCACTGGCCGTCGCCAAGAACCCGGCCAAGTCCTACAACCCTCTCTACATCTACGGCGGGGCCGGCCTCGGCAAGACCCACCTCATGAACGCCATCGGCCACTACTCGCTCGAGCACAACATCCGCCTCAAAATCCTGTACGTGACGACAGAAAAGTTCATGAACGACCTCGTCAACCATCTCCAGTACGGAAAGATCCTCGAATTCCGCGAGAAGTACCGGAGTGTCGACGTCCTGCTGATGGACGACGTCCACTATCTCTCCGGCCGGGAGCGGACCAAGGAGGAGTTTTTCCACACCTTCAACCACCTTTACGACAGCCAGAAGCAGATCGTCATCTCCAGCGACTGCCCTCCCAAGGAAATCCCCCACCTCGAGGACCGCTTCCGCTCCCGCTTCGAATGGGGATTGATCGCCGACCTCAAGCCCCCCGATATCGAGACCCGGATCGCCATCCTCAAGAAAAAGGCCGAGGCCGAAGCCGTTTCCCTGCCCGAATCCGTGGCCCTGTACATCGCCGACAAGGTCCAGTCCAATATCCGCGAACTCGAGGGCTACCTCCGGAGGGTCATTGCCTTCGCCTCCCTCAAGGGCGAAAAGATCGACCTCGATTTGACAAAGGAGGCCCTGAAAGGCCTTCTGGACGCTTCGACGACAATCATCACTGTGGAAAAGATCCAGAAGCTCATCTGCCACAAGTTCAAGATCAAGCTCTCCCAGCTCAAGAGCAAGAACAACTCCCCCAAGATCGCCTTCCCCCGCCAGGTCGCAATGTACCTGGCCAAGGAGATGACGAAAGCCTCACTGCCCGAAATCGGCAAAAAATTCGGTGGAAAACACCACACGACCGTCATCCATTCCGTCCGGAAAATCGATAAGCTCCGGACCGACGATCCCGAATTCAACAAAGAAATCCTCAGCCTCATCCTCTTTATCCAATGAGCACGATCAGCGAGATGGCCGGCTTATCCACATTTCCACAGGATTTTATTATTTCTATTCTTGATTTGATATGTTTTTATAAGAAGAATATAAATAAATCGAAGAATGCGATGCGAAAGGTGCCGACATGAAATTCTCAGTCCCGAAAGAAATCTTTCTCGATGAGCTTCAGCTCCTCCAGGGGATCGTCGAAAAACGGAACACAATGCCCATCCTGGCCAACATCCTGGTGAACGTGTCCGAAAAAGAGGTCGAGCTGACCGGCACGGACCTCGAAGTCGGCTTGAGAACGCACTTCGCCGCGGAGATTCAGAAGCCGGGGGCGATCACGGTCAACGGGAAGAAGATCTTCGAGATCGTCAAATCGCTGCCGGAAGGCCAAGGCGTGACGGTCGAGCAGAAGGGCGAGACGATCGAGATCACTGCCGGGGAAAGCGAGTTCAAGGTCCTCTGCATGCAGAAGGAGGATTACCCGCAGGTCCCGGAGGCCAACTTTGAGAAAAAGATCAAGCTGCCCCTCAAGGACATGAAGGACATGATCGACCGGGTCTTTTACGCGATCACCCAGGAGCAGCGCTACTACCTCAACGGGGCACTGCTGTTGCTCAAGAACAAGCACATGGAGCTCGTGAGCACGGACGGCCACCGGCTCTCGTACACGGCCAAGGCGGAGGACGGGGTCAAAGTCGATAAGGAACTAAGCGTCATCGTCGCCAAGAAAACGCTGAACGAGCTCAGGAAATTCGAGGACGAGGAGGTCGAGTTCGATCTGGACGAGAACAACCTTTTCTTCAAGGTCGGGGCACGGACCCTAATCTCGAGGATCATCGAAAGCAAATTCCCGAATTACCAGGCGGTCATCCCTAAGGACAACCCGAACATCCTATCCCTGTTGAGGGAAGAGTTGGCCGGGGCCATCCGCAGGGTCTCCCTGCTCTCGGCCGAGCGCTCGAAGGGGATCAAGTTCTACCTCGAGAAAAACCGGATGAAGCTCTTCTCCTCGAACCCGGAGATCGGCGAAGCCAGGGACAGGCTGGATGTCGATTACAAGGGGCAAGACCTGGAGATCGGTTTCAACTCCCAGTACCTGCTGGACTTTCTGACGGCGGTCACGTCGGAGCGGGTGACGTTCGAGATCAAGGACGAGAACAGCGCCGTCCTCATCAAGCCCGAGGGCGAGGAAGGGCTCAAGAATATCTATGTCCTGATGCCGATGAAGATCTGAGCCGCCGGCCGGCGAACGCGGCCAGCCAGGCGGCGACCCGGTCGACGGCCCGTGCGACCTCAGGGCTGAGTCCCGCCCCGGGCTCGAACACTCCGGGCTCGACGCCCAGGACGACGACCCGGCAGCCGACCGTTTTTTCCAGGTATGCAGCTAGCGTCGAAAGCGGCGTCCTGTGCGTCGAAACGTCCTCGTCCGGGATCGCAGCCGGTTCCACCCGGAAAACCGTCCCCGGAGGGTAGCCCCCGGCGGCCGCGTCGATGACGAGGACGTGGGACGGCCCGAAATCCCTGACCGCTCCAGTGAAATTCTCCGGCGCTTCATGGGCGACGAAGACTTTTAGGCGGGGATTGGCCGAGGGCCCGGCGAGCCGGCCCAGCGCCTCGGCGCATAAAACGCCGGCGGCGTCATCCCCCCGGGACACATTCCCCACGCCGAGGACGGCCAGCCTCTCCGGCCGGCCGAGCTCCTTGGCGAGCCGGGCCTTCCACAGCTGCGGCTTGCGCATCATGCTTTCATTATACAGAATCCGCACGTGAGGGTCTCCTGACGTCGTCTGCACTTAGCCGGCGGCGTGAGAGGCGCCGTGAGGATGGCCGGGGCATGCTGTAATAAAGCCGATTGGACAATTTATAAAAAGCGGACGGAGGGACTCCCTCCGAGTCCGCGACAAGAAGGGGTTTAATAAGGATTCAGGCCTTGGGGGCGGCCTCAGGAGCGGCGTCCGGCTTCGGGGCGGCCGCCTTGGGCTTGATGACGGCCCGGACGTAGACCCATTCCTTCTTCAGGTTGTGCCGGTCGAAATCCGCGAGCTCGAAGAGGCTGTCGATGCCCATGGCCTTCGGCGTCGTCGGGCAGGAATCCACGCACTGGGCGCAGTGGATGCAGCGGTCGTTATGGATGACCATCCTGAACTTCTTCTCGGCCTCGTTGACCGACGTGATCTCGATCGCCTCGGCGGGGCAGTCGCGCTCGCAGGCCCGGCAGACGATGCACATCTCCGGGTGGAGGAACGGGGTGCCCCTAAAGCCCTTCGGCACCTCGAGCTTCTTGAAGGGATAGTCGACGGTAGCGGTTTTTTTGAAGAGACTGCGGATGAGTTCGGGGAAGAAGACCGCGATTTTCATTTCAGGAATCCCTTCAGGAGGATGACGATCAAGAGTTGAAGGACGGCCAGCGGGGCTAGATATTTCCAAGCCAATCGGACAACCTGGTCGACCCGGATCCGGGAGGTCAGGGCCCGGAGGAGGGCCAGGAGGAAGATGATGAAGAGGGTCTTGATCACGAAATGCACGAACCCGATGATCGCGCCGCCCGGAAACCCGCCGAGGAAAACGGCGGCCAGGAGGCCGCTCGCGACGACGAGCTCGATGTCCATCATCAGCCGGAAGAAGGCCAGCTTCTTCCCCGAGTACTCGGTGAAGGTCCCGCCGACGATCTCGGTCTCGGCGTGGGGGATGTCGAAGGGCGTCCGCTCCAGCTTGGCCTGGACGGCGATCAGGGCGATCACGAAGCCGAGGAGGTTCGGCAGGATGAGGAGGGGCTTCTTCTGATAGAAGGCCGCGATCTCGGCCAGGCGCCAGGAGTTGGCCAGGATGGCCGGGCTGAGGACGGACAGGAAGAGGGGCACCTCATAGCCGAAGAGCATGGTCAGGACACGGGAGCCGCCGATCGTGGAGAAGAGGTTGGTCGAGGACCAGGCGGCCAGGAAAAGGATGAGGGTTGGGAGGCTCAGGAGGTAGAGGATGACGATGATGTCCCCCGAGAACGACGTCATCCCGGGGGCCGCCAGGTCGAAGTTCCAGACCGGGAGCAGCAACGCCGCGGTGGAGACGACGGCCAGGCCGAAGACCGGCAGGAGTGAGAACAGGCTCTTGTCGGCGGCCTCGGGCACGATGTCCTCCTTGGCCAGGAGCTTGACGAAGTCGGCGATGGGCTGGAGGAGGCCGAAGCGGCCGGTGTGCGTCGGTCCCATCCGGTTCTGGAGCCGGGCGTAGACCTTCCGGTCGAACCACTCGCAGAAGGTAGAGTAGACAAAAAGGAACAGGAGTCCCGGGTAGACGAGGAGATAGAGGAATGTTCTCAGAACGGCCATACCGCATTCCTTTTCGGGGGGGCGTTTTTATGCTGCTCGATCGCCCGCCGGCGGAGGTCGCTCAGGCGGACGGTCGTCTCTTCGCCGTTCCGGACGTTGACCAGGCTGACGGTCCGCTCCGCGCAGCAGATGCAGGGGTCGATGGCGGCGAAGATCAGGGGGATGTCCGCGATGAACCCGTGGCGGAGCATCTCCACCGTGGCCGGGTAGTTGGCGAGCGTTGGGGCGCGGACCTTGAGCCGCTCGGGCTTGTCGGTCCCGTTGCTTTTGATGTAATGCATGTTTTCGCCGCGGGGGGCCTCGTAGCGGCTGACGACCTCGTTGGGCTTGGCCTTGCGCGGGGCCTTGACCACGATGTCGCCGGCGGGGAGCTTGTGGAGGATCTGCTCGATGATCTTGTAGGATTCCAGGAGTTCCTTGACGCGGACGACGACGCGCCCGAGGACATCGCAGCTGTCGGCCGTCCCGACCTCGAAATCCATCTCATCGTAGACGGCGTAAGGATCTTCCTTGCGGACGTCCCGGGTGATGCCCGAGGCCCGGGCCGTGGGGCCGACGGCGCAGAGGCTGACGGCCTGCTCCTTCGTCAGGAGGCCGACCCCGGCGATCCGGCCGACGAAGCTCGGCTCGTTGGCGCCGATGTGGAAATAGTACTCGCTCCGCTTCCTGAGGGTCGCGATGCCTTCGAGGATCTTGGCCTTCTGGCCCTCGTCGACGTCGCGGCGGACGCCGCCGAGGGTGTTGATGGCATAGTGGACGCGGTTCCCCGAGATGAGCTCGAGGAGGTCCATGACGATCTCGCGGTCCCTCCAGGTGTACATGAAAAAGGAGTCGAAGCCGGCCTCGTGTCCGGCGACGCCGAGCCAGAGGAGGTGGCTATGGACGCGCTCAAGCTCCGAGACGAGGTAGCGGATGTACAGGCCCCGCTTGGGCGGGACGATCTCCATCAGCTTCTCCACGCCCTGGACGAAGCAGGTGGCGTGGGAATGAGAGCAGATGCCGCAGATCCGCTCGGTCAGGTAGATATTCTGGATCCAGGTCTTTTCCTCGGCCAGTTTCTCCAGGCCGCGGTGGTTGTAGCCGAGGCGGATGTCGGCGTCGCGGATGACTTCGCCCTCGACGGTCATCCTCAGGCTGATGGGCTCCTTGAGGGCCGGGTGCTGGGGGCCGATGGGGATTTGGAACTTCATGACTTGCCTCCGGGGATGATCTCCGGCGGCCTCTCGAACTTCCAGTCCTTGCGCAGGGGGAAGTTCCCGGCCGGCCAGTCGTCCGGCACGACGAGGGGACGGGGGTCCGGGATGCGGTCGACGACCAGGCCGAACATGTCCTGGAGCTCCCGTTCGTAGAGGATGGCCCCGGGGATGACGGCGGTGATGCTGTCGATATGGGGCGAGGCCTTGGGAACCTCGGTCCGGACGTTGATGTTGGCCGCCGGGCTCGCGAAGTGGTAGAGGATCTCGAACGTTTCGCCCTTGTCCACGCCGGAGATCGTGGCCAGGTAGGCGCAGTCGTACTTGTCGCGGAGGAGGGTCACGGCCGCGACGAGGTCGCCGGATCCGACCTTGAGGAAGATGCGGCGGCGGTCGGGGTTCGTGACCTCCAGGGCCTCGGGACCCAGGTCCCGTTTGAGCCTTTCGACGATCTCGATATCGGTCATGGCGTGTCCTCGAAACCTAGAGTTTTCCCAGGAGCTTGACGACGGCGTCCAGGATCGCGTCCGGCCGGGCCGGGCAGCCCGGAACGTAGACGTTCACCGGGATCACCTGATCGATCCCTCCCATGATATTGTACGCCCCGCGGTAAACGCAGCCGGACATGGCGCAGGCGCCGACGGCGATGACGAACTTGGGGTCCGGGACCTGGTCGTAGATCCGGATGATCCGGTCCTTGATCTGACGGGTGACCGGTCCGCTGGCGACGATGACGTCAGCGTGACGGGGGGTCGCCTTGAGGAGGACGCCGAAGCGCTCGACGTCGAAGCGGGGCGTCAGGGCGGCGACGATCTCGATATCGCAGGCATTGCAGGCGCCGGAGTTCAGGTGGAGGATCCAGGGTGACTTGATCCTCGACCAGCGGACCAGCTTGTTCAGCATGTTAGCTCCTTGTGATGAGGGCCATGATGGACAGGAATATCATCAGGAGGTAGAAGATCGCGAAAAAGATGATCTTGCCCGAAGGGACCGTGGCGATGACGAGGGTGGCGACGTGCATGATCGTGAAGAACAGGGCGACAAAGAAAAAGAGCCGGTAGCCGAACTGGATCTTGACGCCCGGGATGTCCTCGCCGCAAGCGTAGGTCGCGAGCTTGCCGCCGACCTTGGTCAGCTTGGGGGCCATTTTCGACCCCAGGCCGGAGAGGAGAAAGGCCGCTCCGAGGAAGACGAGAAAGGCGACGGGCGGGGAGAGAAGAAGCTCGATTCCCTTCATGACTTACCCTTTCAATCTGACCAGCTTCCGGACGTCCAGGCTTTTCGTGTGCCGGTAGATGTTGATGATGATGGCCAGGGCCGTGGCGACGAGGCTGACCTCGACGACGATGAAGGTGACGACCATGGCCTGGGCGACAAGGATGTTCCCCTTGGCGAAGCCGGTCGCGAGGAGGACGAGGCTCACGCCCTTGCTGATGACCTCGATGGCGATGAGGAGCCGGATCAGGTTCCGCTTGGAGAGGAGGGCGTAGAGCCCGGCGAAGATCAGGCCGGCCGAGAAGAACAGGTAGAAATACCAGGTGTTAGTCATGTTTGTCTCTCTTCCGGAATAGGGCCAGGACCGAGAAGACACCCGCCAGGATGACGCCGATCTGGCCGACAAGGTCCAGGGTCCTTCCTTTCCAGAGGACCTCCCCGAACGTGCCCGCCTCGGGCCCCGAGGGTAGGGCCGGGACCTTCTGGAGGAGCCCCTTCATGACCAGGGCGTCGATGATGACGAAGACGACGAAAAAGAGGGGGAAGACGACGTTCGCGAGGCGCGATTCCCGGACCTCCTCGCCCGTGTTCGTCAGGGCGATGGTCAGGATGAACAGGACCGTGATCAGGCCCGCGACGACGGAGATCTCGAAGACGCCCGCGTAGGAGGCGCCCATGCGGAAGAAAATGATCCCTAGGAAAAGACTGGCCACGGCCAGGGAGATCGCCGCCCGGATCAGGTCCTTGAGAAAGATCGCCAGGACAGAGAAGAAAACCAAGCCGATGAGGAGCGCTGTTTGGACAATCATCTTCTATAATCCCCACGAACGGATCACGGCCTGGACCCCCTCCGCGAGCACGCCTGCGGCGGGCTGGATCCAGGATTTTATGGTCACCGAGAAGAAGATGCCGACCCCGACGCAAAGGGAGGCGAGAAGGACGGTCGAGGCGGTCATCCAGAAGGGCGCTTCCTTCACGGCGGCCCATCTCTCGTTGAGTTTTCCGAAGAAGGCCTTGCGCTGGATGAGGAGGTAATACCAGAGGGTCAGGACCGAGGCCAGGACGGCGACCAGAGCGAAAACGGGATGCCCCGCCTGGATGAGGGCCATGATGATCAGGAGCTTGGACCAGAAGCCGTTGAGGGGCGGGACCCCGGCGATTGACAGGGAGCCGATGAGGTTCGTGGCCGCGGTGACAGGCATCCGATTGGCCAGCCCGCCCATCTCGTCGAGGTTGCGCGTGCCGGTGGCTTGCTGGATGGAGCCGGAGGTCAAAAACAGGAGCCCCTTGGCCAGGGCATGGTTAAACAGGTGGAAGAGCCCCCCGGCGATGCCGAGCGGGGTCCCGAGGCCGATCCCCAGGACGATGTAGCCGACCTGGCTGATCGAGGAGTAGGCCAGCATCCGTTTGATGTCCTTCTGGCCCAGGGCCAGGAAGGCGGCGACGACCAGGGACACGGTGCCGAGATACATCAGGACGGTGGACAGGGCCGGCGTCAGGCCGAAGACGTTGAGGAAGACCCGGGTCAGGGCGTAGACGCCCGAAACCTTGATGAGCAGGCCCGACAGGACGGCCGAGATCGGGGCCGGGGCCGAGGGGTGGGCGTCCGGCAGCCAGGCATGGAAGGGGATGAGGGCCGCCTTCAGCCCGAAGCCCATGATGAAGAGGGCTGCGCAAATGCCGACCACGGGCCCGGCGTTGAGCTCCTGGAGGGCCCTGGCCACGGCCGGCAGGCTCAGGCTCCCGGTCATGCCGAAGATGACGGCAATGCTGACCAGGATGAAGGCGGAGGCCACCACGGACAGCATGAGGTACTTGAAGGCCGCCTCGAGCTCGTCGTGCCCCAGGCCGAAGGCGACCAGGGAGTAGGAGGCGACGGCGGCCACTTCGAGAAAGATGTAGATGTTGAAAAGGTCCGTCGCCAGGACGAGACCGTTCATCCCGGCGATCATGATCAGGAACAGAGCGTAATAATTCGCCTTGGCCCCGTAGTGCTCCATGTAGTCGATCGAGAACAGGCCGGCGCAAAGCCCGACCAGGGAAATGGCCATGAGCATGAACAGGCTGAACCCGTCGAGGGCCAGACGGAGGTTGACCGTCTCCCCGAGCCAGGTTAGCTTCTGGAAGGCGGGGCCGTTCCCGATAAGGGGCCGGCCGACGGCCACGGCGTAGACGAGCAAAAAGAGAAGGGTCGCGTTGGCCAGCAGGTCCGGCACGACCCTCCGGGAGACCTTGCCGATGAGCGGCAGGACTCCCGCCACGATGAGCGGCAGCGCAACGAAGAGAATGATCAACGCTCCTCCTCGATCTTCACAAACTCTTCCGAACGATCTATGGAATCAAACGACTATTTCACGAGCATTGAGATGACGCCGGCCACGATGATGAGGCCGGCCAGGCACCAGGCCAGGTAATTCGCGTAGTGCCCGGTGTGGACCTTCTTCAGGATCCCGGTGAACTTTCCGCCCACGGCCGTGACGACCTTCTCGAAGACGAAGTCGATGGGCCGGTCGACCGCCTTGAACAGGACCATGGACAGGCCCTTGAGGAACTTTACGCCCTGCTCGTAGAGGTCGAACATCCGCGCCTCCGACATCTCGTAGAGCTTGTGGAGGACGGGCAGGTTGTGGACGGGCTCGGAGGCTAGGTAGGGCTTCCGCCCCGACTTCCGGAAACCATACGCGTGGAGCAGGAAGGCGAGGATGAGGCAGCCCACGGAGATGAGGGCGATGGGGTTCCCGAGGGACAGGGCGTGGGCCGTGAAGTCCACGGGCTCGCCCCCCTCGCCGTGGCCCGCGAGGATCGGCTGGATGAGCAGGGTCAGGGGCAGCTTGTTGTAGACGCCGAAGGTGATGCAGAGCAGGGCCAGGACGAGGATCGGGAAGACGATCGGGGCCTGGCTTTCCCTGACGGGCGGGACCTCCTTCGTCCGTTCCCCGAAGAAGACCGAGTGGCCCGCCTTGAGGAACGAGGCGAAGGTGAAGATCGCCCCGACCCAGGCGGCGACCGCGAACACGATGTAACCCGTCTCGACCGCGCCGTGGAAGACCATCTCCTTGGAGACGAACCCGTTCAAGGGCCAGACCCCGGAGATGGCCAGGGCGCAGACCGTGAACCCGAAGGCCGTCAGGGGCATGTCCTTCCGGAGCCCGCCGAGCCTCTTGAGCTCGGTCGTCCCGGTCCGGTGCTCGACCGAGCCGGCGCTCAGGAAAAGCCCGCATTTGTACATGGCGTGGTTGATCATGTGGAAGATGCCGCCGGCGATGCCGATGGGGATCCCGGTCCCGATGCCGAGGACCATGTAGCCGACCTGGCTGATGGCGTGGAAGGACAGCAGCTTCTTGAAATCCTTCTGGATGAGGGCCATGAGGACGGCCAGGACGATGGTCACGGCGCCGATGGTCATCATCAGGATCGACAAGCCGCTGCCCGGCCTGATCTTGAAGAAATCGAGGGAGATCCGGGCCAGGAGATAGATGCCCAGGAGCTTCTCGAAGGCGGCCGGCAGGAAGGCCATGAAGGTCACCGGCGCGTCCAGGGCGGCGTCGGGGATCCAGGTGTGGAACGGCATGGCCCCGGCCTTGCCGATGGCGCCGATCATCATGAGGACGAAGGCCACCGCGGCGAGGCCCGTGGGCTCGACCGAGACCTTGGACATGGTCAGCGTGCCGGACAGCGACCAGAGAAGGCCGATGCCCATGATCATCGAGAAATCGCAGAACCCGCTGATCAGGAGGGCCTTGACCGCGGTCCGGTTCGAGGTCGGCTTGCCGCCGATGGTGATGAGGCCGTACAGGGTCACGAGCAGCCCCTCCCAGAAGAAGAGGAGGGGCACGAAATTGTTGGCCAGGACCGCCCCGTTGGCGAAGGCGGCCGTCAGGAAGACGTAGGCGTAATATTCCCGGACCCGCGAGGCGTCCTTCATCTTGACCGTCGAGAAGAGCGTGATCAGGACGAGGAACCCCGACAGGGCGAGAAGGATGAAGCTCGAAAAGTGGAACAGGCGAAGCTCGAAGTCGATCCCCATTCCCAGCCAGGGGACGCTCAGCTCGAGGTTCTTCACCGAGAAGAAGACGAACGCGTAATAGAGAAGGACCGTGGACCCGGCGACAGCCAGGAGCTCCCGGAGGAGCCTGACCCCCTTGGGAATGAGGAGAAGGGCGACGGCGAGGACCGCAGGCAGGAGGACCGGCAGAAGGAGCATTTTGGGCGTCATCGGAGCCACCAACTCATCTGGGCCGTCGCGATGTTGACGAGCTTCATGGGATAGGAGACCAGAAGGCCGGCCGCCAGGCTGAGGACGGCCAGGGTCGCGACGACAAAGACCATGGATTTCGTTTTTTCCGGGGCCGGGTGCTTTGGCTCACCCAGGAAGACCATGCTGAAAACCTTCAGCAGGTAGAACATCGTCAAAACGGCGGTGAACAGGGCCGTCCCGGCCAGCCAGACCTGGCCCGCCTGGAGGGTGCCCATGATCACCAGGAACTTGGAGAAGAACCCGCCGAAGGGCGGGATGCCGATGACGGAGAAGGCGCAGAAGAGGAAAGCGACAGCGGTCACGGGCATGGTCCGGATGAGGCCGCCCATCTCCCGGATGTCCTTGGTGTGGGTCGCGTGGATGACGATCCCGGCGCAGAGGAAGAGGCCGGCCTTGGCCAGGCCGTGCATCAGGATGAAGAGCAGGGACCCGGAGATCCCGGCCGCGTTGGCCATGCTGAAGCCGAGGAAGATGTAGCCGATCTGGCTGACCGTCGAGTAGGCCAGGATTCGCTTGAAGTCGTTCTCGACGGCGGCCGCGCCCGCGGCCACCAGGCTGGAGACGACCACCACGACGGGGATGATCTGCTGCCATTCGGCGGGGATCTTGAACCCGTAGAGGAAGAGGCGAGCGTAGGCGTAGACGCCGATCTTGACGAGGACGGCGGCGTGGAGGAGGGCCGTGACCGTCGTCGGGGCGACGCCGGCGTCGGGCAGCCAGGTGTGGAGGGGCACGGTAGCGGATTTCGAGAACAGGCCGAAGAGGATCAGCAGGACCGCGCTTCCGGGGATGAGGGTCCCGCGCATCGCGGTGATGTCGAAGGTGTTGGTGACGCCGTAGATCTGGATGAACCCGAGGAGCATGACCACGGCGCCGAAGAAGGTCACGAGGAAGGCCTTGTCGGCCTTGATGACGAAGCTTGGCTCGCGGTAAAACCCGATCAGGCGCCAGCAGCTGATGGCGATGATCTCCCAGAACAGGTAGAGGAAGATAAGGTTGCCGGAGAACACGAGTCCCATCATGGCGCCGATGAACAGGAGGACCATCAGGTAGTATTCGTTCTGGTGTTCCTGGTGGTGGATGTAGCCGATGGAGTAGACGACGATCAGACAGCCGACGAATGACGAAACGCAGGCCATGAAGATCGACAGGGGGTCGAGGATGAGGATGAAATCGAGCCCGAGGATGAACGGCTTTCGGATGACCAGATCCCCCCCGCCGAGGGCGAACGGGATCAGCGTCAGGGGCAAGACCGCGGTCGCCGCGCTCACCAGGACGGCCCACAGCGACCGGGCCGGCTTGGAGAGGAGGGCCGCCAGGGGGATCGTGAAGGAGCCGACGATGGGGACAAGAATCGTGAGGAGGGCGATGGTTTCGACGTTCATAGTGAAGATTTGATTCCTTATTTTGAGGGAGTAGTATATGAGGCCCCTCAGGAATTGTCAAGAATTTCCACACTCCGTCCTCATCTTTTGAACAGGATTTCCAGAACAAAATAATATTTGATTTTTCCCCTGGAATCCTGGAATATAAGGACAAGGCAGCGTTGCTCGCGAAAGGCAGGAGCCATGGCCATCGAAGTCAAGGAAATCCAATCCCGAAAAGACCTCAAAACCTTCATCTTCCTTCCCGAAAAGATCCACGGCGGCCACGCGAACTGGGTCCACCCCATCTACATGGACGACTGGAAATTCTTCGACCCGAAAGAGAACAAAGCCTTCGGCTACTGCGACACGATCATGATCCTGGCGCTCAAGGACGGCGCCTGCGTCGGCCGGGCCATGGGAATCATCAACCACCGCCACAACGAGCACCGGGGCGAGAAAACGGCCCGCTTCGGATACCTGGAGACGCACGAGGACCAGGAGGTCGTACACGCCCTTCTCGCCAGGATCGAGGATTGGGCCAGGACCAAGGGGATGACCCGGGTCGTCGGTCCGTACGGCTTCTCCGACCAGGACCCCGAAGGGTTCCTCATTGAGGGCTTCGACCACCGGGCGACCATCGCCACCTATTACAATTTCCCCTGGATGCCCAAGCTCGTCGAGAACGAGGGTTACGTTAAGGACATCGATTATTTCGTCTACAAGATCGACATTCCCAAGGAGATGCCCGAGTTCTACAAGAAAATTTACGAGCGGGCCGAGAAGAAGGGGGTCTTCGAGATCCTGGAGTTCAAGACCAAGAAGCAGATCAAACCCTGGATCCGACCGGTCCTGTCCCTGATGAACGAGACCTACATGCAGAACAACATCTACGGCTACGCGCCGCTCGACGAGAAAGAGATGGACGAGCTGGCCAAGCGCTATCTGCCCGTCCTCAACCCCAACTTCGTCAAGGTCGTCACGAAGGACGGCGAGATCGTGGCGTTCATCGTCGGCATGCCCGACATGAGCGGCGGGATCCTGAAGGCCCGGGGCCGGCTCTTCCCCTTCGGATTCATCCACATCCTCCGGTCGGCCAAGAAAACGAAACAGCTCGACCTCCTCCTCGGAGCGGTCAAGGACAAGTACCGGGGCCAGGGCCTGGACGTTGTGATGGGAGTCAAGATGATCCAGTCGGCCCTGGAAGCGGGCTACGAGGTCATGGACACCCACCACGAGATGGAGACCAACGTCAAGGTCCGGGGAGAGATGGAGCGCATGGGCGGCAAGATCTACAAGAAATTCCGCGTCCTCCAGAAAGCCCTGTAAGGTCTGCTCAGGCTACTTTGCGTCGGCCCAGTTCGGGCCCCAGCCGAGGTGGACCTTGAGGGGGACCTTGAGGGCACAGACGTTCTCCATTCGGTCGCGGACGATCTTTTCGACCTCGGCCTTTTCCGCACTCGGGACCTCGAAGACGAGCTCGTCGTGGACCTGGAGGATCATCCGGGTCCGGAGCTTGCGGGCCCGGAGATCGTCCCAGATCCGGAGCATGGCGACCTTGATGAGGTCGGCCGCCGAGCCCTGGATGGGCATGTTAAGGGCGATCCGGCGGCCTGCCTGCTGGGTCATTTTATCGGGCTGACGGAGTTCGGGGACCTGGCGCTGCCGGCCGAAGATCGTCTCCGAGTATCCCCGGTCCTTCGCTTCCGCGACGATCCGGTCGAGGTAATCCCGGACGAGCGGGCGCTGCTCGAAGTAACGGTCGATAAAGGTCTGCGCCTCAGCTGTCGAGGTCTGGAGCTCTTTGGCCAGCGAGAAGGCCGAGGTCCCGTAGATGATGCTGAAATTGATGACCTTGGCCTGCCGCCTCATCTCTTCCGCCGGGAGCCTCGCCTCGACGGAGAAGACGAGCCGGGCCGTCTCGTCATGGACGTCCCGATCCATGAGGAATGTTTCTATCAAGGCCGGGTCCTCCGAGAGATGGGCCAGGATCCTGAGCTCGATCTGTGAATAGTCGGCCGCGAGGAGGCCGTGCCCCTTGTCGGCGATGAACGCCCGGCGGAACCGCGGCCCCCACTCGCCGCGGGCCGGAATGTTCTGAAGGTTGGGGTCGCTCGACGACAGCCGGCCCGTGGAAGCCACGGTCTGGTTGTAGGAGGTGTGAATCCTCCCCGTCTCCGGGTCGATGAGCTCCGGCAGGGCGTCGGCATAGGTACTCTTGAGCTTCGTTTTCTGGCGGTAATCCAGGACGAGCCTGGCCAGGGGATGGAGGGCGGCCAGCTCTTCGAGGATGTCCAGGGAGGTCGAGAACCCCTTCGTGACCCGCGTCTTTTTCGTCGCGGGGAGGCCGAGCTTATGGAAAAGGATCGAGCCGAGCTGCCGGGGGGAGTTGATATTGAAAGCGCCGCCCGCCAGCTCATGGATCTCTTTCTCGAGCGACTGGAGCTCGGCCTGGAGCTCCCTGGACATGGCCCGGAGGACGGCAGGGTCCACCCGAACCCCCCAGATCTCCATCTGCGCCAGGAGCTCGATCAGGGGCCGCTCGATCTCGTCGTACAGGCGGTCGAGCTTCCTCTCCCGGACCTTCTCGAAGAGGAGCGTCCCGAGCTCGAGGGCCAGGTCGGCGTCCTGGCAGGCATAGGGGGCGACCCGGTCGATGTCGACTTTGTCCATCGTGAGCTGGTTCTTCCCCTTCCCGACGACGCTCTCGTAGGGCGTCTTGCCGGCCTGGAGATAGGTCAGGGCCAGCCTCTCCAGGTTGTGCTTTCCCCAGTTCGGCTCGAGCAGATAGGAGAGGACCATGGTGTCACGCTCGATCCCGCCGAGATGGACGCCCTCTCGGCGGAGGACGATGGCGTCGTACTTGATATTCTGGCCCGTTTTCCTGATCGCGGCCGCCTCGAGGATCGGGCGGAGAAGGGAGAAGGCCTTTTCTTTGGGGACCTGGGCGGGCGCTCCCAGATAGTCGTGGCCGAGGGGAAGGTAAAAAGCCTCGCCGGGGACAAGAGCGAACGACATCCCGACGAGGCGGGCCCGGGTCGGGAATGGGCTGTCTGTTTCCGTGTCCAAGGCGACGGCCGCGGCCCGGGCGATCCGGCCACAGAGGGCGGCAAGCTCGCTCTCCTCGAAGACGACCCGGTAATCCCTTTTCTCCGGCCGCGGCTTCTTCAGGAAGTCCCCGAGGAGGGTCGTGAATTCGAGGCTCTGGAAGAGGCGGAGGACCTCCTTCTCGTCGGGTTCCTGGAGGGCGTAGGCGTCGAGGTCCAGGCCGACGTCGAGGTCGCGCACGACCGTAACCAGCCGTCGGCTGAGGTCGAGGAGGTCGCGGTTCTGCTCGATCTTTTCCCTGATCCGCGGATTTTTGACCCGGTCCAGGTTCCGGAGGAGGTTGTCCAGGGAGCCGAACTCCTGGATGAGAGCCTTGGCCGTCTTCTCGCCGACCCCCGGGACACCGGGGACGTTGTCCGTCGGGTCACCCCACAGGGACAGGACGTCGACGACCTGGTCCGCTCCGACGCCGAAGATGTCCTTGACGCCGGCTTCGTCGACGGTCGTTTCCTTGGCCGGGTTGTAGATGACCGTCGACGGGTCGACGACCTGGAGGAGGTCCTTATCCGTGGTGACGATCACGGACCGGATCTTTTTCCTGGCCGCCCGCCGGGCCAGGGTTGCCAGAACATCATCGGCCTCGTACTTCTCGAATTCGGCCGTGGGGATCCTCAGGGCGTGGAGGACCTCCTTGAGGACCGGGACCTGGACGGCGAGGTCGTCGGGCATGGGCTTGCGGTGGGCCTTGTAGTCCCTGTAGGCCTCGTGCCGGATCGTCGGCCCCTTGACGTCGAAGACGACCCCCAGGTAGTCGGGCTTCTCCTGGTCGATGATCTTCCGCAGGGCGCTGATGAACCCGAAGATGGCGTTGGTCGGGAAGCCTTGGGACGTCGAGAGCTGCCGGATCGCGTAATAAGCGCGGTAGAGGAGGGAGTTCCCATCGACGAGGAAGAGTCTCTTTCCCTCCATGGCCCCTTCGGTTCGGATCCCGCGAGGACTCAGTCGAATTTACCTTCGACGATCTCTTCCAGGATCTTCTTGTGCTGGGACTCCATCATCTGCTCGATGACGGTCTTAACGCCGGGGCTCGAGAGAGAGGACGTGTAGAACGTCTTCTTGGAGGTCAGGAGCTTGCCGGACTTGTAGATGAGGGATTCGACGTACTGGGCGGCCAGACCCTTGTCCTGGGTCTGGACGATGTACGCCGATCCCCTGTATTCCACCCGCGTGTTATAGCCGCTCATGCCGGGAAATCCTCCCTCATTATACCCGTTTGCCTTCCCTGCGCAAGGCCGAATTCGGGGGGGCCGGAGGGGGACCGTCCCCCTTTCCAGTCCGGCCGTCCCCGCCCCCGGGGCCTTCATTTGACAAAGGGGGTCGCGCTGGTATAATAAGTTAACGATTTTTGAGGACTATCACCGTGGATACGACGATGTTGATCGATATTGACCGGCTGCCCAAGGAGGGCCTCCGCCTGTCCGGGGATTTCGACTTCATGAGCCTGGACCTGGTCGAGGAGAACGCCGTTTTTCTCGAACCCGCCCATGCCGAGGTCTACGTTCGGATGCTCGGCGACGAGGTCCTCGTCCAGGGCGAGATCACGGCCAAGCTGAGCTTCGTCTGCAGCCGCTGCCTGACCCCGTACGAGTTCCCGGTGCGGAGCAAGTTCGACCTCGTCTACCTCCCGGAGGAGCTCGACGCCCCGCCCGACGAGCTGACGGACGACGAGATCGACAGGATGTATTACCGCGACCGTCGTCTCGACCTCCGGGCCGTCATCCTCGAGCAGCTGAACCTGACCTTTCCGGGCAAGCCCCTCTGCTCGCCGGACTGCGAGGGGATCTGCGCCGTCTGCGGCGAGGTCGTCCGCGACGGGGGCTGCTCCTGCATGGTCAAGGAATCCGACCCGCGCTGGAACAAGCTCAAATTTGTCGTGAAAGATAAAAGCTAAAATGCCAAACCCAAAGAGAAGACATTCTCCGACGAGAAAAGGAAAGCGCCGGGCCCACGACGGACTCGTTCTCCCCGCCTTCTCTGTCTGCCCCAACTGCGGCAACCCTAAGCTGCCGCACCGGGCGTGCCCCGAGTGCGGTTACTACAAGGGCCGGCAGGTGACGGAAGGAAAAGAAGACTGACCGGGGGTTTTCTTCCATGAAAATCGCCGTTGACGCGATGGGGGGGGATTTCGGCCCTAAGGTCACGGTCGAAGGGGCCCTCCGCGCAGCCGAGGATTTCGGCATCGACATTCTTCTCGTCGGTGTCGAGCACCTGATCAAGAAAGAATACGACTGCCTGGCCCCGAAAATCTCCCGGGCGACCATCGTCGACGCGCCCGAGGCGATCGGCATGGGCGAGGGCCTGCTCTCCTTTCGGAAAAAGAAGGCCTCCTCGATCCGGGTCGGGGCCCAGCTCGTCAAGGACGGACAGGCCGAGGCCTTCGTTTCCATGGGAAACACCGGGGCCGTCGTCTACATCTCGCGGGAGGTCCTGGGGACCCTGCGGGGCGTGGACAGGCCGGCCCTGGCCCTTCTCGTTCCCGGAGTCGCCGGCCCGACGCTCCTCATCGACGTCGGGGCCAACGCCAACTGCCAGCCGAACAACCTCGTCCAGTTCGCGATCATGGGCAAGATCTTCATGGAAACGATCATGGCTTTGCCGAACCCTCGCGTCGGGCTGATGAGCATCGGCGAGGAGAAATCCAAGGGGAACGACCTCGTCCGCGAGGCCTTCGACAGGCTCCAGACCTCTCCCGTCAATTTCATCGGCAACGTCGAGGGGAAGGATCTGTTCTCCGGGGCCGCGGACGTCGTCGTCAGCGACGGCTTCACGGGGAACGTGGCCCTCAAGGTGTCCGAGGGCGTCGTCGAGAGCGTGCTCTCCATGGCCCGACACGAGATCACCAAGAACATCTTCGCCAAGCTCGGCTACGTCCTTATGAAAAGACACCTCAAGAAGCTCTATAAAAAAGTGGATTACTCCGAATACGGGGGGGCCCAGCTCCTGGGGATCAACGGCGTTTGCGTCATCGGCCACGGCCGGTCCAACCCTCACGCCGTCCGGAACGCCGTCGGCCGGGGACGGGAGTTCGTCCTGAACCACGTCCAGGACCGGATCCAGACCGAGATCCTCCGCTACGAGCAGGCCCTCAAAGGAGCCGGCGCATGAAACGGTTCGAAGGCCGCGTTTCGATCGTGACGGGCGCCTCCCAGGGCATCGGTGAAGCCATCGCCCTCGACCTCGCCGCCGAGGGAGCGACGGTCGTCCTCGTGGACGTCCAGAAGGACAAGCTCGAGGCCGTTGCCCGGAGCATCGTCGGGGCGGGCGGCCGGGCCGACGTCCACCAGGCCGACGTCTCGGATGCCGTCCGGGCCCAGGAGGTCGCGGACGCGGTGGCCGCCTCCCACGGCCGGATCGACCACCTTGTCAACAACGCCGGCATTACCCGGGACGGCCTCCTCCTGCGGATGAAGGAGGAGGATTGGGACGCCGTCCTCCGGGTCAACCTGAAGGGCGTCTTCAACTTTTCGAAGGCCGTCCTGAGGGCCATGGTCGCCGCCCGCTACGGCCGGATCGTCAACATCGCCTCCGTCGCTGGGCTCATGGGGAACGCGGGCCAGGTCAACTACGCGGCCTCCAAGGCCGGGGCCGTCGCCTTCGCCAAGTCGCTGGCCCGGGAGGTGGCGGCCCGGGGCATCACCGTCAACGCCGTCGCGCCCGGTTACATCTCCACGGCCATGACCGAGAAGCTTCCCGAGGACATCCAAAAGACGTTCCTGGCGTGGATCCCGATGAAAAGATTCGGGCTTCCCAAAGACGTGGCGTCTGCGGTAAAATTCCTTCTTTCCGATGACGCCTCTTACATCACGGGCCAGGTGATCGGTGTCAACGGCGGCTTCTACATGTGAGCCGGCCGCGGCCATCTCCGCAATCCTATATTAAAGAGGAGGACATTATGGACCGAAACGAACTGCTCAAGAAGGTCAGGGCCATTGTCTCGGACAAGCTGAGCATCAGCGAAGAGCAGGTCACCGAAGACGCTTCCTTCATCGATGACCTCGGGGCGGACTCCCTCGATACGGTGGAGCTGGTCATGGCCCTCGAGGACGAATTCGGACTGGACATCCCGGACGATCAGGCCGAGAAGCTGACGACCGTCGGCAAGGCGATTGACTACATCACGAGCCATAAGAAATAGCCCCCGCCGTTTCCGGCTGGACCGACAGGGATCATGAGCAGGGATTCTTTCCCCGCGCGACGAGTCGTCATCACCGGCATCGGACTGGTCTCGCCGCTCGGGACGGGGACGGAGAAGAACTGGCAGGCCCTCCTCCGCGGGGAAAGCGGAATCAAGCTCCTGACCCGCTGGGACACCTCGCGCCACGCCACCCGGTTCGGAGGGGAAGCCAGGGACTTCGACCCCCTCGCCTTCATCGACCGCAAGGAATCCCGCAAGATGGACCCGTTCATCCAGTTTGCGTTGGGGGCGGCCCACCTGGCCGTCGAGGACTCGGGGCTCCCGCCGGCCGACCTCGAGAGCGACCGAGCCGGGACGTACGTCGGCTCGGGGGTCGGCGGTCTCGGGTCGATCGAGGAGTGGCACAAGGTCCTCCTCGAAAAGGGCCCGGATCGGGTTTCGCCGTTCTTTCTCATCCAGACGATCGTCAACGAGGCTTCGGGGCAGATCTCTATCCGCTACGGCGCGAAGGGCCCCAACTTGGCCACCGCGACGGCCTGCAGCACCGGGACTCACGCCATCGGCGATTCCTTCCGGCTGATCGCCCGCGGCGACGCCGACATCATGATCGCCGGCGGGGCGGAGGCACCCCTGACCCCGCTGTCCGTCGCAGGGTTCAACTCCATGAAGGCCCTCTCGGAGCGGAATGACGCCCCGGAGAAGGCCTCGCGGCCGTTCGACGCCAGGCGCGACGGCTTCGTCATGGGGGAGGGGGCCGGGATCGTCATCCTAGAGGACCTTGGTCGTGCCCTGAAGAGAAACGCTCGGATCTACGCCGAGGTCGTCGGCTACGGAATGACGGGCGACGCCTATCATGCGGCTGCCCCTGCGCCGGACGGCGACGGCGCCATCCGGGTTATGAGGAAGGCGATCGAGGACGCGGGCGTCCGGCCCGAGGACGTCCAGTACATCAATGCCCACGGAACGTCGACGGCCTATAACGACAAGATCGAGACGCTGGCCATCAAAACGGTGTTCGGAGCGCATGCTCGCCGGATCGGCATCAGCTCGACGAAGTCCATGACCGGGCACCTCCTGGGCGCGGCCGGCGGCCTCGAGGCCGGGATTTCAGCCCTCTGCGCGTTCCACCAGATCATGACTCCGACCATCAACTACGAGTTCCCCGACCCGGAATGCGACCTCGACTACGTGCCGAATAAGTCCCGGCCGGCCGAGGTCGTCTACGCCCTCAGCAACTCCTTCGGGTTCGGCGGGACGAACGGCTCGCTCCTGTTCAAGAGATTCGAGAAACCCTGAGAAGACGGAAGACGAGAGCCGGGAGCGAGGGCCGGAGGCCTGGGCCGCGGGGGGCCGACGCATCACAACGGATGAGGAGACGCGCATGAACATCCTTGTTTTTGTTAAAAGGGTCCCGGACACGGAATCGCGGATCCGGATCCGGCACGAGACGAGGTCTATCGTCGAGGACGGCCTGAATTTCGTGGCCAGCCCGTATGACGAGTTCGCGGTCGAAGAGGCCCTGCGGCTGAAGGAAGCCAGGGGCGGGACGGTCCGGATCGTCTGCGTCGGCCGCGAGGACGCGATCCCCGTCCTCCGGAAGTGCCTGGCCATGGGGGCCGACGAGGCGATGCTCGTCAGGGACGATGCGGCCGAAACATACGACGGGTTGCGCACCGCGAGGATCATCGCCCGCGCGGTCGAGCGGAAGTTCGCCGGGGCCGATCTCCTCCTTTTCGGCAAGCAGTCGGTCGGCGCGGATCTGAGCCAGGTGCCCGCGATGACGGCCGAGCTCCTCGGCCTGCCCCAGGCCAACGTCGTGACCAAGCTCGAGATCGGAGAGGACGCCGGGACGGCCCTCCGTGAGGTCGAAGGCGGGACCGAGAAGGTCGTCTTCTCCTTGCCGGCCGTCGTCAGCGCCCAGAAGGGCTTGAATGAGCCCCGCTATGAGACGCTCAAGGGGATCATGGCCGCCAAGAAGAAGGAGATCCCGGTCGTCAAGCTCGAGGACCTCGGATTCGGGCCCGCGGAGCTCGCGTCCAAGGTGGTGATCACGGGCCTGGACGTCCCGCTCCAGCGTCAGGCAGGGAAGATCCTTCAGGGAGACCCCGCCGGGACGTCGCGTGAGCTCATCGCCCTTCTTCATAGCGAAGCCAAAGTCATTTGAGAGAGGACGAAGATGATCGCCGTATTCGTTGAGATCAGAGAAGGGAAAATCAAGAAAAGCTCTCTCGAAGCTCTCTCGGAAGCCAAACGGAGGGCCCCGGAGCTCGGCACGGACACCGCGGCCGTGCTGGTCGGGGCCGGCCTCGAAGGCCTGGCATCCGAGCTCGGCCCTCACTGCCCGGGCAAGGTCTTCTGCCTCGAGAGCCCGGCCCTGGCCGATTATTCGGCGCAGGGTTACGGCCGGGCCATCTGCGATCTCGTCCGGGAGACGAAGCCCACGGCCCTGTTCTTCGCCGCGACCGCAATGGGCAAGGACCTGGCCCCGAGGGTCGCCGCCGGGCTCGGCGTCGGCCTGGCCTCGGACTGCACGAAAATCGCCGTCAAGGACGGGACGTTCGAGTTCACCAGGCCCATCTACGCCGGGAAGGCCATTCTTTCTTTCACCCTGAGCTCGACGCCGCAGATCGCGACTCTCCGGCCCAACGTGTTTCCGCTCGAAGCTCAGGCGGCGGGGGGGAGGGCCGAGGTCGTCAAGAAGAGCATCGAGATTCCGGAAGGGTTCATCAAGGGCCGGGTCGCAGAGGTCCTGAAGGAGGAGAGCGCCGAGATCGACGTGACCGAGGCCGATGTCGTCATCTCCGGCGGGCGCGGCTTGAAGGGGCCGGAGAATTTCGTCCTCCTCCGCGAGCTCGCGGCCCTCATTCCCCGCTCCGCGGTCGGGGCGTCACGCTCGGCCGTCGATTCCGGCTGGATCGGCCACCAGCACCAGGTCGGGCAGACCGGGAAAACGGTCTCTCCCAACCTCTATATTGCGGTCGGCATCTCCGGGGCGATCCAGCACCTGGCCGGGATGTCGTCGTCGAAATGCATCGTGGCCATAAACAAGGACCCCGAGGCGCCGATCTTCAAGGTGGCCGACTACGGGATCGTGGGCGATCTCTTCGAGGTCATCCCACGGCTCAAGGACGAGTTGAAAAAGGTATTGGCGGAATAGCCGAAACGTGGAGGGTCCTGATTTCCCTCACGGGGAAAATCAAGACCCTCCACGTTTTTATTTCCCGGGCTCGCCGGTTTCTCCGATCACCTGGAGCAGGAGGCGGTTCTTCTCCGAGCGTGTTTCCCCGACACTCGTGACGTAGATCGCCGGGTCGTCCACGATCGGGCATTTATTTTCGCAGATCCCGCATCCCGTGCAGAGCTCGAGGTCGATGACCGGGGCTTTCTGGACGACGATTTTCCCGTCGGGGAGCTTCGTTTCGACCTCGACGAGCTTGATCGCTTTCGGTGAAACGGGACAATGCTCCTCGCACACGATACAGGGCTTGCCCAGCACGTAAGGAATGCACCGGCTTTTGTTGACCCAAGCCGAGCCGATCTTGATCTTGTTCTTGGCCTCGATCGTCTGCTTCTGGATGGCGCCCGTCGGGCAGACCTGGGTACAGAGCGAGCAGTAGTATTCACAGTAGCCGATCTTCGGGACGAGCATCGGCGTATAGATCCCTTCGGGTCCGGCTTCGGTGAGCGCGGGTTGGAGGCCGTTGGTCGGGCAGGCCCTCATGCACTGGCCGCACTTGACGCACTTGGCCAAGAACTTGTCCTCGGGCAGCGAGCCCGGCGGCCGGATGAGCTTGAGCGAGGCCCGCTTGCGGGACGGCGTCAGGCGGAAGAACGGGACCGCGGCTAGTCCGAGGAGAGTCGTCAGGAGGACTTTCCGGCGCGACAGATCGACGTTCGAAACGTTGGCCAGCTTCTCGGGCGCCGGCTTGAGCGGGAACCCGACGGCCGCGGTCGGGCAGATGGCGGCGCAGGTTTCGCAGTAAACGCACTCGCCGCTCCTCCATTTCTCGTTGGGGTAGGGGTTGGCCTGGGTCTCGCAGTGCTGCGTGCAGAGACCGCACTTGATGCACTTCTCGCCGTCGATACAGAGCTTGAGGACGTTCCAACGCGAGAGGAGCCCGAGGAAAGCCCCCGTCGGGCAGAGATACCGGCACCAGAACCGCTCCTTCCAGGCGTTCAGAGCGACGGCGGCAAGGAAGAAGAACCCGACGGCGAATCCCTGGATGAACGTTGCGTTGAGCGTCCAATTCTCGAGGAGCTGGGAGATGGACCGGCCCGCTCCGGTGATGCCGAGGGCATAGAAGCCCGCTTTCAGGCGCGCGAGGGCGTAGGCCAGGCCTGGGAAAATGGACAGGGCGAAGGAGCGGGTCAGGAACGAAAAGGGGTCGAGGTACCCGGCCAGGTCGAGGCCGAGCAAGGCCCCGGCCAGGACAATAATAAGGATATAGTATTTCCAGGCCAGGCTCGCTTTCTCCTCTCTTGGCGGCCGGAGGAACCCCGTCTTCTTGAAGGCGAACGAGGAAAATTGGTGGACCGCGCCGAGGGGGCAGACCCAGCCGCAGAAAACGCGGCCGAGGACGACCGTCGCGACGACCGTAATCAGGGCGAAGACGAACGAGGCGTAAACGAGGCGGGCCGCGATGAGAGTGACCAGGGCGAGCAGCGGGTCGAAGTGGAAGAAGCGCTGGACCGAGGAGCTGATATAGTCCTGGCCCGTGTAGTGGGCGCCGATGAAGAGGGTGAGGAAGAGCCCGAAGAATCCCGCCTGGCTCACGATCCTCAGGATCTGAAGGACCCGGTATTTCCTAGATTTTTCTTTTTTCAACGCGGAGCTTCTCCAGCTCGAATGTCCCCAGACCGCGCTCCTGGGCCAGCTTCAGGTAGAGGAGCTCCTGGGGTCTGATCTCGAAGAACGTTGCGCCCATGGCGTCCACGGCCACGGGGTCCGTACCCGCCACGACCGTCTTGACGAGCTTCGTGTCGGAGACCCGTCCCCCTTGGGGGCCGTTCCGGACGAGGATCCGGTAGGCGTCGAGGACGGTCAGCGCCGGCTTGAAGAACGCCGTGAGGTCGACCATGGCCTGATCGAGCTTCTGGTGGAGCTGGTTGCGGGCCCCGCCGATGGCCCCGAGCCAGTTCTTCATCCCCATGGTCAGGCGGCAGAGGGAGTGGTGCTTGGCGATGGGGACGTTGATGATCTTGTCGGCCTCGAGGACGTCCATAAGGATGTCCCACTCCTTGAGCCACTCGCCCTTGAGGGCCGTCCTTTTCACCCGGGTCTCGTCGGCGTACGGCATGGACGCGCCCGCGGCCTTAGCGGCGTCGAGGATGCCGGAGCGGACGTAGCAGCGCTTGGCCTCGTTCGTCGTGTTGTCGATGACGGTGACGCTCCTGGCGCCCGCGTCATGGACGAGCTCGACGAGGGCCTTGACGACCTCGGGATTGGTGCAGGCGGCCATCTCCGGGGTCCGGTCCCAGCCGATGTTGGGCTTGATGATGACCTTGTCGCCCTTGGCGATGAAGCGCTTCATGCCGCCCAGGGCGGCCACGGCTTCCTTCGTGATCAGATAGGGCGATTCGCCTTCGACCACGGTGAGCTGGGGAGTCTGGACCGGGACGGCGGCCTGGCCCCCGAAAATCCGGGGTCCCCACGGGAGGACGGCGCCTCCGACGGCCAGGCCCCTGAGGAAATCCCTTCTGTTCATTCCGATCATCCTTTCCCGAGCGAGCGGATATACTCCATGATCCCGTTGTAGATGCCCAGGACGGCGAGCTCCCGGTACCTTGCGGTCTTGAGCCTGGCCTCCTCGCCGGCGTTGCTGAGATGCGAGATCTCGACGAGCACGGAGGGCATCTCGCTGCCGATGAGGACCCAGAACGGGGCGCCCCGGACACCCAGGTCCTTGATCTTGGGGTTGGCCGCGGACAGGGCCTGCAGCAGATTTTTCTGGATCCTTTCGGCCAAGTCCCGCGACTCATCGACCTTGCTGTTCTTGGCGATCTTCTGGATGATGTCTTTCATCTGGCCGATGTTCTTGGTGGAGGTGGCGTTTTCCTGGGCCGCCAGCTCGACGACGGCCGGGTCCGGGCTGAAATTCAGGAAGAAGGTCTCGACCCCCTCCCGCTTCCGGTCGCGATGGGCGTTGACGTGGATGGAGACGAAGAGGTCGGCCCGTTTCTGGTTGGCGATGACCGTCCGGCTCTCGAGGGGGACCATAATGTCCGACTCCCGGGCCAGGATGACGTTCAGGCCGGCCCTCGCGACGAGCATCTTTTTCAGGGCCAGGGAAACGTCCAGGGTGATGACCTTCTCCTGGAGGCCGCTCTTGCCGATGCAGCCGGGGTCGCTGCCGCCGTGGCCGGGGTCGAGGACGATCGTCCTGACCCCGAGCCCGAGCTGGCGGGCCATGGAGTAGCCCGACGGCAGCGGTTCGGGCGGCTTGGCGGGCTGGCCGGCCGGCGGATTGCCTTCGGTGCCCGGCCCCGGCTGGGTTCTTGCTCCCGGCGACTCGGGGGCCTGCGTGGGGTAGATGTCGATCACGATGCGGAAGGGGTCGAACAGATGGTAGGCCCGGTAGGACTTGACCTTGAGGAAATCGACGTCGACGACGACCCGGGCCGTCGTCGGGGTCTTTTGGAAAACTAGGATCTGGCTCAGGTATTCCGTCTTGACCGGGAAGGACTGCCCGTCCAGGATGGGATTGAGCTTGGCCTGAAGGACGTCGAGATAGATCCGGCCCGGCTGCTGGAGCTCGCCCGACGTGTACTCTCGAAGCCTTCCGATGTCGAGGACGATCCGGGTGAAGGCCGGGTGGATGTAGTAGCGGAGGTTGAGGATCTCGGTCCGGTTGTCCGGCTGGGGCTTGGCCCCGAGCAAAAGAAAAGAGGCCGCGAGCAGGAACAGGACGAGCGGACGATTATTCGGGCAATTCAATCCGTTTCAATTCTAGCCGACTGGCATCACCTTGTCTACATCGGCCAACAAAGGTAGGTCCTCGCACGACCTATGAACCGGCTGCGGGGAATGCCGGAACGTCATCCACGGTTTAGCCTTCCCGAAGCGGTGTTAAATGAATCAGCGGACTCCCTCCGAGTCCGCAAGCTTTATGCCCCGTATTTCTTGAGCTTGAGGGCATGGGCCAGCATGAGCGGCATGGCGTAGAGGGCCCGGAAGCGGCCGAGGAGCCCTTTCCCGCAAGCCCGCTCCGTGAACTCGGCGACGTCGTCGACTCCGGCCGTTTTGGAAACAAGGATGAACGGGTTTGGGTGCCAGGAATGGCCGCTGAGGAGCGCCGGCGTCGAGTGGTCGGAGGTCACGACGAGGACATCCGGGTTGAGGGCGACGAGGCGCGGGATGAACGCGTCCAAGGTCTCGATGGCCGCGACCTTGGCGTCGAACTTGCCGTCCTCGCCGGCGGAATCCGTCTTTTTGTAGTGAACGTAGAAGAAATCGTGGTCGTTGAAGTTTTTCTCCAGGGCATCGAAAAGCTCGCCGGTTTCGCTCCCGACGTCCACGACCGTCATGCCGAGGAGCTTGGCCAGGCCCTTGTACATGGGGTAATTGGCGATCGCCGCGGGCCGGATGCTGAACAGCTCCTGCATCGTCGGGATGGACGGGAATTTGGAGAAGCCCCGGAGCAGGGCGGTGTTAGCCTTGGCCTCGCCCTTGAGGACGTCGGTCAGGTCGTCGAGGAAGCGGTTGACGACAGCCGCCGCCTTGGCCGCTTCGGGCTTGATCGCGCTGGTCGGCAGTCGCGGCTTCCCCTCCTTTTGAGGGTCGGCGTCGGTCAGGGCGTCCGAGAGCCCCTCGGCCGTGAAGCGGGCCACGAACCGGTGCTCTTTTCCCGGGAAGACCTTGATCTCGACCCCGTCACGCTTATGGAGATGGGCGTTGAGATAGGAGCAGATCCGGACGTTCTCCTCGGTCGGGATCCGGCCGGCGCGCCGGTCGGCGATCAGCCCGCCCTTGAAGGTTGCGAAGTTCCCCCGGGCCACGAGGTCGCTCCGGCCGACCTCGACCCCCGAACCCAGCGCCTCGAGGATGCCGCGGCCGAGCTGATGTTTGAGCGGGTCGTAGCCGAAAAGCGCCAGATGGGCCGGGCCGCTCCCCGGCGTGATCCCCATGAACACGGGGTCCGAGAGGCCGCAGACGCCCCGCTTCGCCAGCCCGTCGAGGTTCGGCTTGCGGGCCGCCTCGAGCTCGGACCGGCCGTTGACGGGCAGGCCGCCCACGCCGTCCATGACCAGGAGGACGATCTTGCTGTCGGTTGTTTGGCTCAGTTCTCTTGCCAGTTCTTCCCATTCCATGATGATGACTCCTGCGGAAATTCCTCCCTAGTTTACCACAAATTTGAATTGACCCCGCCGCTCTGATAAAATCTCTCCATGCATAAGGTCCTCATCCTCGATTTCGGGTCGCAGTACACCCAGCTCATCGCCCGCAAGATCCGCGAGCTCGGCGTCTACTCCGAGATCCTGCCGTTCTCGACACCGCTCGCGAAGGTCCGCTCCTTCGGACCCTCCGCCCTCGTCCTCTCCGGCGGGCCGCAGAGCGTTTACGGGAAGGGGGCCCCGCATCCGCCGAAGGGGATCTTCGACCTCGGCGTCCCGCTCCTGGGTATCTGCTACGGCGTCCAGCTGATGGCCTATTTCCTCGGCGGCGAGGTCATCCCGTCGAAAATGCGCGAATACGGCTTCGCCTCGCTCCGGGTCATCGACCGCTCCGGCCTCCTGGCCGAGGTCAAGGACAAGGAACAGGTCTGGATGAGCCACGGCGACCGCCTGGAAAAGGTCCCCCCCGGGTTCGTCATTACCGGCAGCACCGCCAACACCCAGGCCGCCGCGATCGAGAACCGAGGCCGGAAGTTCTACGGCGTCCAGTTCCACCCCGAGGTCATCCACACCAAGGAAGGCCAGAAGATCCTGGCCAACTTCCTCTTCAACCTGGCCGGGCTCGAGGCCGACTGGAACATCTCATCGTTCGTCGAACGGAAAGTCGCCGAGATCCGGGAAGCCGTGGGGACGAATAAAGTCATCTGCGGCCTGAGCGGCGGCGTCGATTCCCTCGTCACGTCGCTCATCATCCACAAAGCCATCAGGAACCAGCTCGTTTGCATCTTCATCGACAACGGCCTCCTCCGCAAGGGTCAGTACGAAGCGCTCATGGAGGCCTTCCGGAAAAAGTTCGCCCTCAAGGTCATCGGCATCGACGCCTCGGACCTGTTCCTCGACAAGCTCCGCGGCATCGTCCTGCCGGAGAGAAAGAGGAAGACGATCGGCCGGCTCTTCATCCACCTCTTCGAACGGGAGGCGACGCGGATCGGCGGGGCCCAGTTCCTGGCCCAGGGGACGATCTACCCGGACGTCATCGAGTCCAACCCGGTCAAGGGGCCGTCCTCGGTGATCAAGTCCCACCACAACGTGGGCGGGCTGCCGAAAGGCCTCAGGTTCAAGCTCATCGAGCCCCTCCGCGAGCTCTTCAAGGATGAGGTCCGGGCCCTGGCCCTGGAGCTCGGGGTGGACAAGGATTTCATCCACCAGCACCCGTTCCCCGGGCCGGGTCTCGCGGTCCGGGTCATCGGCGAGGTCAACCGGGAGAGCCTGGACATCCTCCGGGCGGCCGACGATGTCGTCGTCGAAGAGGTCCGCCGGGCCGGGATCTACAAGAAGCTCTGGCAGGCCTTTGCCGTCCTGCTTCCCGTCCGCTCCGTCGGCGTCATGGGCGATCAAAGGACCTACCAGCGCGTCATCGCCCTGCGGCTTGTCCAGAGCACGGACGGGATGACGGCCAACTGGTATCCGGCCGCGCCCGGGCTCCTCTCGAAGATCTCGACGCGCATCGTCAACGAGGTCCAGGGCGTCAACCGGGTCGTGTACGACATCACGACCAAGCCGCCCGGGACGATCGAATGGGAATAGCCCGCCGGTCGCTCTGAGCCCCGAGAGACACTTTTTTCGGGATAGGGAAAGGAAAAAATGGAACCGACGTTCGTCCACCTTCACAACCACTCCGAGTACAGCATCCTCGACGGCTGCCTGAAGGTGGCGCACCTCGTCGACGCCGCCTACGCGAACAACATGCCGGCCGTCGCCATCACCGACCACGGCAATATCTTCGGCGCCGTCCAGTTCTTCAAGGAAGCCAAGGCCCGCGGGGTTAAGCCCATCCTCGGCTGCGAGGTCTACGTCGCCCCCGGGAGCCGCTTCGACAAGAAGCCCGGGGCCGGGAACGACATCCACCATTTCCACCTCATCCTTCTCGTCCGGAACGAGAAGGGCTACCGGAACCTCTGCTGGCTCCTGACCCAGAGCTACCTCGAGGGCTTCTACTATCGTCCGCGGATCGACAAGGAGCTCCTGGCCGCCCACGCCGAAGGGCTGATCGGCCTGTCGAGCTGCCTCAAGGGAGAGCTCAGCACCTGGCTCAGCCGGGGGTTCGCCGAGAAGGCCGAGGACGCCGCCCGGGAATACGCCTCCATTTTCGCCAAGGGCGATTTCTATATCGAGCTCCAGGACCACGGCCTCGCCGAGCAGAAAGCCGTCAATCCGCTCCTCGTCGACCTCGCCCGCAAGCTCGACCTGCCGCTCGTCGCCACGAACGACATCCATTTCGCCCGCCGCGAGGACGCCCAGAGCCAGGACGTCCTCGTCTGCATCCAGACGAACAGGAAGGTCTCCGACCCCGACCGCCTCAAGTTCTCGTCCGATCAGTTCTATTTCAAGTCTGCGGCCGAGATGGCCGCCCTCTTCAAGGACTATCCCGAGGCCATCCAGAACACGGGGCGGATCGCCGCCCGCTGCGAGTTCGAGTTCCCCTCCAAGCAGTATTTCCTGCCGAACTTCACCCCGCCCGAAGGCAAGACCCCGAGCGAGTATTTCGAGGAGGTCGCCTGGGAGGGCTTCCGGAAAAGGATGGAGAAGCGCGCCGCCCGGACGACGAACGGCGAGCACGCCCAAAGCGACGAAGAGTACGAAGACCGGCTGAAGCGGGAGATCAAGCTCATCAAGCAGATGCGGTTCGAGGGCTATTTCCTGATCGTCTGGGACTTGCTCAAGGCGGCCCGGGAAAAGGGAATCCCGGTCGGGCCCGGCCGCGGCTCGGCGGCGGGCAGCCTCCTCGCCTACGCCCTGGAGATCACCGAGATCGACCCCCTCGAGTACGACCTCCTCTTCGAGCGCTTCCTCAACCCCGAGCGGATCAGCCTGCCCGACATCGACATGGATTTCTGCGGCCGCCGCCGCGGCGAGATGATCGAGTACGTGACCCGGAAGTACGGCCAGGAGAACGTCTGCCAGATCATCACCTTCGGGACCATGGCTGCGCGGGGGGCCATCCGCGACGTCGGCCGTGTCCTCGAAGTGCCCCTGCCCGAGGTCGACCGGATCGCGAAAATGATCCCCTTCGGCCCGGACTCGACGATCGCCGAGGCCCTGAAGAACGTGCCCGAGCTCCGCGAGCTCCGCGACAAGAACTCCAAGATCGCCCAGCTCCTGGCCATCGCCCAGGGGATCGAGGGCCAGGTCCGCCACCCATCGATCCACGCCGCGGGCATCGTCATCACGCCCAGGCCCCTGGTCGAGTTCCTGCCCCTCTACCAGTCGGTCAAGGGGGAGATCACGACCCAGTACGCGATGAGCGATGTCGAGGCCATCGGCCTCCTCAAGATGGACCTCCTCGGCCTCCGGAACCTGACCGTCATCGACGACGCCCGGGTCCTCATCCGGAAGGACACGGGCGTCGAGATCGACGTCAACAGCCTGCCCCTCAACGACCCCCGGACGTTCGAGGTCTTTCAGGCGGGGAACACGGACGGCGTCTTCCAGTTCGAAAGCCCGGGGATGAAGGACCTCCTCCGCAACTTCAAGCCCGAGCAGTTCCGCGACCTCATCGCCCTCAACGCCCTCTACCGGCCCGGGCCCCTGAAGAGCGGCATGACCGACGAGTTCATCCACCGCAAGAACCATCCCGACCGGATCGCCTACGAGCTCCCCGAGCTCGAGCCCATCCTCAAGGAGACGCGCGGGATCATCGTTTATCAGGAGCAGGTCATGCGGATCGCGACCGACCTGGCCGGGTTCTCGCTGGCCGGGGCCGACATCCTGCGCAAGGCCATGGGCAAAAAAGACAAAGAGACGATGAAGGCCCAGAAGCAGAAGTTCGTCCAGGGCGCCAAGAAGAAGGGGATCAGCCAGGCCAAGGCGGACAAGCTCTTCGAACAGATCAAGGAATTCGCCGAATACGGTTTCAACAAATCGCACAGCGCCGCCTACGCCCTTCTGGCCTACCAGACGGCCTACCTCAAGGCGCATTACCCGCACCATTTCCTGGCGGCCCTCCTGACCTCCGAGGCCGAGAAGGGAGCGACGCCCCAGGTCGTCAAGTACATCGGCGAGTGCCACGACATGGGGATCAAGGTCCTGCCGCCCGACATCAACAAGAGCGAGTTCCCGTTCACGGTCGAGGGTGGGGACATCCGCTTCGGCCTGGCGGCGGTCAAGAACGTCGGCCAGGCGGCGGTCGAGGAGCTGCTCGCCGTCCGCAAGAAGGTCGGCGGTTTCCCCTCCCCGTTCAGCCTTTTTGAGGACCACGATTCGAAGGTCCTCAACCGGAAGGCGGTCGAAAGCCTGATCAAGGCGGGCGCCTTCGATTCCCTGGGCTGGAAGCGGTCCCAGTGCTACCACATGCTCGACCGGATGATCGAGTTCGGCCACGAGGTCCAGAAGGCCAAGGTGGCCCGCCAAAACCTCCTTTTCGGCGGCAGCGAGGTCGAGCATCCGCCCGTCCCTCCGGAGGTCCAGGAGATGAGCGAGTGGGACGAATCCCATTTCCTCTCCTACGAGATGGACTCCCTGGGGTTTTACATCACCGGACACCCCCTGGCCCAGTACAAGGACCGGCTGCCGAAGCTCGTCTCCCACAGCTTGGGCGAGCTCGACGACGACCGCGACTTCGATAAGGAGATCCGGGCCGCCGGGATCATCGCCACGGTCAAGCAGCTGCGGACCAAGAAGGACGAGCGGATGGCCACCTTCGTTCTCGAGGACATGACCGGCCGGATCGAGGTCGTGGCCTTCCCGGAGGCCTTCAGCAAGCACGGAGCCTACCTGCGGGAAGGCCAGCTCGTCCTAGTCAAGGGCAAGTACCTGGGCGAGGGCGAGAGCCGGCGGATCAGCTTGAGCCAGGCCATGCCGCTGGCGGACGCTTTCGAGACCCAGGCGAAAAAGGTCGTCGTCCGGATCTTTCTCCCGGGCCTCGAGGAGGCCACCCTGGCCGAGCTCAAGACGATCCTCGACGCGCACGAGGGGAAGTGCCCGGTCTATTTCGAGCTCGAGACGCCCCACTCCTATAAGGTTGTCGTCCGGAGCACCGAGGTCCAAAGGGTCGCGCCGACGGAGGCCCTCATCAAGAAGATCGAGGCCCTGCTCGGCGAGAATTCGGTTTCGGTGGATTATTGAACGGCGGGGCCGGAAACGGCGGACGGATAAAAGGGGTCGCCCGGACTATTTCGTCGAGCCCGCGCTCTTGTGGTTCGGTGTGGGCTCGGCGACCCAGGCCCGGCCGTCCCAGTAGCGGACGCCTCTTTTTATCGTTTCTTGATAAGACTCATCAAGAGCGCTGTGGATTTTTCCCGCCGCCGCGAGCTCGTTGTGTTTTATCATGAAAGCGTGTCCCCAATCCGCGTTCACGCAGCGGAGGCCGAAATCGAAGTAGTAGATCAGATTGTAAAAAGTGTTCGCATAGATAAGCTTGTTGCTGGTGACGCCGATATCCCGGATCCCCTCAACGATATCGCCCCGGGCCAGGCTGAGGTCTGTCCGGGGGGTCCGGACGTAAACTTTTTCCGAACCCGAAAGAAGGGTCTCGGACTTGAATTCCCCGCTCTGCGGCGAACATCCGTTGATTATCGCGGGATCAAAGATGATCAGGGCTCCCCCATACTGGTTGTTGACGCCCGAGACGACCATCTCGTCCCGGCCGTTACCGTCAAGGTCCTGGTAACAGATGTCGGTCAGGTAGCCGGAATTCCAGAACTCCCCGATTTTCTTACCGCCGCAATCGAGGACGGCCAGTTGGCAGGGCCACTGGGGATATTGGTCGGCAATGACGGCGATCTCCTGGCGGCCGTCCCCTTTGAAGTCATGCAGGCTGAAACCGTGAATCCGGTAGTCGGCCGAAAAAGTCCGGCCGCCGAAGACCATTTCTTTTCCGGCCTTAAAATGCCAGATCTCACGCCCCGTGCTGCTGTAACAGAAAAGGTCGCCTTCCCCATACGCGTCGTCGCGCTTCTGGACGGCGAAGAGGACCTCATTCCGGCCATCACTGTTGATGTCCTTGATCACGAGCGAGGGGAGGCGGGCCTCGCCGGCCGCTACATCGGCGGCCTGGAAGCGGACGCGGTAGAACGCCTCGTCCTGCAGGCCGTCGATCTTGAAGTCGTGGCGCCAGAGCTCCTTCCCATCTTCGCCCAGGACGATCAGGGCCGACCCCTTGATGGCGAAATCCGCCGGTTGGGCCGCCGGGGTTATGCCCGGCCTGATCATTAGGAAGGCGGCGACTACGGCGACAGGGACCAGTCCGAAAAGGGCCCACCGGAGGACCGGGCGGCCCGCCTTCTTCGTGGGAACATGATGGTTGGAATTCTTGAACGTTTCCTGGAACCAAAGGTCGAGCTCGTCCTTGTAGGCGATGACGTGGGATTTCGAGGCGCCCGCTTCGGCCCGGTGGACGGGCATGCCGAACTTTTGCTCCCACCTGTAACAGGTCCGCTCGTCGTAGCCCAGGTAGGAGGCGATCTCTTTCCAGGAGCGCAGCAGGTTGTTCTTGGCTTCGTTCTCCATGGACGGCACTTTATAAATATCCATTTAATCATATAGATATGGCCCCGGGAGTCAAGCCCCCGGCCGGATTGACAGCCCGGGTCGAAAAGGGTAGATTAAATTGATTATTCCCTTGGCTTTCTGAAGATTTTCTGAGGATTGACGTGGCGTACAGGATCATCGTGGCCGACCCGAGCCCCTCGGTCCAGAAGACCGTCCAGCTCGCCTTTCCGGAGCCAGAATTCCGGCTGTTCCCGTTCGAGGACGGCGCGGACCTCCTCGAGTCGATCGCCGGGATCCAGCCCGACGCCGTCCTCCTCAGCCTGTCTCTTCCCGGCCGCGACGCCTTCGAGGTCGGCCGGCTTCTCAGGAGCCGGGAGGACCTCCGGCGGGTCCCCCTCGTTTTCCTCCGGGGGACTTTCGAGGGCCTGGATGTTTCGAGGCTGGCCGCTGCGGACTACGACGGGATCTTCCAGAAGCCTTTCGATTCGGAACGGTTGGCCGCTACCGTCCGGGAGCTCATCGAGAAAAAGGTTTGGCCGTCGACCCTCCCCGAGGAGCCCGTCATCCCTGAGCGGCGGCCGCCCGGGAATGGCGGGGAGACGAAAAGCGCCACGTGACGTCCCCCGCACGATCCAACGGATACCTGGTGACCCCATGAACGAGAAAAAACAGCTCGAAAAAACCTACGACCCCAACCCCGTCGAGGAAAAGTGGTCGAAGTTTTGGGAGGACGAGGGCCTGTTCGTCGCCGACCCAAAATCCACGAAGCCCAAGTTCTCCATGGTCCTCCCGCCGCCGAACGTCACGGGTATCCTCCACATGGGCCACGCCCTTTGCTTCACCCTGCCCGACGTCATCACCCGCTGGAAGCGGATGCAGGGCTACAACTGCCTCTGGCTCCCGGGCACGGACCACGCCTCGATCGCGGTCCACAACGTCATCGACCAGAGCCTGGCCGCGAAGGGCCTGACCCGGGAAAAGATCGGCCGCGACGAGTTCCTCCGGATCGCCTGGGACTGGAAGGAAAAATACGGCGGCGCCATCACCGGCCAGCTCAGGAGACTCGGGGCCTCCCTCGACTGGTCGCGCGAGCGCTTCACCATGGACCCCGGGTTCACCCGGGCCGTCAAGCAGGTCTTCGTGTCCCTGTACGGCGAGGGCCTGATCTACCGCGATTATTATCTTGTCAACCGCTGCCCGAGGTGTCAGACCGTGCTCTCGGACATCGAGATCGAACACCGGGACCTCCACGGCAAGCTCTGGTACATCAAGTACCCGGTCGAAGGGTCGGACGAAGCCGTCGTCGTGGCCACGACCCGGCCCGAGACCATGCTCGGCGACACGGCGGTGGCCGTCCATCCGGACGACGAGCGCTTCCGGCACCTCCACGCGAAGCGGGTCCTCCTGCCGCTCCAGAACCGTCTCATCCCGGTCATCACCGACGAGCGCGTGGAGCGGGAATTCGGGACGGGTGCGGTCAAGGTGACGCCCGCCCACGACCCCGTGGACTTCGAGCTGGGAAAGCTCCACCATCTCGACCAGATCATCGTCATCGACGGCTCGGGGAGGATGACCGAGGCGGCCGGCCCGGAGTTCCGGGGCCTCGACCGATTCGAATGCCGGGCCAAGGTCGTCGAAAAGCTGCGCGGCCTGGGACTTCTCGTCAAGATCGAGGACCACGACCACGCCGTCGGCCACTGCTACCGCTGCAAGAGCGTCATCGAGCCCTACCTTTCCTGGCAGTGGTTCGTCCGGATCAAGACGCTGGCCGACGAGGCCATCCGGGTCGTCGAGAGCGGCGAGATCCAATTCATCCCGGCCAACTGGACAAAGACCTATTTCGAGTGGATGTACAACATCCACGACTGGTGCATCTCGCGCCAGCTCTGGTGGGGCCACCGGATCCCGGCCTGGTACTGCCGGGACTGCAAGCACATGATGGTCGCGATGGAGGCGCCGGCGAAATGCGAGAACTGCGGCGGGCCGGTCGACCAGGACGAGGACGTCCTCGATACCTGGTTCTCGTCCGCGCTCTGGCCATTCGGGACCCTCGGCTGGCCGGACGAGACCGAGGACCTCCGGACGTTCTACCCCACGGACCTCATGTCCACCGGGTTCGACATCATCTTTTTCTGGGTGGCCCGGATGATCATGATGGGCCTCAAGTTCCGGGGCCAAATCCCGTTCCGGCAGGTCTTCATCAACGGCCTGGTCCGGGACCTGAAGCGCCGGAAGATGAGCAAGTCCGAGGGCAACATCATCGACCCGCTGGAGATGATCGAAAAATACGGGACCGACGCCCTTCGCTTCACCCTGGCGGCCCTGGCCGTCCCGGGCATGGACCTGTCCCTGTCCGAAGAACGGATGGCCGGCTACCAGGCCTTTGCCAACAAGATCTGGAACGCCTCGCGCTTCGTCCTCATGAACCTCGGGGATAGGACAGCCGGGGTCCGCGAGAGCGAGCTCACCCTCGCCGACCGCTGGATCCGGAGCCGGCTCGCGGCCGTCACGGATTCCGTCACGCGGAGCCTCGAGCAATACAAGTTCTACGAGGCGGCGGACAGCCTCTATCACTTCATCTGGCACGAGTTCTGCGACTGGTACCTCGAGCTGGCCAAGGTCGGGTTGCGGGAAGGCAACAAGACGACGGAGGCCGTCCTGGCCGACACCCTCGACCGGATCCTGCGGCTCCTCCACCCGTTCATGCCGTTCATCACCGAGGAGATCTGGCAGCACCTGCCCGGCGCCGGCCGATCAATCGCCGTCGCCCCCTTCCCCGAGGCCCGCGACGAATGGCGGGACGAGGGGGCCGAAAAGACCATGGCCCTCCTCCAGGAGGTCGTGGTCGAGGTCCGCAAGATCAGGACCGAAAACAAGATCCCGCCAAAAGCGAGGCTGGAGCTCTGGGTCAAGTCGCCGGGCGAAGCCGGGACGCGGGCGCTGACCGCTGAGGCCTCCTCCGTCAAGGCGCTGGCCGGGATCTCGAAGCTCGAGCTCGCGGCCGCCGTCCCGGCCGGAAAAAGGATCCTGAAAGGCGTCGCCGGCCCCTTTGAGCTGGCTATCCCTCTCGACGAGACGGCCGACCTGGCCCAGGAGAAAGAGCGACTCGAAAGGGAGCTCCAGAAGATCCGGGCGGACATCGCCAAGCTCGAGCAGAAGCTCGGGAACGCGGACTTCGTCTCCAAGGCGCCGCGGGCCGTCGTCGACGAGAACAGGGCCCGGCTCGAGGGGTTCAGGGAACGCCGTGACAAGGTCGAAAAAAACCTGGCCCATCTCTCCCCGGTGGCCTGAGCCGGGCGGGCGGAACCATGACTCTGGGGACGATCATCCACAGGCTCGAGAGCGTGCCCTCGACGAACGACGCGGCCCGGGACCTCGTCCGCGACGGCGCGGCCCACGGGACGGTCGTGGTCGCGGCGGAGCAGAGCCGCGGACGGGGCACCAAGGGGCGAAGCTGGCATTCGCCGCGCGGCCTCGGGCTCTACGCCTCGTTCATTCTCCGCTGGGAAGGGCCGGGGGGGCCCGGCGAGTTGTTCCCGCTCCTGCCGCTCGCGGCCGGGCTGGCCGCGGCAGAGGCCGTCCTCGCATCCGCCGGCTTCGAGGCCCTTCTCAAGTGGCCGAACGACCTTGTTCATGAGCGGAAGAAGCTCGGCGGGATCCTGACCGAAGGCGTCTTCCGGGCCGGCGCTCCGGGCCACGCCATCGTCGGGATCGGCATCAACGTCAACCACGGGGAAGCCGATTTTCCCGAGGATCTGAGAGCTCTCGCGACATCCGTCCGCCTGGTCACGGGCCGGCCGGCGGACGCCGGGGAGCTGCTGGCGCACCTTTGCCAAAGCCTCGACTCCTGGTATAATTCGCTCATCCGGGGAGGGAGGGACAAGATCATCCGGGGCGCCGAGGACCGCATGGCCTTTTCCCCGGGGACCCGGGTCCGGATGGCCACGGCCCGGGACGAGATCCGCGGCGTTTACCGGGGCCTGACCCCGGAGGGACGCCTCCGGCTGGACCGGCCCGGGCGGCCGGAGTCTTTTCCCTTTGAAGAGATCCTGGCTCTCGACTGGGAATGATAAGGAGGGGACCGATGCTTCTGGCCTTCGATATCGGGAACACGACGGTGGCCATCGGGATGTTCCGGGAGGCGAAGCTCGTCAAGAGCTGGAAGATCAAGACGGACCGGGACAAGACGGCCGACGAGTATGGGACCGTCCTGCTCAACCTCTTCCAGGCGGCGGAGATCCCCCCGAAAAAGGCGGACGCCGCGATCATCTCGAGCGTCGTGCCGCCGCTGACGCCGGTCGTCCAGGACGTCTGCCGGGAGTTTTTCGGCCTCGAAGCGCTCGTCGTCGGGCCGGGCCTGCGGACCGGCATGCCCATCCTCTACGAGAACCCCCTCGAGGTCGGCGCCGACAGGATCGCGGCGGCCGTCGCGGCCTTCGAGAAACACGGCGGTCCGGCGATCGTCGTGGACTTCGGGACGGCGACGACGTTCGACGCCATTTCGGCCAAGGGCGAGTACCTGGGCGGGGCGATCGCGCCCGGGATCCAGATCTCGGCCGAGGCCCTCTACCTCAAAACGGCCCGGCTGCCGCGGATCGAGATCCGCAAGCCGAAACGGGCCGTCGGACGGACGACCGTGACAAGCATGCAGTCCGGACTTTATTTCGGCTACGTCGGGCTCGTCACGAATATCATCGAGGAGGTCCGGAAGGAGCTCGGGAGAGGCGGCAAGGTCATCGCGACCGGAGGCTTCGGCGGCCCGATCACGTCCGAGGTCCCGGCCATCGACGTTTACGAGCCGGACTTGGTTCTCGAAGGGTTGAGGATCATCTTCGAAAGGAACCGGGAAGAGTAGAACGGGCCCCGGAAAAATGACGGACCAGGAGCAGAGCGGATATTACCAGGCCATCGCCCGGGAATTCCTCCGCCGCCGCGGCGCCCCGTTCTTTCTTTCCCCCCGAGACCTGGCCGTGATCGACGGCTGGGAGAAAAACAGTGTCCCCCTCCATGTCGTCCTCGAGGGCGTGGGCCGGGCCTTCGACGGGATCCGCGACCGGGCCCGGGGAACGAAGGGGATCTCCGTCTCCTTCTGCGAGCCCCACGTCGGGAGGGCGCTGGCCCAGCACACGGACCGGGCCGCCGGGCGCAGGAGGACGACCGCGCCGCGGGCCGCCAAAGTCGCCCGGGCCCGGGGGCAGGTCGAAGCGTACCTGCACAGGCCGGCCGCGGACGATCGGCGGCTCCGCTCTCTCTTCGAGGAGGCCGCTGGCCTCCTCGCGCGCGAGGTCCCGGACGAAGAGGCCTTGGAAAAAATCGACGACGGCGTCGGCGCCGTCCTTTGGAGCCGGACGTCGCGGACCGAGCGGGACGGGCTCGCGCGGCGGACGGCCAAGGAATTTCCCGGAAAGGGACCAGCCGAGATCGCCGCCGCGGTCCGGACCCGTTCGGTCAAGTCGGCCCGGGAAAAGCTCAAGATCCCCTACGTCTCCCTTTTCTATTACTGAATGAGCAAAGCCAGCCTCCGCACCAAGGTCCTCTCCCTGCTTGAGAAGCGCCGGGACGGCCTGAGCCTCGGCCAGATCCAGTCCTCACTCGAGGTCAAGCGGCAGGACCGCGGCAAACTCCTCGAAGAGATCAAGGCCCTGGAAAAGGAGAGACTCGTCCGCTCGCTGAAGAGCCGGTTCCGCCTCGCGGCGAAATCCGGGCTCGTCCGCGGCCGTTTCGTGACTTCGCGGCGGGGGTTCGGTTTCGTCACTCCGGCCGGGGCCGGCCCGGACATTTTCGTCCCGGCCCGGTTCGCCGAGGGTGTCCTCCAGGGCGATGAGGTCGAGGTCCTGGTGAAGGACTCGGGCCGGTTCGGCAAGCCCGAGGGGAAGATCGTCCGGGTCCTCGAAAGGGAGCGGACGTCGATCCTCGGGGTTTACAAGGAGCGGGCCGGGGCGCCCTTTGTCCAGGCCTTCGATTCGCCCTCGCCGGAGGACATCGCCCTGCGGTCAAAAGGACGTCTCGCGCCCGAGCCGGGGATGATCATCGAGGCCGACCGCAAGACCCTGGCCGTGTCGAGGATCTACGGCCGGCCCGAAGACCCGGGCGTGGACACCCAGGTCGTCATCCGCAGGCACGGCCTCGCCTTCCGGTTCGCGGACGAAACCCTCCACGAGGCCGCCGTGATCCCGGGCGCGCTCTCGCCGCGGGACATCCTCGGCCGACGGGACTTCCGGGACTGGCCCACGGTGACCATTGACGGCGAGAAGGCCCAGGACTTCGACGATGCCGTCTCCGTCAGGCGCCTGGACGGCGGCCGGCTTCTCCTTGGCGTCCACATCGCCGACGTTTCCCACTACGTCAAGCCCGGCACGGCCCTCGACCGGGAGGCCGCTGAGCGGGCGACGAGCGTCTATTTCCCGGACCTCACTTTGCCGATGCTCCCCGAGAAGCTCTCGAACGACCTCTGCAGCCTGCGGCCCGCGGTGCCGCGGCTGACGGTCTCGGTCCTGATGGAGATGGACGCCCAGGGCCGGGTCCTGAGGGCCGAGTTCGCCCCCTCCGTCATCCGGACGGTCGAGCGCCTGACCTACACCGCGGTTTTCAAGATCCTTGAAGGGGACGCCGCCGAGCGCCGGCGCTGCGCCGGGCTGGTCGACGATGTCCTTCTCATGCGGGACCTGGCCCGGGCCATGCGGGCCCGGCGGGTGGAGGAAGGGAGCCTGGATTTCGACCTCGTCGAACCCGAGCTCATCTACGAGGAAGGGAAGCTCAAGGCCGTCGTCGCCGCCGAGCGGAACGAGGCCCATCGGTTGATCGAGGAGTTCATGGTGGCCGCCAATGTCGCCGTCGCCTCGTTCCTGACGGAGGAGGGGATCCCGGGGATCTACCGGGTCCATCCCGTCCCGGCCGTCGCCGACCTGGAGAAGCTCCGCGAGACGATCCTGCCGCTCGGATACGCGCTCCCCGAGCCGGAGAAGGTCCGGTCGAAAGACCTGGCCGCGGTCATCGAGAAGGCCCGGGGCCGGCCCGAGGAAAAGTTCGTCGGGATCCAGGTCCTCCGGGCCATGAAGCTGGCCGTTTACTCGCCCGAGAATGTCGGCCACTATGGACTGGCCAAGACGGACTACACCCATTTCACGTCGCCCATCCGGCGCTACCCCGACCTGATCGTCCACCGGATCCTGAAGGGCGCGCTCGGCGGCGAGAAAAGCGAGCCCATCGACCTCGAGGACGCCGCGCGCCGTTCGAGCGAGCGGGAGCGCAACGCCGACGAGGCCGAACAGAGCCTCCTCGAATGGCGGATCTTCCGGCTCCTGAAGGAGCGGCTGGGCGACGAGTTCCCCGGTGTCGTCGTCGACGTCACGAAGGCCGGTCTGATCGTCGAGCTCGACGACTATTTCGTCGAGGGGCTCCTCGCTTTCCGTGACCTTGACGGCGAACAGGGCCGCCGGCCGGGCGGGCGGCCCGCCCGCGGCCGGTCCGGGCGCGGCCGGCGACGCCGGAAAATGTTTGACTTGGGGGACCGGGTTCATGTCATCCTTGTCTCCTGCGACCCCGTCCTCCAGCGGATGGGCCTGGCCCCGGCCCCGGACGCCGAAGCGGAAGAAAGGCCGAAATGAAAACGATCTCCTTTGACGCTGCCCTCGACTTTCCGGCCGGGGACCTCAGTCCGACCGGACGGGCGTCCGTCGTCTTTCAGGGCCATGCCGTTCCCGCCGTCTTTGTTGTCTATAAGATCAAGAAAAAGAATACGGCCTGGGCCCTCGTCACTCCTGAGCGTTGCCTGGAGGGCAGGTGGATGGACGCCTTCGAGGTCCGTTCCGAGGACGGCCGTCCGCTCGGGCGCGGGGTCGTCCTCGACCCTTCGCCGCCCGACCCCGGTGAGGTCAAGCCGGCCCGGAAGAAAGATATCCTGGAGCGCCTGTCCCTCGGCGAACGGGAGATGCTCCTCATGCTGGCCGAGACCAAGGGCATCCGCGGCCTCCGGGAAGAAGACGTCGTGGGCTTTTCGCGGCTCGACCGGGCCCGCGTCGAAGCCCTGGCCCGCGGGATCGAGGAAGAGGGGCTGGCCCGCATCCTCTCCTTTTCGCCCCTCGTCCTGGTCCTCCAGGACAGCCTGGATTTTCTCCGCCGGAGGATCGCCGCCTACCTCGCCCAGTACCAAAAGAAACACCCCGGCCATCGCGGCGCGCCCTTCGAGAGCCTCGAAAAAAGGTTCGAGGTCGCCCCGAACATCTTGCACCTGGCGGTCCGGTCGCTGGTGAAGGACGGGAAAGTCAGGCTGGACGACGGCCTCGCCGGACTCGTCGATTTCCGCCCCCCCTTGTCTCCCGCGGACGAAAAAATCCTGGGCGAGATGGAAAACATGTTTCTCAAGGGGGAATTCGGGCAGGTATCGCTCGACGAGATCAGGAGACATTTCCGGCTGACCCCGGGAAAGCTCCAAGCGCTCCTCTCGGTGCTCATGGAGAGGAAGACCATTGTCAAGGGCCGCGACGGGTTCATCCTCCATTCCCGCTGGCTCGACGAGATCGTGAAGAAGATCCGCGCCTCCGGGAATAGGGAATTGACGGTGGCCGAGTTCAAGGCCCTGACGGGGCTCAGTCGGAAGTATGCGATCCCCCTTCTCGAGCTCCTGGACGAAATGGGAGTGACGCGGCGGAAGGGCTCCGTCCGCGACATCCTGAAGTAGCCGGGTCTATTTCTTCTCGCCCTCGTCCTCGGGCTTCTTGTCCTCTTTTTTCTTGAGGGCTGTCTTGAGAAGGTCGGCGAAGATGCCGAACTTGGGCTCTTCCTTCGGGGCGGGCTTGAATTCCTCTTTCTTCTCCCGGGCCCTGGTCTCCGTGCCCTCCTCCTCTTTTTCCTTGATGGCGGACAGGGCTTCGGCGACGGACTCTTCCTCTTCGATCTTCTCCTCGATGACGCGCCGCTCGCTCTTCTTCGGCCGCGGGACCTTTTCGCCCTCGGCCTTTGCCTTCTTCTTCTTGAAGGGCTTCTCTTTCTTGGCGGCTGCGGACGGAGCGGACGGGGCCTTGGGCTTTTCCCCGCCGGCGGCCTTGGCCGCCGCGGCCTGGAGCGCGGCGGCGGCTTCCTCCGGGCCGGGCTCGAGGCCGATCTCGTCGGAAAGCCCTTCCTCCCTCGGGAGCTCCCCGGGCAAGGGTTCGGCCAGGGGCTCTTCGGCGGGGAAGCCGATCGGCGCCTCTTCCTTCGGGACATAGGGCTCCTGGTAATAGAACAGCCCCTTCTTCTTGTCGGACTTGGAGAAATCGGACGAGTTGAGGAGGACGGTTTCGACGTCCTCCTGGGTCGTCTGTCGGATGAGGTCGACGAGGTGGTAGGCCCTCAGGAAATGGAGCGAATGGGACGTCCCGCCGAGGGCGGGATTCTTGAAGATGAGGGTGAGGAGATCCCTGAGGTCGAGGTCCGCCCTCTGCTCGTAAAGCGGCAGGAGCTTGGCCAGGGTCTCGCGCTCGATGAAGATGATCTTGTTCGGTTCGGCGAACGAATAGCTCTCCTCGCCCGTGTCCAGGAACTGGTCCTTGTCGAAATCGTAGGCCATGCGGGAGACGGAGATCTTCTTCTTCGATTTCTTGATCCAGAAATTGAAGGTGTTGGGTCCGGTTTTCTCGAGGGTCAGGCTCGTGCCCTGGGGGATGTTGGCCTGGACGTAGAAGTCCCCCAGTCCCAGGAAAAAATTGTCGTTCGGATAGTAATAGACCGTGAAGGACTTGTTGTCCTCGGAATCGGTGAAGGTGTACTCCCGGAAATGGGAGAGCTCCTTCCCCAGGCTGCGGGGGACCTTGAGGCCGCCCGACACGATCTCCCTCCAGGTCAGATAGACCTTGATCGGGAAGGCCGTGACGATGCTCATCTCGGGCTTCTCGACCTCCTCGAGCTCGGGGAGGCGGATCATCGGGGCCGAGAGAGCGAGCCGTTCAGGGAGGGCATTGAGGATCCTCTTGAGGTGCCACTTGCCCCAACCGGCGTCGGCCAGGAGGAGGAACTCCTTCTTGTATTTCTTTTCGAGGAGGACGTTGAGGCTCAGGCAGGTGAGCTCGAACAAGTCGCTCGAGGCTTCCAGCCCGAGATACTTCCTGACCAGGTCTTCCGTGGCGGCCGAGTGCTTGGTCTCCACGAACTCGCTCTCGATCTCCTTGACCCGGTCCTCGGGAATGTCGACGCGCTTGGACGCGAGCTGCCAGAAGTCGCCCCAGCCGAAGAAGGCCGGGCTCTTGGCGAGCTCGGTCCGGAGGTGCTTTTCGAGCGTCTTGAGGTCCCGCTCCGTCATCTGGAGCTCGGTCAGACGAGGGTCGTCTTTCTTGGCGATGAGCTCGGGCGCCTGGTTCCGGACTTCCGGATTGGAGGGGAGGAGGACCTGAGTCCGGGTCTTCTTCATGTAGTCGATATACTTCCGGAAGACCCCGCCGCCCGGGTAATCGACCTCGAGCATGTCGCAGTTGAAATGCTTGTAGAAGGTCTTGGAGACGACCTTCAGGATGACGGCCCCCTGGAAGTGCTCGACGGTCTTGCTGCCCACGGTCAGGGGCTCGTTGTACTCCTTGTAGATGAAGTCTCCCACTTCGTAGCGGCAGTCCGGATCGTACTTCTTGACGTCCTGCAGCCGTTGGCTGGCGGTTTTTTCGAAGGCCAGCCGTTCGGTCAGGACTTTGAGGGCCACGGGGTGGGGCGTCGCCCCGAGCTCCCGTTCGACGAGGACGATATCGTCCGCGGTCACCGTCGTGAGGTTGTTCGTTTCGCTGCTCATTTCTTGTCTTTTTTCCCCATGAGGAGAGTCAGGATGACTTTCTGGACGTGGAGCCGGTTCTCGGCCTGGTCGTAGACGACGGAGCCCGGCGAGTCGATGACCTCGTCCGTGACCTCCTCGCCCCGGTGGGCCGGCAGGCAATGCATGAAGATCGCGTCCTTCTTGGCCTGGGACATGAGCCGGCCGTTGACCTGGAAGGGGGCGAAGATCCTGGCCCTCTTCTCTTTCTCCGCTTCCTGGCCCATCGAGGCCCAGACGTCGGTGTAGACGGCGTCGGCGCCGGTCACGGCCTCCTCGGGGCTATTGGTGATCGTCGCCTCGAACCCGGTCTCCTTCCCGTCCTCGCGGGCCATCTGGACCATCCGGGGGTTCGGCTCGTACCCGGCCGGCGTGCCCACGGCTATCTTCATCCCGGCTCGGGCCGCGGCGAGGAGGAGGCTGTGGCAGACATTGTTCCCGTCTCCGACGTAGGCCAGCTTGAGGCCGGCCAGGGCACCTTTGTGCTCCCGAAGGGTGAAGAAATCGGCCATGGCCTGGCAGGGATGGGAAAGGTCGGTCAGGGCGTTGATGACGGGGATACGGGTGCTCGCCGCGAGGTCCAGCGCGATCTGGTGGGCGAAGGTCCGGATCATGATCCCGTCGACCCAGCGCTCGAGATTCTTCCCGATATCGTAGGCGCCTTCGCGGCTCCCCATCTGGATATCCGACGGGGCGAGGTAGATGGCTTCGCCGCCGAGCTGGAGCATCCCCGCCTCGAAGGTCATCCGGGTCCTCAGGGAAGGCTTCTGGAAGATCATGGCCAGGATCTGGTCTCTGAGGGCCTTGCGGTACTTGTCCGGCCGTTTCTTGATCTCGGCCGCGAGGTCGAGGATCTGGCTGAACTCATAGAGGCTCAGGTCGTGGACCGATAGAAAGTCTTTCTCCATAGCCGATTCTCCTATGCCGAAGCGACGATTCGCGTCCCCGAGCGGTTGAGCAGGGCCGCCTTCAGGTGCGTGTCCCGGGTGATGAGGACCTCCCGGCCGCCGGCCTCGATGTACTCGACGGCCGCCCGGATCTTGGGCCCCATGGACCCCGGCGGGAACTGGCCGTCCGCCAGGTGCTGGTGAGCTTCCTCGACCGTCAGGACCGGGGCCTCCCGCTGGTCGGGCTTGCCGAAGTTGATGTAGACGCGGTCGATGGCCGTCAGGATGATGAACAGGTCGGCGCCGACCTCGCGGGCCAGGAGGCTTGCGGCGTAGTCCTTGTCGATGACCGCCTCGATGCCCTCGAAGAGCCCGCGGCCGTTGATGATGACCGGGATGCCCCCGCCGCCTGCGGCAATGACGACCCGGCCGGCGTGGACGAGGTCGCGGATGATCCCCTTGGGGACGACGTCGATCGGCTTGGGCGAGGGAACAACCTTGCGGTAACCGCGGCCCGCGTCCTCGACCATGGTCCACTTCTTCTCCCGGGCCAGCATCAATCCCCGGTATTTCGAATAGAAGGGCCCGACGGGCTTGGTCGGATGCCCGAAGGCCGGGTCCTCCTTGTCGACGACCACCTGAGTGACGATCGAGGCCACTTCCTTGTCGAGGGAGCGGCGCCGGAGCTCGTTCGTGATCGCCCGCTCGAGCATGAAGCCCATGCTGCCCTCGGTCATGGCGTCGCAGACGTCGAGCGTGTAGGGTGGGATCTTCGTCACGGCCTCTTCCATCTGGATGAGGAGGTTGCCGACCTGGGGCCCGTTGCCGTGGACGACGATGACCTCGTAGCCCTTGCGGACGATGTGGACCATGAGCTCGGCCGCCTTCTGGGCGTTCCGCATCTGCTCCGACTGCAGACCCCGCTGGTTGTCGGGGAGCATGGCGTTGCCGCCGAAGGCAACGAGGGCGATCTTCGGTTTCATCGACGGATCAGAACTTTTTGAGCAGGTCCTTGAGGGTTGGCGAGCCGATCTCTTCGAGCTCGTAGCCGACGCGGAGGATGGGCTTCGAAACCTTGATGACCCGGGTGATGTCGATGGGCGTCGCGCTGACGACTAGGTCGCACGGGATCTTCTCGATGGTCGCGGCCAATTCTCCGCACTGCTTCTCGCCGTAGCCCATGGCCGGCAGGACCTTGTCCAGGTGGGTGTACTTCTCGAAGGTCTTCCTGATGCTGCCGACCGCGAAGGGGCGGGGGTCGATGATCTCGGCCGCACCGTACTTCTGGGCGGCCACGATGCCGGCCCCGTACTTCATGCCGCCGTGGGTCAGGGTCGGGCCGTCCTCGATGACGAGGACGCGCTTGCCGGTGATCCGGCCGCCGTCGCTGACGATCGTCGGCGAGTTGGCCTTGACGATGATGGCCTTGGGGTTGACGTTCTTGATGTTGGCCATGACCAGGTCGATGTCCTCCTTCCTGGCCGTGTCCATCTTGTTGACGACGATAACTTGGGCACGGCGGAAGTTCGTTTCGCCCGGGTGGTAGCGGAGCTCGTGGCCAGCCCGGTGCGGGTCGGCCACGACGATCTCGAGGTCGGACTTGTAGAAGGAGAAGTCGTTGTTACCGCCGTCCCAGAGGATGACCTCCGCCTCTTTCTCGGCCTGGCGGAGAATGGCCTCATAGTCGACGCCCGCGTAGACGATGATGCCGCGATCGATGTGGGGCTCGTACTCCTCGCGCTCCTCGATCGTGCACTCGTGCTTGTCAAGGTCGGCGTAGGTCGCGAAGCGCTGGACCTTCTGCTTGACCAGGTCGCCGTAAGGCATGGGATGACGGATAACGACCACCTTGCGGCCCTTCTCTTTGAGGATCGTGGCCACCTTGCGGCTGGTCTGGCTCTTGCCCGAGCCGGTCCGGACCGCACAGACGGAGACGACAGGCCGCTTGCTCTTGACCATGGTGTCGTCGGGGCCGAGCAGGACGAAGTTGGCCCCGGCCGCCATGACCTGGGAAGCCTTGTGCATGACGTATTCGTGAGAGACGTCGCTGTAGGCGAAGTGGACGTCGTCGACCTTGTGCTTCGCGATGAGCTCATCGAGCTCCGCCTCGGCATAGATGGGGATGCCCTTGGGGTAGAGCTTCCCGGCCAGAGCGGCGGGATACTTCCGGCCTTCGATGTCCGGGATCTGGGTGGCGGTGAACGCCACGACCCGGTAGTCGGGGTTGTTCCGGAAATAGGTGTTGAAGTTGTGGAAGTCGCGGCCTGCGGCTCCCATGATGATGACTTTTTTCATAGCTTCTCTCCTTTATAAAATGGAAAAACCTCTCCTCCCGACATTTCTCAATATTCAATTGTCAAGAAGAAGGGAGTAAGTATATTACAATAAGGATGTTAATGCAAATATGAGGGAAACCCAGGCCCGCCCTTATGAAAAGGAGCCTTTACTCGGGGCGTACCGCTCCGTCCGATCGGACAATTATCCCCGTACGCCCATTTTCAGGGCTTCAGTGAAAGCTTCCGCTTCTTTTGAGGTTGAGCTCGGGGGATTCCCTCCGGCAGGGAGCGGATTCCGAGGAGCGACCAGCAGAAGTGTGGCGGAGCGGCTCGGAGCCGCACTTCTGGTAAATATCTGAAACGAGTCTCTGAGTATTTTGTTCCAGGGACTGTCCCTCTTTCCCATCCGTGCCCGCCCGGGCCTCCACACGCCCTCCTCCGGGGATACCCCCTGCGCAAATTTCTTCAAACACTTTAGCTGTCACCGAAACCTCGAGCATCGAACAACGCTTCGGGAAGGCTGAACCGCTTGATCACGTTCCGGCCATTCTCCTCGGCCCCTTTTTTGCCTCATCACTCTCCGCTTGCCCTCCGGGGAGCAGCGCCGGGCCACCCGTCCCGTTAAGTAGTCCGGATGACGCTCCTTCATCACTCTGGCTTTTTTAGGATTTTACGGGGGGGGCTTTGGGCGGCTCAGGAGTTTCCCTTGGGCTGTGGCGCGTTTTTTCGGCCGGGGCTTTTCTTGGTAAAGCCAGACTGGCGCGGGGGCGGGGGGAGGGGCCGGCGGGTCTGCTTCCAGCCGGGCATCTGCCGGCGGTTGACGGGGTGGGGCATGGGGATTCTCCTTATATTATAGAGGGACGATGTCCACGGACATGCTCTTAGGGTCGAAGAGGGCCACGGTGCTCCTGCCGCTGAGCCAGCCCCCCGCCTCCCCGGGGTTGATGAGGAGGATGCCGTCCGATTTTTTTGTGAACGGTTTGTGGGTGTGCCCGAAGACGATGACATCGCAGGGCCTTGCGGCCATGTGCTTTTTCACGGGGCCGTCCAAGTGGCTGACCAGGAACCTGAGGCCGCCGTGGGAGAAAGTGGCGGGCGCCTCCCGGATCTCACCCATGCCCTCGAAGGCCCTGGCCAGGCCGGTCTTCTCCCCGTCGCAGTTGCCGAAGACCGCCCTGACCGGACAGATCAGGTTACGGAGCTCGGCGGCCGCGAAGGGGGCAACAAAGTCCCCGGCGTGGATGACCAGGTCGCAGCCCGCGTCGTTAAACAGGCCGACCGCCCGGCGGACCATGTCCAAATTGTCATGGGTATCGGCTAGGATCCCGATCATCCGCGACCTCCTCCCTGGAGATTATATCCGATCGAGCCCGGCGGGCCAATCCCTCCTCCGAGGCCGCGGCCGAGAGGGTCGCTTTCGAGTATTGACAGCCCCGGACGAATTCCTTAAGATATAAAGGCTTTAAAAAGCGAAGGTTAGGCGCGTAGCTCAGTGGGAGAGCGCTTCCCTGACACGGAAGAGGCCGTGGGTTCAATCCCCTCCGCGCCTACCAGTTGATTCACGCGGTCAGTCATCGAGAGGCCCCGGAAGGGGCCGGATCTGAAGCGCCTGCCCTTGTGAACCATAGCGGAATTGGAGAATGAGCGCGAAAATTAAAATCAAGATCGGGGACTCGTCTTATCCGACAGAAAAAGGGGCCTGCGTCTTGGACCTCCTCCTCCCCGCGCTGGGGAAGCCCGGGAAGTCCGGGAGGCCCGTCGTAGCCCGGGTCAACGGGGTTCTCTGCGACCTGAAGGCGCCGATCGACAGGGACGCCGAAATCTCCCTGGTCGGCCCCGAGGCCCCTGAAGCCCTGGGGGTGCTCCGCCATAGCGCCTCCCATCTCCTGGCCCATGCCGTCCTGGACCTCTACCCGGAGACCAAGACAGGGATCGGTCCGGCCGTCGAGAACGGGTTCTACTACGACTTTCTGCGGGAGACGACGTTCACTCCGGAAGACCTGGCGGCCATCGAAAAGAGGATGAAGGAACTGGCCCGGGAGAACATTCCCGTCGAGCGGCTCGTCCTGCCCAAGGAAGAGGCGGTCAAGCTCTTCGAAGGCCTGGGCCAGACCCTCAAGGTCCAGCTCATTCGGGAAAAGGGCGACGCCGTCGTCACCTGCTACCGCCAGGGGAGCTTCGTCGATTTCTGCCTCGGCCCACACGTGGCGTCGACCGGCCTCCTCGAGAACGTCAAGCTTCTGTCCGTCTCGGGCGCCTACTGGAAGGGCGACGAAAAAGGGCAGCAGCTCCAGCGGATCTACGGGGCCGTCTTCTTCACCAAGAAGGAGCTGGACGACTACCTGGCCTTCGTCGAAGAGGCCAAGAAGCGCGACCACCGCAAGCTCGGCCCGGAGCTCGACCTGTTCAGCTTCTCCGAGGAGCTCGGCGGCGGCCTGACCCTGTGGCACCCTAAGGGGGCGCGGATCCGGGCCGTCATCGAACAGTACTGGCGCGAGCGGCACTGGGCCGGCGGCTACGATGTCCTCTACACTCCGCACATCGGCCGCGAGACCCTCTGGCAGATCTCGGGCCACCTCGGGTTCTACAAGGACAGCATGTACTCGCCGATGGAGATCGACGAGCAGAACTATTACCTGAAGCCGATGAACTGCCCGTTCCACATCATGATCTACAAGTCCCGGATGCGGTCCTACCGGGACCTGCCCCTGCGCTGGGCCGAACTCGGCACCGTCTACCGCTACGAGCGAAGCGGCGTCCTCCACGGCCTGCTCCGCGTTCGCGGCTTCACTCAGGACGACGCCCACATCTTCTGCACGCCGCAGCAGATCGACGAAGAGATCCTGCGGGTCCTTGATTTCTCCATCAGCATCCTCGCCGACTTCGGCTTCCGCGACAACAAGATCGAGCTCTCGGTCCGCGACCCCCGGAACCCGGCCAAGTACACCGGGAGCGAAGCCATGTGGCAGCAGGCCGAAGCCTCGCTCGTCAAGGCCCTGGACGCCCGCGGCCTCGCCTACGAGCGGATGGAGGGCGAGGCGGTCTTCTACGGCCCCAAGATCGACATCAAGGTCAGGGACGCCATCGGCCGGTTATGGCAGTGCACGACCATCCAGTTCGACTTCAACATGTCCGAGCGGTTCGACATGACCTATATCGGCGAGGACGGACAGGCCCACCGGCCCTACATGGTCCACCGGGCCCTGCTCGGGTCGCTCGAGCGCTTCTTCGGGATCCTCATCGAGCACTACAAGGGGAGCTTCCCGGTCTGGCTGGCCCCGGTCCAGGTGGTCGTCCTGCCCATCGCCGACCGGCACGAGACCTACGCCTGGGAGCTCGACACGAAGCTTAAGGCCAACGGCCTGCGGTCCGTCGTGGACACGAGCCGGGAGAAGGTCGGCAAGAAGATCCGGGAAGCGGAGGTCCAGAAAATCCCGCTCGTCCTCGTGGTCGGCGACAAGGAGGTCGAGCGCCGGACGGCCTCCCTCCGCGTCCACGGCCAGGGGGACAAGGGCGAGACCGACGTCGCCCGCTTCATCGAAAAGGTCAAGGAACTCGATGCGCAGATGAGTCTCAGCGTGAAATTCTAGAGGAGGACAAACATTTTCAAGAGACACGCTTTCCATCCTGTCGTCAGCAAGGCCAAAGCCCATCGGATCAACGACATGATCCAGGCGAAGGAGATCCGGGTCCTCGACGACGAGAAGAGCCCGCTGGGGGTCCTGCCGACCCTCCAGGCCCTCGCGATCGCCCGGGAGCGGGGTCTGGACCTCGTGGAGATCGCCCCCACCGCCCAGCCGCCCGTCTGCCGGATCATGGACTACGGCAAGTTCCTTTACGAAGAGCACAAGAGAGAGCACCAGGCCAAGAAACACCAGAAGCAGATCCAGATCAAGGAGATCAAGTTCCGGCCCAAGATCAGCGTCCACGACTACGACTTCAAAATGAAGCACATCAAGCGGTTCATCGAAGAGGGCAACAAGGTCAAGATCACGGTCATGCTCCGCGGCCGCGAAAAGCAGAAACCGGAGCTCGGCCAGCAGGTCCTCGACAGGGTCAAGATCGACATGAAAGACCTGGCGGCCCAGGATGGCGAAGCGCGGAAACAGGATTGGGCCGTTTCCGCATTGTTGGTCCCCGTCAAGCAAGGAGGAAAGGATGCCAAAGCTAAAAACCCACAAGGGAGCCCAAAAGAGGTTCAAGGTCACGGCCAAGAAAAAAATCCTGCACAGCAAGGCGAATAAGAGCCATATCCTGACCAAGAAGGCCTCCAAGCGGAAGAGGCACCTGGGCAAGAGGGCCGTCACCAGCGCGGCGGACCGCAAGGCCGTCAAGACCATGCTTCCGTACGATTTTTAGGGTCCGCCCGATCCGCACAAGGAGTGAACCATGCCACGCGTGAAAAGAGGAACGAAGAGGAAAGACAGGCGGGTGAAGACCCTCAAGCTCGCCAAGGGATACTGGGGGGCCAAAAGCCGGAACTACCGGACCGCCAAAGAGGCCGTCGAGAAGTCCCTGCTCTACGCCTACCGGGACCGGCGGGCCAAGAAAAGGACCTTCCGGGAGCTTTGGATCATCCGCGTCAAGGCCGGCGCCGAGGCCAACGGCACGACCTACAGCCGTTTCATCAAGGGGCTGAAGAACCTGGGGATCGTCCTGGACCGCAAGATCCTGGCCGACCTGGCCGTGAACGCGCCCCGGACATTCGCCTATCTGGCTGAGAGGGCGAAAGAAGCCGCGGCCTAGGCCTGGGACATGCCGACTCTCAAGGACAGGATCGAAGGCGTCCGGAACGATTTCGAGAAAGCGGCCGCTCAGGCGAATGACGGACGGGCCCTCGAAGAGCTCCGGAACCTCTATCTGGGCCGGAAAAAAGGCCACATCACCTGTTTGTTCGAAGAGCTCAGATCGGTTCCGCCGGAGGAGAAGCGCGAAGCCGGCAAGCTCGTCAACGACCTGAAGACGCTCGTCCAGAAAAAGATCCAGGCCCTCGAGGGGAAGATGCGGAAGCCGGAAGTGAAGGCCGTCCGTCCGGACCTGACGCTCCCGGGGCGGTCTGTCTACGCCGGGAGGCCCCATCCGCTCGTCTTGTTCCAGGAGGAGATCGAGAGGATCTTCCTGGGCATGGGCTATTCCATCGAGGAAGGGCCCGAGATCGAGACCGATCACTACAACTTTGAGGCCCTCAACTTCCCGCCGCACCATCCGGCCCGCGACAGTTGGGACACCCTCTACATCACGGACGACCTGCTCCTGAGGACCCACACCTCTCCCGTCCAGATCCGGGTCATGGAGAAAAAGAAACCCCCCATCCGGATCATCATCCCCGGGCGCGTCTTCCGCCGGGAGACTCCGGACCCGACCCACCTGCCGATGTTCTACCAGGTCGAGGGGCTGGTCGTCGACGAGGGCATCACCTTCGCCCATCTCAAGGGGACTCTGGAATACTTCATCCGGGCTCTCTTCGGCGAGAGGATCAAGGTCCGCTTCCGGCCGAGCTTCTTCCCCTTCACGGAACCTTCGGCCGAGGTGGACATCGAGTGCATCGTCTGCGAAGGCCAGGACAAGGCCTGCCGCGTCTGCGGCGGGACGGGCTGGAAGGAGATCCTGGGGTCCGGGATGGTCGACCCCCAGGTCTTCAAGAACGTCAACATCGACCCGGAAAAATACTCCGGCTGGGCTTTCGGGCTGGGGATCGACCGGACGGCCATGTTCGCCTACGGCATCCCCGAGATGCGGTATTTCTATGAGAACGACCTGAGGTTCATCAGGCAATTCGACGCCAAATGAAGATCAGTCTGGATTGGATCAGGGATTACGTCGAGCTGGATCTCCCTCTGCCGGAGCTCCTCGAACGGCTGACCATGATCGGCCTGGTCCCGGAGTCCGCCGAGGAGCGGGACGGCGACACGGTCCTCGACCTCGAAACCTACGCCAACCGCCCCGACACTCTCGGCCACCTCGGCGTCGCCAGGGAGATCGCGGCCATGCTCGGCCGTCCGCTCATCGAGCCTCCCTGGCCCGTGACCGAGATCGACCGGCCGGTCGCGGAGCTCGTGGACGTCCAGATCTGGGACGACGCCCTCTGCCCCCGGTACTGCGGGATGGTCGTCCGGGAGGTCACGGTCGGGCCATCTCCCGACTGGCTCCGGAAACGGCTCGAGAGGATCGGGCTCCGGCCGATCAACAGCGTCGTCGACGTCTCGAACTACGTCCTCTACGCCACGGCCCAGCCTATCCACGCCTTCGACTTCGGAAAGCTGGCCGGCTCGAAGATCATCGTCCGTCGGGCGACACGGGGAGAGATCATGAGGGACCTCGAAGGCCGAACGCTCGAGCTCAGCCCGGAGATGCTCGTGATCGCCGACGAGGCCAAGCCCGTGGCTCTGGCGGGCATCATCGGCGGCCAGGAGTCCGCCGTGAGCGGGACGACCCGGGACGTGTTCATCGAAAGCGCCAACTTCGACCCGGTTTCGATCCGCCTCACGTCGAAGAAGCTCGGCCTCCAAACGGACGCCTCCTATCGCTACGAGCGCGGCGCCGACATCTCGATCCTCCCCAAGGCCGCCCTGATGGTGGCCTCCCTTCTTGGCCGGATGGGCGGGAAGGCCGCCCGCGGCGTCGTGGACGTCTACCCCAAGCCCCGCAAGGCCAAGTCCTTGGTCCTCCGGGGCCGCCGGGTGACGGAGCTCCTCGGCGTGGACATGCCGGAGGGGTTCATCGAGCAGGTCCTCACGAGCCTCGGATTCAAGGTGGAGAGATCACAGAAAGATATCTGGCTGGTGGAGGTCCCCGCGTTCCGCGTGGATATCGACCGCGAGGCGGACCTCATCGAGGAGATCGCCCGTTTCTACGGCTACGACCGGATCCCGTCCGAGGTCCCTCAAGTCAAGGGCCCCGATCCCGTCTCGAACCGGAAGCGGGACCGGATCCTGAAGCTCCGCCGGGCCATCTTCCCTCACGGCTTCGACGAGGTCATCAATCCGAGCTTCGCCGACCCGGAGAAAGAAAAAATTCTCGGAAGCGGCCGCGAACCGGTCAGGATCCGCAATCCGATCTCGGCCAGGGCCTCCGTCCTCCGGACCAACCTCCTCATGGGCCTCCTCGAGAATGCGACCTGGAACATGAACCGGGGGATGGACGGAGTCCATATCTTCGAAATCGGGAACACCTACTATGGCCAAGAGGACAGCCCCGAAGAGCGGCTCACCCTCGGCGTCCTCGCCACGGGGCTTCTCCCCGGCCGGGACTGGCGGCAGAAGCCGGCCACGACCGATCTCTACGTCGTCAAGGGCGCACTCGAGGCCGCCACGGCGGCTATCCGGTACGAGCCCTGCACGTGCCAGGAGGCCGACCATCCTTATTTCGGAGAGGGAGAGAGCCTGACACTTCTCTACAAGGGCCAGGTCATCGGCCGGCTGGGGGTCCTCAAAAAGGCTATCGCGGCCGCCTATTCCCTGGACCAGGCCGTGTTCGCCGCCGAGGTGGACCTGGCCGGCCTGTTCGAGAAGCAACCGCGACCATTCGCCTACGTGCCGGTCGCCAAGTTCCCGGTCGTCAGCCGCGACCTTTCGTTCTTGGTGGACCGGACCGTGCCGTACCGGGAGATCCAAAAGACCCTGGACAGGCTGGCCTCGCCCCTGCTCGAGGGTTACGAGCTCCGCGACCGGTTCAGCGGGCCGTCCATTCCTGCCGGCCAGGTGAGCCTGTCGATCCGGTTCCGCTACCGCCATCCCCAGCGGACGCTCCTTGCCGAGGAGGTGGACAGGGTCGAACAGGAGATCGTCGGTCAGCTGAAGTCCGCATTAAACATCCAACTCAGGGAGGGATAAATTGACAACCGAACTCGAGCGAATTAAAATACTTGAAGGGAAGATCGGTCAGGTCGTCGACTACGTCCATAAGCTCACGACCGAGAACGATAAGCTCAAGCAGCAGCTCAAGGAGCTCCGGACCGAGAAGAAGGAATTCGACGAGCAGAACCGTAAGATCGCCAGGCTGGACGAGGAAGTGAAGAAGTTCGATGGCGATCGGGACGTCATCAAGGGAAAGATCGAGGCGATCATCAATCAGATCGACCAGCTGGGGCTATGATCGACAAGATTCTCGAGATCGAAATCTTCGAACAGCGCTACAAGATCCGAGTCAAAGGAGAAGAGGATGAAAAATACATCGGCCACCTGACTTCCTACGTTGATCAGAAGATGCACGAAGTGGCAGTGAAATCCAAGTCCGCGGACCAGTCCAAGATCGCCGTGCTCGCGGCCCTGAACATCGCGGACGAGCTGTTCCTGAGCCAGAAGAAGCTGGATCAACTCAACGAAGCCATTGGCCATATGGAGACCGAGATCGAACACTTGGAGGTTCATCTTTTCGAAGATGAAAAAACATAAAAGGACCTGGAAAAAGTTCCCTCCTGACCCGGCCGCCGGGCGGGAGCAACCGGCCGGACGGCCGGCCCCCTGCGCTTTCCGGGCGCGGGACGGGAGCCGCTCTCTCTTCCTGAGGGGCCACCCCCTCCAGATGGACCTCTGACGACCTCCTGTCTTTGACCTCGTCTCCTTCTGTCCATTTGAGAAGGAGGTATCTCACGTGACCATGAATCCGTTAAATTACGCATCGATCGCCGCCATCGTCATTCTCGTGGTGGTGATGATCGTCCTATTGGGCAAGCGGAAGAAGAGTGCCCTTCATATCCAGAACGCGCAGGAGGAGGCCCAGACCATCCTGGCCCGGGCCAAAGAGGACGGAGAGAAGATCAAGCGCGAGGCCGCCATCGAGGCCCGGGAGAAGGACCTGAGCCGGCAGGCGGAGTTCGAAGCCCACAACAGGGAGAAGCAGAGGAAGATCAACGAGACCGAGCGCCGGCTCGTCAACAAAGAGGAGAACCTGGAGCGGCGGTTCCAGTCCCTCGAGCATAAGGAGCGGGACTTCTCCCAGAAAGAGAACCGGCTCGTCCAGAAAGAGAAGGACATCGAGACGCTCGAGCGGAAGGCCACCGAGATCCAAACCAAGGCCCTGGAGGAGCTCGAGCGCATCTCGGGCCTGACCCAGGAAGAGGCCAAGGCCCAGCTCATCAAGCGGATCGAGGACGAAGCCAAGCTCGAAGCCATCGGCACCGTCCGGAAGATCGAAGAGGAGACACGGGAGAAGGCCGCCGTGCTGGCCCGGGAGATCATCTCCAACGCCATCCAGAGGTCCGCCGCCGAACATGTCGTGGAGTCGACGGTGTCAGTCGTCGACCTGCCGTCCGAGGACATGAAGGGCCGGATCATCGGCCGCGAGGGCCGCAACATTCGGGCCCTGGAGATGGCCACGGGCGTCGACATCATCGTCGACGACACGCCCGAGGCCGTCATCCTGTCGAGCTTCGACCCCGTCCGCCGGGAGCTGGCCCGCCTCTCCATCCAGAAGCTCGTGACCGACGGCCGGATCCACCCGGCCCGGATCGAGGACATCGTCGAGTCCGTGAAGAACGACCTCGAGCTGAAGATCAAGCAGGAGGGCGAGTCGGCGGTCCTCGAGCTTAAGGTCCGCGACGTCCACCCGGAGCTCATCAAGCTCCTCGGCAAGCTGAAATATCGGACGAGCTACGGGCAGAACGTCCTCCAGCACTCCAAGGAAGTGGCCATGCTGGCGGCCATGATGGCCCGCGAGATCGGCGCCGACGTCAACGTCGCTCTCCGGGCGGGGCTCCTCCACGATATCGGGAAGGCCGTGGATAGGGACGTCGAGGGGACCCACACCCAGCTCAGCGTCGAGCTGACGAAGAAATACGGGGAGACCGAGAAGGTCGTCCAGGCCATCGCCTCCCACCACAGGGACGTGGACTTCCCCTCGATCGAGGCCGTCCTCGTCCAGGCCGCCGACACGCTCTCGGCCGCGAGGCCCGGGGCCCGGCGGGAGCTCCTCGAGACCTACATCCAGCGGCTCGAGAAGCTGGAGGAGATCGCCACGTCCTTCGAGGGCGTCTCCAAGGCCTTCGCCCTCCAGGCCGGCCGGGAGATCCGGATCATCGTCGAGAGCCAGAAGGTCTCCGACGACCGGGCCGCCCTGGCCGCCAAGGAGATCGCGGCCAGGATCAAGAACGAGCTTGACTACCCCGGGCAGATCAAGGTCACTGTCATCCGGGAGATGAGGGCCGTGGAATATGCCAGATAAGTTCGGGGTCCTGTTCCTCGGCGACGTCATCGGCCGGACGGGCCGGCGGGCCATGGACAAATTCCTGCCGGGCCTGGTCAAGAAGCACGCCCCGTCCATGATCGTCGCGAACGGCGAGAACGCCGCCGGCGGCAGCGGCATCACCGAGGAGATCGGGAAGGAGCTCTTCCTCCAGGTCGACGTCCTGACCTCCGGCAACCACATCTGGGACAAGAAGGAAGCCCTGCCCTATCTCGGCCGGGAACCCCGGCTCCTCCGGCCCGCCAACTATCCGGCCGTCAACCCCGGCCATTTCTCCTATGTCTTCCAGCACGGCGACGGGGTCAAGGCGGCGGTCCTCAGCCTCCAGGGGCGGGTGTTCATGGAACCGCTGGAGTGCCCCTTCCGGCGGGCCGACGAGGAGGTCGCGGTCCTGGCCGCGGAAACGCCTATCATCATCATCGACATCCACGCCGAGGCCACCTCCGAGAAGCAGGCCCTGGGCTGGTATCTCGACGGCCGCGTCTCGGCCGTCATCGGGACCCACACTCACGTCCCGACGGCCGACGAGCGGATCCTGCCGAAGGGAACGGCCTACATCAGCGACGTGGGCATGGTCGGGGGGCGAAACGCCGTGATCGGGATCTCCAAGGAGCAGGCCATCCAGAGGTTCCTGACCTCGAGGCCGCAACGCTTCGAGCCGTCCCGGGACGGCCTGTTCCTCTCCTGCGTCTTTGTCGAGATCGACCCCCGGACGGGAAAAGCCCTCTCGATCAAAAGGGAGGTTTTGGCGGAGGACGGTCCCAATGAATGAAGGCCTGGTGAAACCCGATCTGGTCTACACGGTCTCGCAGCTCACCGAGATCGTCAAGGCGGCCCTCGAGGTCGCTTTCCCCCAGGTCTGGGTCGAGGGCGAGATCTCCGGTTACACGAGGGCGGCCTCCGGGCACGTTTATTTTTCCCTCAAGGACGAGAAAAGCATTCTCAAGGCCGTCCTGTGGAAGAGCGAAGCCCTCAAAGTCCCGTTCGAGATGAAGACCGGGCTGAAGGTCGTCTGCAAGGGCAAGGTCACGGTCTATGCGGCCCGGGGAGATTACCAGCTCTCCGTCGACCTGGTCGAGCCCAAGGGGAAAGGCGCCCTGCAGCTGGCCTTCGAGCAGCTCAAGGAGAAGCTCAAGGCCGAGGGGCTGTTCGACCCCGAGCGGAAGAAAAAGCTTCCCCTGAGGCCGCAGACGATCGGCGTCGTCACCTCGTCCACAGGCGCCGCGATCCGCGACATCCTCCGGGTCCTGGAGCGACGCTACGCCCGGCTCCGGATCCTCATCTACCCGGTCAAGGTCCAGGGCGAGGGGGCGGCCCGCGAGATCGCCGAAGGGCTCGATTATCTGGGGACGCTCCCGGCGGTCGACGTCATCATCGTCGGCCGGGGCGGCGGCTCGATCGAAGACCTGTGGGCCTTCAACGAGGAAGCCGTGGCCAGGGCCATCTTCCGCTCGCCGAAGCCCGTCATCTCCGCCGTCGGGCACGAGGTCGATTACACGATCGCCGATTTCGTGGCCGATGTCCGGGCCCCCACGCCTTCCGCGGCGGCTGAAATCGTGATCGAGAAAGAGGAAGCCTTCGAGGAACGGATCAAGACCATGTCCCAGAGACTAGGTGAGCTCGTCAAGAGCTCCCTCCGGGAGCGGAAATATGAAGTGGACGACCTCGCGCGCCACCGGATCTTCGAGAATTTTCGGCTCGGGCTGAAGGAGCTCATCCATCGCGTGGATGACCTGGACACGAAGGCCCGGAACGTCGTCCAGACCAAGCGCCGAGGGCTCGCAGAGAAGAAGAGTTCGGTCGCGCTCTCGTCCGAGCGCTTGAAATACCTCTTTGTCCGGAACCTGCGTGACCGTCGGGCCGCCTGGGAGAGGCTCTCGACCAATCTCCACAACCTGAGCCCCCTCAACATCCTCAAAAAGGGCTACGCCCTCTGCTGGAAGGACGGCGGGCTGCGCCTCGTCCATAAGATCGACGAGGTCGCGGAAGAGGACGCGGTCATCGTGTCCTTTTACAGGGGGGAGTTCGAGGCCCGGGTCCGGAGCGTGGACAGGAAGAAGCTCCTGGAATCGCGTTTCCTGAAGGAGAGCTCATGACGAACATGACCTTTGAAAAAGCGCTGGCGGAGCTCGAACAGATCGTCGCCAAGCTGGAAAAGGAAGGGGTCTCGCTCAACGACTCCCTGGCCCTTTTCGAAAAGGGCGTCAAGCTCACCCGGTTCCTCCGGGGGGAGCTGGACAAGGCCGAGCGGAAGGTCGAGATCCTGCTCAAGGACGAGAAGGGCGGGATGAAAGCCGAGGATTTCGAGTCCGGCCGGGCCGAGGAGGACGGGACGGACGAGAAGGCGTGAGGAGAGCAGGAGACGACGTGGACGTCCGGAACGATCTCGACGACATGCGAAAGGCCGTGGACGCGGAGCTCGACCGGCTCCTCGCGGCCGACGGCTCCCGGCTCCTGGAGGCCATGCGCTATGCCGTCCTGGGCGGGGGCAAGCGGTTCCGGCCGCTCGTCCTCCTGGCCGCCGGCGAAGCGTTCGGCGCTTCGCGGCCGGCCCTCCTGCCTTATGCCTGCGCCGTCGAGCTCATCCACAACTACTCCCTAGTCCATGACGACCTGCCCGCCATGGACAACGACGATCTCCGCCGCGGCCGGCCCTCCTGCCACAAGGCCTTCGGCGAGGGGCTGGCCTTGCTGGCGGGCGATGGCCTCCTGTCCCTCGCGTTCGAGGTGATCGCCGGGGCGCCCTCGCTTCAGGGACACATGGAAAGAAAAGACCGGGCCCTCAGGGAGATCGCGTCCGCGTCCGGTATCGGGGGGATGATCAAGGGCCAGTGGCTGGATATCAGCTTGAGGCGTGAGGATGCGGACGCGGACGCCTTCATCGACATGATCGGGAAAAAGACGGGCGAGCTCATCAAGGCTGCGGCCAACGTCGGGGCGGTTCTCGCCGGTGCTCCGGCGCCGGTCCTGGCCGCGATCGGAGACTACGGGACCGCGCTGGGGCTGGCTTTCCAGCTCCGTGATGACCTGGCCGATTCCGGGCGGTCGGGGTCGCCGTCAGGGCTCGACGCCGTGGCTGTTTTCGGCCGCGAGGGCGCCCGGGCCCGCCTGGAGGAGTGCGTAGCAGGCGCCCTGGCCGCCCTGGACAAGGGAAAGATCGCCTCCGCGGAGCTCCGGCATCTGGCCGGAACGCTGAGCCCCGGGCGCGGGATGTCAGCATGACCAAGAAGCTGGATTCGATCAAAAGCCCCGCCGACCTCAAGAAGCTCTCCATCCAGGAGCTTTCCGGTATGGCTACGGAGATCCGGGCTCTCATCCTGGAAACGGTCTCCAAGAACGGCGGCCATCTCGGGTCGAACCTCGGCGTCGTCGAGCTGACCCTGGCCCTCCATTATGTCTTCGATTCCCCCCGGGACAAGATCATCTGGGATGTTGGCCACCAGTGCTACACGCACAAGATCCTGACCGGGCGGAGGGAGAGATTTGCCGGGCTCCGCCGGAGCGGCGGGATCCTCGGCTTTCCCTGTCGCGAGGAGAGCGAGCACGACGCCTACAACACGGGGCACGCCTCGACGGCCCTGTCCGCGGCGCTCGGCATGGCCGTCGGCCGGGACAAGAAAAAAGAGGACTTCCACGTCATCGCCGTCATCGGGGACGGCAGCCTCACGGGCGGCGTGGCCCTGGAGGCCCTGAACCAGATCGGCCACCTCCGGGAGCGGCTGATCATCGTCCTCAACTACAATGAGATGTCGATCTCGCCCAACGTCGGGGCCTGGTCCAAATACCTGTCCTACCTCGTCTCCGGCCAGCATTTCATCCGGCTCAAGGACCAGGCGAAATCCTTCCTCAAGGCCATCCCCGTCGTCGGCTGGCCCATGATCCAGGCCGGCCATGCTCTGGAAGAGCTCATCAAGAAGACCATTTTCCCCGGGCTCGTTTTCGAGGAGCTCGGCATCAAGTATGTCGGCCCGATCGAGGGACACAGCATCCGGTCCCTCATCGAGGCTTTCGAGCTGGCCAAAAAGTACGACGGCCCCATCCTCATCCAATGCGTGACGCAAAAAGGTCGGGGATACCAGCCGGCCCGGACGGACCCGGAAAAATTCCACGGCGCCGGGCCGTTCGAGATCGCGACGGGCACGCCGAAGAACAACGGTCCCGGGCACGCGCCCTCGTTCTCCTCGGTCTTCGGCGAAACCATGGTCAAGATCGCTCGGAAGGACGGGAAGGTCCTGTCCATCACGGCGGCGATGGGCGAGGGGACGGGCCTCGGCCGGTTCGCCGAAAGGTACCCAGACCGGTTCTTCGACGTGGGGATCGCCGAACAGCACGCCGTCACCTTCGCCGCGGGGCTGGCTATTTCCGGGTTCAAGCCGGTCGTGGCCATCTATTCGACGTTTCTCCAGAGGGCCTACGACCAGGTCTATCACGATATCTGTCTGATGGACCTCCCCGTCATCTTCGCCCTGGACAGGGCGGGGATCGTCCCGGACGACGGGCCGACCCACCAGGGCGTCAACGATATCGTCTACCTCAGGCACATGCCCAACATCATCGTCATGGCGCCCAAGGACGAGAACGAGCTCCAGAACATGCTCTGGTCCGCCCTGTCCTACGGCCACCCGGCCGCCATCCGCTTTCCGAAAGGGGCCGGCCCGGGGGTCGAGCGGACCCCGGATTTCATGCAGATCCCGCTGGGCTGCGCGGAGACCCTCAAGGAAGGCCGGGACCTCCTTTTCGCCTTCGGGAGCATGGTCCCACCGGCCCTCGAAGCTGCTCGCGAGCTGGAAAAGGCCGGGATCTCGCTGGCCGTCGTGAACGCCCGCTTCGCCAAGCCTCTGGATAAGGAGCTCATCCTCCGCTACGCCCAGCCGGGCCGGACCGTCATCACGGCCGAGGAAGGAGTCCTCGCCGGCGGCCTGGGGAGCGCCGTCCGCGAGCTCCTCGACCGGGAAAGACGCTTCGGCCTGCGGTTCCTGGCCATCGGACTTCCCATCGAAGCTTATCCCCTGGGCAAGGTTGAAGAGATCCGCCGGGCCTGCGGCCTGGACGCGGCCGGGCTCGTGGAAAAGATCAGGTCTTTTTACGCCTCGCCGTCATGAAAGAGCGCGCCGACAAGCTGTTGGTCACGCGGGGGCTCGCGCCGAGCCAGGAAAAGGCCCAGGCCATGATCATGGCCGGGCTCGTCTTTTCCGGGGAGACGACGATCCTCAAGCCGGGGTGCCTCATCGACGCGGAAAGGGACCTCTCGATCAAGGGCACGCTCCCCTTCGTCAGCCGTGGCGGCCTAAAGCTGGCCGAGGCCCTCGACCGGTTCGCCGTGGACGTCGGAGGCAAGATCGCCGTCGATGTCGGCTCCTCGACCGGCGGCTTCACGGACTGCCTTCTCCAGCGCGGGGCGAGAAGGGTTTACGCGGTGGACGTGGACACGAAGCAGCTCGACTGGAAATTACGGGGAGACCCGCGGGTCGTCCGGATCGAGAAGAACGCCCGCTACCTCGAGCCCGGCGACCTCGGCGAGCCCCCGGACCTCGTCACCGTGGATGTCTCCTTCATCTCCCTGCTCAAGGTCCTGGCCGCCCTGAAGGAGTTCCCCGGAGCCTGGCTCCTCCTGGCCCTGGTCAAACCGCAGTTCGAGGCAGGGCGGAACGAGGTCGGGAAAAAGGGGATCGTCCGGGACCCGGCCGTCCACGAGCAGGTCCTGGGCCGCGTCGTCCGCGGGGCCCGGGAGCTCGGTTTCGGGCTCCGGGGGCTCATCCGCTCGTCGACCCGCGGCCAGAAGGGCAACGTGGAGTTTTTCGGCTCCTGGATCCGAGGCGGAGCGGACCCGGGCGGGGATGCAGCGGAGATCTGGATCAAGGAGGCCGTCAGCTATGAAGACCATTAAGAAAGCCGGCATCGTCATCAAACCGCACGCGGCTCAGGTCGAGGAGCTTCTGAAGAGCATCATCGACTATTTCGGCGGACGGAGCATCGACTGCGTCCTCGAGGACGTCGCCGCCCGGAAGATCGGGCGGCCCGCCGGCCTCCCGCGGTCGGACGTCCCCGGCGCTTCGGATCTCGTCGTCGTCCTCGGCGGCGACGGAACGCTGCTCAGCGTCGCCTTCCGTGCCGCCCAGGCCGGCGTCCCCGTCATGGGGGTCAACCTCGGCCGTCTCGGATTCCTGACCGAGATCCCCGTCAGCGAGGCCTTCCTGACCCTGGACGCCCTCCTGGCTGGCGCCCAGGATATCATCAGTCCGCGGTCGCTCCTTGAAGTCACGACCGAGGCCGGCGCCGCCTACTGCTTAAACGATGTTGTCATTACCAAAGGGGCGGTGGCCCGGATGATCGAGTTCACAATCCTCATCGATGGGAAGGATGTCGCGGCGCTCAAGGCCGACGGCCTGATCGTCTCCACCCCCACGGGGTCGACGGCCTATTCGCTCTCGGCCGGAGGGCCGATCATCCACCCGCAGGTCGCGGCGGCCGTGCTGACGCCCATCTGCCCCCATACCCTGACTTTCCGGCCTCTGATCATCCCGTCCGGCTCCGAGGTCCGGATCAAGCTCCTGACCGGCGGCGAGGAAGTCTACTTGACACTCGACGGCCAGCGGGGCGGCGTCCTCGACCGGAACGATGTCCTCGTCGTCCGGAGAGCGCCGGTCGAGCTCCAGCTCGTAACCTCGCCCCGGCGGAGCTATTACGACCTGGTCAAGGAAAAGCTGAGCTGGGCCGAGTAGAGGCCTGGTTTTGAGGGTGGCTTCCACTCCAGAGCGCGGTTTTTAACGTCCTTCTCTCATCGTTTCTTTTGGAGGTTGCGGACTTGGGGGAGTCCCTCTGCGTTCAATATGGTCGGACGGGCCCTGACCCGGCGCGTCCCCGTCCGGCACCGGGCCACCCGTCCCCTTATTGTATTTTGAGACGAACCCCCCTTGCGTCCGCTGATTCATCGAAAAACGCCTCGGGAAGGCTAAACCACGCATGACGTTCCAGCCACTCTCAAAGCCCGGCCTCTACTCAGAGCGGTTTGACAATTTAGAGAGTGGCCGCTATCATGGTCGGGCTTGAGGAGGAAACGATGTCCGACGTGATCATTCAAGGCACGGATGCCGGTTTTGAGCAGGAGGTCCTGAAGTCCGACCTCCCGGTCCTGGTCGATTTCTGGGCGCCCTGGTGCGGGCCGTGCCTGATGATCGCCCCGGTCCTCGAAGAGATCGCCCAGGCCAACCAGGGAAAGCTGAAGGTCGTCAAGCTCAACGTCGACGAGAACGGCAAAACGCCCATCACCTACGGCGTCATGGGCATCCCCACCCTGATGGTTTTCAAGGGCGGCGAGCTCAAGGAAAAGTCCGTCGGGGTCCTCCCCAAGGCCAAGCTGGCCGAGCTCATCGCCAAGCATCTGTGATCCCTATGGGCGGATCCTGGGACGTGGTCATCGTCGGAGCCGGGCCGGCCGGCCTCGCGGCCGCGATCTACACCGGCCGGGCCAGGCGCTCGACACTTGTCCTGGAGAAAGGGCTCCCCGGCGGGCAGATCCTGGTGACGGATTGGGTCGAGAACTTCCCCGGCTTTCCCGACGGCATCACGCCCTTCGAGCTGATGCGGGATTTCCACAAGCACGCCGAAAAGTTCGGGGCCAGGATCGAAACCGATGAGATCGAAAAGATCTCCGGCTCAGAAGGAGCCTGGGTCCTGCGGGGCTCGGAAGATGAATACACCGCGCGGTCGGTCATCATCGCCACCGGGTCGGCCTACCGCCGCCTCGGGCTCGAGAACGAGGCCCGCCTGACGGGCCGCGGCGTGTCCTACTGCGCGACCTGCGACGGCGCCTTTTTCGCGGGCCGCGACATCGCCATGGTCGGGGGAGGGGACAACGCCCTCAAGGAGGCCCTCTTCCTGACCAAGTACTGCCGGAAAGTGACCATCATCCATCGGCGAGACCGGTTCCGCGGCGAGAGGATTTATCAAGAGCGCGTCGTCACCAACGAAAAGATCCAGATCCTCCGGGACACCGTGGTCGAGGCGATCAACGGCGGGGACAAGATCGAATCGCTCGATCTCCGTAACATGAAGATAGACAGCAAATTACATCTGCCCGTCGACGGGCTCTTCATCTCGATAGGGACCGAGCCCCAGACGGCCTTCGTCCGGGGCTTCCTCGACCTCAATGAATGGGGCCAGGTCAAGGTCAAGCCCAACATGGAATCCTCGGCCCCCGGCATCTTCGCCGCGGGGGACGTCTCCGACGCCTGCCCCAAGCAGATCGCCACGGCCGTGGGCACGGGCGTCCACGCCGCTCTGTCCGTCGAGGAATACCTCTCCCGCCGCTGAATCATCCCTGCCGCTCAGGCGCGGTGGCAGGAGAGACCGCCGCGTCCAGCTTCTCGTTGATCACCGCAGCCAGCTCCGCCCCCCAGAGCATGATGACCAGCGAGAAAGAGATCCACAGCAGGAAGAAAATGATCGAGGTCAGGGTCCCCTGAAGGAGCTTGTTCAGGACGACCCCGATGGCCGAGAAATGGACGACGTAGAACGCGAACATCCTCTTGAAGATCTCATAGAGCAGGGCCGCGACCGCGGCCGGGAGGGCCGCCGCTCTGGTGTGGACGCTCCGCTCGGCGATGTATTTATAGATGATGAAGAAAACGAAAAAGGTCAGGAAATAGGGGATCACGTACTGGATGAAGACATTGTTGGCCAGCCGGACGACATCGGGGTTGAAGTAGGAACGCACGATGGCGCTTTCCTGGATGGACCGGCCGAGGGCCGTCCAGACGGCCGTGATCGCCAGGGAGAAGAGCATGACGATCCCGACGATGAACATGATCAGGTATTCCATGAGCCGGTTGTAGAAGAAGGACCGGTGGTACTTGGTCTTGAAGATGACATTGATGGCTGCGATGAGGCTCGAAAAGAGGAAGCTCGCGGAGATGAGCGATCCCAGGAGGCCGAAAAGCCCCAAATTGGCGACCGTTCCCGACAAGGCCTGGAGCCGGGTGAAGAATCCCGGGTCGGAGCGGGCGAAAAACTCGTCCGTGAAGATGTTCAGGCTCCGGAGGGCGATCTCGGTGTTACCGAGGACCTTGGTCGAGGCGTAAAAGAAGAGGGCCAGGAGGGGGACCGTGCAGAGGAGCGCGAAGTAGGAAATGACGATGGCGGACGTCCAGCACTTGTCGTCGTTGAACCGCTTGAAGGAAGCGGCGAGTATCTTGAACGGTGAAAGCGTCATCCGTCCCAATGCCGGGAGGCCCGGCGGGAGCCCCCTGCCGTCTCTCGCCCTTTTTTAAGAGTGAGCGAGTCTCAGCGCGGGCCCTGCCGGACCCTTTCCGGAAAACTTAGACGTACTTGCCCCACTGGACCATCAGGATGATGATCGTGATGAGCAAGGCGTAAATGACGAGCGTTTCGATCAGGACGAGCCCGAAGATCAGGAGGAAGCGGATGTGCGGGGCCCCATTGGGGTTCCGGGAAATGCCCTCGCAGGCGCTGCTGATGGCCTTCGCCTGGCAGAACGCCCCGGCCGCGACGGAGAGAGTGATAATGCCGGCGCCGACCATGAGCGAGATCTTGTACAAGGACGCCTTGGCCGCGCTGGGCGCCCCGGCTTCCTGGGCGAGGAGCGGCGCGGCGGAAACCGCGACAAGGAAAAAGAGGACGCTCAAAGCTTTGAGTTTTTGGGACATGACGGAACTCCTTTTCATTTAATGTTCTTCTTCCTGGGCGACGGCCCCGGCGATGTAGATGCAGGCCAGGAGGACGAAGACGAAGGCCTGGATGACCGAGGTGAAAATGGCTACGGCCATGAAGGGCAGGGGGAGGAGGAACGGGATGATGGAGGCCATGATGACGATCAGCAGCTCCTCAGCGAAGATGTTCCCGAAAAGCCGCATCGAGAGCGAGACCGGGCGCGAGAAATGGCTGATGATCTCGATGGGGATCATGAGGGGCGCCAGGGCCGGGATGGGGCCCATGAAGTTCTTGAAATATTTCAGGCCCTGGGCCTTGACCCCCTGGACGTGGTAGTAGAAAAAGACGGCCAGGGCGCAGCCGACCGTCACGTTGAGTTTGCTCGTCGGCGACATGAAGCCGGGGACGAGCCCGATGAGGTTGCAGGAGAAGATGAAGAGGCCGACGGTCCCGATGACGGGGAGGTACTTTTTCCCCTCGGGGCCGATGGTGTCCGTGACCAGGCCTTCGAAGAGCCCGAAGATCATCTCGAGGACGCTCTGACGGCCGGAGGGGATGAGGGCGAGCTTCCGCGAGGCGAGAGTGAAGACGACGATAAGGACGGCCGTGACGATGATGACCATCACGACGTAGTCGGGGAAGAGATGGAGGGGGTCGGCGACCTTCACTCCGAAGAGGCCGAGGAGCGAAGCCAGGGGTTTGCCGAAGATCTTGTTGAAGAGCTCGACGGTGAAAAGAGTGTGTTCTAGGCCTTCCATGTCTTCATGCGAAGAAGGGCCCCGACGCCTTCCGCCAGGAAAACGGGGACGATCGTGGAAAAACCGGCGCCGAAGGCCAAAATCTTCCCCGGAAAGAGGAGGATTATAATAAAAAAGGCCCCGCAAATCAACCCGAGGCGGAGGACGTAGAGGAGGATGGCGGACCGGAGGGCGCCCGCCTTGTCCCTGGCGAGGAGCCGGGTCAGGGATCGCTTGAGCCAGAGGAAGCCCAGTGCCGCGAGCGCTCCGCCCGCGAAAAAGAGGAGGCCCGCCAGGGGGCTGAAGAGGAGGGCGGCGGCCAGGGCCAGGACGGCCGAGAGGGCGAGGATCTCGAAAGGTATCCTGTGGAGGATCCGTTCGTCCTGGATCTCGACCTGGCTCATCGGGGAGAGGTCCTTTCGTTTCCGTTGGGGCCGGTTCCCGGCTAGTATAGCACGTCCAAGCCGGGATTGCCGACACTTGACAATCCCCCGTCCGTTTTCGAGAATAATCTGGGAATCGAGTCATCTCATCTCCGGGAGGGGATAACCGCATGTCCACGGAATTCCTGATTCGGCTGATCGGCATCTTCACGGGGGTCCTGGCCCGGACCCTTCTGCCCTGGTTGAGGAAGGTCCGGGAGGGACGGGTCCGAGGCTTCGGCCGCCGCTACCTCGTCTCGGCCGCGGTCTCTCTCGTCCTCTGCATCGTCCTGACCCTGGTCGTTTTCCCGCGGTTCGAGACGGGCGCCCAGGGTACGTCTTACGAGGACCTGTTCAAGCTCTTCTGCCTGGCATTCGGCTTCGGGTTCGGCTGGAACGCCCTTGTTTTCGAGGGTGAGGCCTGGGCCGGTTCCGGCCGGGCCGTCCGTCCGAAAACGGCTCGGACTCGGGAGAGTCCATGACGACTCCCAAACCGCCGCGGCCCAGCTTCCGGAAGCTGGCCGAGATAAGCTCGGTCGGACTCATGCTGCCGTCGTCCATCATCGTCGGCCTTTTCTTCGGATACTTCCTCGACCGCTGGCTGGGGACGGGCCCCTGGCTCCTCCTCATTTTCACGGTCCTCGGCGTCATCTCGGGTCTTCTGAGCCTTTACCGGGCCATGAGCAAGTATAATAAAGGCCAGCCTCCCGACGTGTGACCCCGGTTTGATTCACCCCGGGCGATGTGCTAAATTCCAATCAATGAAGCCCCAGCTCTTCGGGGTGAGGCGCCTCTTTCCTGCCGTCCTCGTCTGGCTCGCGCTCCTCGGGCTGAGGATGCCGGCTCCCCCGGCCTCGGGCCAGGAGCTCGCGGGCCCCGGACCTCAAGGGGCCTTCTCGCCGCAACCCGAGATCAAGATCGTCGCCCGGAACAAGGAAATCACCAAAGACCGGATCTTCGCCTCGGGGGATGTGGAGATCCGGTACAAAGAACTCCTGCTCCTGGCCGACCGGGTGGAGTTCGATCCCGGAAGCAAGGAGGTCCTCGCCGAAGGGAACGTCGTCATCCAGGTCCGGAACGAAATCACGAGAGGGGAGAAGGTCATTTTCAATCTGGACACGGAGACCGGACGGGTCGAAAAGGCCTCGGGGATGATCCAGCCGTCCATCCTGTTCGCGGCCGAATCGCTCGAACGGAAGGCCACGGACCTCTACAGCCTCAGCCGGGCCCGGGTCACCTCGTGCACCCAGCCCGTCCCCCGCTGGGGTTTTTCCTTTTCCCGGGCCAACCTGAAGACGAACGCCTACGTGGAGATGTGGGATGCTGTCCTCTCGGTCAAGAAGATCCCGGTCTTCTATCTGCCCTATCTCCGGTATCCCTTGGAAGACCGGGCGACGGGCTTCCTCATGCCCAAGGTCGGCTATACCGGGGCCAAGGGCTTCGAGTACTCCCAAAACTTCTATCTGGCGATCGGGAGGAACATGGACGCGACCTTCGGGCTCGATGCTTACCCCACCCTCGGCCTGGGCTTGGGGTTGGAATATCGCTACCTCTTTTCGAAAGGGACCGGCGGCCAGCTCACCCTCTATCATTTCATCTTCAAGAAGGACGCTCAGGGAACGGCCGAGAGCCCGGGCTCCATCATCCGCATCAACCACAACCAGGCGCTGCCGCTGGGATTCACCCTGGCCGCCAGCGTGGACTACCAGACATCTTACAGCTTTCTGAGCGAGTTCGACGACGAGTTCCGCCGGGCCTCGGTCTCGAACAAGAGCTCTCAGGTCTTCCTGTCGCGGTCCTGGTCCCGGTTCAACCTGAGCGCCCGGGTGTCCCGTGTCGAGACCTATTTTTCCCAGGTCGACGACTCCATCGTCAGCACCTCTCTCCCCCAGGTGAATTTCAACGTCTTCAAGGTCCGGCTCTTCTCCCCGCTCTATTTTTCGCTGAGCGGCGGCTTCAACAGCTGGCAGTACGGATGGAACTCGGCGTACAAGACCGGGACAGAGCGCCGATCGACGAACCTCACCCTGAGCCCGACCCTGAGCCTGCCGTTCACGTCCATCCCCTGGCTGACGGCCAACACCTCCGTCACAGCCAATTTCGTCTACTACGGTCAGAGCCTCGACCCGGCGTCAGGCCAGATCGTGAACGACCCTCTGTTCACGAAGAACGTCGTGGCCGACCTCGAAGTCACGGGGCCCGTTTTCTACAGGGTCTTTTACGGAAAGACCGGCGAGCCCCGGCTGAAGAACATCATCGAGCCTTACGTCAAGTACTCCTACGACAGCCCGATCGGCCAGGCCGACCGGATCGTGACCCCCACGGGCTTCTACCGCTACCATCAGATGAGCTACGGCCTGACCAGCCGGTTCCTCCTCAAGGAGGGAGACCGGCCGACCGAGGTCCTGTCCTTCGGGCTGGGCCAGACCGTCTATCTTTCCCCCGAAAGCGGCCCCCTCAAGCAGTACCTCGTCAACGGGAAGCCGCCGCGGTTATCGGAGATCACCGGGACCCTGAGGTATTACCCGAAGGAAAGCTTCAGCCTGGACGCCGCCGCCGGGTACAACCCCTATTACCACAACTTTTCGAGCCTCAGACTGACCGCGACGGCGGGCTCGAAGGAGGATGGCCGGTTCCTGTCCCTGAACTGGTACAAGAGCCTGAACTCCTGGGTCGCGGGGGCCGACCCCGCCCTCGGGGCGCTCTACAACCGCCACCAGGTCGGCGCCACGGGCGGCCTGCGGCTGCCGGGCTCGTCCTTGGAACTCCTCGGGGAAGTGGATTACAACATCCAGGAGAAGAAGCTCCTCTACACGGCCGGCCAGGCCATTTACCATTACCAGTGCCTCGATTTTCTGGTCGAGGTCCGGGTCTATTATTACCGCCTCAAGCCGGAAACGCAGCTCAAGTTCTCCGTGGGGCTCGGGACGATCGGGCGGACGGCGGACATCCTGGGCGGCTTCGGGTTCTGAAGAAGGCGGGCGATGAAAGAGCCGGTCCCGGGCGGGAGGCCTAGATGTTGAGCTCGAGCTGGCCGTCCTGGGCGAGCTTCCGCTCCGCCTCGATTTCGTCGAGGAGGTCCGGCGTGATGTCGCCCGTCGGGTAGATCCCGTCGAAGCAGGCGGCGCAGAAATTCTTGATCTTCGGGTTCTCCATCGCGACCGCCTTTTTGAGTGAGTCGAGGCTCTGGTAGATGACCTTGTCGGCGCCGATTCTCTTGGCCACGGCTTTCTCGTCGGCGTCCTGGGCCACGAACTCCGTCTTCGTCTGCATGTCGATGCCATAGACGCACGGGTGGCGGAGCGGCGGCGAATAGGAAGCGAAGTAGACCTTCTTGGCCCCGCACTCCCGGATCATCTCGATGATGGCCCGGGACGTGTTGCCGCGGACGATGCTGTCGTCGACGAGGAGGACTTTCTTGCCCTTGATCTCCGAAGCGATGGGGCTGAGCTTCTGGAGGACCGAGTCTTTCCGCTTGTCGACGCTCGGCATGATGAAGGTCCGGCCGATGTATCGGTTCTTGACCAGGGCCTCGCTGTACTTGAGGTTGAGCCTCCGGGCGATCTCGATGGCCGCGTCCCGGGCCGAATCCGGCACGGGGACGACGACGTCGATCCCGAGCTTCCGCCGCCGGATCTCCGCGGCCAGGAAGCGGCCCAGGTTGACCCGGCACTTGTAGACGTTGACCTTGTCGATGAAGGAGTCCGGCCTGGCGAAGTAGACCCATTCGAAGAGGCAGGGGGAAGGGGCGCAGTGGGCCAGTTTTTTCTTGTGGAGGCGCCGGCCCTTGTCGAGGAAGACGGCCTGCCCGGCCTCGACGTCCTGGATCCCGCCGAAATTCATGATGTTGAGCGTAACGGTCTCCGAGGCGAAGGCGTAGGAGGGCAGGAGGCCGTCCTTCCGGACGCCGTAGGCCAGGGGCTTGATCCCGTAGGGGTCGCGGAAAGCCACCAGCCCCTGCTCGGCGATGTAGGCGACGACCGAGTAGCTGCCCTTGACCTTCCGGAAGACGCTCTCGACCGCCCGGTAGATGTGCTCCGGCTCCAGGACGCGGGCCTTCTCGTGGGCCAGCGACTCGGCGAAAATGTTGAGGATGATCTCGACGTCGCAGTCGGAGTTGAGGAGCCGGTGGTACTTCTCGAAGAGCTCCTCCTTGAGCTCCCGGTAGTTGGCCACGTTGCCGTTGTGGGCCATGATGATGCCGAACGGGGAGTTGAGCTGGAAGGGCTGGGCGTCCTCGCCGCCCCCGCCGCCGACGGTCGGGTATCGGGTGTGGCCGATCCCGATCAGGCCGCGGAGGTGCTGGATCGCCTCGACGGTGAAAATGTCGCGGACCAGGCCGGTGCCTTTCTCGGTGTGGAACCGCCCGTCATAGGTGATGATGCCCGCGGCGTCCTGACCGCGATGCTGCATGGCCAGGAGGCCCTGGTAGAGGTCGCGGATGACGGAATCGTTGGCCCACATCCCGATGACGCCGCACATGATTGTCCATTATAAGGGATTCAGGATCCGAAATAAATAGAGGGAAGCGGAGGGGCGGGTCAGGCCTTGACGGGCCGGCCGGGTTCGATGGTCGCTTCGTCGATGAGCATGACGGGGATATCGTCCCGGATGGGATAGACGCGATGGCAGGTCACGCATCTCAAGCCCTTCTCGTCGGCCGTGAGCTTGACCTCGGTCTTGCAGAGCGGGCAGGCCAGAATGCTCAGGAGTTTTGGGTTCAAGGCCATGATGTCCTCCCGGCTCAAGAGTATCGCTGCCTTTCCTTCACGTCAAGCGCATGATCTCGTCCACTACATTAGTGACGCGGTGGGCTGAGTATGAGTTTTAAGCCAGGCCTGATAATATTCGGCCGGCGTCAGATAATCAAGCGATTGATGGGGCCGGATATGGTTATAGGTCT
>JBEKXF010000008.1:0-111221 GCA_049512315.1 Candidatus Aminicenantales bacterium | reverse complement strand
CCGTAATACTTGTCCGCGGGGGTCACGTTGTCGATGGCCTCGTGATACCGCTGGTGATTGTAATATTCCACCCACTCCCGGATCCTTTCGGTCAGCTCGGCGGGGGCATAGTAATTGTCCAACAGGATCAGATTCTTCATCGACCGGTGGTAGCGTTCGATCTTCCCCTGGGTCATGGGGTGATATACCTTCGTCCGAACATGACGGATCTCATGAGTCTCGAGATATTTCTTCAACTCATGAGAGATGAAGCAGGCCCCGTTGTCGCTGAGGAGCCTCGGCCGTTGGACCACCAGGACAGCACGTGTATTCTTGCCAAGGCAACATAGCCATACACAAAAACTCTTGAGCAGATGGAACTATGGCCTCCGTAATAGGAGTCCCTCTTTGTCAAGCTTCATCGATACAATCGTCTAATTGCTTAGACCAAAAAAAGCTATAGATATCGTATTGTAGGTATGACGAAGATGTCCTGATTCTCCGACTGGACCGGCAAGGGGGTGTCGGGTGTTGCCGGTTTTTGAGGACCTGAAACTGGCCTTAGAAAGCGAAAAGGTCCAAAGACAGACCTCTCCGCCGCGTCACAAATACGTCACAAAAAGTGCTTAAACCCGCTTAATCTGGCTTAATGGTGCTTAAAGGAAAACGAACCCCAATTGGAGGTAATTCAGAGGAAACCTGGTGCCGGTGGAGGGAATCGAACCCACACCCGAGTTGCCCCGGACGGGATTTTGAGTCCCGCGCGTCTGCCTGTTCCGCCACACCGGCACGGCGGGTCAAATATACAATAAAAAAGGAGCCGTTTCTATATCCGCCGGTCCCGGGCCAGAAATTGAATCGCCCCCGGGAGTCTGATATAGTCGGCCCGTGCCGACGCGCGAAAGGATCGAAAGGGTCAACCGCGTCCTCTCTCTCCGTCAGCCCGACCTGCGCGTCGTCCTCGAGGGCGTGACCATCGCCCACAACGCCAGCGCCGTCATCCGGACCTGCGACGCCGCCGGGATCCTCCATCTGGACCTCATCTCCCCCAACCCCGAGCTCCTCCGGTTCAACGAGGCCATCACGACCCGGGCGGACAAGTGGCTCGAGATCGGGGTCCACGGGACGGCGGCCGAATGCTTCGCCCCGCTCAAAGAGGCGGGATTCATGGTCGTCGCCACCCACCTCGAGGCCGAGGCTGTTCCCTACACGGACATCGACTATACCAAGCCCCTGGCCCTCGTGTTCGGCAGCGAGGCCGAAGGCATCTCCGCGGAATCCCTCGCGTTCGCCGACACGATCGTCCGGATCCCCATGCTCGGCATGGTCCAGAGCCTCAACCTCTCGGTTTCCGTCGCGGTCATCCTGTACGAGGCCCTGCGGCAGCGGGAGGCTAAAGGCTTCCTCAAAAAATCCCGGCTCCCGGGCGGGGAATTCGAACGCCTCAGGAAACAATGGCTCAAGCTGACCCAGGAATAGCCGAGGGGGATAGTTCTCATAAGGTTGAGATCGCCGCGGCCGAGACGCCTCGCGATGACTGATGATAAAAAAAGGGGGGGCGTCCCCCACGGGACAGCCCCCTGAAGACAGGAGTAGGTCCTCAGACCTTTTTCAGCACGGGTTTAAATAGGCCTTTGATTTCCCTGAATGATTCCTTGCTCCTTTGGGCGAGGTCCCCGTCGATCTTTTTCATGCTAGCCCTGAGCTCCGGGCCATATTCGTTCTGCCATTTCCTGAGCTCATTCTGGAACCCGTCGGAGTAGCCCTGCCAGGACTGGAGGAAGCTCCGGAAATCTCCGGAACCCGGGACGCCTCCGCTCACTTTCTCTTCTTCGACCACGACGTCCAGGGTCATGGGTTTCTTTTCTCGCAGGATCTCGACCTTGACCTTGTCGCCTTTCTTCTTGTCCTGGATGAGGTCGATGAGGTCGTTGGCCGACTCCATGGGTTTTCCGTCCGCGCGGACGATGACGTCGCCGACCTTGAGCTTGGCCTTCTGGGCCGGGCCGTTTTCGGTCAGCCGGGCGACGATGAGCCCCGTCCCTTCCTTAACGCCGAAATAGGCGGCCAGCTCGGGATTGAGTTCCCTGCAGTAAACGCCGATGTACTTCCGCATTTCCATGGAGGGAAAAGGCATCTGCTTCCCGGCCGACGGCGGCTGGCCGGGGGGCGACGGCTGCGGCTGCGGTCTATCGGGCCCTCCCGGAGGGGCCATGGGCGGGAAAATCCCCGGGAAGCGGAGCTCCATCTCCTTCCGGGCATTATCCTCGCTATATTCCCCGAGCTTCACCTTGACGTCCATGGGCTTTCCGTCCCGCTCGATCTTGAGGACGATGGTCTGGCCGGGTTTCATCTTGCGGATCTCGGCCCCCAGCATGTCGGAGCTCGCGATATTCTTGCCGTCGAGTGCGAGAATGACGTCCCCCTCGCTGAGCTTGGCCAGCTCGGCGGGGCTCTCGGGGTCAATCCCTCCGATCTCCACCTTGCCGGCCTCGTTCATGGCGACGCCGACGCCCAGCCAGCCCCTCTGGACCTTGCCTTTCTCCCGGATTTCCGCCGCGACGCTCCGGACGACGTCGATGGGAACGGCGATGGCCATCCCCGAGGACGGCGCTTCGGCCCGGCTCATCACGAACCCGGAGCCGGCCTGCTCCCTGTCCCGGAACTGGAAGACAACGGGTTTTTCCTCCGTGTAGATCCCGCGGAGGAGCCCGACCATCTGTCCCTTCTCATCGACCACGGGACCTCCGCTCGAGCCCGGGGTCACCCAGATGTTCAGGCGGAGCCTGTCCTCGGCGACCGAACTCACGATCCCCTGAGTGACGGCCGCCGTTCGTTCGGGGGAGATCCCGACGACGCAGATCCAGGAGCCGGCGGATAGGTCATCGGCGTTCCCCGTGGGGAGCGCGGGCAGGCCCTTGTCCTTGGCCTTGAGAACGGCCAGCTGGGTCTCGGTGTCGAACCCCAGGAACTCGGCGTCCATGGTCCTGCCGTCAGAGGTCGTGATCGTGATCTTCTCGTTCCGGGGCGACATCAAGGCCGTCGTGACGACGTAGCCGTCCTTGTCGATGACGACCCCGGTCGCCACCCGATGCATGTGGTTATGCACCTCGACACGGACCACCGATGGAAAGGCCTTTTTGGCGATTTCCGCGATATCCCTTTCGCTTGCACCCGTCCCAGCCGGCGACGCCCTGAGGGTCAGGGTCGAAACCAGCAGGACAGCCATGACCACGAGAGCCGGTCTAAAAATCCTGTTCATGGCTCGAAAAACCTCCTAATACTTGATTTCCGTAGGTCTGACTTCGGAAACCTGCTCCAGTATGTAAACCGTCTGCGGCTGATTGGAGACGTTCCGGAACTCGTTCGAGTAGTCCACGGTCTCCAGGACAGGAAGATAGGTCCTGGGGGCGCCGTCGCCGGCGCGGCCGGAGAACGAGGTCTGGTTCGCCAGAGCTTCAGAGGGGCCTTTGTCGGCGACGGCCCGGGTATTCACGACGTGGACGTTCAGGAGCACGAAACCGATCAGGAGAACGGCCGCCGACCCGGCGAAAGCATAACGGAAGGCCGCTTGTCGCCGCACCCGCGCCCGCCTGGCCTCGCCGAGCTTCGTGAAGGCTCCCTCGTCGAAGTCCGCGGGCGCCTTCACCTTGTCCATCTTGCCCAGTAGTTCATGCCCTTCCATTCTCGTTCACCTCTTGTTTGGCCGGATAGCCCTTCCCCTCCAGGGCCTTCTCCAGCTGTTTTTTAAGCTGCTCGCGTCCCCGGCTGATCCTGGCCTTGACGGTTCCCACGGGACGCTTGATGATCCGGGCGATCTCTTCCTGGGAGAAGCCCTCCATGTCCTTGAGGACGACCGGGACGCGGTAGCGGGGGTGGAGCGTCTTCAGGGCCTCGCGGAGGTTCCGGGTGAGACCGGGATCGGCGGGGTCCTCGTAATAGGTCCCGGCGGAATAATGGTTGACGACCTCGTCGATGGAGACCGTCGCCATCCGCTTCGCCCTCTTGGCCTCGGTCTTGGCCAGGTTGGAGGCGATGGTGTAGATCCAGGAGGACAGGGGCGCAATCGGCCGGTACTTGTCGGCCTTGAAATAGACCCGGACGAAGGTCTCCTGGGACAATTCCACGGCCTTCTGATAATCGCCCGTGAATTGGTACAGGTAGTTCACGATCTTGTCCTTGTAAAGAGCCATGATCTGGGCAAACGCCCGCTCGTCTCCGTCCTGAACCCGGCGGATCAGCTCTTGCTCGTCCATTCTCAATTTCTTAAACCTGTCCGGGGCCCGAAACGTTGCAGTTTTCAGGCATCCCTTCCCCTTATTATATCAAGAAGGGGTCAAATCTTCATTCCGTCGCTTTTGGCCTGGATTCAAGAGGGATACCTCCAGGAAAGTTACGGAATGAAGATCTGACCGCTTCTTGTTGCCCACGGGGGGCGTTTTATATGAAAATAGGCCCGAAAATGGAACTTTCAGCCGGCCATTTCCGTCAACCAGGGTGAATTGAGTGGATTTGAACGCGATCGTCAGAGAATGCCTGGAAGGCAGGCAGGGAGCTTGGGAAACGCTCATGAACACGTACGCTAAAAGGGTCTTTAACATGGCCTATCAGTTCTCCGGCAGCCGCCAGGAGGCGGAGGACATGACCCAGGAAATTTTCCTCAAGCTCTACGGCTCGCTCGCCAAATTCGACTTCCAGAGGAACTTCACCGCCTGGCTCCTGACCCTGGCCAAGAACCACCTCATCGACGAGTACCGGAAGACAAAGTGGGAAAGGACCCAGCGGGACGAGTTCGACGAACGGGTCCTTCCCCAGGCGTCCGTTTCCGGTCCCGAGGAGAGCTTGGCCCGGAAAGAGATCCGGGCCCTCATCTGGGAAGGCCTCAACCATCTTTCATCGGAGATGCGCATGGCCGTCATCCTGAGGGACCTCCAGGGGAGGACCTATGAGGAGATGGCCGAGATCCTCGGCCTCCCACTGGGGACGGTCAAGTCCCGCGTCAACAGGGCGCGGATCGCCCTGGCCGAGGTCCTGAAGGAGAAAAAAGGAGAGCCCTCATGACCTGCGAACGGTTCGAGGAACTTCTGTCCGCGTATCTCGAAGGCGAGCTTTCGGGCGAAGAAAAGCGGGAGATGGACGGCCATCTGGACCTCTGCCCTGCCTGCGCTGAGCTCCTTTCTGTCTTCCGGGAGACGCAGGAAGCCCTGGCAGGCTTCCCCGAGTTGGAGCCCGGCCCGGCCCTCATGGCCAAGCTCTACGCCATCCCCGAGAAGAGGAGTCTCTTCAGGACGATATCCGATTTCGTCCTCCGGCCGTCGCTTCAGCCCGTCTATGCGGCCTTCACGGTCCTGTTCATCGCCCTGTCCTTCGTCTTCTTCCACCCGCAGGGGCACGGCATCCAGAAGGCCATCGACCGTCAGCTCCACCTGGGCTACGACCACGTCGAAAAGCTCTATGCCAAGGCGGGGTCCGTGACGGACGAGCTGAGCTCGCTCAAGAACACTGTCGTCGATTCTATCAAGACTCTGAACCCCATCAAGGGTCAAGAGGATAAGAAATAATCGCAACCATTGGAGGTTCATCATGGACGAAAAAATTGTCATCCAGCCGAAGCCGACCAAGTCGCCGGCCGCGGCGGCCATCCTGTCCGCCATCTTTCCGGGCGCGGGAGCTCTCTACAACGGCCTGATCGCCAAGGGCGTCCTCTACATCTTGATTTTCGCCGGGCTCATCAGCATCCAGGACGGGCCCGGAGGCCAGCCGTTCAAGGCGCTGATCTTGGCCGGGTTCTACATCTTCCAGATCATCGAGTCGGTCAACAACGCTAAGGCCCTCAACCTGGCGGCGGCCGGCCAAAAGCCGGAAGAGGCCGCCAAGGTGGATTTCGTGCCGCAGGTCATTCCCTCCGGGTCTGTTTTCTGGGGGGTCGTCCTCATCGCGATCGGCACCCTGTCCATCTTGGCTAATTTCGACGTCATCACCTGGGAAACCCTGTGGAACTTCTGGCCCGTGGCGGTCATCGTCATCGGCCTGAAGCTCGTTTTCGACTCCATCGTCAGGGCCAGGAACGGCAAATAACGGAGGTCAACAATGGCAAGCCAAAAACATCGCGATTCGCGCATTTGGGGGATCATCCTCATCGTCATCGGCGGGATCTTCCTGCTCGAGACCATGCATGTCCGTATCTGGCACTACGTCTGGCGCCTCTGGCCCGTGGTCTTCATCGTCTGGGGAGCCAACAAGCTCTACTACGGGCTCAAGGAAAGGGGCAAAGAGGGGCCGGCGACGCCCGCCCCTTCCCAGGACAAAGGCCATGAAATTTAGGGAGATCCTCCTCGTCATCGTCCTCCTCGTCGCGGGGGTCGTCGTCTACGAGGTGCAGACGGGCAACTGGACGACATGGGGTTGGACATTCAATGAGGACGGAGAGTTCTTCGGCCTTGGGAAAGCATATCCATTCGAGGAAACTCAGACGATCGAGGCCCCCATTCCCTCGAGCCTCGAAGTCACGAACAGCCACGGCTGGGTGGAGGTCCGGGGGGCCGATCAGGAGACCGTCCAGGTGACGTTCCAGAAAAAGGTCTGGCGGCGGGACGAGGCGGATGCACGGGGGATCGCCGATAAGCTCCATTACATCCTCAAGAAAACGGCGGACCGGCTGTCCTTGTCCACGAACCGGGACGAATTCACGAAGCGGAACTTCGAGACCGGCTTCATCCTCGTCGTCCCCCGGCGGATGACGGTCACGGTCAATAATTCCTATGGCCTGGTGAAGGTGGCGGCCGTCAAAGGGGCCGACGTCCGGAACCGCCACGGCCGGGTGTCCGCGTCCGATATCGAAGGCGCCTGCACCCTGGAATCCTCGTACGAGGACATCGAGGCCGAGAACCTCAAGGCCGGCTGCCGGGTCATCGATAGGCACGCCGACGTGAAGGTCCTCTCCGTCGCCGGGGATCTGAGTGTCGACCACTCTTACGGCGAGGTCAGGTTTGAGGACATCGGCGGGAAGGCCGACATCATCGGCTCGCACTCCAAGGTCAACGGGCGCCGGGTCCGCGGGCCTGTGTCCGTCGAAACCTCTTATGAACGGATCTCCCTCATCGACGCCGGGGCGACCCGGCTTCGGGCCCGCCACTGCCCCGTCGAAGCCCAGGATATCCATGGAGACCTCGACGTCGAGACCACGTATGAGCCGGTCAAGGCCATGAACGTCCAGGGGAACCTCCAGGTGTCCGGAAACAACGTCGGGGTGACGGCTTCGCTCATCAAAGGGCAAGAGATCTCCGTCACGTCATCCTATGAGAACGTGGAACTGGCGGATTTCTCGGCAAGCGTGAAGGTCTCTCTCCGGCACGGCGGCCTCGTCCTCCGCCCGTCGGACCTGAAATTCCCCGTGGATGTCCGGGACGAATACGGGGACATCGATTTTTACTGGCCGGCCGGCGAGGCCTCGCCGCTCGAGGCCCAAACCAGGGGCGGCTCCGTCCATTGGGGACTCTCCGGCAAGCCCTCCCTCGAAAAGAGCAACGGAACGTCCCTCATCAAGGCGTTCGTCGAGAACACGGGCAGGCCGGGGGTTTCCCTCTCGACGAGCTACGGCGACATCCGCATCCAGGAGAAACACTGAGCCGCGCGTCATAAGAGAAGGGACATTGTCGGGGCGGCCGGTCCCCTCGGGGGCCGGCCGTTTTTTTATGGGCGGCGGGACTTCATCTGGTAGATGCGCTGGGTGATGAGGCCGTTGACCTTGATGTTGAAATAGGAGATCGTGTTCGTCACGTCTTTCTTGTACTTCGTGACGTAGCGCACGAAATCGGAGCGCTGCTTGGCCCGGAGCAGGTTCTCGAACTCGCTGACCTCGTCGTGGAGCTCGATGACGAAATGATTGATGGCCCGGTACTGGGCGTTGACGTCGATGAGGTCCTTGCCGGCAAGCTTGGCGAAATCGAGGTGCGGGGGCAGGCTCTGGAGGATGAGCAGGCTCTCGTTGTGGAGCTCGTTGACGGATTCGCCGATCTCCTGGAAGTAGGATTTGAACTCGGCGGGCTTCTTCAGCTTGGCCTCGGCCCGGGCGAGGAGCTTCTCGTACTGCGTCTTGAGCGAGATGATGGTGTCCTTGACCCCGAAGTACTTCCGGCCCGGGTTGAAGAGGTCGACGAAATCGCGGCCGATGTAGATCTTGTCCTCGTAATGGGTCGTCAGCTCTTGGGGGGAGTGGGTGTAGAACTTAATCTCAAAGCGCCGCCCCTCGGAGTCCCGCTCCCGGAGCCGGGCCAGGACGAGGCCGTTGTTCTGCTCGATGAAGTAGCTGCTGACATCGACGAGCACGGAATAGACGGCCAGGTTCTGGACGATGGCCTCCTTGAGGTAATCGAGGAGGCTTTCCTTGCGGGCGATGAAGTCGGTGATGGTCTCGTCGGGAGTCGGGTTCAGGACGGAATAATTGGGGGAGATGAGGTATAGGACGGGGCCGCTGCCGAGCTCCAGGTGGAGGTTCTTGAGGACGTTCTGGTAGAGATCGTCGAGGAGCATGGGCCTGAGCGGCGGCAGGCCGCCGAGGTCGATCTTGGAGAGCTCATCCACTTCGTTCATGGGGCTGATCTCGCTCGCGTGAAAATAGTAGCACCCGGCCGGAGCGAAAGTCAACCGGCCGGCATGGGACGGCCGGCAATCGCCGGCCAGGTCGGGAATCAGGCGAGCTTCAAGAAGGAGGGGGAGTATGTCCCTTAATTCCTCCTTGAAAACGGCCGTCCTCGTGATCATCTCCTTATCCTAATGGACGTCCGCGGCGGCCGCGGGTCTCACTCTCGCCCACGTCGCGAAGGGGTCAAATCTTCATTCTTGCACTTTTTCTAGACCTGACCCCAATCTAACTACTCTGTTTTCTTTAAGTTAGCGAAGAGATGTCCTGCATCATGACGGTTAATTTCGGTAACAAATAACTCCATTCACCAAATAGGGATCTGTGCCCATTTCGGCAATGAGTTGTGTGTCACCGAAATCGAAATCCCGAAATTTACTGAGCCCGAAAATCCGGCTCTGGTTGCGGCTTGTTGCGCAGGATCTTCTCGATCTTGTCCATCACATCGTCCGTCAGGAGCTTCACGGCGTCGACGGCCTTCATGTTCTCCGCGACCTGTTCCGGACGTGAGGCCCCGGTGATGACCGTGCTCAACCGCGGGTTCTTGAGGCACCAGGCGAGCGCCATCTGGGGAAGGGTGATTTTCAGACCGGCCGCCAGGCGGCCCAGCTTCCGGACTTTCTCGAGCTTCTCTTCGGCCTCGGGACCTTCGTACCGTTTCCTCAGCCACTGGTAGCCGCGGAGCGAAAGCCTGGACCCCTCGGGTATCCCATGGGCATATTTCCCGGTCAGGAAGCCGCTCGCCAGGGGGCTCCAGACCGTCGTGCCCAAGCCGAAGTCCTCGTAGAGCCGCCGGTATTCGCGCTCGACGCGGTCCCTGTGAAACATGTTGTATTGGGGCTGCTCCATCGTGGGCGGGACGAGGCGCTCGCGGCGGGCGATGTGGAAAGCGTCCCGGATGTCCTCGGCCGGCCATTCGCTCGTCCCCCAATAAAATGCCTTTCCCTGCCCGATGAGATGCGACATGGCCCGGACGGTTTCCTCGATCGGGGTATCCTTGTCGGGGCGATGGCAGAAAATGAGGTCCACGTAGTCCATCTGGAGCCGCTTAAGCGAGGCCTCTGTTCCCTCGATGATGTGCTTGCGGGAAAGGCCGTTGTCGTTGGGACCGGAGCCGCCCCAGAAGATCTTGGTCGAGACGACGAGGTCGCTCCGGTTCCAGCCGGACCTCCGGATGATCCGGCCCAGCATGACTTCCGCCTTGCCGTGGGCATACCCTTCGGCGGCGTCAAAGAAATTCACCCCGGCCTCGTAGGCCGCCTTCAAGCAGGACGCAGCCTTCTCCTCGCCGAGCTGGTCGCCGAACGTCACCCAGGTGCCAAAGGACAACGCCGAGATCTTGACCCCCGATCTTCCGAGAAAACGGTACTCCATTCGTCTACTCCTTGTCATGCCCCGAGGCCCACCGATGAGCTCACTCCACGTAGAAGCCGATCGAGTAGAAGCTGACCCAGTGGCGGAGCGAGAACGGCGCGGTCGTCCCCATGCCGATTTTTTTGAGCGGCAGGACGCCCTCGCTGTAGGTGTCCGAGTAGCGGAAAAGCGTGCCGCTCGTTTTTCGATGGCTGGTCCGGCCGATGACCTTTTCCATGGTCAGGAGGCCGAAGGGGACGGAATACTTGCCGCACCAATAGGTGTTGCGATAATCGAGATAAGTCTGGCCCCAAAGCTCCCGGGTCAGCCCCTCGATCTTGCCGCTGTCCAGCGGCCCCGTCAGGTAGGAACGGATCAGCCGCCGGTCGACCTCGCGGGCCGCGTCCCAGGCTTTCTCCCCTTCGCCGTAGGGCGAATTGTTGAAATCCTTTCCGTAATGGTTGCCGTCGGACGAGATCAGGAAGAAAATGTCCTTCCCGGCCGCGAGGCCCTTCTCCGTCATGTAGTCCGCGATCACGCCAGCCAGCTTCGTCGAGACCTCGTCCATCCTGCCGAACGGCATGGGCGTGACCATGATGGGCGTGATTTTGATGTCGGGGTTGAAATATTGAAGGAACGGCAACAGCGCTTCGATCGAATGCTCGAGCTCATGGGCCTTGTTGTTCGTGATGAAGACAGTCTTGTCGAGCCGGCCCTTGAGATACTGCCTCAAGCCCGAGACGGCGACCGGCGTCCTCAGGCCGGGCCAGGACTTGAATTCGTCCAGGATGAGGACGCTGTCGAGGCCGCTGATCTCCTTCCGGACGGTGCCGTGTGTGACGCCGAAAATGACCACTTCCTTGGCCCTGAGGATCTTGAAGAGCGGATAGTAGACCCGCCCGGCGTAGAGATAATCGTCGTGGGGGGAGATGGCGGCGACGAGCCTCTCGCCGCTGAAGTGCTCCTTTTCCTGGCTCTCGAGATACTCCACAAGCTTCTGCATGCTGGCGGCATTCCAGCAGAAGCCGACATCGTCGCGGACAGGCCGCGTGTCCTGGGCCGCCAGGGCCGCGACCATCAAGCCTGAGGCGAAAAGCGTCATGACGGTTTTCATGCCTGACCTTCCTCGAACGCTCATCGTATGCCGTTTTTTTCTATTGTAGCTCTTGTCCACCCTCCGGTTCAAATCATGACGGGAAATGAGTTGAAAAAAGCCGGCCGGAAGTCTAGAATTAGCGGTCATTATGCAGCTATCAGCCCGGTTCTCAAGGTCGCTCATCCAGAAGGCCTCGAAGAACGCCTTGCTCTTTATGCTGATGTCATCGGTCGGGCTCGCCTCTTTCGGTCTGGCCGCCGAGGTCCGGGCCGTACGTGTCGCCCAGGGTCCGAAGATCGACGGCCTCCTCTCGGACCCCGTCTGGCGCGAAGCCGCTCCCTTCTCCGGTTTCCGGATGGCCGAGCCCCAGCCGAACCAGGAACCGACGGAGAAGACCGAGCTCCGGGTGCTCTACGACGACACGAACCTCTACATCGGGGTCCTCTGCTCCGACAGCGAGCCGCGCCGGATCGCGGCCAATTCCCTGGCCCACGACAGCGGCGGGGAAAGCCAGGGCATGGGATATGGGGGCTATGGACACATGTCTCAGAGCTCGAGTGACGACGTCGTCCGCGTCCTCCTCGACCCGTTCCAGAACAAGCGCACTGCCTATATCTTCTTCGTCAACCCGCGCGGCGCCCGGGGAGAGGGCCTGATCACCGAAGGGCAGTCCAGCCTCAACTGGGACGGCATTTGGGAGGCCCGGGCCCGGCTCCTCGCCGACGGGTGGAGCGCCGAGATCGCCATCCCTTTCAAGACCATCTCCTTCCGGCCCGGGCTGACGACATGGGGCCTCAATGTTGAGCGGACCATCGCCCGCAAGCTGGAGACCGTCCGGATCTCCGGGACCAACCGGGACAGCAACTTCTATAACCCCATGGAGGCGGCCGCCCTGACGGGGATCGAAGGCATCAAACAAGGGCACGGCATCACCGTCCGTCCCTACGGCCTCGCCAGCGCTTGGAAAGACAGCGAGGCCGGCGCCCACGGAGAAAAGCTCGACGGCGGCGTCGACGTTTACAAGAATTTCACCCCCAACCTGGTCGGCGTCGTCAGCTACAACATGGACTTCGCCGAGACCGAAGCCGACGATCGCCGCATCAACCTGACCCGCTTTCCCCTGTTCTACCCGGAAAAGCGGATGTTCTTCCTCGAGGGTTCGGAGACCTTCAGCTTCAGCTCGAGCGTCAGCTTCCAGCCGTTCGTCAGCCGCTCGATCGGGCTGTACCAGGGCCAGCAGGTCCCTGTCCTCTTCGGGACCAAGCTCTACGGCAAGATCGGTCAGACCAACCTCGCCGTTCTCGACGCCCAGACCGACAAGCTCGGCGACCTCCCGGGACGCAATTTCCTGGCCGCGCGGATGACCCAGAACGTCTTTTCCGAGAGCAAGGTGGGCTGGATCTTCACGAACGGGAGTCCCACGGGAGCGAAGAATTCCCTCGCCGGTATGGATTTCCAGTACTCCTCATCCAAGTTCCAAGGGAACAAGAACATCATGCTGGCCGCCTGGGGCGCCTACAACTGGAACGAGGAGCCGGGCCGCCATCACGGCTTCGGTTTCCGGGCGGGCTACCCCAACGACCTCTGGAACATCCAAAGCACATACGCCTATTACGGCGAGGCCCTGGACCCGGGGCTCGGCTACATGATGCGGCAGGCCATGCAAACCGGCTTCCTCAGCGTTTCGTTCCAGCCCAGGCCGATGGGCGGATTCCTGGCCAAGGTCGTCCGGCAGTTCTTCTTTTCTGCCAGTGGGGACTATTACTGGGACCTGTCAGGGAACCTCGAGAGCAGTCAGATCAGCCTCTCTCCCCTCGCCTTCCGGACCCCGGGCGGGGAACAGTTTAGTTTCAATGTCTCTCCCCACCGGGAGGTCCTGACCGCGGATTTCGAGGTCGCCAAGGGTGTCGTCCTGCCGCCGGGCTCCTATCGTTTCACCAATTACAGCCTCAATTTCAACTCGGCGACCCACCGGGCCCTGACATTCCAGGTGGGCGAGTCGCTCGGCCAGTTTTATTCCGGTCATTACAATGAGACGACGGCCGGGCTGACGATCAAGGTCAAAGGCTACGCGAACCTGACCTTCAATGCCGACCTCGTCCGCGGCCGGCTGCTCCAGGGGAACTTCAGCGAGAACGTCTATCAGCTCAAGGCCGATTTTTTTCTGTCGCCGGACCTGGGGCTGATGAACTACATCCAGTTTGACGACATCTCGAACCAGCTGGGATGGAGCGCCCGGCTCCGTTGGCAGGTCTCTCCGGGCAACGACATCTACCTCGTTTATAACAAGAACTGGGAGAGGCGGTGGGACCCGACGAGCCGTTTTTATCCCCTGGAACAGCGGGGCGTCCTGAAGATCTCCCTGTCGATCCGGCCCTAATTTGGGGACATAATACGCATTTCCGAATTAACGGCCTGCCGCTCGAATAATAGGGATCGTCTTGGCTCTTTTCTGCAGTTGACCTGCTCAATTTTTCCGCTCTGCTGTGAGCTTGCGAATAAACTCCTTCGCGGCCTTAGACGGAAGCCCGGGCGGCTCCCATTGAAATGATGTCAGATCGACCCTGCCCTTCCGGTTGACGCTCACACCCTCTCTCCCGAGGAGCCGCTTTTGCTCCTCGAAGCCCCGGCCGCGCTTGAGGGAGACCCCGCCGCGACTGTTGATGACCCGCTGCCAGGGGAGCCGGTCTTTCCCGGAGGACGCGTGAAGGACCCGAGCCACCTGACGGGCCGCCCGGTAATTGCCGGCCAGGGCCGCGATCTGGGCGTAAGTCGCGACCTTACCTCGTGGAATCATTTTAATAAAGCCCTTGACCCGCTCTTCGAATTCCATGAGATGTTCTCAACCGCGAATCAGATGATGGCCAATATTCGGAAATGAGTATTGTGTCCCCATTTTAAGGATTCCGGAAGGTCCAGGCATCACTAGCGTAACGGGAGTCCCGGAGCGCGGCCACGGCCTCACGGTCCTCGGGGCCCAGCGCGAACGGCTCGAAGGCGACCCCGAAAAAGTCCGAAAAACCCCGGCAGAGGTGCTCGACGGCCCAGCTGAAATCAGCCGCCCGGCCCAGCGCTTCGGAAAGCGAGGTCATGCCCGGCTCCCCCGCCGCAGGCGATGCCGCCTTCTGCGCCTTGGCCCCCGGCGCCGCAACCGCGGCCAGGAGGCCATCGTCTTTCTCGAGGGGGATCGATCCGTGCTGGAGGAAGGCGGCACCCGTCCTCTTCTGGGCACTGCCGATGATCTTTTTCCCCCCGATCTCGATCTCGTCCCTGGCCGGGAGGGCGAAACAGGGCATGACACCCCTGATGTAGGCCGGCGGCGAGGTCTCGGCCATCCCGGGGGCGAGGCCCATGAGCTCGAGCCCCCTCATCAGCGCCTTGGAGATGAGCTGGTAGGAATCGCGGAGCGTTTCGGTGAAGATCTCGGCGTCCGACGAAGCGACGGCGTAGGTCACTTCACGGTCGTGCAGGACGAGCTTTCCGCCCGTGATCCGGCGGACGACCCCGATCCCATGGCGCCGACAGAAATCGAGGTCGATGACCTTGGGGACGGCCTGGGAGTACCCCAGCGAGGCCGTGGGCTTATCCCATTGATAAAAGCGCAGATAGGTCGCGGGTTCCGCCTCGACGCGACGGAAGAGGAACTCGTCCACAGCCATGTTCCAGTCCCCTGCCAGGGGTCCCGGTTCGATCAGAAGCTTCCAGAGTCTCATGGTCATGGAAAAAAATGGAGCGGGCAATGGGACTCGAACCCACAACACCCGGCTTGGGAAGCCGGTACTCTACCATTGAGCTATGCCCGCTCTCGAGCTCCTCGATGGAGACCGAATTCTAGCATAAATCCCCATCTTGTCAAAACCGCGCGGGGCCGTTATAATCCGGTCCATCGGGCCCAATGGAAGGATGAAGCCATGGCCAAAGAAGATCACCAGTCCAATCCGGCGTCCCCCGACCATTCCCGCCACCCGGGCGAAACCCGGCTCGGCTCCACCCTCTCTTTCACGGGCAGCCTGGAGGGACACGAGGACGTGGTCATCGAAGGACGATTCCAGGGCAAGATCACCCTTCCCTCCGGCTCCCTGACCATTGCCCGGGGGGCCAAGGTCGAGGCCGAAGTCCGGGTCCGCAGCCTGACGGTTCACGGCGAGCTCAGCGGCCCCGTCGCCGCCGCCGAGCGGGTCATGATCTCCGAGACCGCGCAGATGAGGGGTGACATCCAGACGGCGAAGATCAGCATCTCGAACGGCGCCCGCTTCAAGGGCGGCATCAAGATCGAAAAGGGCTGAGCCCTCCCGCTCCTCTGGTATAATAGGCTCTGATGCGCCGCTTCGAGCTCGTTTCCGATTTCACTCCCAAGGGGGACCAGGTCCAGGCGATCGAGCGGCTGTCCCAGGGCCTGGAATCCGGCGAGCGCCACCAGGTCCTCAAGGGCGTCACCGGCTCCGGCAAGACCTTCACCATGGCCAACATCATCGAAAAGGTCAATCGGCCGGTCCTCGTCATCTCCCACAACAAGACTCTCGCCGCCCAGCTCTACCAGGAGTTCCGGCGCTTCTTCCCGAAGAACGCGGTCGAATACTTCGTCAGCTACTACGACTACTACCAGCCCGAGGCTTTCATCCCGGCCTCCAACACCTATATCGCCAAGGAAGCGACCATCAACGACGAGATCGATCGCCTCCGCCTCTGCGCCACCAACTCGCTCTTTGCCCGCCGCGACGTGATCATCGTCGCCTCGGTCTCCTGCATCTACGGCATCGGGGCGCCGGAAACCTACTACTCCATGAGCTTCAGCCTGGCCCTGGACGAAGCGATCGGCCGCAAGGCCCTCCTGAAGAAGCTGGTCTCGATCCAGTACGAGCGCGCGGAGGGGGAATTCAAGCGCGGCAGCTTCCGCGTCCGCGGCGACATCATCGAGGTTTTCCCGAGCTACGAGGACTCGGCCTACCGGATCGGGCTCGAGGACGGCCGGGTCAGGGAGATCACCGCCGTCGACCCTCTGCTCGGGAAAAAGCGCGAAAGCCTCGAGAAAGTCATGATCCACCCCCGGACGTTCTTCTCGACGCCCATCGAAACCCTCCGGGGCGCCGTGGCCGGCATCGAGCAGGAGCTCGCCGAACGGGTCGGATATTTCCGCAGCCGGGGCCAGTTCGTCGAGGCCGAGCGGATCGAGGAGCGCACCCTCTACGATTTGGAGATGCTCCGGGAGTTCGGCTATTGCCCGGGCATCGAGAACTATTCCCGCCATCTCACCGGCCGCCAACCCGGAGAGCCCCCGTATACGCTTCTCGATTATTTCCCAGCCGACTTCCTGACCATCATCGACGAGTCCCACGTCACCGTCCCCCAGATCGGCGGCATGTACTTCGGTGACCGGTCGCGGAAACTGACGCTCCTCGAACACGGCTTCCGTCTGCCCTCGGCCCTCGACAACCGGCCCCTGAACTTCGACGAGTTCGAGGGCCGGGTCAAGCAGACCATCTACGTTTCGGCCACTCCCGGCGTCTACGAGCTCAAGAAATCACCCGGGCATGTCGTGGAGCAGCTCATCCGGCCGACCGGCCTGACCGACCCGGAGATCGAGATCCGGCCCATCAGGGGCCAGGTCGACGATCTCATGGGCGAGATCCGGGGCCGGGCGAAGAAAAGCGAGAGGACACTGGTCACGACCTTGACCAAGAAGATGGCCGAGGACCTGACCCGCCACTATCATGAGCTCGGGCTGCGCGTTCGCTACCTCCATTCGGAGATCGAGACCCTCGACCGGGTGAATATTTTGAGGGACCTGCGGAAAGGGAAATTCGACGCCCTCATCGGCATCAACCTCCTTCGGGAGGGCCTGGACCTGCCCGAGGTTTCGCTCGTCGCCATCCTCGACGCCGACAAGGAAGGGTTCCTCCGGTCCGGGACGTCCCTCATCCAGACCTTCGGCCGGGCGGCCCGGAATGTCGCCGGCAAGGCCATTCTTTACGCCGACACGATGACGGACTCCATGAAGGCGGCCATCGAGGAGACCGGCCGCCGCCGCGGGATCCAGGAGGAATACAACCGCCGGAACGGCATCACGCCCCAGACGATCATCAAGGGCATCGACGAGCTGCTGACTAGCGTCTACGAGCGCGATTACCTGGATTACACCAAGATCTCCGAGGATAAGGATATCTACCTCTCACCGTTGAAAAGAAAGAAGAGGATGGAGGAGCTCGAGAAGCTGATGAAGGAAGCGGCCAAGGCCCTCGACTTTGAGAGGGCCGCGCAGTTCCGCGATGAACTCAACAAGCTGAAGAAGCGCGAGCTGGAGCTCGGGCTGTGATGGCCCCCCGGATGTTGAGGGTCCTTGGATGAGCGAACACGACACATTGAGAGAGAAGGCGGCCGGTCTCCCCGGCAAGCCGGGCATTTATTTTTTCAAGAATGCGGCCGGCGAGGTCGTTTACATTGGCAAGGCCCGCTCCCTCCGCGACAGGGTCCGGTCATACTTCCTGCCAAACCCGGACGACAAGGTCCGGAACATTCTCCGCGAAACGACCGATGTCGAGTACATCCTGACGGGGTCGGAAAAGGAAGCCGCTTTCCTCGAGAACAATTACGTCCAGCAGCACCAGCCCCGGTTCAACCTCCGGCTCAAGGACGACAAGAGCTTCCCCTACCTCAAGGTGACGTCCGGAGAGAAATACCCGGGGATCTACTTCAGCCGGAAGGTCGGCGAGAAGCGATCACGCTATTTCGGCCCGTTCAGCCCCGCCCACCGGGCCCGGACGTCGATCCACCTGGTCAACAAGTATTTCGGTGTCCGGGGATGCGAGGACGCGGTCTTCCAGGGCAGGAAGCGGCCGTGCCTCGAGTACGACCTCAAACTCTGTTCGGCCCCGTGCGTCGGATGCATTTCCGAGGCGGACTACCGGAACGACGTCGAGAACGCCTGCCTCTTTCTCGAGGGCCGGACCCGGGAGCTGGCCGGGGCCCTGAAGAAGAGAATGGAGGAGGCGGCCGCGGGCCAGAATTTCGAAGCGGCCGCCAGATGGCGCGATATCCTCAGGACGATCGAGGACATCAAGGAACGGCCACGGGCCATTTCGGTGGCCCTCGAAGACCAGGACGTCGTAGGCTATGCCCGGAAGGATGACCAGGCCGCCGTTTACATCTTCTTCATGCGCCAAGGCAAGATCCGGGATTCGGTCAGCGCCCAGCTCGCGGCAGAGGTCGGGTCGGCAGACGGGGAAATCCTGGGTCGTTTCCTGCCCGGATTCTACGGATCGCGGGAGAGGCCGGCCCGCCTGCTCCTCCCCTTTCCGATCGAAGGGCAGGGCGAGCTCGAGGTCTTTCTGGGAGGAGTCAGAGAAGCCGGGGCCCGGCAGCCGCGAGCCGCCGGCGGGACCCGAGTTGCAGTCCCCCTGTCGGGCAAGGGCAGCAAGCTCATCGACCTCGCCAACCGGAACGCGGAGGCCTTCCTCGAAAAGAGGGACCGCGACCTCCTGCCTCTCGAGGAATTGAAGCGCGTCCTCGGCCTGGCTTCCCTGCCCCGGAGGATCGAGGGTTTTGACATCTCCAACACGGGCGGCGAGGAACCCGTCGGCTCCATGGTCGTCTTCAGGGACGGCCGTCCCGACGCAGATGAGTACAGGAAATTCAAGGTCCGGACGGTCGAGGGCCCGAACGATGTCGCCAGCCTGGAGGAAGTCATCGGCCGGAGGTACCGGCGGCGCGTCGAGGAAAGCCGGCCCCTCCCCGACCTGATCATGGTGGACGGGGGGAAGGGCCAGCTGGCCGCCGCGGAGAAAGCTCTGGGGGACCTCGGGATCAGCAGCGTCCCTCTCGTTTCGATCGCCAAGCGGGAGGAAATCCTTTTCAGCCCCGATCACAAGGAAGGGATCCGGCTCGCTCGGACCTCCCCCGCGCTCAAACTTGTCCAGGCCATCCGCGACGAGGCCCACCGCTTCGCCATCACCTTCCACCGCGGCCGCCGCGAGAAGCGGAGCTTCGCCTCCGAGCTCGACGGCATCCCCGGCCTCGGGCCAAAGAAAAAGTCGGCGCTCTTATCGAAATATAAAAGCCTGGAAGAGATCCGGGCGGCGGCGGCCGAGGATCTGGCACACGCCGTCGGCAAAAAGTCGGCCCACGCGGTCCTGGAAAAACTCCGCCGGCCCTGAATCGTCAGCCGGACCCCGCCCACGGGATTCCCTTTTGAATTTTCCCGGCGACTGGGGCATAATAAGCCCCTTCAGTCCCTCGAAAGGAGTCGACCCGCATGAAAAAACCCGCGACCCGATGCTTCGTCCCGGCCCTCTTTCTGGCCGTCCTTCTCGTCCTGCCGATCTTCGCCGACGAGGGGATGTGGCTCTTTAACAAGCCGCCCAAGGACCTGATCCAGAAAAAATACGGCTTCGCCGTGACCCCGGAGTTCATGGACCACCTCCGCCTCTCCTCGATCTCGTTCGGGGGCGCGTCCGGCTCCTTCATCTCTTCCGACGGCCTGGTCCTGACCAACCACCACGTCGGACAAGGCGCGGTCCAGAACCTTTCGACGAAAGACCGCGACCTGATGAAGACGGGCTTCTACGCCCGGACCAGGGCCGAGGAGCTCAAGGTCCCGGGCATGGAGCTCCGGGTCCTCCAGGATATCGAGGACGTCACCGACAGGATCCTCGGCACCGAGAAGCCCGGCATGACCCCTGCGGAAGCCGCTGACGCCCGCGGCAAGGTCATCGCGGCCCTGGAAAAGGAGACGACCGAGAAGAGCGGCCTTCGCGGCGTCGTCGTCACGCTTTATGCCGGGGGGATGTATCATCTCTACAAGTACAAGCTCTACAACGATATCCGGCTCGTCTTCGCCCCCGAATATCTCGCGGCTTTCTTCGGCGGAGACCCGGATAACTTCACCTACCCCCGTTACGACCTCGACATCACCCTCTTCCGCATCTACGAGAACGGCCAGCCGTTCAAGAGCGACAACTACATCAAGTGGTCGACGAAAGGGATCCGGGAGGGCGACCTCGTCTTCTGCTCCGGCCATCCCGGCTCGACGGGCCGCCTCCTAACCACCGCCCAGCTCGATTTCCTCCGCGACACGAGCTACCCCTTCAGCATCGCCAACTACAAGCGGCGCCAGGCCTACATGCATGAATACGGAAAGAAAGGCGAGGAGCAGGCCCGGATCGCCCTCCGGAACCTCTTCGGCATCGAGAACAGCCTCAAGGCGACGATCGGCTACCAGTCGGGGCTGCTCGATGCGTCCTTGATGGCCAAGAAGTTCAAGGACGAACAGGCCCTGCGCGCGGCCGTCGCCAAGAACGCCGACCTGGAGAAGCAGTTCGGCGGCGCCTGGGACGAGGTCGCCGCGGCCGAGAAGGCCTATGCCTCGTTCTACAAGCCGATGGTTTTCTTCGAGCGGGCCAACGGCTTCTACACGACCTACTTCGCGATCGCCCGGAATCTCGTTCGCCTGGCCATGGAAAAGCCCAAGCCGAACGCCGACCGGCTCCGTGAGTACCGCGACGCCGGGTTGCCGTCCGTCGTGCGGGGCATCCTCTCGCCCGCCCCCATCTATGACGAGTTCGAGACGCTGAAGCTCTCCGACTCGCTGGCCCAGCTCCAGGAGGAGCTCGGCGACTGGCAGGAGACGAAATGGATCCTCGGCGGCCGCCCGCCTCAGGACGTGGCCCGCGAGCTCATCGCCGGGACCAGGCTCAAGGACGTCTCGGTCCGGAAAAAGCTCATGGACGGCGGCCTCGAAGCGATCTATCAGTGCCAGGATCCTATGATCAAGTTGGCCCTCCTCGTCGACCCCGTCGCGCGCGGCCTCAGGGCGAAATACGAAAAAGAGGTTGATGCGGTCGAAACCCGGAACGGCGCCCGGATCGCCCAGGCGATGTTCAAGCTCGAGGGGACGTCCATCCCGCCCGACGCCACGGGGACCCTGCGCCTGAGTTTCGGGGTCGTCAAGAGCTATGTCGAGAACGGCAGGAAGGTCCCCTACGAAACGACCTTCGCCGGGCTCTACGAGAAGTCGCAGAAAGCCGGGAACAAGAACCCCTACGAGCTGCCCGAGAGCTTCCTCAAGAAGAAACAGGCCGTCAACCTCGCGACGCCGATCAACTTCGTCTCGACGTGCGACTCGATCGGCGGCAATTCGGGCTCGCCTCTCGTCAACCGGAAGGGGGAGTTCGTCGGGGTCCTCTTCGACGGCAACATCCAGTCCCTGCCAACCCGGTTCGTCTACGAGGACAGGATCTCGCGGTCGGTCATGGTCCACGGCCAGGGGATCATCGAGGCGCTGCTCAAGATCTACGACGCGAAACCGCTCGTGGACGAGATCCTGGGGAGGAGATAGGCGCCCGGACCGGACGGCCCTACTTCTTCAGCAGGTCTTCAACGGTCTTCTTGATGTCCGGCTGGGCCTCGTTCAGCTTCAGGGAGGACTGGAAGGCGTTCAAGGCCTGCTCCTTTTGACCGGTCTTGAGGAAGCAGGACCCGAGGGCGTTGAGCATGACCGTATCGCTGTTGTAGATCCTGTTGGCCGCCAGGAGGTCCTGGATGGCGGCCGCGTAATCTCCCTTGCCCATCGCGGCCAGCCCCCTGATCAGGAAGTAATCGTAGCGGCCCTTCTCGACGCCCTGGAGGCCCTCGACGACGGTCAGGGCCTCGTCGAACTTGCCCACCTTGAGCAGGAAGCGGGCGTACTCGCTGACGCCCTCCTTGTAGCCCGGATTCTTGGCCAGACCCTTGGCGAAATTCGCTTCGGCCCGGTCGTTGATATTCATCTTGTCGTACTGGCGCGCCAGCTGGTAATAGATGTAGAAATCGTTGGCCAGGGAAAAGCCCTTGGAGTTGGCGATGGGATGGGCCATGGCCTTCTCGCCCGAGATGACGAACTGAGCGCTCCTCTCGTCGAGGACTTTCTTGTCCGCTCCCACTAGGCGCACGGAGAGCTCATAATAGTCCGGGACGAGGTCCGAGGTGGCGAGAGTCGGGGTCAGGCACAGGACCTTGTTGTACGGGGATTCGGCCAGGCGGAGGGTGTAATTCCGGACGGTCGGGGTCTTGCCCAGGCCTTTCAGGCTCAGCTCGACCTCCCCGCTCTGCCAGAGGTCCCGGGGGAGGTCGACCACGGAGAGCATGACGTCGATCTCATCGCCGGACCCGAAGCTCATCTTGGGGTCCACGACGAGCTTCCGGTCCACGGTCTTGAAGGGGATGAGGACGTCGGGCGGGAAGGTCCGCAGCTTGTAGCCCAGGAACGGGCCGTTGAGGGACGGAGGGCCGCCGGACTTGGGGACGCTGAGGGACCGTTCCATAACGGTGAATTCCTTGGCGACGGCATTCTGGACCAGGACGGTCAGCTTGTACTGCCCTTCAATGACGGGGAAGGCGTCTTCCAGGGCGATGCCGTTCTGGCGGACGCGCTCGATGTCGGCCGCGGGGAAATAGAGCGCGTATTCCTTGGAATATTGGAGGACGACCGCCTCTCCCCGCCGGAGGCTGACATCGACTTTGAAGTTGCAGTAATACTGGTCTTTGGCCTCGTAGTAATCCACGGAGAGCTTCTGGGGGACGACGCTGAAATGGACGAAGGGCAGGTCGAGGCCGGGGTCCCGGATGACGGTCGCCAGGCCGTCGTTCTCGATGTAGTTCGTCATATATTCCGTGCTGACCAGGCCCTTGAAGTCGAAGAAATGCGTGGCATAGGTCGGGTTGAGGCCCTTATAGGGCGATTCTATGATGCCGGCGAGGAGCTCCGTGCTCCGCGAGGTGGGCTGGAAACCGTAGCCGAACTCGCCCGGGATAAGTGAGATCGCCATGTTGGCCAGGGTCGGAGCGAACTGCTGGATCGTCTTATGAATCGTTTCGTAATCGTCCGGGTCGATGGTTCGCAGGCTAGCCAAGGGTTCGAGCAGCTTATTGGGCCCGTCCACGAACGGGTCGTAAAGCTTGTATTCCCCGGCACCTCCTTTCTGAAAGAAGATCAGCCCGAAATGCGTGGGGAGATTCTTGGTCCCGTCGGTATAATAATACCAGACTTCGCAGGGGACGATCCCCGTTGTCCCTGGGAAGCGGTCGTAGCTGACCGGTTCCCCCAGGATGATCCAGATCCGGCCGCGGTCGGTCATCCAGCCCGGCCGGCCGGCGGCGAAGTACTTGTTGGCGTGCTCGAACCGCTTGAGGATCTCTTCCTTGTATTCGTTCGCCGGGGTCCCGGGCGTCGGGTCGCGGATCTTCCAGAAGTCCTCGATGAAGATGTCGCGGTCGCGGTTATCTGGAAGCTCCCGGAAAACCTCCTTTTCCTTGGGGCTGATGATGTAGGTGACGAGTTTGAGAAACTCCTGGTAGACAGGGTCGAGGCTCTTGACGTCGCCAGCCGGCCGTTTTTTTTCGGTCTTGGGCTTGGCGGGAGGGGCGGGCTCCTTCTGGGCCGCGAGGGGCCCGGGAGCGGTGACGAGGGCCAAGCCGAGGGCCAGGGTCAGGGTCAGGATACGTTTGTCCATGGCCTCAAACCTCACGGTAAACTCGCTCCCTCAGCTGTCCGGCCTGGCGGCCGGCCCGCTCAGGGGCCTTTCTGATAACTCCGGCGGGCGGAATTTCGTTCGATCTTTCCGCCGGGAAACCGTTATTTTTTCAGGTAGTCCAGGAAGCCCTTGACCTGGCCGGCCCTTTCCGAATCGGGGTCGGCCTTGAGATACTTCTCGAACGTCGCGATGGCCTTCTCCTTGTTTTGCAGGGCTGTATACGTTATTCCCAGCTGATAAAGGGCGTCGGTTTGGGTCTCATCGAGCTCGACCGCCTTCTCGAAATAGTCTCGGGCGTCCTCGAGCCGCGACGTTTTGAAATAGGCCAGGCCGACCGAATACAGGAGGTTCGAATCCGTGATCTTCTCCAGGGCGACCTTGCCGTACCATTCCATGGCCGCTTCCGTGTTCTTGCGGTTGGCATAGCAGTTGCCGATGCTGATATTGGCTTCAACATCGTTCGGCTCCTTGGTCAGGATCTGCTTGTAGGCCGCCTCGGCCTCGTCGTATTTCTCCTGGAGGAAATAGCTGTTGCCGATATTCCTCCAGATGAAATAGGCGTCGGGGTACTTGACCAGGAAGGCCTTATAAGCATCGATGGCCGCGCCATAGTCTTTCTTATCAAAGAGGTCGTTGGCCGCCGTGAGGTCTTTCTTCATGTCATCGCTGACGACCAGCCCTTCGACCTTCTTCATGACGACCTTCATTTCCTTATATTTTTCGAACTGGTTCATTTGCAGCGACTTGTGGAGCGGCGTGTAGCCGATCTTATCGAAATCGATGTTCCACAACCCGGTGCGCATCCAGGCGCCAAGCCATTTCCCATCCTTGTCCGTCTTCGTATCGAAGCCGCCTCCCCATTTCGGGCAGGACAGTTTCACCCGGACCCCCTCGATGGGCCGGCCTTGCTCGTCGAGAACAATCCCGGGGAGCCGTCCCTGGCCTTTCCATTCCTGGGCGGGTAAAAGGGACGTGGCCGTCAGGGCGCAAAGCGTGATCAACAGGAATTTTTTCATATCCGACCTCCGGATGACACTCGTATTGATTATTTTAGCATAGGGCGGGACGAAAGCAAAGACTCAGCGGCACTTTTCGAGGAGAGCGTCGAGCGACGATTTTTCCCGGGGCGGCAGGGCCTTGTAATAACGCTCCTTGTACCTGGTCAGGACCTTCAAGGCCTTGGCCTTGTCGCCCTTGTCAAGGTAGGCCGTCCCCAGGTTGTAGAGGGCGAACCTGTGTCCGGGGTCGATCTCGATGGCCTGGCCCCAGCAGGAGATGGCCGCGTCCACGTTCCCGAGCATGAGGTAGGCCGCTCCCAGGCCGTTATAGGCGGAGGCGTCCCGCGGGTCGGATTCGATGGCCCGCTTGAAATAATCCATGGCCCGACGGAGGGTGGTCACGTCCTTTTTTTTCATGGCCAGAGAGGCCTGGACCGTTCCGAGGTTCGACAGGACAACGGCATACTTGGGGTCGAGGGAGAGGGCATGCTCGTAGGCCGTGACGGCGTTCGCGAGGTCGCCCTTGTTCCAGTAAGCCACGCCCAGATAGTTCCACAGCTCCGGGTCCCAGTCGATCATGCCCGAGGCCTTCTGGAGGACTCCAATGGCCTCGTCGTTCCTGCCCCTCTCGGCCAGGACAATGCCGTATTCGATGGCCAGCTTGTAGTTGCGTGGATTGGCCTCCACGCCCGTCTCCAGGACGGCCTCGGCCCCGGCCAGCCGGCGCTGCTTTTCATAAACCGTCACCAGGAAAAGGTAAGGGTTGTCGAAGTCCGGTCGCTCCCGGAGGAGCTCCCGGAGGAGGGTGATGCTCTTCTCGGCCTCCCCCCGGAAATAAAGGTCCTGGGCTTCCTCGAACTTGCGGTTGTAAGGAAGAAGCGTTTTCAAGTCGTCCGGGGGCCCGAACTTATCCTTGGCGGGCGGCTGGAACCCGCCCACGTAACCGAGGCTCTGGAGCTTTTCCCGGGCCGCGGCGTCCAGCCGGGGTCTCGAGGCGGCCGCAGTTCCGGATTCGGACTGGATGAGGTCGGCCAGTTCGGCCTTCTCCCGGGCGACGTCTTTTCCAGCCAGGTTCCTCGATTCATTGAAATCAGTCTTGAGGTCATAGACCTCCGGAATGGGCGAATCGATGAATTTTTTCGAGCCCCTGATAAATCCCCGGAGGGGCGCCCAGCCGCGCCGGTAGTAGGCGTAAAGCGACTCGAAGTAGATCGGCCGCAGCGCCAGGGACGTCAAGCCCTTTCCCTGCAGAACCGGCAGGAGCGACACGCCCTCGAGATAAGCCGGCCGGGGCAGGCCCAGGAGGTCGCAGACGGTCGGGAAGATGTCGATGTGGCAGACGTTCTCCTCCACCCGGCCCGGCTTGACGCCGGGGCCGGAGACGATCAAAGGCACCCAGAGCGTCGAGTTGTAGGCGAAATAGCCGTGGGTCGTCTCGCCGTGCTCGCCCAGCGACTGGCCGTGATCGCCGGTGAAGACGACGACCGTCGAACCGGCCTGGCGCGAATCCTCGAGAAAGCCGAAAAGCTTGGCCAGCGCGGAATCCACGTAAGCCACCTCGCCGCTGTAGGGGTCGTCCTTGAACCGGTCCGAGAACGGCGCGGGGGGCTCGTAGGGCTGGTGGGGATCGAAGAGGTGGATCCACAGGAACCAGGGCCCCGGCCGTCCTTCGAGCCAGGCCAGGGCGCCAGCGACGACGGCCTCCGCTTTTCTCTCGACGAACTGGAAGTCCAGGCCCGTCCCGGACCCGTAGTTTTCATCATAGACGTCGAACCCGCGGTTGAGCCCGAAGCGCGCGTCGAGCGGGAAGGCGCCGATGAAAGCGCCCGTGACATAGCCGTTTTCCTTCAAGAACGTGGCCAGGTTGGGGAGGCTTTCCGGGACCTTGAAGTTGCCGTTGTCGTGGACGCCGTGCCGGAGCGGGGTCGTCCCGAGCAGGATGTTGGTATGGGAAGGGAGGGTCAGCGGCGTGTGGGCGAAGGCGCGGCCAAAGACGACGCCCGACGCGGCCAGGCGGTCGATGCCCGGGGTCTTCAGGTGCGAGGACCCGTAGCAGCTCAGCCGGTCCGGCCGCAGCGTATCGATCGTGACCAGGAGCAGGTTCGGCCGCGGCGGAGCTGCTTTCAAGGGCAGGCCGGAGAACAGGGCCAGGGTGGCGACGACGAGACCGATTCCCGCGGCGCGGCGCGTCATGGACGGGCCCATGGGACCTCCTCTCGAGAGATCCATTCTATCACGGCGGGGGAAGCAGGGGCAAAAAAAAGCCCCTCCCCCCCGGCGGGGGGAGGGGCTTTGAGCATGTGCTTTCTTTGCGGGGTCAGCTTAGAACTGGAACCGGACTCCAAGCCGGGCGATGCGGGGGTTCAGGATCTCGTTGATGTTGTAATTGTTGGCATAGGGAGAATAGGATATGACGCCAGTCGCGGAGATGCTGTAAGTTCCATAGTTCTTGTCGTATCGCCTGTTGACGATGGAGCTGTTGAGCAAGTTGAAGCAGTCGGCCATGAGGTAGATACGTCCCTCACCAAGCTTGACCATCTTCTCGAGGCGCATGTTCAGCTGGTAAAAGACAGGGAGCGTCTGCTTGCCGAAAACGTTTAGATAGAGAGAGCCGGTGCTTCGGTTGTAGGCGTTGGCCCACCGACGGTCGGTGATGGAGATGTACTGGGGGATGACATGGCCGGCGCGAGCATTGAAGGTGAAGGAGACGTTGAAGTCTAAGGGCAGCTGGTAGAGGCCTTCGAACTTGGCCATCCAATGGGAGAAAATGTACTGGTTGATCTTGCCCGAGGCAAGGCCTAACGCAGGCGCATAGAGCTGGTCTTGCTGGGCCCAGAGGTTCGACGGGTTGGTGTAGCCGTTGCCGTAATGATACTTCTGGTCCATGTAGGACAAGGAGCCGTCAAACATCCACCTGTTGGTGAGCCGCTTGTTGAAGACCAGGTCGAGGCCCCAATAGGTCTCGTAGTTCGTGTTGAGCTCGTGGATGAGGTACGGAGTATTGCCGTAGCCGACATTCAGGAGGTAATAATCACGCCCGGCCCCGGCGCCAAAGTCGATACCCTGGTAGGACGTCGGAATCTGGCCGGCAACCCCGTACAGGTTGAAATCCCTGACGACGTTCTGGCCACCGACCGTGTAGTCACCATAAGCGCCGTTGGTATAATAGGCGGGATTCCAGCTGAAATGGTTGTACTTCCTGTAGGTCGCGTTCAGGCCGACGCTGAAGTCCGGCAGGAGCTCGTGATCGACCGTGGCCAGGAGTTCCCAGGTCCGGGACGAAGTGGCATCCGAATTCACGGTGTAGCGTGAAACCCCGGGAACCGTATTACCGGGAGTGAAATTGGCCCACATGTTGCCGTTGTACGGGCCCGTCGGGTCGGCGACGACCGGATTCACAGCGAGGGTCGACCCGCTGCCGGTAAATAAAGGTACGGGAGCGCTAGTGCTGGGGTCGGGGACCATCATCTCGCCGGCCTGCATTTTGCCGTCCGTCGCACCTATAATGGGAGTGCCGTCGGGATTGAAACCTGAAAAGCCGTCCAGCCAATACCAATCCATCCAGGCGCCGAACACTCCGTAGGAAGTAAACAAGCCGGACGCAGAGCCCGTGCCCATGAAGTCGCCGTACATGGAGCCGCTCAGCTTGAGGATGGTCTTGCCCGTGCCGAAGAGGTCATAGGTGATGCCGATGCGCGGAGAAAAGACATTCCACCTGTAGTTGGGCGAGACGGCGGGTTGGTTAACGCCGGGCATGAAGGCCTTGAGCGCGGCCACGACCGACGAATCGAAGTATTGCGTCCAGAGCGGGTTGCTAGTGATGGTCGAGGAAGTGGTCGAATTGATTCCAGGCACCTGGTGGTCGTAGCGGAGGCCCAGGAGGAAGTTGAACCGGCCGGTCGTGACCGTGTCCTGGAAGAAGGCGGCCAATTGCTTGACTTTGTAGTCGAGATTGTACTGGGAGTAGATCTGCCATTCTTGCATATTCGGGGTGTACTTCGGGTTGCCCGTCCCCGCCGGGTCGATATCCTGCCAGTTCAGGTTGTAGAATTTCTCGAGGTTCCCGGGGGTCGAAGAGTCCGTGGTCACGCGGCGGTTAGAGTACTCCACACCCATCTTGATCTCGTGGCTGACGCCGAACAGCTTGTCGTTGAAGTACTGGAGGTTGAGGTTATAGTCGTGCATCGGCCGCGTCGTGATGTAGTACCAGTAGTCCCGATAGATGTCGTTGGTGGCGTCATAGTTCAGGAGGCTCGTCAAGCTGTGGTCGCTGTGGGGGAGCAGCTCGAACGAGGCGTCCATGAAAGCGACCTTGGCGGAGATCAGGAGGTCGTTGCCGATCATCTGCTCGTCCTGGATCTTCCAGATGGGGTCGCCCCAGTGGTAGGGGCTGTCCTGGTCGCGCCCTTCGGGGAAGGACTGGCTGGCGTCCCGCCCGATGAACACCTTGGCGCCCGCTGTGTACAGCGCTTCGAACCGGTTCGAGGGAATGATCTGGGCGTTCAGCTTGAAGTTGTAATCCGTGATGAGCGGCTTGAGGGGCGTGCCGGTGATCGCGAGTTCATTGATATCCTGGACGCCGTAAGACCCCCAGAGCCAGAGCTTATCCTTGATGACCGGACCGCCGACGTTGAAACCGTAGTCCTTGATCTGGTTGATCTTATTGATGGCTGTGACGCCTTGTGTTCTCAGGGCGTCGGTCAGGTTGCTGGCCTGCAACGCGCTGTCGGTCAGGTAGAAGCGGCCGCCGAAGGCGACCTTGTTGCCGCCGCGTTTGGTGACCATGTTCAGGGCGATGCCGCCTGTCTGGATGCTGACGTCCGCGCCACCGGTGACGATGTTCATTTCCTCGAACGAGTCGAAGTCCCAATAAATGGGGGATGAGCCGATGGCCGCCGGGTCGGTGACGACGACGCCGTCAACGGACCAGACGTTGTTGCCGCTCCCGCCGCCCTTGGCGACGTAGACCGCCTGCTGGCCGGACTCGGTGCCGCCGACGTTCTCGCGGTCCATGATGATGGACGGCGACAGCTGCATGATTTGCCAGGGGTCTCTGGCCGTCGGCAGGGATTGCAGGATTTCCTGGGTGACGTTCTTGCCGACCGAGGTCTTCTTGGCGTCGACCGTCGGTGTCACGGCGACGACCGTCACTTCTTCTTCGAGCTTACCCTGCTCCATTGTCAGGTCGATCTTGGATTGCGTTCCCAAGGCGACTATGATACCGGTCTTTTCCTGCTTCTTGAATCCCTGCAGCTCGGCCGTCAACGCATACTTCGGGCTCGGGTCTAGGGACGGGAACCTGAAGATGCCCTGGTCGTCGGTGACGGAGGTGATAGGGGCGCCGGCCGGCGAAATCAGAGTTACGGAGACGCCCGGAAGAGGCGCGCCCTGCGTATCAGTGATATGCCCATAAATGGTGCCGGTTCTCACCTGAGCCATGAGAGAAACGGAAAGAAGCAAGATTGAAAGTACGATGAGGCTCTTTTTCACATTTCCTCCTATAGGAAGATTGCTACCTTATCCTGGAGTGGTTGTCCACTCCTCCTATTCCCCTCCATGTGCACCGGGGATAGAAATCATTCTCACCTCCTTTTCTTCATTGGAATTAGGAAAATACATTTTACCATAATAAGCAATATTCGTGCCATGCGAGATTAGTCAGGTTAGTGAGGCCAAATTGTGAAATATCAGATACTTATGGGGGCGTGGAAATTTTCCGCGACGGATGGGAATCCAATAAATTGGATATTATCCAAAATTCCGAAGGGAAATAGCCCATTTTCCCCATAGCGACCTTTGCCCAGGGGGTAGCTCCTTGACCTCAATTCTCGGGACGTCGTTCGGGCGGCGGGCGGACCGAAGCTCAACTCGTGATGTAGCCCCGCCGATTCAAGACCTTATAGTCTTTCTCTTTCACCTTGACGGAGATTGTCTTGAACGTGCCGGCGCCGGCGCCCGGGGTCGGCGTATAGGAGAGAAGGTAATACGTTTCCGCGGCTTTGAGGGCGTCTCCGACTTCGGCGACTGGATTTTGCGTGGTTTCGGAGATGCCGCCCGTGGTCGCGGAGATCTGCGAAAAGAGCTTGAACACGTCCTCGGACTGCTCCCGCATGGTGATGCCGCCGAATTTCTCCGGCGTCCTTTTCATGAAGAGAAAGTTGACGTCGGCGCCGGAGTCGCAATAGGCCTGGACGATCGTCTTGACGTCATAAGAGATATTCCGGTGGTAGACCTGGAAGAGCTCGTGGAGGTCGGCGAGGATGGTTTGGTTCTCCTGGTTGATGTCGATGAGGGTGTTGAGCATCTGGGGGCTGATTTCCGGCCGGTATTCCTGCTGGTAGAAAAAGAAAAGGAATTTCCGCCCGTCCTGCCGCTTGAGCGCCTGGGCGAAAGCGATGATCTTGTTTTGGTCGATGCTCTGCAGGGCCTCCAACTTAGTCAGGGACTCCCGGTATTGGCTCATGCGCTGTTCCAGCCCGAAATAGGAGACCATCCCACCGGCGGCTTCGTCGCCGCCGGCGATGGGATTCAAGCCCTCGATGCCCTGGACAAGCTGTCTGAGCTCCCGCACCAGGCCGGTGTAGACGAAATTCCCCTGGTTGATGTCTTTCCGGACGATCTCGTCCATCTCCTTGGCCAGGACGTCCTTGGGCTTCTTGGCGAAGGCCGCGGGCGTGAGCATGTAATTCCGGATCGTCGTCTGGATCTCCAGAGTGTCGCCGGGAAGGAGGGCGTTGTTGAAGAAATAGCGGAGGGCCTCGGAGATCTTGGGATTGTATGCATACATCTGAAAGAGCAAATAAAACCGTCTGGCCGTGACGGGCAAGGCGGGACCCTCACCTTCCTGGCGGGTGACCGCGTTCTTGTCGACCTTGAAGAGCGCGTCGATCTTCTGGGGAACGCCGCCCTCCAGGAGCTCGAAATCCCGAAGGGCGAGCCCGTCGACGAATTGTCGGCCGTCGAAAACCCGCACCGCGACGGTCACCGGGGCGGAAGCCTTCTCCTGGGAGAAGGCGGGGGAAAGAACGAAGGCCAAAATGGCCACGACGGCGGCCGGTGCCGAGATCCTTTTATTCCCGGGCATGGGTCTTCTCCTTATTCAAGATTGATGAAGCTTGCGCGCCAGCCAGGAGGGCTTTTTGCATCCTGAAATGACTATATCCCCGCCCGGGGCCGCGGTCAAGGGAGCGGCGTCCGGCAAATTGACTTCCGGGGGGGTTTCTGATAAAAGATAGTAAATGTACAAGTGGATTTCCCGCAAGCTCTTCGGGAGCTATGCCGAACGGACCCTGAAGAGGATCCAGCCGCTCGTCGCGGCCGCCAACGACCTCGAACACCGCATCCAGCCCCTTTCCGACGCGGAACTTCTGGCCAAGACCGCGGAATTCCGGGAGAAGCTCGCCCAGGGCGCCTCCCTCGACGACATCCTCGTCGAGGCCTTCGCCGTCGTCCGCGAGGCCTCCCGCCGGACGACCCAAATGCGCCACTTCGACGTCCAGCTCGTCGGCGGAGTCGTCCTCCACCAGGGAAAGATCGCCGAGATGAAGACCGGTGAAGGAAAAACGCTGGTCGCGACTCTCCCCGCCTACCTCAACGCCCTCGGCGGCAAGGGCGTCCACATCGTCACCGTCAACGATTACCTGGCCAAGCGCGACACGGAATGGATGGGCGCGATCTACCGGTTCCTCGGCCTGACGGTCGGGACGATCCAGCACGACCTGGGCGACGCCGAGCGTCATGCCGCCTACCGCGCGGACATCACCTACGGCACGAACAACGAGTTCGGTTTCGATTATCTCCGGGACAACATGAAGTTCCGGCTCTCCGACCTCGTCCAACGCGAGTTCAACTACGCCATCGTCGACGAGGTGGACTCGATCCTCATCGACGAGGCCAGGACACCGCTTATCATTTCGGGGCCGACCCAGGAATCGACGGCGCTTTACTACAAGGTCGACAGCCTCGTCCGCCGTCTCCACAAAGACAAGCACTTCACGGTCGACGAGAAAACCCGGACTGTCTCCATCATCGAGGAGGGCGTCACCGAGGCGGAGCGCATCCTGGGCGTCACCAATCTCTACGACCTCTCCAACATGGACCTCGTCCACGCCGTCAACACCTCCCTCAAGGCCCACCACCTTTTCAAGCGCGATGTCGATTACATGATCCAGGACGGCAAGGTCGTCATCGTCGACGAGTTCACGGGGCGCCTGATGCCCGGCCGCCGCTACAGCGACGGGCTCCACCAGGCCCTGGAAGCCAAAGAACGCGTCCGGGTCGAGGAGGAGTACCAGACCCTGGCCCAGATCACCTTCCAGAACTATTTCCGGATGTACAAGAAGCTGGCCGGCATGACGGGCACCGCGGCCACCGAGGCCGAGGAGTTCGCGCACATCTACGGCCTCGACGTCCTCGAGATCCCGACGAACAAGACCCTCATCCGCTACGAGTATACCGACATCATCTACCGGACCGCCAAGGAGAAATGGGAGGCCGTCGCCCAGGAGATCACCGAGAGCAACGAGAAGGGCCGGCCCGTCCTGGTCGGGACGATCTCGATCGAGAAGTCCGAGCACCTGAGCAATATCCTCCACAAGAAGAACGTCCGGCACGTCGTCCTCAACGCCAAGTACCACGAGATGGAGGCCCAGATCATCGCCCAGGCCGGGCGGCTCGGGGCCGTGACCATCGCCACCAACATGGCCGGCCGCGGCGTGGACATCCTCCTCGGCGGGAACCCGGAATACCTGGCCCGCGAGCAGCTCAAGAAATCCGGCATCGACCCGGCCAAAGCGACGCCCGAGCAGCTCGAGAAAGTCACGGCCGACGTCGCCAAAACGACCCAGGAGGAGCACGAGAAGGTCGTCGCCCTCACCGGGCTCCACGTCATCGGCACCGAGCGCCACGAATCGCGCCGGATCGACAATCAACTCCGGGGCCGGGCCGGCCGTCAGGGCGACCCGGGCTCATCGCGCTTCTATATGTCCCTCGAGGACGACCTGATGCGGATCTTCGGTAGCGAGCGCATCTCGGGCCTGATGGCTAGGATCGGCATGGGCGAGGGCGTCCCCATCGAGCACCGGATGATCACCCGGGCCATCGAGCGCGCCCAGAAACAGGTCGAAGGCCAGAACTTCACCATCCGCAAGCACCTCCTCGAGTACGACGACGTCATGAACAAGCAGAGGGAGACGATCTACACCCAGCGGAAGGAGATCCTCCAGGGGAAGGACCTGAGGGAGTACTTCTTCAACCTCATCGACACTCTCATCGAATGGATGCTCGACAGCTACGCCAACAAGGAAAAATCGCCCGACGATTGGGACCGTGAAGCCCTGGCCAAAGCGGTCCTGGCCCAGTTCGGGCTCAACACGGAATCGCTCAAGATCGACTGGGCGGTGGTCGTCCACGAAGGGCTCCAGGAAACGCTCGTCAACGCCCTCCGCGCCCTCTACGAGGAAAAAGAGAAAACTCTGGGGCCGTTCATGCGGGAATTCGAGCGAATGATCCTCCTCCAGGTCATCGATTCCCAATGGAAGGATCACCTCCTCGAGATGGACCACCTGAAGGAGGGCATCGGCCTCCGCGGCTACGGGCAGCGGGACCCCCTGATCGAATACAAGAAGGAGAGCTTCGAGATGTTCCAGTCCATGCTCGACCGGATCGAGGAGGACGCCGTCCGCTACCTCTTCCTGATCCAGCCCGTCCTCGAGCAGCCGGTCCCGGAACGGCGGCAGGCCCCGGTCTATTACCAGCAGCCCCAGGGCCCGTCCGGGCAGAGGGCCAGGCAGGCCCGGTCCATGATCCCCGGCAAGCGGAAGAAACGGTGAGGGAGGAGAGACCATGCTCGAAGAAAAGATCCGTGAAGCCCTGACGTTCGATGACGTTCTCATCGTTCCGGACAGGTCCGGCGTCATCCCCGCCGACGCCCGCGTCGCGACGAGGCTCTGCCGCAACATCCCGCTCCACATCCCGGTCGTCAGCTCGGCCATGGACACCGTGACCATGTCCCGAATGGCCATCGCCCTCGCCCAGCAGGGCGGGATCGGATTCATCCACCGCAACCTGTCGATCGAAGCCCAGGCCGAGGAGGTGGACAAGGTCAAGCGTCACGAGAGCGGGATGATCGTCGAGCCCATCACCCTCCGCCCCCAGGACAAGATCAGCAAGGCCCTCGAGGTCATGCGCGAGCACCGGATCTCGGGGCTGCCCATCACGGACGAGACTAATAAGCTCGTCGGCATCCTGACCAACCGGGACATCCGGTTCGAGAGCCGGCTCAACCTGCCCATCGAAAAGATCATGACCAAGAACCTCGTGACCGTCCCCGTGGGGACGTCGTTCGAGGACGCCGAAAAGGTCTTCCATCAGCACAAGATCGAAAAACTCCTCGTCGTCGACGAGACCTTCCATCTCAAGGGGCTCATCACGTACAAGGACATCCTGAAGAAGATCCAATATCCCGACGCGGCCAAGGACGGCCTGGGCCGGCTGAGGGTCGGCGCGGCCGTCGGCGTCGGGGCCGACCGGCTCGACCGGGCCCGGGCCCTGGTCGCCGCCAAGTGCGACGTCCTCGTCATCGACAACGCCCACGGCCACTCCGAGAGGGTCCTGGAGACCGTCAAGCTGCTGCGGAGGGAGTTCCCGGGCCAGGGGCTCATCGCCGGCAACATCGGGACGGCCCGGGCGGCCGAAGAGCTCATCGACCTCGGCGTCGACGCGGTCAAGGTCGGCGTCGGCCCCGGGAGCATCTGCACGACCCGGATCATCACGGGAGCCGGGATCCCCCAAGTCACGGCCATCGCCGACGTCTACAAGGTCACGAGCAAGGCCGCCATCCCCCTCATCGCCGACGGCGGGATCAAGTATTCCGGGGACATCACCAAGGCCATCGCGGCCGGCGCGGACACCGTCATGCTCGGCAACCTGCTGGCGGGCACGGAGGAGTCCCCCGGCGAGGTCGTCATGTACCAGGGCCGGGCCTACAAGATCTACCGGGGCATGGGGTCCCTCTCGGTCATGAAGGAAGGGAAAAGCAGCGACCGCTACATGCAGGACCTCCAGGCCGGCACGAACAAGCTCGTCCCCGAGGGGATCGAGGGCCGCGTCCCGTACAAGGGCAGCGCCATGGCCATCGTCCAGATGCTCGTGGGCGGCCTCAAGGCGGGCATGGGTTACGCCGGCTGCCGGACCATCGACGAGCTCAAGGAGCGGGCCAAGTTCATCAAGATCACCCAGGCCAGCCTCAAGGAAAGCCACGTCCACGACGTGGTCATCACCCAGGAGGCCCCGAACTACCATCTCGATTGAGATGAGGATATCCGCGTCCGGCCCGGGGCGCAGGAACGCGGCAACGAACCGGAAGGAGGGGCGGGCATGTCCAGCTACCTTTTAAAGACTCTGATCGCCACGGTTTTCCTGGGGGTTGGCCTGACGTCCTTCCTCAGCATGATGGCGGTGATGGGAAAGGCGGAGCGGAAAGCCGATCCCGTGAAGCTCCGCAGGCTCCATCGCGCCGCCGGGTTCGCCTACCTCGTCCTGCTCGTCCCCCTCATCTATTTCGGGGCCACTTTTCTGGCCGACCTTGGCGAGGGGATCTCCGTGAGGGCGGTCATTCACTTCGTCCTGGCGGCCCTTCTCCTGGCCCTCGTCATCCTCAAGCTCCTCGTCGTCCGCGTCTACAAGCAGTTCCTGAAATACGCGCCCGGGCTGGGGATGGCCATCTTCACTCTGACCGTGGTCATTTTCCTGATCACGGCGGGCTACTTTTTCCTGCGCGGCGGGGCCCTCGAATAGACTGGGGGCCGCTCCTCAGCGGACCTCTTTGACCCTGTTCCCTTCCTCGAGGACCACGATCTTCGGAGTGAAAAACTCGACCTCGGAGTCCTCGAGATAGGCGTAGGCGGCGATGATGATCGTGTCGCCGACCCGGACCTTGCGGCCGGCGGCGCCGTAGACCCCGACCTGGCGGGATCCCTTTTTCCCCTGGATGATGTAGGTTGAAAAACGCTCGCCGTTGGCAACGTTCCAGACATCGATCCTCTCGTAAGGCGCGAGGCCGGCGACCTTCATCAGGTCCTCGTCCAGGGACAGGCTCCCTTCGTATTCGACGTCGACGTGGGTCACGGTGGCCCGATGGATTTTCGAACGCAGAAAAGCTCTGATCATGGGGGGTTCTCCTCAGACGCGAACGCGGATGTTGTCGATGAGGCGGGTCGAGCCGATGAAGACGGCCAGGGCGATGAGGACATCGCCCCGGATCTCGACAACCGGCTCGAGATTCGCCGGGTCGACGGCTTCGACGTAATCGATGCGCGCGTGCGGCTCGGCTTCGATCATGGACCGGATGCCGGCGATCACCTTTTCTGTGTCCCTCTCCCCTGTCCGTATCGCACTCTCCGCTTGCCAAAGGCTCCTGGAGAGGACGAGGGCCGCCCGCCGTTCGTCAGGAGACAAGTAGGTGTTCCTTGAACTCAAAGCCAGCCCCTCGGGCTCGCGGACGATCGGATAGGTCACGACCTCGACATCCAGATCGAGATCGGCGGCCATCCTCTTGATGATCAAGACCTGCTGGGCGTCCTTCGCGCCGAAAAAAGCGAGGTCGGGGCTGACGATGTTGAAGAGCTTGAGGACAACGGTCGCCACTCCCCGGAAATGGCCGGGCCTGGACTTTCCGCAGAGCCGGTCCTGGAGGCCGTGGACCTCGACGTAGGTTCTAAAGCCGGGGGGATAGATGTCGCCTGCGTCGGGGTAAAAGAGGCAGTCGACGCCCCCGCTCTCCAGGAACGCCGAGTCCTTCACGAGGTCTCGCGGGTATTTATTGAAGTCCTCCCCGGGCCCGAACTGGGCGGGGTTGACGAAGATGCTGACGACTGTGACGCCGGTCCGCTTCTTGGACTCCCGGACGAGGCTGAGGTGCCCCTCGTGGAGATAGCCCATGGTCGGGACGAGGCCGATCCTCTTCTTGTCCATTTTCCACCGCCGGACGAGACTCTTCATCTCGCCGACGGTCTTGACCGTGATCATTTCGCCCGCCCTTCCCTGCCCTTCCGGGGGGCGATCTCCGAGGCCGCTTCCGGCTTGAGATGGTAGGACGTCCGGTCGTCCGGAAACCGGCCGGCCCTGACATCGGCGGCGTAAGAGCCGACCGCCCGGCTGATCGTCCCATGGAGGTCGGCGTATTTCCGGACGAATTTCGGGAGATACCCGCTCGAATAGCCGACCAGATCGTGGAAAACGAGGACCTGGCCGTCGCAGGCCGGCCCGGCCCCGATCCCGATCGTGGGGATCCCGACCTCGTCCGTGACGATCTTCGCGACCTCCATGGGCACGGACTCGAGGACGACCGAGAACGCCCCGGCTTTCTCCAATCCCCTGGCCCCGTCGATGATCATTCGGGCTTCTTCCGATGCCGCTCCCTTGACCCTGTACTGCCCCAGGCGGTGGATCGACTGCGGGGTCAGGCCGACGTGGCCCATGACCGGGATCTCCGCCTCAACCATGGCTCTCACGATCTTCAGCCTCTTTTTTGAGGCCCCCTCGATCTTAACCGCAGAAGCCCCAGCCTCCTTGAGGAAGCGAGAGGCGTTACGGATGGTTTCGTCGGTGCTCAGGTGGAACGAGAAATAAGGCATATCGCCCACGACCAGGGCCCGTTTCACGGCCCGCGTCACGGCCTTCGTATGGTGGATCATCTCGTCCATGGTCACCGGGACCGTGTTCTCATACCCGAGGACGACCATCCCCAGGGAATCCCCGACTAAGATTAGATCGACCCCGGCCTCGTCCAGGATCTTCGCTGTGGGAAAATCGTAGGCCGTCAGGCAGACGATCTTCGGGCCCGCGGTTTTCCGAGCCATGATCAAGGGAACCGTGATTTTGACTGCTGGCTGGTCCGGCATGTTCCGTCCTTTCTCCCCATCCCGCCTCCGCCGCGGGATTGAGGTAAAGTCCATATTCACCGTCCGGTGAGTCCGGTTCCGTGGCCGGAGGCCTCCGGGCCGCGTCGCCTATCCTTTTTTCGCTCCTTTTCCTCCGTAGCTCTGGGGGACATAATAGAGCGAGCTCTTTTTCATGTCCCGGATCTGACCGATCAGGTCCTGGACGTCGTCTTCGCGGTTGAAATCGAGGTCGTCCGCCTTGATGACCAGGAGCGGCGCCGCCTGATAGTTGAAGAAAAAGTAGTCGAAGGCCTCGACGATGTCCTCGAGGTACTTTTCGGAGATGTTTTTCTCGAGGGCGTCGCCCTCCTTGGCGATCCGCCGGGCGAGCGTGGACAGGGAGATCTGGAGGTAGATGACGAGGTCCGGCTTGGAGACCCTCTCGGAGAGGATGCCGTAGATCTTCTCGTAGACCAGGAGCTCGTCGTCCGACAGGGTCTGGTAGGCGTAGATCTTGTCCTTTTCGAAGAGATAATCGCAGATGATCCGGTCGACGAAGAGGTCCCTCTGGAGGAGGCGGACCTGCTGGTTGTAGCGGTTGGCCAGGAAGACGAGCTGGGTCAGGAAGGACGACCCTTCCTTCTCGTTGTAGAAATCCTTGAGATAGGGGTTGCCGACGTGGTCGAAGACGACCTTGCCCCCGATCCGCTGGGCCAGGATATTGGCCAGCTGGGTCTTCCGCGACCTGAAAACGCCCTCGATCGCGATGTGCTTGAACGGAATTTCAAGGGCGCTTTTCATACCCATCTCGGAAAACCGCCTTGGTTATACCGGATAAGGTCCGGCAAGTCAACGGGAAATTCCCCCATCCCTAGGGCTTGGGCTTCTCCATGGGCACAACGATCCAGGCGATCATGTAGAAGAGGGTCATCGGCAAAACAGCCGTGACCAGGCAGACAGCGACGAAGATCAGCCGGACGAGCGAGACGTCCATGTCGAAATACTCGGCCAGGCCGCCGCAGACTCCACCCAGCATCTTCTGGGTCACGGACCGATAAAGCTTCTTGGGCATGTCGTGAGCTCCTTTCACCGAGTTGGGTCCCGGGTCCACTCTATTATACGAAATTTCTGCTTTTTTCGCCCTCATTCGGCCCGCGAGACGGGAAAACGGCCAGGCATTCCCCTTGACTCGAACCGGCCGTCCGTTTAGGATGGGAAGCGGAATCATCCATCCGCGGAGGAGTTCATCATGAACGGCTGGACCGGGCAGATCCTGAGAGTCAACCTGACGACGAAAACGTCCAAGATCGAGACCTTTTCCGAGGAATTCGCCCGCAAGTGGATCGGCGGACGCGGTTTCGCCGTCAAGATCCTTTACGACGAGCTCAAGCCCGGCATCGATCCCCTGGGCCCCGACAACAAGCTCATCGTGGCCGTCGGCCCCATCGCCGGCATCCCCGCCCCGAACACAGGGAAAACGGTCGTGGCCGCCAAGTCCCCCATCACGGGAGGCTACGGAGACGGCAACCTCGGGACCCGCATCACCGAGCACCTGCGCAGGTGCGGTTACGATGCCCTGATCGTCGAGGGCCGGGCCGACCGGCCGACCATGCTCTACATCGAGGACGATAAGGTCGAGTTCCTCCCGGCCGATGAGGTCTGGGGAAAAGGGACCTATGCAACGAACGACTGGATCTATGCCAAGTACGGCAAGGGGGTCGGCGTCCTCAACATCGGCCAGGGCGGCGAGAACCTGGTCCGGTACGCCGTCATCCGCAGCCTGGAGGGCCGGGCGGGCGGCCGGCCCGGCATGGGCGCGGTCATGGGCTCCAAGCGGCTCAAGGCCATCGTCGCCAAGGGGACGAAACCTATTCCCCAGGCGGACCCGGCCGGGATGAAAAAGCTCGGCCATGACGACCTGAAGAAGGTCCATGAGATCGACAAGCAGTCCGGCTGGTCCATCCAGAGCACGACCGGGGTCCTCGCCTGGTGCAACGAAGTCGCGGCCCTCCCCGTCCGGAACTTCCGGAAAACGCACCATCCCGACGCCTGGAAGGTGGACGGTGAGAGGCTGAACAACGCCCGGATCGCCACCTACGGCTGCCCGAACTGCACCATGCGCTGCGGCATCACCATCCACGACGACGCAGGCCGCGAGTCCGAGCTCGACTACGAGAACGTCGGGCTTCTCGGCCCCAACCTGGAGATCTTCGACCTGCCCCAGGTCGCCGCCCTGAACTACATGTGCGACGACTACGGGATCGACACGATGTCGGGCGGCTGCGTCCTCAGCTTCTACGCCGACGCCGTCGACCACGGCGCCGTCGCCGGCGATATCAGGTTCGGGGAGGCCGAGAAGTTCAAGAAGATCCTGACCGCCATCGCCCTTCGTCAGGGCGAGGTGGGCAACCTCCTGGCCGAGGGCTCGCTCCGGGCTGCCAGGAAGATCGGCAAGGGCTCGGAAGCCTACGCCATGCAGGTCAAGGGCCTCGAAGTCGCGGCCTATAACTGCAAGTTCATCCCGGGCATGGCCCTGGCCTTCGGGGTCAGCCCGATCGGCGCCCATCACAAGGAGTCCTGGGTCATCACCTTTGAGCTCAAGCAGACCTCCCGCGAGTCCTACGGACCCGAGAAGGCCCAGAAAGTTATCGACCTTCAGCGGATCCGGGGCGGCCTCTTCGAGTACATCGTGGCCTGCCGCTTCCCCTGGATCGAGCTCGGCTGGGGCCTCGAGAACTACCCGAAGTATTTCAACGCCGTCAGCGGCCTCAACTGGACGCTGGACGATTTCTGGACGGTCTCCGACCGGGTGTACGCCATGATCAAGCTTTTCTGGCTCAGGGAATACCCCCAGACCGACCGGAAGCTCGACTACCCGCCGGCCGTCTGGTTCGACCCGGCCAACGTCGACACGGAAGGACCGATCGCCGGCCAGCACCTCGAATATGACAAGTACGACGGGCTGCTCCTGCATTACTACGATATCCGCGGCTACGACCGTCGCGGCATCCCGACCCGGGCCACGCTCGAACGGCTCGGGCTGGCCGCGGAAGCCAAGGCGGCGGAAAAGTTCGGGTCCCTGACCTGAGATCGCGACGGGGAAGAGCCCGAGGGTCATCCCGGGAGAGAGCGATGAAGATCACCGTCAAGCTGATCGGGCCGTTCGTCAACCAGCTCGGCTTCAGCGAAAAGGAGATGGAGGTCGCCCTGTCGTCGACGGTCGAGGGGCTCCTGGCTCTGGTGGGCATCGACAAAGCCCGGCCTCGGATCGTCACCCGGAACGGCCGGGCCGTCGCCCCGGGCGAAGAGGTCCGTGAGGGCGACCGGATCGTCATCTCTCCTCTCTACTCGGGGGGATGAGATGATTCATGAAATCCTGATCGACGGAGAATGGCGGCAGGCCTCCCATCCCGCCGGGTCTTTCAGTACGATCGACCCTGGGACCGGGAAGCATCTTCCCGGCGCCTACCCGATTTCCACATGGACGGACATCAAGGACGCTCTTGAAGCCGCGGCCCAGGCCGTCGATGAGCTTGCCCGGGCCGGCCCGGACCGGATCGCCGCGTTTCTCGAGGCGTTCGCCGAAAAGGTCGATGGCCGCCGCGAGGAACTCGTGGCGATGGCCCATCTCGAAACGGCCCTCCCGGTTGAACCGCGTCTCAGGTCCGTGGAGTTCCCCCGCCTGGTCGATCAGCTCCGTCAAGCGGCCCAGGCCTGCCGTGACCGTTCCTGGTGCCGGGCCACCATCGACACGAAGCTCGACATCCGTTCGAAATACGCCCCGCTCGGCGGCCCGGTCATCATCTTCAGCCCGAACAATTTTCCCTTCGCCTTCAACGCCGTCGCCGGCGGAGATTTTGCGGCCGCGCTGGCCGCCGGAAACCCCGTGATCGCCAAAGCGAACCCGGGGCATCCCGGGACAACGCGGATCCTCGCCGGGGCGGCCCCCGAATCCCTCAAGGCTTCGGGATTGCCCGGAGCGGCCGTCCAGGTTCTCTATCATTTCGCCGCAGAGGAGGGCCTGCGGCTCGTGTCTCATCCTTCCGTGGGGGCGACGGCGTTCACCGGCAGCCGCGCGGCCGGGATGAAGCTCAAGGAGGCCGCCGACCGGGCGGGAAAACCCATCTACGTCGAGATGTCGAGCGCCAACCCGGTCTTCATTCTTCCTGGGGCGATCGAGGAACGGGCGGCGGATATCGCCGGAGAGCTTTTCAATTCCTGCCTCCTCGGCTCGGGTCAGATGTGCACGAGGCCGGGGCTCGTGGTTCTCGTCGACAGTCCCGGGAGTCGAGCCTTGATCGGGCAGGTGAAGGATTTGTACGTGAGCTCGGAGCCTGGAATTCTCCTTGGGCCGCAAGTCCTCGAAGGGCTCAAGGAGGCCTCGGCCCGGCTCGCCCGGTCGGGAGCCGAGCTCGTCACAGGAGGGCGAGAAGCTGGCGGCCCGGGATTCAGGTTCCAGCCTACGCTTTTCCTCCTTTCAGGCGCCGGATTTCTCCGGAACCCGAGGTATTTCCAGGTCGAATCCTTCGGAACCCTGTCCTTGATCGTCCTGGCGCGGGACATCGGCGAGTTAAAGGAGATCGCGTCCAGCCTGGAAGGTCAGCTGACGGCGACGATTTATAGCCACAGCGGCGGCCATGATGACGCCGTCCATGATGCGATCGAGCCCTTTCTCCGGCGGAAGTCCGGCCGGCTGCTGAACGACCGGATGCCCACGGGCGTCGCCGTCTCGCCAGCCATGAACCACGGCGGCCCCTACCCCGCCACCGGGCACCCGGGGTTCACTGCGGTTGGTTTTCCGGCCTCGATCCTCAGGTTCGCCGCCCTTCAGTGCTACGATCACGTGCGACCGGGCCGTCTGCCCGTGGAATTGCGCGACGAAAACCCCACTGGAAAAATGTGGCGGCTGATCGATGGCGACTGGACGCAGAAAAGCCTCTAAAAGGGGACATTTTTATTATTCTCCGGCTTCCGAAGCGGATCCTGGCGGTTGCGCTGATCTAGATCGTCCCCATCCTCATGAACATCTTCGCCCGGGCGGTCATGGGCTGGAGATACTGAATCCTCCTGAGCGTCCCTTTTTTTGTCCTAGCGATAGAGGCAGAGGTAAGACGTGTCGGCCGCGACCTTGAGCTGGAATTTTTCCTTGGCCTCGACCGTGAAGCTGGCTCCGGGGCCGTAGTCCTTCCAGGCGTCGCTTCCCGGCAGCTTGACCGTGAGCTTGCCTGTGATGACCGTCATGATCTCGACCGTCGAGGTCCCGAATTCGTACTCACCCGGGGCCATGACGCCGATCGTCGCCGGGCCCTCGGCTGTCTCGAAAGCCAGCGACTTGACCTTGCCGTCGAAATACTCATTGACCTTGAACATGATGACCTCTCATTTTGACAAGCAGTTCCACGACCAGGTTGGCCTGCATGTTAGCGACAATGCCTACCCGCGGCGCCATCGGACTGACGCCTGCCGGGCACTGGCTTTCCTCGTCGCCGCAGATATAGAGGTTCCCCAGCCGGCGGGCCCGGAGCTTCCGGTTTTTCCCGTACCCCGCGAGGCCCGAAGCCGCCACAATCGGCCGGCCCGGGAAGCGGCCGAGGCAGGCCTCGATCAGCATCTCCTTGGCCCCGGCCTTGTCGAAGGCCTCGACCAGGACGTCGACCGAGCGGAAGATCCCGGCCGCGTTTCTCCGGGTGATCCTGACGTTGTGGATTTCATAGACGGAGAACGGGTTGACCCTGAGGAGGTTCTCCATGAGGGCCTCGACCTTGACCCGTCCGACCTGGTCGACGTAATACTGCTGCCGGTTGAGATTCGAGGGCTCGATCCGATCGAAGTCGGCGATCACGAGGCGGCCGACCCCGGCCCGGGCCAGCGAGATCGCCACGTTGGACCCCAGCCCCCCGGCCCCCGCAATCCCGACCGAGCTCCGGCGGAGGATGTCCAGGACGGCGGGGTCCCGCCGCGAAAAATAATCCTTGGCGAACTTGAGAGACGATTCCGTCACGGCGCCCTCCTCCGAAGGCCGTCCTCAGGGTTTCTTCGGGGACGGCCCGTCCCGGTCGATGACGAGAGAGATCTTTCTCGGGTCCGGGTCGATTCCGCTCAGGGACGTGACCATGCCCAGGACCGTTCTCTCGATGAAGGTCCGGACGAACGGATTCAGGATGACTTCCCGGCCATCCACTTCCAGCTTGATTTCCGGCATCGCGTCCTCCCCCTGGGACAGGATCAGGTCGCAGATCTCGGCCGTCTGCGACAGCGTGAAAACGGGGACGGCCGTCCCCGGCGGGGCGCCGCGGTCCGAGACGACGGCCAGGAGCTCGTCCGGAGGCGTCTGGACGATGTCAGAGACGCCGGAGCGCAGGACTTCGATCTTCCTGATCCCGCGCGCCTCTTTCCCGCCTTCGAGGAGGACGATGTCCGCTCCGTCGAACGCCTTTCCGGCCAGGGCCCGCAGGCCGACGTCCCTCGCCCGTTGAAGGACGGCCCACTCCTCGGACGAGACCATGGCCACCCCGTCGGCCCCCGCCCGGGCGTACTTCCAGGTGTCCTTGCCCTCCGTGTCCAGCATGAACCCGTGGGCGCAGTGCTTGACGGCGAACGTCCGCAGACCCCTCCGCTTGAACTCGCTGATGAGCCCGGTGAGAAGAAGGGTCTTCCCCGTCTCGGAAAGACCCACGGCGGCGACGATCCTCATCCTGTCCGCACCCTGTTTCCGATTGTTTGTCCGCGCAATTTATAGCATACGGCCGGGAGCAAGTCAAAAACGGTTTGAATTATTCCGGCGTTTCGATATAATCCCCGTTTCATGGCCCCAAGACCATCCCATCCGCAAAGAGGTCCATCATGAATATCTGGATCACCAAAACCCCGGCGCAGATCGACGAGGCCTCGGAGCACTCGCAACTCAAGAAGAACCTGAGGGCGATCGACCTGGCCGCCCTGGGCATCGGATCGGTCGTCGGGACGGGCATCTTCGTCGCCACGGGCCAGGGGGCCCAGCTGGCGGGCCCGGGCGTCCTCCTGTCGTTCATCATCGCCGCCGTCACCTGCGGGTTCTGCGCCCTGACTTATTCCGAGCTCGCCTGCATGTTCCCGGTCGCGGGCAGCACCTACTCCTATTCCTACGTCGCTTTCGGCGAGGTCATCGCCTGGATCATCGGCTGGGACCTGATGCTCGAATACCTGGTCGCCGCGAGCGCCGTGGCCTCGGGCTGGTCGACGACGTTCATCGGGCTCATCCAGAGCGCCGGCGTCAAACTGCCGAAGGCCCTGCTCACGCCGCCCATCACCACCAATGCCGCCGGCAAGATCGTCCTCTCGGGCGGCGTCGTGGACGTTCCGGCCATCGTCATCACCCTGCTCATCACCTGGATCCTCTACATCGGGATCAAGGAGAGCGCCAAGATCAACAATATCATCGTCCTCGTCAAGATCATCGTCATCCTGCTCTTCGTCTTCCTCGGCGTCCGGCACGTGAGCCTCTCCAACCTCCAACCCATGATGCCGTTCGGCTGGAAGGGCATCATGGCCGGGGCGGCCATCATCTTCTTCGCCTATATCGGCTTCGACGCGGTCTCCACGGCGGCCGAGGAAACCAAGAACCCTAAAAAGGACGTCCCCCTGGGCCTCATGCTCTGCCTGGGCGTCGTCATCATCCTCTATGTCTCGGTGGCCTTCGTCCTGACGGGGATCGTCCCCTACAAACTGATCGACGTCGGCAACGCGCTGCCGGCCGCTCTGGCCCGGATCGGGATTCAGTGGGGAGGGGCGATTGTCGCCACGGGAGCCATCATCGGCATGATCTCGACCCTGCTCGTCACCCTCTACGGCCAGATCCGGATTTTCATGGTCATGGCCCGCGACGGGCTCCTGCCCGCCGGGTTCTCCAGGGTCCATCCGGTGCACAAGACGCCCCACATCTGCACCTGGATCACGGGCGTCGCGACGGCGGTCATCGCCGGCCTCTTCCCGCTGCCGATGATCATCGACCTCTGCAACATCGGGACTCTCTTCGCCTTCGTCCTCGTCTCCGTGGGCGTCATTGTCCTGAGGAAGACGCGGCCCGAGGTCGAGCGGAAGTTCAGGACGCCGGGCGTCCCTTTCACCCCGCTCGTCACGGTCGCCTTCTGCTTCTACCTGATGTACAGCCTGCCGAAGATCACCTGGATCCGCTTCGGCGTCTGGCTCTTGGTCGGGCTCCTGATCTACTTCCTCTACGGCGTCCGCCACAGCAAGCTCCAGGTGCGGCCGGCGAAATAGCCCGGGCTCGGGCCGGACGTATTGTCCGGGGCTGAGAAGGCCGGGTCCGGCACGGAATAAAGTTGACCTGGTCCCAAACTCTTGCTATGATACGCCGCGTCTCCGAGTCCGAGGCGCTAACGCCCTCAGTGGCCACGCCCTCCGACCGATAGGGAAAAACGGGAAACGGTTTTTCCTCCCCTTCTCGAAAAGGAGAACGTCATGAAGCGTCCGGTTTCCTCCCCCCTCGCGATCCTCGCTTTGGTCCTGGTCGCTTTCGGGCTCTGCCTGAGCCCGATCGTCCTCGCCGGCCAGGAACAAACCCCGGAGAAGACGAAAAAAGAGCAGGAAAAAGAACAGGAAAAGCCGGTCAGGATCACGGAAGAGATCCAGGTCATCGGCAAGGCGCCCCGGGAAATACCGTTGGCGACCGTCACCACGATCGAAGCCACGACCATCCAGCAGCTGAGGCCCCTGGACCTGTCGGAGGTCCTTAATTACGCCCCGGGAGCTACGGTCACCCTCGGGGGGAAAGGTGAATACACCCTGAAGCTCCGCGGGATCGACTCGGGGCGGATCGCCCTGCTCGTCGACGGGGTCCCCATCGTCGAGCCCTATTTCGGGACCTTCGACCTCAAGACCGTCTCCACGGGCGGCGTCCAGTCCATGCAGATCACCAAGGGCCCGTCCTCGGTCCTCTACGGCCCGAACACCCTGGGCGGGATCGTCAATGTCATCACCCGGCGCCCGACCTCAGACCCGAGGGTCTACCTCACGCTGGCGATGGGCAACCAGAACACCCGGGGCGCCGGGGCCGATACGGCCCTCCAGCTCGGCAAGGTGGGAGTTGTGGCCTCCGCCCTCTATCAGGACTCCGGCGGCTTTCGCTACACGGACCCCTCCGGCGTCAAGCAGGACCGTCTCCTGAGCGACTACCAGCGGTTCAACCTGAGCGGCAAAGTCATCTACAACCCCTCGAGCACGAGTGAGATCATGATCAACGCCGATCGCTATCATTCGGCCTACGGCATTCCACCGACCCTCTTCGGGCGGGCCCGCTACTGGCGCTTCAAGGACTGGGACCGGACCTCGGTCAGCGCGGGCGGGTACACATCGATCGGGGACAAGGCCTTCGTCCGCTTCCGGGGCTACTACGTGAGTTATTACAACGTCCTGGACCAGTACGCCAACGGCTCGATGGCCGCCCTCTCGGCCGAGAGCACCTATGATAACCCCATCTATGGTTTCTTCGGGCTCGGCGAGTACTCGCCGGCGTCGTGGAATTCCCTGAAGGCTAGCGTCTATTATGAGGCCGACAAGACCCGCCAGCAAGACGATACGGCCCTGCCCTGGTACGGGTACCAGCAGAAGATGTTCTCGGTCGGGCTCGAGGACCACATCAGCTTCCTCGAGGACTGGAAGCTCATCGTGGGCGCCAGCGTCGACAGCCTCCGCAAGTTCATCGGCGGGACGACGACGAAGGTCAATCCCCTGGTGGGCCTCAAGTATTCGCCGATCGACGCCCTGGACATCCATATCTCCTATGCCACGAAATCCAAGTTCCCCTCGATGCGGTCGCTCTATTCCTTTTCGAGCGGGAACCCCGACCTCAAGAGCGAGTTCGGCCGGAGTTTTGAGCTCTCGGCGACCTACAACAAGGGATTCTTCCTGACCGGGTCGTTCTTCCTGAACACGCTCCGCGACTTCATCAATACAGTCCTGCTGCCCGACGGAACGCGGCGGTATTACAACATCAACAAAGCCCGGATCAACGGCTTCGAGCTCCAGGCCCAGAGGGCATGGACCTGCGGAGGGTTCGGGCTCGACACCCTGCTGAACTATACATTCCTCGACCACAGGGACGAGACGGACAACCGGCCGCTCGATGCCCTCCCGAAGCATAACGGGACGTTCGAGGTAGGATTCAGGGCCCTGAGCCGCCTGCGCCTCGGCCTGACCGGCATCCTGGCTTCCGAGTCATGGTACTGGAACTCGAGCACGTCGGCGCTCCTGACCATCCCCAGTTATTTCAGCCTCGACGCCGTCCTGAGCTATGCCGTCGGGGATTTCGAGCCCTTCATCCGCGTCACCAACGTCTTCAACCACTATTTCTACACGGAACTGGGCTTCCCCTGGAGGGGGAGGTTCCTTGAGGTGGGGCTCAAAGCGGGGCTGTTCTAGGCCAGGCCGAGGTCCTGGTCGATCCCCTGCATGGCCGCGATGGCGATGGAGATGAACTCGTCCAGGCCGAGGCCGAGGTTGACACACTGTTCGATCTCCTCGCGCCGCGCTCCCCGGGCGAAGCTTTTCTCCTTGTAGCGCCGCTTGACGAACTCAAGGTCGATCCCCTTGAGCTTTTTATCGGGATGCATCAGGGTCGCGGCGATGATCAGCCCGGTCAGAGGGTCGATGGAAAAAATGGCCCAGTCCATCGGCGTCAGGCAGGGCACCTTGCCGGCATGGGCCTGGACGGCCTGGATAATGGCCTCGTCGATGCCCTTGTCCCGGAGGATCTTGACGGTCTCTGTGGTGTGGAGCTCGGGGCTTTTTTCGGTGACCTCGTAGTCGAGGTCATGGAGGATGCCGGCCAGGCCCCAGGGCTCGGGGTCGTGCCCCAGCCGGACGGCGATCGCCCTCATGCAGGCCTCTACGGCGAGGCAATGCTTGATCAGGTTCTTGTTCTTGAGATGCTGCTTCAGAAGTTCCAGGGCTTCTTCGCGCTTCATGGGGTCACTCCTTTCTCGAAGGCCGATTCTAAAGCTTTTCCGGGCCGTTTTCAACGCCGGACGGCACTCGGCTTGCCCAAGGTCCCGACGGGGCGCCTGTCCCGTTTGAGGAAGACGATCTTCTCCCCCGCCGAGGCCGGGTCCGGCTCGATGATGACGAGATAAGGCGTGGCCCACTCGGCCCCGGCCCGGAGGTCGGCCGCCGCCCGGTAGCTCCCGGTCCGGAAGCCGGCCTGGAGATCGAAGCCGACGATGTCCGGCGAGGCTGAGGAAACGAGGACGACGCCATCGGCCACGAAGAGCCCGTGGACGACCCTCGAAGGGACGGGTTGCCACCAGGCGATCTCGCCGTTCCGCGCCCTGAGGCCATACGCGACGCTATCCGAGGCCGCGAAGATGACCAGCTTCCCGGCCGGCCTCGGGGGGCGGACGGGCGCGCCGGGCAGCCGGAAAACCCATTTCTTCTTCCCGGTCGCCGCCGCCAGGCAGTAGAAATAGCGGTCCTCTGTCCCGAAATATATCCGGCCGTCCGAGGCCCCGGGATCGACGCGGACAGCGCCCCGGGCGGCGAACGTCCAGATGGGCTTCCCGTTATTATCCAGGGCGTAGACGCGGCCGTTGTCCGTGCCGAAAAAGACAAGGCCCCCCGAAAAGACGGGGCCGGAGCGAACGGTCGCCCCCGCCTTGTACTCCCAGGCGGGCTGACCGTTTTTTTGAACGTCGAGAGCGGCGATGAGGCCGTTCCCGCACCCGAAATAGATCCGGCCTTGGATTTCGCGGACGGGGGTCGTCACCGGGTCCGACGGCGTCGTCTTAAGGATCGTGCGGCCGTCAGGATCCAACACGTAGATCGTGTTCCCTTCATCGCGGACCGAAATCGACTCGTCGCCGAGCTCCGGGCCCGAGGGCAGGGGCCGGTCGGCCTTGAACCTCCAGAGGATCCGCTGGGAAAGGACGTCGACACTGTAGAGAAAGCCCTCTTCCGTCGTGAAGTAGGCCGTCCCGAAGCGGACCTTGACGGGCCCGTTGGCCGTCCCCTCGAACGGCAGCGCCTTTTCTTCGATCAGGGGAAAGCCGAGCGTCTCAGGGCGCGGGGCCATGTTCAACCGGACGGGCCGGCAGAAAAAGAGCGGGAGGCACAGGGCCAGGGCCAGTAGCGCGGCGACGGTTCTTTTCATCTCGTTGACGTGCCAACTATAGCATGATTCATCAGACGCGCAAACTGACGACATGATAAAGGTAAGGGGCACGGTGCTAGTCCCCGCCCGCCCGAGGCGGACGGGGACGCACCGGGACGGGACCCCTCCGAAAGCGGTTTTGCAAAAACGGGCCCAAACTGCTATCATCCGGTTCCAGGAAACCGGCATGGTCAACTACATCCTTCTCTACAAGATCCGCAGGATGGTCAAGAGGATCATCAAGGACAAGATCGCGGACGACGAGATCGCCACGACCCCCAAGTCGTGCATCGGCTGTCTGGCGGACGACATCAGTTGGGAAGTCTATTACCTGCTCAAGGAAAAGGAAGAGAAGGACGGGCCGCCGGCGGCCGAGGGTTGACGCCTAGGACGGCTTCCCGGCTCTGATCTTGGCCTTCAGGGCCTCCCACCACTCGATCCGCTTGCGGACCTCTTTTTCGAAGCCGTAGGGCCCGGGCTCGTAATATTTCCGGCCTTTCATCCGTTCCGGGAGAGTCTCCATGTCGGTCGTCGAGCCCGCGAAATCGTGGGCGTACTTGTAATCCTGCCCGTAGCCGAGCTCCTTCATGAGAGGCGTCACCGGGTTCCGGATATTGAGGGGGACGGGCTCGTGGGGGCTTCGCTCGACATCTTTCACCGCGGCGCCGAACGCGGAGTAGACGTGGTTGCTCTTGGGCGCGGATGCGAGGTAGACGACGGCCTCGGCCAGGGCCAGCTCGCCCTCCGGGGAGCCTAGGAAGTCGTAAGCCTCCTTGGCGTGGAGGGTAACGGCGAGCGCCTGCGGGTCGGCCAGGCCCACGTCCTCCGAAGCGAAGCGGACGAGCCGCCTGGCGACGTAGAGGGGATCCTCGCCCGCGGCGATCATCCGGGCCAGCCAGTAGAGCGAGGCGTCGACGTCGCTGTTCCGGAGGCTCTTGTGGAGGGCGGAGATCAGGTTGTAGTGCTCCTCCCCGTCCTTGTCATAGAGGAGAGTCCGTTTCTGGAGGGCCTCCTGGACGTTCTCGAGCGTTATCGAAGGCCCCTTCGTCAGGCTGGAGGCGATCTCCAGCGTGTTCAGGGCCCGACGGGCGTCGCCATTGGCGAAGTCGATGAGCAGGTCCAGGGCACCGGCCACGATCTCGAGCTTGAGTTTTCCAAGCCCCCGTTCCTTGTCCCCGAGCGCGTCTCTGGCAATCCGCGCCAGGGCTTCCCGGTCAAGCTCTTTGAGGACGAGGACCCTCGTCCGCGACAGGAGGGGGGCGATGATCTCGAAGGAGGGGTTTTCGGTCGTCGACCCGAAGAGGACGATGTCGCCCTTTTCCACGTAGGGCAGGAAGGCCGCCTGCTGGGCCTTGTTAAACCGGTGGATCTCGTCGATGAACAGGATCATCGGCTTCCCGTAGAGCTTGCGCTGCGCCTCGGCCCGGGCCATGAATTCCTTGACTTCCTTGATCCCGGAAAGGACGGCGCTGAAAAACTCAAAAGGCAGGTCGAAATGCCGGGCAAGCATGATGCCCAGAGTGGTTTTCCCGGACCCGGGCGGACCCCAGAAGATGATGGAGACCAGCCGGTTGTTTTCGATAAGCTCGGAGAGGATCTTGCCCTTGCCCAGGAGGTGGTCCTGACCGTAAACGCGGTCGAAGGTCTGCGGCCGCATCCTCTCGGCGAGCGGCGTGTGCGTTTCCTTATCCCGAGCTGTCGGTCTGTCGGCCATGGCAAGCGACCAGGCCCGGATTATATCACACTCTCCCTTCCGCTCGCCTTGACCGCCGGGCGCGAAAATGCTAATCTTGGGTTTCCCGGAACGCCCGTGAGAAACGAAACCGCCGAACCCAAGCTCTTCAGGGACGACAAGCCCAAGGGAAAGCTCGTCTACAGGTTCGAGGAAGCCGCGCGGCTGGCCAAGCTCGACCCGGAAACCCTCGAGTCCTGGGAAGCGGAATTCCCGTTCCTCAACGCCGGCCGGACGGGGAGCGGCCAGAAGTTCTTCCGGCAGAAGGACCTCGACATCATCCTCCGGATCAAGGAGCTGCTGTCCGAAAAAACCTTGACCATGGCCGGCGTCAGGCGCCGGATCGAGGAGGAATTCGGCCTTCTCCCTTCACTTCCCATCCATCCGGAGAAGCTCCGGAAGGCCCTCTACAACGTCAGAGGCGAGCTCCAGGAGATCGCGACCTCCCTCGAAAAAAAGCCCAAAAAGGGCTAAGAATATCCGTTTTTTCTGCTATAATGAGAGGCCCCGGTTCGGGACGTGGCGCAGCCTGGTAGCGCACATGCTTGGGGTGCATGGGGTCGGCGGTTCGAATCCGCCCGTCCCGACCATTTTATTATCATTCGAGGGTTCCGTTCATGAAGATCGGCGTCTGCGGGATGGCCTGCGAGAAGTGCCCCAGGATGGTCAGGGCCGAATGTCCTAACGGCGCGGCGGGATGCGTCCCGAAAGAGAACAAGTTCTGCCGGATCGCCACCTGCGCGTTCGAAAAGGGCGTCGCCCTCTGTTTTGAATGTTCCGAATTCCCCTGCGAGACGACCAAGAGCGGGCCCATCGCCTACGGATACTGCCAGTATATTTCGGGGAAAGTCTGACGGCAAAAAAGGAGAGACGCCATGGCCTCCAGCCCAAAAGAAAAAAACGCGGAGGACTTGAAGGCGAAGGCCATCGATCTCCCGGCTCTGGTCCAGTATCAGGACGGCGCGGTCGTCAGCCGCGAGATCGTCCGTGAGAAAACGGGGACGGTGACGGCGTTCGCCTTCGACCAAGGCCAGCAGCTCAGCGAGCACACGGCCCCCTTCGACGCCCTGGTCATCGGGCTCGACGGGGCGGCCGACATCACGATCGCCGGCCAGGCCCACGCGCTCAAGCAGGGCGAGATGATCATCATGCCCGCCGGGATCCCCCACGCCCTCAGGGCCGTTTCCCGGTTCAAGATGCTCCTCGTCATGATCAAGAAGTAGGCCGTTGACGAGCGCAACAGCGAAACGCGGCCCGGGCGAAAAGCCCCTCATCCTCCTGACCAACGACGACGGCTTTTTCCGGGAGACGATCCAGGTCCTTTATCGCCGGCTCCGGACGATCGGGATGACCTATATCGTCGCGCCGGACCGGGAAAAAAGCGCTTCGTCACTGTCCATCACCCTCCGCCAGCCCCTCCGCATCCACCACATCAAGCCCCGGATCTGGGCCGTCGAGGGAACGCCGGGGGACTGCATTTACTTCGCCCTCCAGAAGCTCCTCCCCCGCCGGCCCGACCTGATCATTTCGGGGATCAATCCCGGGCCGAACCTCGGCCAGCAGGACATCAACTACTCTGGGACGGTCGCCGGAGCGCTCCAGGGGACTTTCCTCGGTGTTCCGTCCGTGGCTGTTTCCATGCTCCCGGACGCCCGCGGCCGTTTCGCGATCTCCCTCGCCGCGGACGTCGTCCGGCGCATCGCCGAGACGATCTTGGCGGCGGGTCTTCCCGCGGGCGTCACCCTGAACGTCAACGTCCCGCCCCCTCCGCTCAAAGGCGTCAAGATCACCCGGCTCGGGTGGAAATTCTACGATCCCGAGATCATCGAGAAGAAAGACCCCCGGGACTCGTCCTACTTCTGGATCGGGACCGGGACTCCCAGGAGGGTCGGCGACAAGGGCATGGACGTCATCGCCGCCCACGAGGGATATATCTCGCTGACCCCCCTGCACACCGACATGACCGCCCACCACTCCCTGGCCTCGCCGAAGCTCCGACGCCTGGCCAAGACACTTGCCGGCCTTAATATCGGGTAATAACCCAAGTGAAATCGACCTCCGGGCGGCGACGATAGCCGTCCGAAAGCCCCCGTCGCGGAGGGGGGCCGGCAGGGAGCGGATTCTGAGGAGCGACCAGCAGAAGTGCGGCGGAGTGGCTCGGAGCCGCACTTCTGATAAATATCTGAAACAAATCTTAGGTCCTGATTCCGCGGATACGCCTCCAAGCTGGCGGGGGAACCGACGGGACTGGATCCCGGGGACCGGGGGATGAGGGCGGCCTCAGCGCTGCCTAGTCCATATTGGATTTGGGTTCCGGCCCGGGCGGGGCGGCAGACTTTTCCCGACGGTGACGGACGGCTTCGGTCACGGCGGGGATGGTCGAGATGATGATGATGGCCAGGACAACCAGGGAGAAATTCTTCCTGACGACGGGGATATTGCCGAAGAAGTAGCCCGCCCCGGTCAGGAGGACGACCCAGCCGACCCCTCCGACGATGTTGAACGCGATGAACCTGCCGTAGGACATCCGGCCCATGCCCGCGACCAGCGGGGCGAAAGAGCGGACGATCGGGACGAACCGGGCGATGATGATCGTCTTGCCGCCGTATTTTTCGAAGAAGGCGTGGGTCCGGTCGAGGTATTCCTTCTTGAAAACGCGCGATCCTTCCTTGTGGAAGATCTTGGGACCAAGGGCCTGCCCGACCCAGTAGTTGACCGTGTCCCCGATGATCGCGGCCGCGGCCAGGAGCGCGATCAGCCAGCCGATGTTCAGGGCCTTGAGAGCCGCGAAGGTCCCCGCGGCGAAAAGAAGGGAGTCACCCGGAAGAAAAGGCGTGACCACCAAGCCCGTCTCAATGAAGATGACGACGAAGAGGATGCCGTAGGTCCAGAGGCCGTATTGCTGGATGATGGCGCTGAGGTACCGGTCCAGGTGAAGGGCGATGTCGATGATTTTGGCGAACAATGTCAGCTCCGGTCGTCAGGTTCGAGGGGACCCGCGGACTCCCGGTCCCTGCAAAGAGCTTCTAATATACACACGGCCGCCCGCTGAATCAACCGTACCAGACTTCAAGGACTGACGGGTCCTGACATAGTGCGTCCCCGTCCAGCCTCGGCTCCACCCATCCCCCCGAGGGCAGAGGGGAAAACGCCCCCTCCTGAACCTCCCCTCTCCGCACTCGGCTGCTTCAGCCGAGTACTCCGACCAGGGGGAAGCCGCCCCTTGGAACCCCCAGCGCTCTCGCGCAATCCCCTTCCGCCTCGGGCGGGCGGGGACTGGCACCATGCCACCCCTCAGCTTTTTTTTGCTACAATAGGACCCCGAAGAGGAAACGTTTGATGATCGACCCAAGAAGCAAGACCCGGCTGATCGAAAAGGCGTTGGACAAGCTCGCCCCGTTCGAGAAATGCTGCACGCTCTGCCCGAGGAACTGCCGGGCGGACCGGACCCGGGGCGAAAAGGGAGTCTGTCAGACCGGGAGCCGGGCCGCCGTTTCCCATGCGCTGCTTCATTTCGGCGAGGAGCCGGCCCTCAGTGGCACCACGGCTCGCACCGCAGGCCGGGAACCCTCGGGAGCCGGCGGCAGGTCCGGCTCGGGGACGATCTTCTTCACGGGTTGCAACCTGAAATGCCTCTTCTGCCAGAACTATCAGCTCAGCTGGCTCCTTGAAGGCGAACCGGTCACGGACGAGGAGCTCGCGGGAATGATGCTCGGCCTCCAGACAAAGGGGGCCCTGAACATCAACCTGGTCTCGCCGACGCACGTCGTCCTTCCGGTCCTCCGGGCCCTCAAGATCGCCTGCGGTGAAGGGCTCAGGATCCCGCTCGTCTGGAATTCCAACGGATACGACAGCCTGGAGGTCGTCCAAGCCTTGGAAGGGATCGTCGATATCTATCTCCCCGACCTGAAATACCGATCGCCCGAAATATCGAAAAAGTACTCCGGCGCGGCCGATTATTTCGAGCACGCGTCCGCGGCGCTCCGGGAGATGTCGGTCCAGCAGCCCGTCCTTACACTCGGGCCCGGGGAGGCCGCCCGCCGCGGGCTCATCGTCCGCCATCTTGTCCTTCCCGGTTGCGCCGCGGATTCGATGGCGGTCCTCGAATGGATCCGGGAAAATCTGTCCCCTTTGATCGGCCTGAGCCTGATGAGCCAGTACCATCCGTGCTTCCAAGCACCCGGCGAGATCCAACGGCCCCTGGCAGCCGAAGAGTACAGGCCGGTCGCCGACCTGGCCGTCAGGCTCGGCTTCGAGCGCCTCTTCCTCCAGCCCGAGCCTTTTGGGCCGGACGAGCACCTCGTGCCTGATTTCCGGAAAAAAGATCCCTTCCGCTGGAAATGAGCAGGGTGGGAATGCCGGGCGTGGCGATCCGCCCGACTCAGTCGGCTTTCAGGATCTTGATATTCCCTCGAAGGGCATTGAGCTTGATCCTGGCGCCGCCGGTGCCCAGCTGGCCGGTGAGGGTCCGGGCCGGCAGCTTCAGGCCCAGGTCGTAGTCGCTGGTGATCTCGCCACCGGGGGCTTCGGCTTCGACCCTGGCGCTCGTCCCGGCTTCCAGGCGGAGAAAGATGTCCCCCTCCTGCACCGTGATCTCGACGGCGTCACCTTCGCGGACATCCAAAAGCTCGACGTCCGCCTGCCCCGTTTCGATGGAGGCCTTGACGGCGCCGGAGAAATTCTTGACGGTCAGCTTGCCCTTGGAGATCGCGGCCTCGACCCGGCCGAAGATGTCCGAAACCGTCACGTCACCCTTGTCGAGGGTGATCCCCTTCAAGCTGACCGAGCTCGGGACCCTGATGGAATAATCCAGGCCCCCGGAAGCCCACGGCCCGCCGAGGGAGCGCGTCCTGATCCTGAGCACGCCGCCGTCCTGCCTGATGTCGACGGAGGGTTCGACGTCCTCCGTGCTGTAGACCCGGATCCGGCGGCCGCTTCCAGGTTCCCCTGCCCTTCCCGTGGCGACCACTTCTACGGAGTTGTTGTCCCAGCCCGTGATCTCGACGTTGCCAAGCGTGTGCTCCACGGTGACCGTCCCGCCGGCCTGGAAATCTATCGTCTTCCGGAACTCGGCTGCCGACTGCCAAGCCGGGGCCTGTTCGGGGTCCATGACCATCATGCAGGATGCCGCGAGCGCCGCGAAGGTCAAGACGGCCAGGACCTGAACGGCTTTTTTCTCCATCTGTCCTCCTCGACAGGAACGCGGGTCCGCCCCCTGGGTCCCTGTCCCATCCGACACGACGTCCGGATCGGCCCTATTATACTCTTTTCGGGGAAGGGCCGGCACACCCTCCCCGCGCTCCGGACGGCCTCGGGCTCATCCGAACCGGCCGGTGATGTAATCCTCGGTTCGCGAGTCTCGGGGGTTGGTGAAGACCTGGTCCGTCTGGCCGAACTCGATGAGCTCGCCCAGAAGAAAATAGCCGGTGTGGTCCGAGACGCGGGCCGCCTGTTGCATGTTGTGGGTGACGATGACGATCGTGTACCGCTTCTTGAGCTCGTACATCAGGTCCTCGATCCTGGCCGTGGCCGACGGGTCAAGGGCCGAGCAGGGCTCGTCCATGAGCACGATTTCCGGCTCCACGGCCACCAGGCGCGCGATGCAGAGGCGCTGCTGTTGTTCCCCGGAGAGACCAAGGGCGTTCGCCTCGAGCCGGTCCTTGACTTCCTCCCAGAGATGGACGGATTCCAGGCTCCGGACGAGCCGCTCTTCGATGATCTTCCCGTCCCTGACGCCGTGGACGCGCAGTCCGTAGACGACATTGCCGTAGACGCTCAGGGGGAACGGGTTGGGACGCTGGAAGACCATGCCGACCTTCTTCCGGAGCTCGAGGAGGTCGGTCCCCGGCTGATAGATGTCCTTCCCGTCGATGAGGACCGTGCCCGAGATCCGGACGTCGTCGATGACGTCGTTCATCCGGTTCAGGCACCGGAGGAAGGTCGACTTGCCGCAGCCAGAGGGGCCGATGAGGGCGGTGATCTTGTTTTGCACGATGCCGAGGCCGACGTCCTTCAGGGCCTGGAAATCCCCGTAGAAAAGGGAAAGGTCGCGGACTTCGATGATGCTCATGGGGTCCTATCCGAACCGTCCCCGGAGGTAATCGTCGGTCCGCTTGTCGGCTGGCGCCGTGAAGATGCGGACTGTGGGCCCGACCTCGATGAGCTCCCCGTTGAGGAAGAAGGCTGTCCGGTCGGCGACCCGGGCCGCCTGCTTGGTGTTATTGGTCACAAGGACGATCGTATATTCCTTCTTAAGCTTGCGGAGCGAGTCCTCGATCTTCATGGTCGAGATGGGGTCGAGCCCCGAGGTCGGCTCGTCGAGGAGGATGAACTCGGGTTTGAGGGCCAGGATCCGGGCCAGGCAGAGCCGCTGCTGCTGGCCGCCGGAGAGCTTGAGGGCGCTCGTGTCGAGGCGGTCCTTGACCTCCTCATACAGCCCTCCCTTCTCCAGGCTGTCGCGGACGATCTCGTCGAGCTCGACCTCGTCCCGGACCCCGGCCATGCGCGGCCCGAAGGCGGTGTTCTCGAAGATCGACCGCGGCAGGGGGATGGGCGTCGCGAAGACCGTCCCGAGCTTCCGGCGGAGCTCAACGACGTCCACGTCGGGGTCGTAGATGTTCCGGCCGTCGATCTCGATCCTCCCCTCGACCCGCGACCCGCGGACGAGGTCGTTGAGCCGGTTGAGGGCGCAGAGGAAGGTCGACTTGCCGCTCCGGGCCGGACCGATGACGCCCAGGATCTCGTTCCGGAAGACGTCCAGGTCCAGGTTGATGAGCGTCTGCTCGTCGCCGTAGAACTGGCTGAACCGGATGACCCGGATGGCGACGGGGTCAGTGGGCATTCCTCTTTCTCCGCTCACGAATATTTCTTGATGAATTTGTTCATCAGGCAATAGGTCGCGATGTTGACGGCCATGATGGCGATGATAAGCACGGCGGCGGTCCCGTAAGCACGGGACATGGAGATCCCCTCCCTGGCCAGGATGTAGAAATGGACGGCCATCGTCCGCGTCGAGGAGAAGAGCGACGTCGGGAGCCGGAGTGCGCTCCCGGCCGTGAAGATCACCGCCGCCGTTTCTCCGATGCTCCGTCCCACGCTGAGGATGATCCCGGTCACGATCCCCGGCAGCGCCGATGGCAGGACCACCCTGGTCACGGTCTGCCACTTGGTGCCGCCCAGGGAGAAGCTGACTTGCCGGTAGGCGGCGGGCACGCTCTTGATGGCCTCCTCGCTCGTCCGGATGATGGTCGGGAGGATCATGAAGGCCAGGGTCAAACCGCCGCTGAGAATCGACCAGCCGAACCCGAGTTTGGTTACAAAAAGGATGAAGCCGAAGAGCCCGAAGATGATCGACGGGATGCCGGCCAGGCATTCGGCCCCGAAGCGGATGACCCGGGTCACGGCGTTTTCCCACGTGTACTCGGTCAGGTAGATGGCCGTGCCCACGCCGAGGGGCGTCGCGATGAGGATCGCCAGGGCCGTCAGCACGATCGTTCCGATGACCGTGGAAAAGATGCCTCCGCCCTTCCCCATGTCGACGGGGTTCTTCGTCAAGAATTCGAGGCTGAGGGCGGGCAAGCCCTTTCTCAGGATGAAAAAGATGATGAAGACGAGGACGGCGACCGTGAGGACGGTCATGGCCCAGAGAAGGGTCTTGGCGATCCGCTGGGAAAGACGGGGGTCGAGGCTCATCCCTTAACCCTATTTCTCCTGGAAGAGGTCACGTTGGCGACCGTGTTCAGGACCATGATGATGATGAAGAGGATGACCCCCGTCGCGAAGAGGGCCTGGCGGTGCTCGCCGGCGGCGTAGCCCATCTCGAGGGCGATGTTCGAGGTCAGCGTCCGGACCGGGGACAGGATCGACCGGGGCACGCTGACGGCGTTCCCCGCGATCATAATGACGGCCATGGTTTCGCCGATGGCCCTCCCCATGCCCAAGATGATGCTGGCGATAATCCCTGACCGCGCGGCCGGCAGGACGACCATCCGGACCGTCTGCCACTTTGTGGCCCCGAGGGCGATCGACCCTTCTCGATAGGCCGGGGAGATAGCCCGGATCGAATCCACGGAAATGCTGATGATGGTCGGGAGGATCATGATCCCCAGGATGATCGAGGCGGCCAGGACCGAGAGCCCCGGCCCCCCGAAGGTCTGCCGGATGAACGGGACGAGGATGACGACGCCCATGAACCCGTAAACGACCGAGGGGATTCCCGCCAGGAGCTCGATCATGGGCTTGATGACCCGGCGGACATGCTTGGACGAGAACTCGGTCAGGACGATGGCACAGGCCAGGCCGAAAGGCACGCCGATAACCATCGCTCCGAAGGTCACGTAGATCGAGCCGACGATCATCGGCCAGAGGCCGAAGCTTTTTTCTGAGGGGTACCAGTCCGACCCGGCGAGGAAATTCTTCAGGCCGTACTTGAACATGACGGGCGTGCCCTGCTCGAACATGAAGACGGTGATGACGGCCAGGATCGAGACGGCGGAGAAGGCCACGACGAGGAGGGTTAGCCGGACGAGCCGGTCTTTTCTCTCCAGCCTGTTCATCCTCTCCCCTTACCTTTCTCCCCTGCGCCGGCCGCTATTTCGCCGGGATGAGCCCCTCTTTTTTGATCAGGGCCTGGCCCTCCTCCGAAAGGACGAAATCAATGAACTCCTTGGCGGTCCCCGTCGGCTCTCCCTTCGTCAGGAAGAGGAACGGGCGGACGAGCTTGTACCGTCCGGCCCGGATGCTGGCCTCGCTGCCCGCGACCCCGTCCAGGGCCAGCGCCCGGACCTGGTCATTGACGAGCCCGAGCGAGATGAAGCCGATGGAATAGGGATCGTTGGCGACGATCTCGCGGACCGTGCCGTTCGAATCCTCGGTGATGGCGCCCCGGAAGATCCGGGTCTTGCCCATGACGAGCTCCTGGAAAGCGCCCCGCGTCCCCGAACCCTCTTCGCGGGTCACGACCGTGATCTCCTTGTCCGGGCCGCCGATGAACTTCCAGTTCGTGAGGTCCCCGGAAAAGATCTGCTGGACCTGGGCGAGCGTCGCCCCGCGGACGGGATTGGACGGATGGACAATGATGGCCAGCCCGTCGCGCGCGATGACGATCTCGCGGAGGTCCTTCTCGTCGGCCTTGAGCTCGCGCGAGGACATGCCGATCTGGCAGGCCCCGCTCTTGCAGGCCTGGATGCCGGCGCTCGAGCCGCCGCCCTGGACGCTGACGCCAAGGTCCGAGCGTTTCTCCATGAAGACCTCGGCCCACTTGTCGGCGAACGGCTGGATGCTCGTCGACCCGGCGACGATCACGTCATTCTGGGAGCGGCCGCCGCATGAGGGGAGTCCGACCATGCAGAGGAGGAGCAGGAAAATGAAGATCGGGTGTCGCATCTGGCCGCTTTTTGGTTTTCGGCGTTAGGGCTGATTATACCTTAAAGCCGCCGAGCGACGCCACTTTTATTGGTGACGAGCCGGGTTCAACCCCTTCTTATGGGTTCTCGGAGCCGTCCTCGGCGTCGAGAGCGCGGAGCCGGGCGTCGAATCCGGCTTTCTTCGTCCCGTAGTCTGAGGTCAACTTCTCGAGCTCTTCGAGGAAGCCGTCGATCGCTTTCTTGGCCTGGTGCATGGACCTCGACAGCTCGACGACACGCCCGCCGTTCCGGGCCCGGGAGGCCTCGACGAGTTCCTTATTGAGCTTTTTAAGCGCCGCGTCGTTCTCCTCCACCGCCTTTTCGACCTCGGCCATCCTTGTTTCAAGGGGCCGCAGGGCCTTCGACCGCTCGGTGATGACCTCCGACCGGAGGCGGCGGAGCTCCTTAGGCGCGAGCTTCGCTTTTCCCGGGCCGTCCCCGCCGTTCCACGCCTGGAGGCTCCCGGCAGGCCGCTGCATGACCTCGTCCTTCCAGCCGACCTTGTCCAGGAACCTCTGGTAGCCGCCTTCATAGACGACGATGTCGTCGTTGTCGAAGACGACCAGCCGCTCGGCCAGGGCGTGGAGGAACATCTCGTTGTGGGTCACCATGACGACCGCCCCCTCGAAATTGTCGATGGCCGCGAGGAGGGCGTCGTTGGACTCGATGTCGAGGTGGTTGGTCGGCTCGTCGAGGAGGAGGAGGTTGAGCGGCGTCGCGATGAGCTTTCCCAGGAGGACGCGGCTCTTTTCCCCTCCCGAGAGGACGGCGATCTTCTTCAGGGCGTCGTCGCCCTCGAACATCATCGCCCCGGCGATCGTCCTCGACCGTTTGGGGTCGCCCTCGGGGTCGGCGGAGGCGAGCTCATCGAGGACCGTGTTCGACTCGTGCAGCGTCGAAATGTGGGTCTGCTCGAAATATCCGGGCGCGACCGATTGGGGCGAAGTGATCTCGCCGGAGCGGGGCTCGAGGTCGCCGGCCAGGAGCTTGAGAAGCGTCGTCTTGCCCCGCCCGTTCCTTCCGATGACGAAGACCCGGTCCTTGGCTCCGATGCTGATCGAAAAGCGGCGGATGAGGGGCCGGTCCGGCGTGTAAGCAAACGAGATGTCGCGGACGTCCATGGCGTACTTGTGGAAGGACTTTTTTTCGATGAACGCGAAATCGAGGGTCTTGATCGATTGGAGCTTCTCCCTCTTCTCCATCTTCTCCAGGGACTTGATGCGGGATTGGACCAGCCCGCCCAGCCGGGCCTTGGCCCGGAACCGGGTGATGAAGAGGTCCATCTCCTTCTGCTTCCGCTCGTCGTTGACCCTGGTCTTCTCGTAGATCTCCTCTTCGGCCGCGATCTGCTCGTAATACTTGCCGGTATCGCCCTGGATCTTCCGGACTTTCCGGCGATGGATGCCCAGGACGTGGGTCACGACGTTGTCCATGAAGCTCCGGTCGTGGGTGATGAGCATGATCTCCCCGGGCCAGGCCACGAGAAAGCGCTCGAGCCAGCGGAGGGAGGTAATGTCAAGATAGTTGCTGGGCTCGTCGAGGAGGAGCATCTGGAAATCGCCCAGGAGGACCTTGGCCAGGTTCAGGCGGACCTGGAAGCCGCCGGAGAGCTCGGAGGGATGTTTGTCAAGGTCATTGGGCTCGAACCCCAGGCCTGCCAGGACCTTCTCGACGCGCCAGAGCTCGTTGTGGGCGTCGGGGGTGAGGGCCCCGGCGGCCTCAGCCCGGACGGAATCCTCGGAGAAGCTGATGCGTTGCTCGACGTAGCCGATCCTGTAGTTCCGGGGCTTGGAGATCGTCCCCTCATCGGGCTCTTCCTGGCCGATAATCATCCGGAAGAGGGTCGTCTTGCCGTGGCCGTTCCGGCCGACGACACCGACCCGCTCGCGGCGGTTGACCTTGAAGCTGACGGACTCGAAGAGCCCCTGTTTCCCGAAGCTCTTCGAAAGGTCGTCGACGATGATCATGTGAAGTTCTCTTCCTATTCTAAAACAACTATTTTACCCGAACGCGGGGGGCGGCGCCACTCGCCACCGGTCCGGGCGCCCCGGAGGCGTCCGGCGGCCCGGGGATCACTTGATCGCAGTCAGAAGGAACAGGCTGAATTCTTTCAACTTGCCGTCCGCCCCGGGCCGCCCGAGGCGATAGGCGGTCTCGGTCCGGACGCGCCGGAAGCCGGCCTCCTCGAACTGCTTTCGGAGAAGTACCCGGTCGAAGCCGAAGTGCCATACCCCCGTCGGGTCCCCATGGAAGTCCCCCGCTTCGCTGTCGAGGTCGGCGACGGCGATCTGGCCGCCGGGCGTGAGGAGTTCGTGGAACCGACCGAGGGCCGGGGAGACTTCCTTAAGGTGATGGAAGGTCATGGTGCTGATAATGACGTCAAACCGTTCCTCGGGCAGAGGATCCGTTTCGATATTCCAGAGCTGGACGGCGATGTTTTCGAGCCCGGCCTCGGCGAGCTTCTCCTCCAGGACGGCCAGCATCCCGGGCGAGGTGTCGGCCGCCACAATGCGGCCGACGAGCGGCTGGATCCGGAGGCTGACGAGTCCCGTCCCGGCCCCGTAGTCCATTGCGACGAGGTTACGGGACAGGGTCAATCTGGCAGTGACCGCATCCGCCAGGGCGGTCGTCATTCTCACGCGCGCCTCATTGCGCTCCCACTCGGCCGCCGCGCGGTCGAAATCCCGCTTGCCCGGATCATGATCGTGCATGGCTCTTATTGCCCTACGGACGGTCGGTGGGGACTTTGGTTCTCATCTCATCCTGCCGGCCGCCGCTATCGGCCGATCACTCTCCGAAAGAACGTCCGGACCGTTAAGGGATCGGCCCCGGATCAATCGGGCAGGTGAATAGGCAAGACCGCTCCGGCAGTGACGACCTTCGTCTTGTGGGCGCCCTTGGTCACGTGGATCCGGTAGCCGTCCTCGCCCGGGAGCCAGACCTCCGAAAGAACGTAGACCGTGATGTACTCTGTGTAAGACGGCGCGAAGTCCCCGACCTCGTCGAAGACGAGCCCGGGCTCGCCGACGGGCGGCTTGGGCTTCGGCATCCTCTCGAGCACCGAGACGAGCGTCTCCTTCCCGGTCGAGGCCTGCCGGAGGACCAGCCCGCCGTCCGCCGCCTTCGCCAACGCGTAGGCGCCGGCGGCGAGCTTCTTGCCGCCCGCCTGGAACGGGAAGGGGATCTGGAAAGACGCCTGGGCGAGCGCCGACGCGACGCCCGCTCCGAGGAGCAGAGCCAGGCCCACGACCGGGGCCACCGTCCGACGTTTCATGTCGCGCCTCCTTGCTTCCATTTCAAACAGTGACATCGGCTGGGTACCCGGGGATCGGGTCGGGCGTATCCGGGACGCCGCTCTTGACGGCCTCCTCCATGGCCTCGACGAACGTGTCGATCTCCTCGAGGGTCGTGTAAACGTTCGGCGAAACCCGGAGCGCCGTGTAATCAAAGACCGAGTTCGGCGGGGCCCCGCCGACGAGCGGCACGACGATGATCCGGTAGTTGTTCCTCAGGAACGTCGCCAGCGCCCGGACGTCGATGCCCTCGATGTTGACCGCCATGACGCCCCAGGCCTGGGCCGGCTCGCTCGTGTCCGTCAGGACCTTGATCCGGGGGTGGACCTTGAGGGCGTTGACCCAGCGGAGGTTGAGGTAGCGCAGCCGGGCCGCCTTCCGCTCCGCCCCGATGGCCTGGTGGAAGGCCAGGGATTCGCCGAGTGCCGCCCGGATGGCCCAGGGGTGGGTGCCGATGGACTCGAACTTGCGGATGTCGTTGTCCTGCTGCTCCGGGGCGGCCTGGAGCGGCCAGAACCGCGGGATCATCTCCTTGCGGACGTAGAGGCACCCGTTGCCGAGGGGCGCCAGGAGCCACTTGTGCAAGCTGACGCCGTAGGCGTCGCATTCGAGGTCGTGCAGCTTGAACGGGAAGTGCCCCAGGGCGTGGGCCCCGTCGACGATGGTGACGATGCCCTTCGAGCGGGCCAGGCGGGAGAGCCGCTTGACCGGGAAGAGCTGGGCCGTCAGGTTCGTGATGTGGGTGAAGTGGAAGACCTTGGTCCGCGGCGAGATGGCCTTCTCGAACATGTTGTAGAGGAAATCCTGCGTCGCCGGCACGGGGAACTGGAGGCGGGTGACCTTGATCCCCTCGCGCCGCATGCGCTGGTCCCATGTCGTCAGCATGCGGGGGTAGTCCTGTTCCGTCGTGATGACCTCGTCTCCCGCCTTGAGGTCGAGGCCGTTCTGGACGATCTGCAGGGCCTCGCTGGCGCCGCGGGTCAGGGCCATCTCCTCGCGGTCGCAGCCGAACTCGTTGGCCATCCGCCGGCGGAGCGTCTCGCTGTTCCCGGCCACCATCCCCTGATAGTGGACGGGCAGCATGTTGATCATTTCCATGTACCGGAAGACGGAATCCAGGGACACCCGCGGCATGGGGCAAGTGAAGCCGTTGTTCAGGTTGATCAGCGAGCGGTCCAGCTTGAAGGCCAGCTGGATCTCCCGCCAGTAGAACTCATCTTTCGCGACTTCCTCGGGTGTCATGTTCGCCACCGATTGGGCGGCTTCCGTGACTCGCTCGAGGGCGTGGGCCTTGAACGCGAAGGCCGCTGTCCCGGCGGCGCTGGTCATCTTCAGGAACGTTCTTCGGCTCCATAGCGTGGACTTCATCTCAGACCTCCTCGGATTCAAGTTCGCTGGGAAATGCTTTTTTGCGCGACGCGACTCTCCCCTTCCTTACGCTGGGGATCGATCCGGCTCATCGCGGAATGATATTATTCCCGGCCGCGGACTGAAGTCAATCCCCTTCGAGGGATTCCGCGGACGTGAGTCCGTGGAGCTTCAGGGACGCAAAATAAGGACCCGGCCGGCCGGGCGCTTGACAAGGACTCGATCGCTTCTGTAGAGTTCCGGATCATGATGCGATATGCCCAGACGGTCCTGCGGGCCGTTCTTTTTGTCGGCCTTCTCGCTTCGCCCGCGCTTTCGGCCGGGGGAAGCATGACGTTCACGGTTTCGATGCTCCAGCCGGGCAGCCACCAGTTCCACGTTTCGTTCCGTTGCGAGGGCCTGAAGGGCGAGATCCAGGACTTCCTGATGCCCGCCTGGATGCCGGGATTCTACCGGATCATGGATTACGAAAAAAACGTCACGAATTTCCGCGCTTCGGACGGCAGGGGGCGGCCGCTGCCGTGGGAAAAGGCTACCCGGAATACCTGGCGCGTCGCGACCGGGGGCACGCCCGTGGTCGTGCTGGACTACGACGTATTCGGGAATATCTCCTTCGTGGCCCAGAACTTCCTGGACGAGAAGCGGGCCTTCATCGCGCCGCCGGGTCTGTACATGTACGCCTCGGAACAGCTCGGCCATCCCGTGACCGTGACCTTCTCGATGCCGGCCGGCTGGACGCAGATCGCGACCGGTCTCGAACCGGTCAAGGGTCGTCCCCTGACTTACTCCGCGCCGGATTTCGACGTCCTCTACGATTGCCCGACGCTCCTCGGGAACCAGGAGGTCCTGCAGTTCGAGGTCCGGGGCATGCCTCACCAGGTCGTCATCGAGAGCGTGCCCGGGAGCGTGGACCGGCCGAAGATGATGGCCGACCTGAAGCGCCTGGTCGAGGCGGCCACGGGCCTGATGGGCGATATCCCCTACAAGCACTACACGTTCCTCCTGATCGGCACCGGCAATGGCGGCATCGAGCACGCCAACTCCGCTGCCTGCGCCTTTAACGGCAAGAGCCTGACGAACGAGAAGGGATATAGGGGCTGGCTCAGTTACATTTCCCACGAATACTTCCATCTCTTTAACGTCAAGCGGATCCGGCCGGTCGCCTTGGGGCCGTTCGACTACGAGTCGGAAAACCTCACCGACATGCTGTGGGTTTCGGAAGGCCTGACGGTCTACTACGAGAACATCGTCATGGTCCGGGCCGGCCTGATGACCCCGGACCAGTATCTCGAGGACATGCAGGACGCCGTCACGCGGTTTGAGAATTCGCCGGGCCACCGCTACATGTCCGCAACGGAATCCAGCCTCGGGACGTGGGGCGGCTCCGGCTTCGGCGGGGACCGGAACACGACCGTCTCCTATTACGACAACGGGGGCATGCTGGGGGCCATGCTGGACCTGAAGATCCGCAACGACAGCCAGAACCGGAAGTCCCTGGACGACGTGATGCGGTCGCTCTACCGGAAATATTATCGGGAGAAAAAGCGCGGTTTCACGGACGCCGAGTTCCGGCAGGAATGCGAGAGCGCGGCGGGGGGCCCCTTGACGGAGGTCCTGGAATACGCGGCCACCTCGAAAGACGTCGATTATGCCAAGTTCTTCGCCTACGCCGGCCTCAAGGTCAAGGCCGCGGCGCAAGTAGCTCCCGGCGCGTACCTCGGATTGAACACCCGCGTTGTCGACGGGAAGCTGGTGGTGACGGGCGCATCAGCGGGGTCGCCAGCCGAGGGCGCCGGGCTCGCGGCCGGGGACCTGATCCTGGAGCTCGACGGCGTCGCCGCCGCAACAAAGGTCCTCAACGACCAGCTGGCGGCCAAAAAGCAGGGGGACAAGATCAAGGTGCGATTCTCGCGCGGGAACAAGACCGCCCAGGACCTGGAGATCGAACTCGGCAAAAATATGAAGTATAGCTACGCGATCACGCCGGCCCCGGACGCGACTCCCCTCCAAGCGGCCATCTTCAAGGACTGGCTGAGGAAGGCGCTTTAATCGCGAGGTCCTGCAGCCCCGTCCTTCGGACGGCCCGCATGGGATCGATCTCGAAACAACGAAACCGGATCACTTCTTCGGATACGCGGGCTTGGCCGGGAAATTCGGCGGGTTCTTCTTGATCTTGTCGAGCATGACCTCGATGGCCTTCTCAAGCTGGAGGTCCCTCCCCGCCATGACCGAGCCCGGGTCGTTGTCGACCACGATGTCGGGGTCTGAGCCGTGGTTCTCGACGATCCATTTCCCGTCGCGGTCGTAGAAGGCGTTGTTCGACTGCTCGACCGTCCCGTTGTCGATGGTCGGCTGCTGGTTGAGGATGCCGACCAGGCCGCCCCAGGAGGGCACGCCCACGACCGTCCCGAGCTTCCGGGCCTTGAAGTCGTCGACGAAGGCCTCCCCGTCCGAGCCGTTGTTCTCGTTGGAGATGACGATGAAGTTGCCGTTGCCGGCCGAGCCGGGGTAGCGGAAGGGGACCATGCCGCGCAGGACATTCTGGGAAGTCATGACCCGTTCGAGCTTGTCGATCAGGAAATACTCGGTCCAGCCGCCGGAGTTCCGCCGCACGTCGATGATGATCCCGTCCTTGTAGCGGAAGGCCCGCCAGTACTTGTCGAACTCGCCGATCCCGCCGCCGCCCATGGCGTTGATGTGCATGTAGCCGACGCGGCCGTTGGTGGCCTTCTCGATCGTCCGGATGTTGTCCTGGATCCAGCGATAGTAGCGCATCTGGTTGTCGCTGCGGACAGGGTCGACCTCATAGGTCTTGGCGCCCTCCGTCACGGGCTTGGCGTTGACCGTGACCTTGATCTTCTTCCCGGCCGTCGTCTGCAGAAGCTTGAAGTAATCATCCCCTGCCTTGAGAGCGATGCCGTTGATGGCCAGGAGGAAGTCGCCCTCCTTGACCGCGATGTCGGGCCGGACGAGCGGGCCCGGGAGGTTCAGGTTGATCTCGGTCGGACCGTAGATCTTGCCGAGCTTGTAGAGTCCCGAAGCCTTGTCGGCAACGAGGTCCGCGCCGAGGAGGCCCGTGAACACCGGCGAGCCGGGCGTTCCGGCCGGGCCGAAGTCGCCGCCGCCGATGTACGTGTGCGAGACGCACAACTCGCCGACCATCTGGGACAGGACCCAGTTGAGCTCGGCGCGCGAGGAGAGATAGGGAATGGTGGCACGATATTTCTCGCCCATGGCCGTCCAGTCGCGGCCGTGGAAGCCGGCGTCGTAGAAGAAGTCGCGGTACCAGCGCCAGGCGTCGTTGAAGATCTGGTTCCATTCCTTCTGGAGGTCGACCGTATAGACGAGCCCGGAGAGGCCCACCTTCTCGCCCAGGGCTTTCGAGCCGAAGGCGCGGTCGATCGCCGTGGTATAGAGGTCGGCGTCCTTCCAGATGAGGAGCTGCTGGGCGTTCGCCGAGATCCCGAAATCGCGGACTTTCTCGTTGAGCGTGACCTCCTTGCGGTCGGCCATGTCGAAGATGTGGAGGTCCCATTTCGTCTCGCCGCGGGGCCGGAAGATCTCCTCGTATTCGGCTTCCGTGAACTCGGGGACGGATGCCCAGAGGACTTTGCCCTGGCCCGCCTTGAGGTAAAAATAGTTCCCGGCGGGAACCGGGAGCGGATAGGTCCGTTTCATCAGGCCGTCGGTATCGATCCGGAAGGGCTCCGGTTCGGCTCTCTTCTCCTCCTTGACGGGGCCGCCCGGCGCGAAGGGCGGCTTTTCGCCGTCGCGGAGCTGGACGACCATCACCTGCTGGGGCGTCGCCAGGACGTGGTTGTCCTCGTAGAAGTCCATCCGGAGGTCGAAGTTGCGGCTCGAGACGTAGTAGAGGTATTTCCCGTCGGCGTCGAACGAGGGATAAAGGTTATCGTAAAAATCGTTCGTCACCGCATATTTTTTGCCCGTCTCGATGTTGGAGACGAAGATCTGGCTGTTGCGGTTGTATTGAACGAAGCTGTAGGCGATCCACTTGGAGTCCGGAGACCAGGAGTAATCGGCCATCTCCCAAATGAACTCGTCGTTCTTCATTTGGTTCGAGGAGTCGATCTTGACCAGGTTCTTCGTGGCGACGTCGACGTAGAAGATCGAATAGTCCTTGTTGCCGAAGAGGATTTTTTTGCCGTCGGGAGACCAGGACAGGTGATACACGGCCTTGTCGAGGCCGGTCGTGATCGCGGTCCAATCGCCGCCCGCGGCGCTCTGGCTGTAGAGCTGGTAGTCGCCCGTCCTGTCGCTGAAGAAGGCGACCGTCTTACCGTCGGGCGAGAGGGCGGGATAGATCTCCCGCGTGCCCGGCGTGCCGGACAGGTTGTCCGCCGTCCCGGGCTCCGACGTCGGAACGCGGAAGACGTCGCCGCGGGCCTCGAGGACTACGGTCTTGCCGTCGTTCGAAACGTTCGCGGTATGGAGATAATCGCGGGGATTGATCACGCGGTCGCGTAGGGCCCAGCGGTCCGACGGCACCTGGACGGCGATCTTTCTGTCCTGGCCCGACGCGATGTCTAGAACGTGGATCCGGCCGTCCTGCAGGTAGACGATCGCGCGGCCGTCCGTGTTTGGCATCATGACATCGAAGTCCCCGTAGCTCGTGACTGGCTTGGCGTCCTTGGTCCCGAGCTTCTGGGCGTAGAGGTTGGCGATGCCGTTTGCCCGGTCAGAAACGAAGTACATCAGCCCGCCCGCCCACATCGGGTAGCTGTTCTTGCCGACGTAGTCCGTGACCGGCGCGTATGTCTTGGCCACGGCGTCATACATCCAGATGTCCTGGTACTGCCCGCCCTTGTAGCGCTTCCAGTAATACTCTTCGTTGCCCCGGCGGCAGTAGAGGAATTTGTGCTCATCAGGCATGAAGCTGATGAGGACGCCCCGGTCGAGCGGCAGCCGCTCCGGGGCCCCGCCCTTGACGCTCACGGAATAGAGGTTGGGGTCGCGGCCGACGACGTTCTCGAACATCGAACGGAAGACGACTTCGGTGCCGTCCGGAGTCCAGGCGATGACCTGGGCGCCGCCGGGATTGTAGGTCAGGCGCACCGGCGCTCCACCCTCGGCCGGCATGAGATACACGGCCGGCGCTCCGTCATAGGTGGCCGTGAAGGCGAGCCATTTCCCGTCGGGCGAGAACTTGGCAAAGCTCTCGGTCCCCGGGAACGTCGTCAGGCGGGCCGCGACGCCGCCCTGGGCGCTCACGGTCCAGAGGTCGGCCTCGTAGGTGAAGGCGATCCTGTCGCCGTGGATGGTCGGATAGGTGAAGAACCGGCCCTCCTCCGCGGCGGAGGCCGCGGAAGCCAGGCCCAGGATGATAAACAATACCCCGGTGAGTCGTCTCATTCGTTTTCTCCTGGCTTTCTTATAAGCCCATTTCCTTGATGATGTGCGTCGCGCCGGAGAACTTGTCCGTCACGAACAGGACCCAGCGGATGTCGACGCTGATCGAGCGCTGGAGCTCGGGGATGATGTAGTAATCCCCGATGACGCTTTCGTAGGTCATGTCGAAGATGATGCCGACCTGCTCGCCCTTGGCGTTGAGCGTCGGCGAGCCGGAATTCCCTCCCGTGACGTTGGTCGTGTTCAGGAAGCAGGCCGGGACGTCCTTGAGCCGGGCATCGGCGTAGGGTCCGAAATCCCTGGCGTTCCAGAGGTCTTTGATCTTTGATGGCACCGCGAACGGGAACTTGCCGGTATCCTTCTCGATGACGCCCTTGAGCGTTGTCTGGGGCAGGTACCAGACGGCGTCCTTAGGCGCGTAGCCCATGACCGGGCCGTAGGTGAAACGGATGGTGCCGTTGGCGTCCGGCGGATAGGTTCCCTTCTTCATCTCCAGGATGGCCGCTTCGTAGGCCATCTTGAGGTCGGCGCCCTGGCGGCCCATCCCCTTGCTCTCCTCGCGGACGACCTTGAGCTCCCTTTCCATCTCCGCTGCGAGCTTGAGGAAGGGGTCGTCCACCGCGGCGAGCCCGGCCGGCTTGAGGCCGAGAAGCTCGACCCTCTTTTTGGGGTCGCCGAGAATCGTCCCGCCGTACATCCTGTCGACCCTGGCGGCGACATCGGCGTCCAACCCGGCGATGAGCCCCTGGAGCGAGCCCGGCCATTTCTCGAGGTCCGGGTGCGACCCCTTGAGCCTCTTCAGGGCCCACTTGAGCAGCTCACGGTCCGTCGCCAGAACATAGCCTCGTTCCGCCAGCTGGATCCTCTGTTTGAGCTGGGGGACGTTCCGTTCCTGATAGGCCTGCTCGCGGTCCTTGTCGGGCTTCTGGATCTCCGGAACGGCCCGGACGATCGTGTAGGCCTGCGAAAGGACCGTCGAGCCGCCGAGAACGCCGCTCAGGACTTCGCTCCGGGCGTTATAGGCCTTCTGTTTCTCCAGGAATGCCGCCAAGTCGGCAATGACCCGGCCGTACTTCTTGGCCCGGACCGGGTCGGCCGCGATCCAGTCGACAAGCCCTTTTTCCTGGGCGGCTTTCTTGCCGATGAGGTCGTATTTCACGAGACCGTCGAGCTTGCCCTGCATGTTCTTGAGGCCATTGTAGAGGCCCTTGACCTGCGAAGCGTAGCGGATCTCGACCTCTTTGTCATTCTTTCCCGCGGCGTCGTAGAAGCCGATGAGGTCCTGGACGTCCTTGATGCGCTTGGCCATCGATTCCGTGTCGTTCTTGAGTTCAGAGAGCGAATAGTTGCGGTAGGTGCGACCGGGATAGCCCATGACGAACGTGAAGTCACCTTCCTTGAATCCTTCGAGCGAAGCCTTCAGCCAGACCTTGGGCCGGTACGGAACGTTGGCCGGGCTGAAGTCGGCCGCGGTCCCGTCCGGGGAGACGTAGGCCCGGAGAAACGAAAAATCGCAGGTGTGGCGTGGCCACATCCAGTTGTCCACCTCGCCGCCGAAGTTACCGAGGTCCTGGGGCGGGGCATAGACGAGCCGGACGTCGCGGATCTGCTTGAACGTATAGAGGTAATAGGCGTTGCCGCTGTACATCGAGGCCAGGACGCAGCGCAGGTCCCGGCCGGCCTTTTCGCCCGCGGCGATGAGGTCCTTCTGGGCCTTATCGAAGGCGTCGTAGCGCTGGCGCGGCGTCATCTTCGCCTTGAAGCAGGCGTTGACCTTGGCCGTCACGTCCTCGTAGCCGAGGAGGACTCCGGCCGTATAGCCCTGGGCCGGGATCTCCTGCTCCCGCGTCGCGGCCAGGAAGCCGCTGTTGATGTAGTCCTTTTCCTTGCTCGAGGCCCTCTGGATGGCCCCGTAGGCGACGTGGTGGTTCGTCAGGATCAGACCTTCGGGACTGACGAACTCGCCGGTCCCGCCGCCCAGGTTCACGACGGCGCTCATCAGGCCCGTTCCGTCCTTTCGATAGAGGTCCTCGGGATTCATCTGAAGGCCGAAGGCCTTGAGGTTCAGGTCCTTCATCTGGTGGGGCATCCACATCCCTTCGTCGGCCCCGGCGATCAGGGCCAGGCCCAGGACAAGGGCGAAAGTCGCGAAACGGATCTTATGGCGCATAGTCTGCCTCCCGAATAAGGTCGAAAAACCATATTTAATAGAGAATCCCGCGGAAGTCAACCTGCCCGAAGAAGGCCGCCGCCCCCCTTCAAAACGGGCTCCCGTTCTGTTATGATTGAAATCCTTCTCAGTCGCTTTCCAAGAGGACCCGTCCATGAACGAGACGCAATGGCATGCCCTGGATGTTCCCGAGGCCCTGGAGGCTTTCGAAAGCAATGCCTTTTACGGGCTCTCCGACAGCGAAGTCACCCGCCGGCTGGCCACATATGGCCCGAACGAACTCCGGAAGGAAGAGAAGGTCTCGCCGTGGACGATCTTCCTCGGCCAGTTCAAGAACCTCCTGATCATCATTCTGCTCATCGCCACGGGGCTCTCGGCCGCCGTCGGCGAGATCTTCGACGCCGCGCTCATCTTCGTCATCGTCGTCTTCTGTGCCCTGCTGGGCTTCTTCCAGGAATACCGCGCCGGAAAAGCCCTGGAGGCCTTGAAAAAGATGCTCTCCCCCACGATCCGGCTCATCCGCAACGGCCGGGAGCATGACGTCCCCTCCAAGGACATCGTACCGGGAGACATCCTCCTCCTCGAGGCCGGCTTAAAGATCCCGGCCGACGGTCGGCTCATCGAGGGCGCCTCTCTCAAGTGCGATGAGGCTTCTCTCACCGGGGAGTCCATGCCGGTGCCCAAGGATACCGGACGGCTGGCTGCGGCAGTCCGGGTCGAGGACCGGACCAACATGATCTTCGCCGGGACCATCGTTACCTACGGCCGTGGCAAGGCGGTCGTCACGTCGACCGGGTCGCGGACGGAATTCGGCAAGATCGCCGAGGAAGTGGCCGCAGTCGAAGTCGAAAAAACGCCGCTCGAGAAGAGGACCGACGAGATCGGCAAGTGGCTGGGCATCATCTCCCTGGGCATCTGCCTCCTTATCACCGTGTTCAGCATCGTCCGCCAGTCCCTCGTCGGGACAGTCGACCTGCCGTTCGTCGTCAAGATGATCATGTTCGCCGTCTCGCTCGCCGTCGCCGCCGTCCCCGAGGCCCTGGCCGCCATCGTCACGGGGGCCCTGGCCATCGGCATGCATCAGATGGCCAAGAACAACGCCCTGATCCGGAAGATGCCCGCCGTCGAGACCCTGGGCTGCACGACGGTCATCTGCTCGGACAAGACCGGGACGCTGACCAAGGGGGAGATGACCGTCCGGAAGATCCACTTCGGCGGCCGGCCGGTCGAGGTCACGGGCGTCGGCTACGCCCCGGAGGGCACGTTCAAGGGCCTTGCGGCGGACGACGCCGCGGCCAAGGCCGGCCTGGATCTCCTCCTCAAGGCGGGCGTTTTCTGCAACGATTCCGGGCTCGAGGAGAAGGAGGGCCGCTGGTCGGTCAAGGGCGACCCGACCGAAGGGGCCCTCATCGTCGCCGCGGCCAAGTTCGGGCTCAACCCGACCGAGCTCCGGCTGGAGAACCCCCGCATCGAGGAGATCCCGTTCAGCTCGGAGAGGAAGAGGATGACGACGCTCCACCGGATGCGGGACGGACGGATCCTCGCCATCCTTAAGGGCGCGCCCGAACTCGCCCTGGCCGCGGCCGACCAATTCCAGGACGCCGGGGGAAGCCGGGAACTCACGGCCGAAACGAGGCAGAAGATCCTCCAGGCGAACGCGGATATGGCCGGCGATGCCCTGCGCGTCCTCGGCTTCGCCTACCGCGAGGTCAAGGAGGGCACGGACATCCTCGAGGAAACCATCGAGAAGCACATGACGTTCCTGGGGCTCGTGGGCATGATCGACCCGCCGCGGGACGAGGTGAAGGCGGCCATCCAGACCTGCCGGGATGTCAAGATCAAGCCGGTCATGATCACGGGCGACCACAAGCTCACGGCCATCGCCGTGGCCAAAGAGATCGGCATCTTCCACGACGGCGATATCGCCCTGAGCGGCAAGGAGCTGGACGCCATGAGCGGCGAGGAGCTCGAAGCGATCGTCGACCGGACCACGGTCTACGCCCGGGTCTCGCCCACCGACAAGATCAAGATCGTCAAGGCCTGGAAGAAAAGGGGCGACGTCGTGGCCATGACCGGCGACGGGGTCAATGACGCCCCGGCCCTCAAGCAGGCCGACATCGGCGTGGCCATGGGCATCACCGGGACCGACGTGGCCAAGGAGGCCGCCGACATGGTCCTCAACGACGACAACTTCGCCACCATCGTCAAGGCCATCGAGCGCGGCCGCTGGATTTACGACAACATCAAGAAGTACCTGACCTATCTCCTCCGCTGCAACATCACCGAGGTCATCGTCATCGGAGGCGCCGTCCTCGCCCTCGGGCCGCACTACCTGCCCCTCCTCCCGGCGGCCATCCTCTACATCAACCTCGTCACCGACGGCCTGCCCGCCCTGGCCCTGGGCGTCGCCCCGCCCGACCCGGACATCATGATGCGCCCGCCTCGCGACCCGCGGGAAAAGGTCTTCACCAAGGATGTCGTGGCCTTCCTGGCCATGGCCGTCCTGATGTGGAGCCCCGTTTTCCTCTTCATCTTCTTCCATGACCTCCGGGACATCGTCCACGCCCGGACCGAGCTCTTCTACCTCTTCCTCTTCGTCGAGCTGGTCATCGCCCTGAACTCGCGGTCCCTCCGCTACAGCTTCTTCAAGCTCCGGCCCCACAAGTGGCTCGTCATCGCCGTTCTCTCCCAGGTCGTCCTCACGGCCGGCCTGATCGTGATCCCTTCGATCCGCCGGGGCTTCGGCGTCCTCTTGCCGACGGCCCATGACGGGATAATTGCGCTCGCGTTCGGAGCCTTCGTCTTCCTATCGATGGAAGGCATCAAGGCTTACCTGAGGCGGCGGGCGTAAGGGGGGGCGCCAGGACGATGGACCTTCCGGTCGAAGCCTGGTATCGAGTCATCCCGGTCCGCACGTCCCGGAGGAGCTTCGAGGCCCGGCTCCCGAAGGAAGAAACGCTCGCGCGGCTGGAAAAGACGTGCCGCGAATTCCGGCCTTTTCCGGAAGCCCGGACAGAGCTCGTGCGGGATCCAGGCGCCGGAGTCTTCACGGGATTCATCGGCTCCTACGGGCGCATCACCGGAGCGCCATGTTATCTCGCCTTCATCGGAGACATGCGTTCGGCCCGCGTCCAGGAATGTGCCGGCTACACGGGAGAGGGCCTCATCCTCGAGGCCACGTCCCTTGGACTCGGCACCTGCTGGGTCGGCGGTTTTTTCGGGCGTGATGCGGTCTCGGCCCAGGTCCGGCTGGATAAGTTCGAAAAGGTCCTCGCCGTCAGCCCCGTCGGCTACGCCCTGAGCAAGCCAAGCTTCACCGACAGAACATTCAAGCTCCTCGCCGCGTCCAGCAGCCGGAAGCCCCTCAGCGAGCTCATCGCGGACGCGGTCGTCGCGGACCCGGGGATCCAAAAGGGGTTCGAGGCGGCCCGGGCCGCGCCTTCGGCCCGCAACCGCCAGCCCTGGCGATTCCGTCTCGAGGACGGGTCCGTCATCATCGGGACCGACAAGGATGAGAAGGACCCGAAGATCTCCCGCCGTCTCGACTGCGGGATCGCCATGCTCCATTTCGAGCTCGGCGCCCGGGCCGCCGGCCTGGCCGGGATCTGGGAGCTCCTCCCGCCCCCCGACGTCGCCCGGTTCCGGCTCAAGATCGCCTGAAAAAGAACCGGTCAGCGCTTCACTCCGAGCCCGGAAACATGTATAATGAGGCGCTTAAGACCGGGGAGTAGCGCAGTCTGGCTAGCGCACAGCGTTCGGGACGCTGGGGTCGTGGGTTCAAATCCCACCTCCCCGATCTTTTTCCCTCATGATCATCAAGAACGTCAAGGATTGTAAGGAAATCGCGGCCGGTGACGGATCGGCCCTCAGAGAGCTTCTCCATCCGGACCAGGGTCCGTTCCAGTTTGGGTTCAGCTTGGCCCGGGCCGTCGTCAAACCGCACGGGAAGACTAGGCCGCACCGGCTGAAGAGCTCGGAAGTCTATTGCATCCTCGAGGGCCGGGGCCTCATGCACGTCGGCGAGGAGACGGCCGAGATCGCCGCGGGTCAGGCCGTCTACATCCCGCCCTTCCATATCCAGTTCGTCGAGAACACGGGCGAGGCCGACCTCGCTTTCCTCTGCATCGTCGACCCGGCTTGGAAGCCGGAGGACGAGGAGATCCTGCCGGATGGGGGGCGCAGGACGCGATAAGCCAGCCATGCCCTCCCTTCCCATTCCTTCAGCGAGCGGCGAGCCGCGCCGGCCGTTCTTCCGCCGCCTGTTCGGGCTGAGGCGGCAGATGAGTTGGAAGCAGGCCTTCACTGCCCTCCAGTACCCGAACTACCGCCTCTGGTTCTGGGGCCAGATGTTCTCTCTTTTCGGGACCTGGATGCAGAGCACGGCCCTGGCATTTCTCATCTACGAGTTGACCAAGTCTCCCGCTTACCTCGGGCTCGTCGGCTTTGCCGCAGGCGTCCCGACCTGGTTATTCATGCTCTACGCCGGGGTCATCGCCGACAGGATGCCCCGGAGAACGATGATCATCATCACCCAAGCCTCCATGATGATCCTCGCATTCTTCCTGGCAGTCCTCACGTTTCTCCATATCGTCCAGCCTTGGCACATCCTCGTCATCGCCCTGCTGCTCGGAGCGGCCAATGCGTTCGAAGCCCCGGCCCGCCAGGCCTTCGTCTTGGAGATGGTCGGCCTTCATGACATGACCAATGCCATCGCCCTGAACGGGGCGATGTTCAACACGGCCACGGCCGTGGGTCCCGCGGTCGCGGGATTGATCTACGCCATCCTCGGGCCGGCCTGGTGCTTCACGATCAATGGGATCTCCTTCATCGCCGTCATCGTGGCCCTCGCTCTCATGAAGCTCAAGCCTTTCGTCCCCAAACCCGAGAAAACGTCTACGATCGACGACCTCAAGGAGGGCATCAAGTACGTGGCGGGCCAGCCGATGGTCCGGACGATCACCGGCCTCGTCGCCATCGTTACCCTCTTCGGGATCGCCTATGCCACACTGCTCCCCGCATGGGCCGTGAAGATCCTGGGCGGGGGCGCAACGACCAACGGGTTTCTCCAAGCCGCCCGGGGCCTCGGGGCCCTGGGCGGGGCGCTTCTCATTGCCAGCCTCGGGCGCTTCCGTTTCCGGGGCCGGCTCCTGACGCTCGGGACACTATCCCTGCCCGTGTTGATTCTGGCCTTCGCCTTCGTCCGCTGGACTCCCCTCTCGCTTTTTCTCCTGTTCGGCGCTGGCATGTCGCAGATCTTCATCTATAATCTCTGCAACGCCCTCGTCCAGACCTTCTCGCCCAACGAGCTTAGGGGCCGCGTCATGGGCGTCTACACGTTCGTCTTCTTTGGCGCCATGCCCGTTGCGGCGCTCGGGATAGGCTCCACGGCCCAGCGCCTGGGAGAGCCGGCGGCCGTCATCATCGGCGCGTCGCTGATGCTTCTCGCGGCGGTTCTCGTCTGGATATTTGTCCCGCGCCTGCGGCATCAGTCCTGACGGAGTCCTTCCCGATTCAGCCGAGCTCGACGACCTCGTAGTCCATCGAACCCAGTCCGATCTTCTCGCCGTGGCTGAGCTGGATCGACCAATCGATATCGTAGCCTTTCCGGAAGGCATCCTTCCCGTGGCCGCGCTCGACGACCAGGTCGGCCGTGGCCTTGTCGACGGCGACGGGGTCGAGGGACCCGAGGATGCCGATGTCCTCGACGATCCGCGGGTCGTCCTTGGCCATGCAGTCGCAGTCCTTGGTGATCTTGATCAGGAAATTGAGGAAGGCCGTCTTGCCCTTGAAATGCTGATGAACGCGGAAGGCGTATTCCGCCATCATCTCCTGGAGCCGGCGGGAATCCTCGTCCCATTTCATCTTGATGGCGCCGGGCTTGCAGACGACCAGGCACTCGCCGCAGCCGATGCACTTGGCCGGGTCGATCGTGACGTGCCCTTCCGCCTGGACGATGGCGTCCTCCGGGCAGAACTCGAAACAGATGCCGCAGTTCCGGCACTGCTTGGCGTTGACCCGGGGATGGACGGTCGAATGCTGGTCGAGCTTTCCGGCCCGGGAAGCGCAGCCCATGCCCATGTTCTTGATGGCCGCCCCGATCCCCGTCTGAACGTGGCCCGTGACGTGCGTCAGGCAGACGATGGCGTCGGAGTCGAGGATGGCCGTGGCGATCTTGGAGGATGTGGTCCGGGCCTGGGCGCCCTTGGCCTCGTACTTGTCATGCCCGATGAGACCGTCCGCGATGATGACCGGCACGCCCACGATCTCCGGCCTGAAGCCGTGGGACCAGGCCAGGCGGATGTGGTCGACCGAGTTCGACCGGTTCCCGACGTAGAGGGTGTTCGAATCCGTCAGGAAAGCCCGGGATGTTTTCCGCCCGATCTCCCAGATGATCCCGGTCAGCCATTGGGGCCTGACGTAACCCGTGCCGCGGACCTCGCCGAAATGGATCTTGAGGGCCGTGAAATCGTCTTTTTCGAGCTTATCGTTGAAGCCTGTGGCCAGATAGACCTTTCGAGCTTTGTCGGCCAGGACCTCGGCCGGATCCTGGCCGTCGGCGGGGATGAAATAGACCTGGCTTTTCTTCATGGGCATCCTTCTTTTTCCGTCATGATCCCAGGATCTTTTGGGCCAGGGCGACCCCCGCCCCGATCTTGAAGCCGTAGCCAAGGGTTTCGAGCGTCCTCTCGACGGCTTCCAAGGCGAACCGGACCTCGTCGGAGCTCAGGTTGCCCATGTGCCCCATGCGGAAGACCTTGCCCAGGGTCTGGGCCAGGCCGCCGGCGACCACGACGCCGTTCTCGTAGAGCGCGCTCCGAAAAGCCTTGTCGTCGACGCCGTCAGGGTAAGCGACTACGGAAAGGGTCGAGGCCGGGAACCGGCTGTCCGTGAAAAAGCCGAAGCCGAGGGCGGCCAGGCCGGCCCGGATCGCCCGGGCGTAGAGGTCGTGGCGCCTGAACCTCGCCTCCATCCCCTCTTCCATGATGACCCGCGTGCCCTCGTAGAAAGCTCGGATCTCGTTGACGCAGGGCGTCGAGAAATACCTGGCGGGATCATGCATGATCGGCAGCCAGCGCAGGAGGTCGGAGTAGTAGGCCGGGATGGAGGTTATGCTCCTACGCTTCTCCATGGCCCGCTCCGAAAGAACCAGGATGGACAGGCCGGGCGGCACGCCCAGGCATTTCTGGGCGGCGGTCAGGACGACGTCGATCGTCCAGTCGTCCATCCGTTCGGGAATGCCGCCGGTGGCGCAGACGCCGTCGACGATAAAAAGGGCGCCGGTTGGGCCGACGATCCCGGCGTATTCTTCGACAGGAGCGCAAGCGCCCGTGGCCGTATCCACATGCGTGCAGACGACGACCTGGTAGACCTGGTTGAAAAGTCGGGCGTCCAGCTCCTGGGGAAGAACGGCCTTCCCCCATTCGCATTCAAGGACGTCGTGCGCAAGCCCGAAGGCCTGGCAGATCTGTCCCATCCTCTGCCCGAAATAGCCCTGGGACAGGACGAGGACGCGGTCGTTCGGGCCGACCGTGTTCAGGAGGGCCATCTCCATGGCCAGGGTCCCGGCGCCGGAGATGATGAACGGCTCGCCTTTTTCGCAAAAGACGATCTTCTTCAGGTTCTCGCAGGATTCCCGGAGCTCCCGGACCATTTCCGGTCCGACATGGGAGACGGTCGGTTGGGCCAAAGCATCAAGGATGCGCGGCACGACCGGGCTCGGGCCGGGAATCAGCAGCAATTTTTCTCTCGCCATGGCCTACCTCGGGCGCGGAATTCCGTTCCATTGTCACCAAATGCCGGGGATAAATCAAGCCGGGGACCGGGAGCCTCGTCGTGGGGATCCGGTCAGAGGAGCTCTTGCAGGCGGCGGCGGAGCGGCTCGATCTCCGGGAAGACTTCGACCGGGAATCCGGAGAAGTCGTCCGGGTCGTCCCCGAGAAGGAAGATCGGCCCGATCCCGGCGTCCACGGCGGCCAAGATGTCGAACCGGGTATCGCCAATGACACAGCATTCGCCGCCGCTGATCCCGAAAGCGTCGAGGACGTCCCGGAAGGGCGCGCCCGAAGGCTTCCACAGTCCGCTCTCCCGGGTGGTCACGCGGTCGAAGCTGAGGCCGAATTTCTCAAGGAGATAAGCCGTGTTCTTGCGGGAGTTGTTGGTGACGAGGGCCGACCGGACGCCTCTCCCCCTGAAGAACGCCAGGAGCTCCTTCATGCCCTCCCGGAGCACGGACCGGGCCGTCTGCTCGGCCTCATGCCGCTCGAGAATGGCCCACTTCCGCGACCGCTCGGGCTCCTCGAGGCCGCAGAGGTAGTGGAGGATGGAGACCTCCGCGTTCCCGAGCTCCTGCCTGATCTTCGGCCAGTCGTAGGCATTCTCGACGACCGTCCCGTCGAGGTCGAAGATAGCGCCCTTGATGCTCATCGGCAGGGTCATTTCTCCTTGATCGCAGTCGACATTCTAACCGAACGGGGAGGGCCTGGTCCAGCCGTTCGTGAAACCTTCAAATTCCGGTTGCTTTCCTTCAGACCCTTCTGGTATAATCCCGCCGAAGAATGTTGTGGGAGGTCCAACCATGGGTAAATACATCGCTGTTCTCGGCGGCCTGGTCGCCATGGCCGGAGGCATCGCCCTGGTGATCGTTTCCGCCGCCTTCCGGCACGCCTTTGTCCAGCTTGTCGAGGGCTTCATTCCCCCGATCCTTTTCTTCGGCGGCCTCATTGGTCTGATCGCAGGGATCAGCAGCATCAAGGACGCCCAGAGGACCAAGAAGCTCGAGCAGGAAACGGCGGAAAAGAAAGAGGAAAAATAAGGCGCCGGCCCGACCCGGCCCTGGACGTTTTTCCCCCGCTGCTCCGCCCCTTCCGCGGCAGGGGTTCCCTTTTCTCGGGAAGGGGCGTCCGCCTCTCTCTTGCCCGGCCTCAAAGCTCTGTGTTAGGATGAGGACAGGCAAGTGAGCATTTTCAACGTTCTCTCGCTCTCCCTCCTGCTGTCGCTTCCGGTCCCCGTCGCCCAACCCCTCGAGATGGCTTTCCTCCAGAATTCGCCCGAAATCCTCGGAGGCCTCCTGACGACCAGCGGGGACATCCCGGTCTCTCTTCCCGACCCGCTCTCGCTCGCCGACCAGCTCTCGCCGGACCAGGCCTATCTCGTTTTCAAGCGGATCTTTTCCGTTTTCAAGACGACCGAGTTCTTCGTCGACCCCGGCCTCACGATGCTTCCGGGCAGGCCGGGCGGAATCCTGAAGACCCGCTGGTCCTTCCGGAACCAGAAGACCGGAAACCAGTATCCCGTCCGGGTCTTTTTTTACGTGACCCCTGAAGCCACCCCTCCAGGTTCATATCCCGGGACGCGGGGGATCGTCCTCAAGATCGTCGAGATCAGGGCGGAGAAGCTCTGATGGCCGGCAAAGGGATCCGCGGCCGGAACGTCCTTCTTGCGGGCTCGGCCGCCGCCGCCGCTCTGGCCTTGCTCGTCGCCCTCCTTTCGCTGGCCCTGCCGGGATTCCTGTCCAGGAATTACGACCAGAAAAGCCTGGCGTTTCTGAAGGGCCAGGCCCAGGATGTCCGGAAAGAGTTCGCCCGTCTGCTGGCCGGGCTCGGATCGAAGGAAGCGCTCTTCGCTCAGGCGCCCCTGCCCGCCGACCCGGAGGTTTATTTTCCGCTGTTCAAGAAATCAGGGCTCGACCCCGAGACCGAGGGGATCGCCCTGACCAACGGGGACGGCAACCCGGTCGTCTGGTACGGGAACGTCCTGAGCCTCATCGACGTCATTCCGCCCGAGAGCCTCAAGGCCTTGAAAGGGCAATCGGCCGCCTTCCTTATCCGGAGCAAGTCCTCGGTCTACTTGGTCGCCATAAAGCCCCGGGGCAAGGACGGAAGTCTGCTCGCCCACTTCAAGCTCCTGGCCTTCATTCCCCAGTTCCAATCCTCGTACGTCCTCGAGTACGAGGCCCTCCAGCGGGCCTTCCGGACGGATTTTGACATCGATTACTGGGATTTCCAGCAGGACGTATCCGGTTTCGAGAAGCTCTTCGCCCGCCACAGCGACGAATTCGCCGGCCAGCCCCGGCAGGAGAACGAGATCCAGACCCTTTTCTTCCCGCTCCGTAATGAAGCGGGCCGGATCATCGCCACCGTGACCCTGTCCTCCCCTTCGCTGACCTCGAAGCTGACCGGGGTCAGGGAAGATCTCTGGCTGGTCCTCCTCCTTCTTCTGGGCGCCGGAGGCGTCCTGGCCCTCATTTTCCTCTGGACCTCGCCGGGTTTCATCAAGGACCGCAAGGCCCTGCCGGGGATCCTCATCGTGGCCATCTCCATCGGGCTGAGGCTCATCGCCCTTCCCCTCGGCCGGCTGGAAAGGGTCCAGTTACTGCCCGTTTTTTCTCCGGCCGTGGCCGGATTCCGGTCACCCGGGAACCTGACCCGGTCGCCGGCCGACATCTTCCTGACGTCCCTTCTCATCTTCACCTTGGCCGCCTGCCTGGCCGTCTACGGAAGGCCTCTCTTCCAGGCCGGCCGGGAGAAGTCCGGGCACCTGGTCTCTCCGTCCCTCCACGTCCTGGCCGGCGCGCTGGCGGCCTCGGGCCTCATCGGCTTCCTGGGGATCCTCAGACACCTCGTTTTGAATTCCAACCTCTCCCTCCTTCGCTGGACCCTCAAGGCGCCATTCCTCGTCCTCCACCTCAGTCTGCTCCTTTTCCTGACGGCCCTGCTCATCGTCCTGTCCCTGGCCTTCAGGCTGGCGGCCCGGACCGCCGGGAACCGCGCCCTGTCTTTCCTGTTCGTCACGGCGACGGCCGGCGCGGTCCTTCTCATCCGGGGGGAAGACAGGTCCCCGCTCCTTCTCCTTTTCCATCTGGCGCTCCTCTCGTGGGTCTTCGTCATCGCCTCCATGCCCGAGCTCCTCCGCCGGCGCGAAATCCTCATCCTCGGTCTCCTTCTGGCGGCTTTATGGACGGCCCAGTCCCTGAACAGCTTGACGGCGGTCCGGACCCATACCCTCCTCGAGACGACGCTGAAACGGGCCATCCTGGCCCAGGAAGCGTGGGGCGACTTTCTGATGGAGCAGTCCTTCCCGGACATCGACCGGAACCAGCGCTCCATCGTTTCCTATCTCAAGAACCCCTCCGACCCCAATTTCGCCCATTCGCTCTGGCAAAAAAGTCTCGTCGCCAAGTTCAACTGGTATTCGAGCCTCGAGCTCCGCGACGCCGAGGGAAACAGCCTGAGCTGGTTCTCCCTCAACGTCCCCAAGTACTATATCAAGCCCCCCGAGCTTGGACGCTCGGGGACCTGGACTATCGTCCGGCAGTCCTTGAGCTTCATCGGGAAGGAAAAGGAATTCCTCATCGGATACAAGGACTGGAGCGACGAGAGCCATTACCTCGGGCGGCTGATCCTCTATGTGTCGCTGGACCCGGAAATGCTCCCGTTCCTTTATTCGGCCAACCCCTACTTCGAAGTCCTCCGGACCGATCCCATGCCCTCGTTGAACCAGTTCGATTTCGGCTGCGCCATCTACGACCTCGAGGGGAACCCCTTATTCAACCCCCAGAAGCTGACGTTCGGGGTCTCCGCGGGCGACGTGAGCGGGCTGGCCGCGTCCGGACGACCCATCTGGTCCCGATTCGAGGAGAAGGGGACATCCTATGACTCCTATCTCTTCAAGACCCAGGACCGCCTGTACATGCTGTTCACGCCGCTGAAGAAGCTCAAGACCAGGACCGTCGAATTCCTGAGGCTCTTCTTTTTCGACCTGGCCGTCGCCGCGGCCGTCCTCATCCTTTTCACCCTTCTGGCGGGGAAAGCGCGCTTCTCCCGGCCCCTCTGGTCATTCTCCAACCGGGTCTACGCGGCCTTTTTGGCCGTGGCCCTCGTCCCCCTCCTCATGTACACGGTCTTCACCCGGAGCCTGTTCGACCGGATCTTCGCGGAGCGGTTCGTCGAGGACGCCGCGATCCACGCCAGCTACGCCCAGAGCCTCCTCGAGGCCTTCCTCATCGTCAGGGACAAGAATATCTCCCCCTACCTCGCCCCGACCGCGGACCTCGCCCTTTGGATCAGCTCGACCCTCGCGAACGACGTCAACCTCTATCGGGACGCCATCCTCGTGGCCTCGAGCCGGGGGGAGTTCTTCGACACCGGGCTGCTTCCGGACCTCCTCGACGGCGAGGCCTATGAGAGCCTCATCTACGGCAAGAAGCCGTTCTATACCCAGCGGACGTCGATCGGCGGGTATTCCTTCCAGACGCTGACCGTGCCGTATGCCTTCGAGAATTCGACCCTATTCATCTCGCTCCCCTTCCCCTTCGAGCAGCAGGAGATCGCCCGGGCGACGCGCGAGATCGTCGAGTTCCTCGTCCTGCTCGCCGCCTTCTTCACCGTCCTGGTCATCCTCTTCTCCCGGGGGATCCGGTCGATCGTCATCGTCCCCGTCCGCAAGCTCCTGGCCGGGACCCGCGAGGTGGGCCTGGGGAACCTCGAGGTCCGGATCGACCACAAGTCCCACGACGAGATGATGACCCTCATCGATGGCTTCAACACGATGACCAAGAACCTCAAGGCCCACGAGCAGGAGCTGGCGGACATGAGCAAGAAGGTCGCCTGGACCGAGATGGCCCGGAAGGTCGCCCACGAGATCAAGAACCCCCTGACGCCGATCCAGCTCTCGGCCGAGCATGTCCTCAAGGTGTACGAGGACAAGAAGGGCGACTTCAGCCAGGCCCTCAAGGAGTCCATGTCCTACATCATCAGCGAGGTCGAGAACCTGCGGCGGATCGCCCAGGAGTTCATGGAGATCTCCAGAGACACGACCCTCCACAAGGACCCCCTGGACCTGGCCGAAGTCCTGGAGGACACCGTCCTACCGTACCGGAAGTTCCTCTCCGAGAGGATCAGGTTCAAGGTCGTCTACTCCGGCCGGGATTTCCGGACCCGGGGGGACGCGGCCAAGCTCAAGACCGCCCTCCGGAACATCGTCGCCAACGCCGTCGAAGCCATCAGCCAAAAGGGAGAGGTCGGCCTCAGCCTCAGCCGCGAAGGATCGAAGCTCAGGATCGTCATCCGCGACACGGGTCCCGGGATGAGCCGCGAGACGATCGAGCGCATCTTCGACCCCTATTTCTCGACCAAGGACTCCGGCACCGGCCTCGGCCTGCCGATCGCCAAGAAGATCATCGAGGAGCACGGCGGGACGATCCAGGTCTCGAGCGAGCCGCGCGCGGGCACGATGGTGACGATCGAGCTTCCGGTCGAGGAATGATTGGAATTCCGCGGCGTTTTTTGGGACAATAACGGACCGAGGCCGGGACGGAGAAAGGAAACGTGCCATGCCCAAGACCCTCGTGACCTATTTCAGCCGGACGGGGAACACGCAAAAAGTCGCCGAGGCGATCTTCGACGAGATCGCCGGGGACAAGGTCCTCAAGCCCATGGCGGAGGTCGAGAACCTGGCCCCCTACCAGAACATCTTCGCCGGGTTCCCGGTCCAGACGCACAGCGTCCCTTATCCGGCCGAGGTGTTCCTCAAGAAGATCCCCGAAGGGAAGAAGGTCGCCCTTTTTTCGACGCACGGTTCGGTGACCGGAAGCAAGCTCTCGCGGGAAGCCCTGGAGTACGCTTCGGTCCTGGTGTCCAAGGCCCAGCTTGTCGGCACGTTCTCCTGCCGGGGAAAGGTGTCGATGCAGGCCCTCGAGGTCCTGATGAAGTCCCCGGAACACGAGGCCTGGGCGGATATGGCGGCCTCCGCGGCCACGCATCCCGATGAGCACGACCTGGCCGAAGCCAGGGCCTTCGCCCGCTGGGCCATGACCCTCTACGTCCAAGGGCACTACGGCGGGCTGTGACCCTTCCCTAGCGGTCGGCTTTCCTGATCCTCTCGAACCCGGAGGCGCTGACGAACTCCAGGCGGCCGTCCGCCTCGACCTCGTCGAACAGGAGGTTCAGCCCCAGGGTATCGCTCGAGACGTGGCCGGCGATGATGACGTTGAGGTGGGCTTTCTTGGCGTTCTCGAGGGCCTCCTCGCTGATGTGCATGCCGACGATCGTGCTCACGCCCGAGACGGCGTACTGCTCGTAGATCGTCTTGGCGCCTTCGGTCCCCCCTGTCATCTCCAGGCAGATCCTCCCGCACCGGGCGTTCTCCGAACCGCTGACAATCTTCGGCCCGGCCATCCGCCGGACAGCCTTGCCGTATTCGGGGATCCTCTTCAGCGCGTCGACGGCATCCTTGAGCCGTGCCGGCTTTTCTTTGTCGAACAGCGCGGTGAGGTAGGTGTTGACGCAGTTGTCGGCGGGCGTGTGGACGCACATCATCGGGAGGCCGAGAAGCCGGGCCGCGTCGACCGCCCGGTTGTGGTTGACCGGGAGGACGCGCCGTTCCACTTCGCCGATTCGCTTGTCCATGAGCTGTTCGGCGACGGAGATGTTGACGCCGAAGGCGGCCAGCATGTCCGACTGCAGGTGCATGACCCCGGGGAGCTGGGCCAGGGCGACGCCCTGGGGATGATGGGCGATGACGAGGTCGATCTTCTCAGCCCGGTCCCTGTTGAGGGTGTAGGCGATGAGGATCTCCCCGGCGTCCATGTCGATCCCGACGATGACTTTCTTGACCTCGGTCGCCGGGTCGCCGGCGAGGATCCGCGTGTCGGTGTAGGGATTGAACAGGCGGTCCTCTTCCCAGGATTCGCGTTCATCGTCCTTGAGCGACTTCGATCTGGTCCGCTCATCGTCCAGGATTCTGCGGAGCTCCGCGGGGCCCCTGGGGTCATTGGCGATGCCGACGGCGACGGCTTTCCGGTACAGGCTTTCGAGCTTCATGGTCCGTTCCTTTCTTGTCCAGGGATTCTATCCGTGAGCCCGCGCCCGCCGGCCAGGGCCGAGGCCAGGGCCCGGGCTTCGCCGAGGGTCTCCCGGACGCGGCCGGCGACGCGCCGGAGCTCCTCATCGCCCCGTTCCCCGTCCCCCCGGTCGAGAAGGCGGAGGGCCCGGTAGGCCTGAAGCCGGACGGCCTCGAGACCGGAAAGGACGTCCGCGAGGTCCATCTGGGCCTTTTGATGATTCATGAGCGTGCTCTCGAAAAGCCCCTTATCCCGGGCGGCCTCCAGACACGATCTGAGGACTGCCGCGGCCGTCCCGATGTCCCGGGCCACTTCGGCCACGGAGTCCTCCGGACCAATCCGGCCGGCCGGCCCTCCGCCGGCCGCGAAAATGGCCCGGCCCAGCTCCGGAGCGGCGGCCGAGACTTCCTCGATGATCAGGGCTTTTTCGATGAGCCCCATCCGTCCCATCCCGGGCCCAGCGCCCGGGAGATCCGGATACCCAAGGTCCTTCAGTTTCCGGCTGATCGCCGTCAGGGCCGCCGGACCTGCCGGCGCGCTTTCGGAGTCCGCCGGCGCGACCTCCCGGAAATGATCGCGGATGTCCTTCCTGAGGGCTTTTTGTTCCGGCGTGAGAAAGGCGTCCATGGGGCTCAACATTTCCTCCATCATCTTACTTTTCAATCCCCGGCGAATCAAGCGGCCATGACACTCCATGAAGGGATTGGGAGAATTGACAGGGTCCGGGAAATCATCTAAATTCGTCTCATGATCGGCGGATTGTTCCGGTTCTTCTTCTTCGTCCTCCTCCTTTATGTCGCTTACTTTATTTTCCGCATCTACCGGGCGGCGACCCGGGTCCGGAAAGCGCCCGACCCGCCCCGCCAGATCCAGGGCGTGATGGTCAAGGACGATGTCTGCAACACCTACATCCCCAAGGAGGAGGCGATCCGCGAAGTCCGCGACGGGCGGGAGCGCTTCTTCTGCTCCGAGGAATGCCGCCGGAAATCCCGGGCCGGCTAATCCCCTGAAAATGTGATCAGGAAGGAAGGGAATTCGCCGGTGTAGTCGGCCCACCTGATTTCGAGGTCGTCGATCTGGGCCAGACGCGGGCCTTTCCTGAGCTCCCCGAGGAACAGCTCGAGGTCCGCCCGGTCTCCCTCCGCTAGGACTTCGACCCGGCCGTCATAAAGATTCCGGACCCAGCCGGTGATGCCCAGCGAGGCCGCCCGTTTTTCGGCGAAGTAACGATAGGCGACGCCCTGGACGCGTCCCGAAACGATGACATGGACCCTGGCCGGTTGTCCCATCGCCGGGATTCTAGCACAGGGAAAACGGCCTCACAATCCCGGCGCCCCGGGAGGGCCGCGGTTGAGCCGGCCGGCGAAAGGCCGAGGGGATAAAAAACGGGGAGGGCTTTCGCCCTCCCCGTGTCGAGTCCAACCGATAGGGAATTACCAGCCGTAGCCGAGGGAGATCATCGGGACGAGGATGTGCATCTGGTAGATCCCCGGCATATCAGCGGCCAGGTCGGTGATCGTCCGTTTCTGGCCCATCAGGTATTCCAAGCCCAGGTCGATCCCGAAGTTGCCTGCCTTATAGCCGAAACCTGCAGTGACGGTATTGTATGTGAAGCCCGGCAGCAGGATGTTCATGGTGGAGTCCGGAGCGGGGGCGGGGTCGTAGTAGTACCCGGCCCTGACAGCGAAATCGCCCATGGTGTATTCAAGGCCGCCGCGGATCTGGATCTTGTTGGCCCAATGAAGGTCCAAGGTGCTCTGCGAGACGCCCGCCGCGTTCCAGGCAGGGTCCAGGAGCGATATCGTCAAGACATCCAGCTTCTTCCAGTTGGTCCACTGGAGGTCAAAGCTCATCGTCAGGTTCTGGATGGGCTTGACGGCGATACCGCCGGCCAGCCAGGCCGGGCTCTTGGCCGTCAGCTTCGCATCCGACGTGTCCGGGAGACTCGCGCTCAGGAGAGGGAGGTTTTCCAGGCCCACTGTTCCGGACAACTTGATCGTGGATTGGAGCCTGTACGTGAGGCCGAAGCTGACCCGGTCGGTCGGCTTGACCAGGATTCCGAACGTCGCTCCATATCCCCAGCCTTTGACATTCATGGTCCGCTGGCCGCGGTTGAAGAGCATCGGGGGTTTGGTAATGACCTGGAATTCGCCCCATTGGTCGACTTTAAAAAAGCCGTAGTTGATGTTGAAAGTGGCACCGAAGAGGATCTGGTCGGTGAGCTTGACGGCGATCGCCGGGGCGATGGTGATCGAGCCGATGAAGCTCTTCCAGGTGTAGTTCCCGACCGGCGGGGTGAAGGCCGAGGCCGGAGTGGGATAGATGAGCATCGACTCGAGGCCCGTGTTGTTCCAGTCCGCGCCCAGGCCGGACAGAGTATATGCGCCCAGGCCCACGACCACCCGGTCGCCGATGGGCTGGAAGAAGCCGACAAGGCCGGCGGGATAATACTTGGCGTTGGTCTTCATGCTGAACGTGGCCAGGTCGTACTGGCTCGTCGGGATGAGAAGGTCGCCCGTCAGCCCGAAGGTTGCCTTTTTCATCAGCGCCAGGCCGGCCGGGTTCCAGAAGACGGCCGTGTAATCATCGGCCAGGCCGACGAACGCGCCGCCCATGGAAGCCGCCCGGGCGCCGAAGCCGTTCAGGTTCAGGCCGTTGGCCAGGAGCCCGGACGTCAGGAGCAGGATGACGGCCAGGCCCAAGCTAAGTTTCTTCGTCATTTTTTCCCTCCAAAATCGGACTTTTCCCGAATCTATATTATATTCATGGAGAGTTGTCAACTCTTCGGATGGGGTCCGGGCGGCTGGAATATGATAAAATTGCGTCGGAAAGCCGGGCGCATGAAAAAAAATCTTCTCTCGATCGCTGGTTACGATCCCTCGGGCGGGGCCGGCGTCGGCCTCGATATCCAGGTGTTCAGGCATCTCGGCTTCAGGGGATCCGGGATCCTGACCTCGGTCACGGTCCAGAACGCGGCCGAGATGAAGAAGGCCTTCCATCTGCCGCCGGGGCTGGTCCGGAGCCAGTACGAGGCTCTCGTCGAGGGGACGCGCTTCGGGGGGATCAAAACAGGGATGACCGGCACGCTTGAAAACCTGGCCGCAGCGGCCCGGATCCTCGCCGCCAACCCCTCCATCCCCCGGGTCGTCGACCCTGTTTTCAGATCCAGCTCCGGGGCCCTGCTTCTCGAAAAAAGGGCCGTCCCCCGTTTTCTCGGTCTCATGAAAAGCAAGGCGAGCCTGATCACGCCCAACCTGGACGAGGCGTCAGCCCTCACGGGCCTCCTCATCCGGACGGTCGAAGATATGAAGGAGGCGGCCCTGCGGATCTGCCGATCGGGCCTTGTCCCCTGCCTCGTCAAGGGCGGTCATCTCCGGGGCGAAGTCGCGGATGTCCTTTTCGACGGGCGGGCCTATGCGGTCTTCCGGCACGAGAGGCTCGACAAAAGGGTCCACGGCACCGGGTGCTTCCTGTCCGCGGCCATCCTCGGCTACCTTGCTTGCGGCCGCGGCCTTGAAGAGGCCTGCCGCCGCGCGATCGGCCTGACCGTTCAGGGCATCCGGAAGGCCGCCCCCGCCGGGAAGGGGCGGGCGGCCTTCTCATTCCCGTTCTAAGACCGCGATTCCGGCAAGAGGACGGATGCCGCCCGCCGACTCGGATGCAAACCAAACGAAAAGGCGATGGATGAGATCAGCCTTGCTTATTTTCTGCTGCCGGGATCTCCGGCCGGGCCGGTCCCGGAAGCCGGGCGGATGATCTTCGCGGCCCTGGCCAGGACCTCCTTCGGGAAGATCACGCCCTGCTTCTCCGCGGCGTCCAGGTTGAGATCGATCTTAACGTCGGTCATGAACTGGATGGGGATCCGGGCCGGGCTCTCGCCGTTCTTGACCCGGACCGCCAGCTGCCCCGTCTTGTATCCCAAGTCGTGAAAATTGTAACCGACCGCGGCGCAGGCCCCGAACTCCACGGAACGGAGGAAGCCGCCGAAGAGGGGCAGCCGGTTCTCCTCGGCCGCCCGCCCGAGGACGTCGAACGAGGTGTTGATGGTGTTGTCGGAGATCGGGAAAAGAGCGTCGACCTTGGCATTGACCAGGATCTGGGCCGACTGCGGGATCTCGTGGGCGTCGGCCACCGGGACGGCCACGATCTCCAGGCCGAGCTCGGCGGCGGCATCCCGGGCCAGATCCAGATAGTACTCCGAATTGACCTCCGAGGGCGTCCAGAGCGTTCCCAACCGTCTGGCCTTAGGCAGGACCTCGTGGATGAGCTTGACGGCCTGCCGGACAGGCCCGGTCGAAGCCACGCCCGTGACGTAGCTCAGATGGTCGTCCGCGGTTCTCCCCGCGCCGACGAGAAAGGGAGTGGCGACGGACCCGAAGACGATCGGGGTCGAGCGGCCGGCGATGAGGGCCGCCTGGAGGCACTGCGTCGTGAGGGGGATGACCAGGTCCACTTTCTCGTCGACGAACTCCCGGGCGATCCGCTGAACCTCGGAGATGTCCCCGTTGGCGATCCGGATCCGGACCCGGACGTTCTCGCCGTCCCGCAGGCCGCTGTCTTCAAATGCCTGGAGGATCCCTTTACGGACCTCGTCCGCCGTGGGCGAATCCACCGACTGGAAGATCCCGACGACATAGATCCCGGGCCGCCCGGCCGGGCCGACGGGCTCAGAGGTTTTCTTGCAGGCGGCGGGAACGAGAAGGAAGAAACTCCATCCGAAAAGAAAGGCTAGCCGTTTCATCGACGCTCTCGCCTCATCATATTCAAAAAACTCCCCGCGGGCAACATTTTCATGACAATCCAGTGATCGCCCGGAACTTTTCCGGGGCCACGTTCCGGCCGCTCACGACGACAAGGACGCTCCGGCCGCGGAAATCTCCAGGGCGGGCGAGAAGCCCGGCGACCGGCAGGGCCCCCGCCCCCTCGATCATCTTGTGGTGCCGTTCGAAAAGGAGGGCCATCGAGGACGCGATTAGGGCCTCCGGGACGACGAGCGTCCGGTCGACGAGGTCGCGATAGAGGGGGAAGGTGACGGCGCCGGGCTCGATGCCCCCGGCGACGGCGTCGGCGATCGTCTCCTCCTCCTCGATCTCCACGAGACGGCCGGCCTCGACCGAGGCCGCCATGAACGCCGATGTTTCGGGCTCGACCCCGACCGCCCGCGCCGCAGGCCTCGTTCTCCGGAGGTAGGCCGCGATGCCGGCGATGAGACCGCCGCCGCCGACGGGGACGAGGACGTCGTCGATCCCGGGAGCGTCCTCGGCGATCTCGAGCCCGACGGTGCCGGCGCCGCAGACGATATCCCGGTCATTGTAGGGCGAAACGAAAACCCGGCCCGTCCTGTCCGCCTGTTCCCGGGCGTGGGCCTCGGTCTGCTCGCAGCTCGAGCCAAAAAATTCGGGATGGACGCCCAGGGCCTCGATCTTTTTCCTCTTGATATCCGAAACCGTGGCCGGGAGGAAGAGCCTGAGTCCGATCCCCTCGAGCTTCGCGGCGTGGCTGATAGCCAGGCCGTGGTTGCCCGTCGAGGCGGAGACCACCCCACGCTCCCGTTCCCCGGGCGTCAGGGACCGCAACTTGTTCAGGGCGCCCCGGAGCTTGAACGAACCGGTCGTCTGATCACTTTCCCACTTGATGAGGACCCGGGCCCCGGTCATGTCGCTCAGGGTCTCGGAGAGCTCGACCGGCGTCCGGACGACATCTCTCCGGATCCGTTCGTGGGCGGCGCGGATCCCCGCCACGAAATCGAAACCTGTGGAAAGCGGGGTAACCATCGGCTCCCAAAGATATGCCCGGCGGCCGGACGAAGTCAAATTCGGAAATTATTCCAGTACGTCTTGCCTGGCTTGGATTCGATCGGAAGGAACGAAGCGACCATCGGGGCCGGGAAGATATTTAAGAAATGATAACCGCAATCGATTTTCGTTGGATATTGGACGCTTTTTTTCTAAAATAGGAGCGGCGATGACGAAATATCACATCGGCACGGCCGGCTGGAGCTACGAGGATTGGGAGGGCGTCGTCTACCCCGCCCGTAAGGACCGCGGCTTTCATCCCCTTATTTACCTGATGCGCTACATCAATATCGTCGAGATCAACAGCACCTTCTACCGGCCGGCCACCCCTGTCCTGGCCCTCTCCTGGCTCAAGAAGGTCGAAGGTCATCCGGATTTCCTCTTTTCCGTCAAGCTCCACCAGGTCTTCACCCACATGCGGAAGGATTTCTCCCAAAAGGACGTGGACGAATTCAAGGCCGGGATCGATCTCCTCCGGGTCCGGAACCGGCTGGCCGCCCTGCTCATCCAGTTCCCCTGGTCCTTCGCGGGCACGGAGGCGAACGCGGCCTACCTTGTCCGCCTGTTCGGCCTTTTCGCCGGATACCCCCTTGCCCTGGAGGTCCGCCATGGGACCTGGGACACTCCCGGGTTCTACGACATGCTCAGGGACAACCGGGTGGCGTTCTGCAACATCGACCAGCCGGTCTTTAAGGATTCGATCAAGCCTTCGGCCGTGAGCACGAACCCGGACTTCGCCTACGTCCGGCTCCACGGCCGGAACTACGAGAACTGGTTCCGGGAGGGGGCCGGCCGGGACGACCGCTACGATTATCTGTACACGAAAGACGAGCTCAACGACTGGATCCAGCGGATCAAGGACCTCGGGAAAAAAAGCGGCAAGGTCTATGTCATCACCAACAACCACTATCGGGGGCAGGCCATGGCCAACGCTCTCCAGATCCGCAACATGGTCACCGGCGAAAAAGTGGACGTCCCGGAGCTTCTCCTCGAAAAATACCCGGTCCTCCGGGAGATCGTCCGCAGGATCCGCGGCGGCCAGATGGACCTTTTCCGGGAGAAGGAAGGGCCGGGAAAAACAGACGACAAGGACGGGAAATCATCATGAACTGGTGGGAAAACGACTTCGCGACCGTCAAAAGGAACAAGCTCTGGCTGGCCGGCCGGAAGGCCGAGGACCTGGCCCGGGAATTCGGCACCCCGCTTTATGTCTACGGGAAAAAGGCCGTCCTGGCCCGCTACGGCCTCCTCGAAAAGGCCCTGGCCTCAAGCTCCCCGCTCGACGCCTGGATCTGCTACGCGATGAAGGCCAATCCCCATGCCGGAATCCTGCGTCTCCTCCAAAGGAAAGGCGCCCGGATCGACGCCGTCTCTCCGAACGAGGTTGACGCGGCCATGGCCGCGGGCTTTCCGCCGGAGCGCATCCTCTTCACGGGAACGAGCGTCAGCCTCGAGGACCTTGACAGGGTCCTCTCCGTCAAGGGCCTGACCCTCAACATCGACGCCGCCGAGGAGCTCGAGATCATGGGGCGGTTCAAGCGCAGGAAATGCCCCGGGCGGAAGGTCCGGGTGTCGGTCCGCTGGAACCCGGGGATCGGCCGCGGCTTCAACCCCCGCGTCGTCACCGCCGGGGAGAGGTCGTCGGACGGGACCCCCATCAAGTTCGGCGTCGAGGAGAGCCGGGTCCTCGCGGTCTTCGAGCGGGCCCGGGCGCTGGGATTCGTCCCGGTCGGACTCCACCAGCACCTCGGCTCCGGCTGGGTCAGGGAGGATTTCCCGACCGTCAGGAAGGCCGTGGACAGGATGGTCCGCAAGGCGGCCGAGCTCGAAAAAAGGGGTTTCCAACTCGAGTTCCTCGATTTCGGCGGAGGGTTCGGCCCGCGCTACACCCGGGAGCAGGCCCTTTTTCCGGTCAATAGCTATATCCGATACGTGGCCCGGGCCGTCGGGACGGCGCGCCTCGGCATCAAGGCCATCGCCATCGAGCCGGGGAAATTCCTGGTCGGGGAGCCGGGCGCGCTCCTCCTCCGCACGGAGTACGTCAAGAAGAGCTACGGCAACCTCTTCGCCTGCGTCAACGGCGGGACTTACAATACCGTCCCGAGGCCGGCCATCTACCTCCATGCCTTCCACGAGATCGTCAACGCCTCGCGGGTCGGGGGCCGGCCCCTGGCCCGGCTGACGGTGGCCGGAAACCTCTGCGAGACGGGCGACGTCTTCGGAAAAGAACGCCTCATGCCCCGGCCCAAGAGCGGGGAGATCCTGGCGGTGCTGGTGGCGGGAGCCTACTGCCGCAGCATGGCCTCGACCTTCAACCTGAGGGACATTCCCCGGGAGGTCCTGATCTGAGGCGGACCGGCGGAAGCCTCCGGCCGGGTTACCCGGCGTACTTGTTCAGATAAACGAATTTCTCCAGCGGAAAACGCTCCGGCCGCGCTTTTTCTGCGGCTATTTTCTCAGGAAAGCGAGGATCTCTTCGAGGTCCGGGAGCTCCGGGATGTCGTAGACTTTGATGAAGGCCACGCGGCCCTGCCCGTCGACGATGATGTTGGCCCGCTCGGAAAAACCGTCCTCCTTGCGGAAGATGCCCATGGCGTGGGCGACGGCGCCGTGAGGCCAGAAATCGCAAAGGAGACGGGTGTCCTTGAGGCCCAGCTCCTTGGCCCAGGCATGTTTCGTCGGAAACGAGTCCACGCTGAGGCCGACGGCGATGGTGTCCAGCTCGTCGAAGGTCGCCTTGTTGGCCTCGAGGGCCTTCATCTGGTCGGCGCACACCGGCGTCCAGGCCAGGGGATGGAATGACAGAAGGACCCGTTTTCCGGCGAAGGCGGACAGCTTGAATTCGCGATTGTGGTGGTCCTTGAGAGTGAAATCTGGGGCGATGTCCCCGACCCAGATCGTCTGCGTGTTTCCCATGTTCTTCCCTCCCCGCGAGACAGGGACCTTGAACGCCTGCCAAGCGGCCCTCATTATGGCAAACCCGGGGCGAAAAAACAAGACCGAAAAACCCGTCAAGCGGGGAGGCCGTCACCGGTCCGGGCAGAATTTCGGTTGAAATATTCCGCGCACCGTCCGTACAATAGGCCTTGCATTCCAGACGCCGGGAAAGGAGCTCGCCTTGAAAAAACGTCTCGTTTTTACGATTCTCATCCTAGCCCTTGCAGCCCTGGCCGGTCCACTCTCTTCTGCCGGCCGTAACGGGTATTACCGCTTCCCGGCCCTTCGCGGGACGACGGTCGTTTTCACCTCCGAGGGCGACCTCTGGTCGGTCGACATCAAGGGCGGAACGGCCGTCCGCCTGACGTCCCATCCGGGGCTCGAGATGAGCCCGGCCATCTCCCCCGACGGAACGACGGTCGCCTTCGCCGCCCAGTACGAGGGCCCGACCGAGGTCTACACGATGCCGCTCGCCGGAGGCCTTCCCGTCCGCCGGACGTTCTCCGGCCAGACCTCGATCCCCGTCGGTTGGACGCCGGACGGAAAGATCATCTACGCCACCCAGAAATATTCGACGCTCCCCAATACCGAGCTCGTCATCCTCGACCCCCAAACGAACGCCGAGTCCCTCCTCCCGCTCAGCCAGGCCGCGGACGGCGCCTTCGACCCGGCCGGCCGGACCCTCTTTTTCACCCGCCTCCCGTTCCAGGGAAGCTACACCAAGCGCTACAAGGGCGGCACCGCCCAGAGCCTCTGGAAGTTCACGATGGGGGATCCCGAGGCCGCGCCCCTGACGGCGGACTACGCCGGGACGAGCAAGAACCCGATGACCTGGCAGGGCCGGGTCTATTTCGTCAGCGACCGTGACGGGACCATGAACCTCTGGTCCATGGACGACGGCGGAAAGGACCTCCGGCAGCACACCTTCCACAAAGGTTTCGACGTGAGCTCGCCATCGCTCGATAACGGAAGGATCGCCTACCAGCTCGTGGCCGACCTCCACATCTACGACATCGCCGCGGGAAAGGACGTCCGGCTCGATGTCACGCTCCCTTCGGACTTTGACCAGATGCGGGAGAAGTGGATCACCAAGCCGGCGGATTACCTGACCTCCGCGCACCTCTCGCCCTCAGGCGACCGGGTGGCCCTCGTTTCGCGCGGGAACGTCTTCGTCGCTCCGGTGGGCGACGGCCGGTGGGTCCGGGTCAGCCGCAAGGATGGGGTCCGCAACCGGGCTGCCCGCTTCCTCGGGGACGGGAAAAGCCTGATGGTCCTCTCGGATGAGACGGGCGAATGGGACTTCCATCGCTTCGCGGCCGACGGGCTCGCGGCAGGCGAACAGCTGACCACGGGGGCCCGGGTCATCCGCTTCGACGGAGTCCCTTCTCCCGACGGCCGGTCCATCGCCTTCGCCGACAAGGACTACCAGCTTTGGGTCTGGAACGGCGAGAGAAAGACCCTCAGCAAGATCGCCGAATCCGGAAACGGGATGTTCGACGACCTCGCCTGGTCCCCGGACGGCCGGTGGCTGGCTTTTGTCCGGCCGGCCGATAACGGCTTCCAGCAGATCATGGTGCTCAACGCTGCGGCGGACCAGATGACCGAGCTGACGAACGACCGCGTCGATTCCTATAACCCCGTCTGGAGCCCCGACGGAAAGTGGCTCTATTTCCTGTCCGACCGTTATTTCCGGAGCGCCGTCGGCGGCCCTTGGGGTCCGCGCCAGCCGGAGCCCTATTTTGACAAGACGACCAAGATCTATGCCATGGCCCTGACGGCCAAAGAGATCTTTCCCTTCGCGCCGGCGAACGAACTCAACCCCGACGAGAAGGAGAGGAAGGACGTCAACGAAGCCAAGGCCGCCTCCGCGCCGGCCGGGAAAACGGACAAGCCCGCCGAGGCCAAGGGCGCCAAAGAGGCTGTGCCGAAGGTCGTGATCGAGCTCGCCGGGATCCAGGACCGCGTCTTCGAGGTCCCCCTCGCGGCCGGCGTCTATTCCCAGCTCGTCGTCGGCGATAAGGTCCTGTTCCTCATCGACAGGGAGAGCAACGCGGCGGGCCGGGGCAAGCTCCAGGCTGTCGAGATCAAGAACCGGAACGTCCAGGTCAAGACGCTCATCGAGGATGTCCGGAACTTCGAGCTGTCGGCGGACGGAAAAAAGATCCTCGTCCAGAAGGACAGCGACCTCTACGTGATCGACGCGTCAACTGCAGCCCCTGCGGCGCTCGGCGAGAAGAAGGTCGACCTTTCGCGCTGGACGTTCTCCATCGACCCCCGCCAGGAATGGCGCCAGATGTTCACCGATGCCTGGCGCATGGAGCGGGATTATTTTTATGACCGGAACCTCCACAACGTCGACTACCAGGGCCTCCTCGAGCGCCACAAGCCGTTCGTCGAAAGGGTCAGCGACCGGTCCGAGCTCAACGACCTCCTGGCCCATCTCGTCGGCGAACTCTCGGCCCTTCACACCTTCGTCAGGGGCGGCGACATCCGGCAGGGGGCCGACAGCGTTGCGCCCGGATCGCTCGGGGCCAGGCTCGTCCGCGACGAGGCCGCGGGCGGCTACCGGGTCGAGCACATCTATCGCTCCGACCCCGAGTATCCCGAACGGTGCTCGCCCCTCGCCAAGCCGATGACGGACATCCACGAGGGCGACGTGATCACGTCGATCAACGGCACGGCGACGCTCGGCGTCGCCGACCCGTCGCTCCTGCTGCGGAACACGGCCGGCCAGCAGGTCCTCGTCGAGGTCAAGCCGGCCGGGGGCGGCGGGGCCCTTAAGGCCATCGTCTATCCGATCACGCCGGGAGCCGAATCCGACCTCCGCTATTCGGAATGGGAATACACCCGGCGGCTCGAGGTCGATAAGGCAGCGAAGGGCGACATCGGCTATGTCCACCTCCGGGCGATGGGCAACGATAACTACACCGAATGGGTCAAGAATTTCTATCCCGTCTTCGACCGCAAGGGCCTGATCATCGACGTCCGCCACAACCGCGGCGGGAACATCGACTCGTGGATCCTGGAGAAGCTCATGCGGCGGGCCTGGTTCTACTGGCAAAGCCGGGTGGGCAACCCGACCTGGAACATGCAATACGCCTTCCGGGGTCACATGGTGGTGTTGTGCGACGAAGACACGGCGTCGGACGGCGAGGCTTTCAGCGAAGGCTTCCGCCGGCTGGGCCTGGGTAAGGTCATCGGCACCCGGACTTGGGGCGGCGAGATCTGGCTGAGCTCATCGAATGTTCTCGTGGACCGGGGGCTGGCCTCGGCGGCTGAGATGGGCGTTTACGGTCCGGAGCGAGAGTGGCTCATCGAGGGCCACGGCGTCGACCCGGACATCGTTGTCGACAACCTGCCCCACGCGACGTTCCTCGGGAAGGACGCCCAGCTCGAAGCGGCGGTCAAGCATCTCCAGGAGCTCATAAAAAAGCAGCCGGTCGAGGTTCCCAAGCACCCGGCCTATCCCGATAAAAGGAAGTAGGCCGAAACGGGGGTTTTCAGGGCCGGTTGACGTCGTTGACGAGAAGGCGCAGGGTGCCGACGTCGCGTCGGTTGAACGCGAGAACGAGCCTCGGCATCCCTGGGAATTCGTCCTGCTCGCCCTCGACCGGGCCGGAGCACTGCTCGATCCGGCCGCGGGTGAGGATCCCGCGGTAGGCGTCGTTGATCTTTTCGAGGGACGCTGGCGGGAGCGGCGAGCTCAGCCGAAGGACGAGGTTCTCGCCCACGTACCGCATCGAATGGAAGCGCCGGTAAAAGCCGGTGATCTCCTCCACGGCCGCGTCGACATCGTCGGTGAGCATGAAGAGGTTCATGTCCTCCTCGCCGATCATCCCGTTATGGAGGAGCTCCGCCTTGACGTAGGTCCGCCAGTGCTGCCAGTACGTGCCGCCCGGGGCGTCGACGAGGACGATCGGGATGAGGGTCGTCTTACCCGTCTGGACCATGGTCAGCGCCTCCAGGCCCTCGTCGTGGGTCCCGAATCCGCCGGGGAAGAGGCAGATGGCCGAGGCCTCCTTGAGGAAGAAGATCTTCCGGGTGAAGAAATACTTGAAGTTGATGAGCTTGGGGTCTTGGGCGATGATCGCGTTCGTCTTCTGCTCGAAGGGCAGCCGGATGGCGACGCCGAAGCTCGCGGCCCGGCCGGCACCGGCGTGCCCGGCCCGCATGATCCCGTCGCCGGCCCCCGTGATGACCATCCAGCTCCGCATCCGCATGCGGTGGGCGAACTCGTGCGCCTGGATATAGTCCGGATGGTCAGCCGGCGTCCGGCTCGAACCAAAGATGCTGACCTTGCGGACGTGCTCGTACGGGGCAAAGACCTTGAAGGCATAACGGAGTTCTTTGAACGCTGAAGTGAGGAGCTTAAGGTCGCCGCGGTCCGTTTTATCGCGGGCGAGGCGGGTAATCGTCACCATCATGTCGGCCAGGAGGTCGCGGTCGGGCGAATCGGCGTACCGGTCCAGGAATTCCTCGATGGCCGCGTCTCGGGCCGCCGCCCAGGAGGAGGCCGGAGGTGTTTTTTGTTCCGTCATGGACCCCATTATAGCATGCCGTCGACCCCTTTCTTGCGCTGAAGGGTCCGCTGGTTCATCCGTATATTCCCTGCCGGGGTCCGAAGGAATATAAAACGACGGCGTCTACTTCGAGTTTATAGATTAAGCGGCGCGGCTGCCCCTGGACGGTGTACCGGAAGGAGCGCAAGTCTCTGAGTTCTCCTTTGAGCTTCTTTCCGCCCAAGGGGTTCTCGACGATGCTGAGAATGGCGGCTTTCAAGGCGTCGCGTTCGCTTTCTTCTTTCAGCTTTCTCCTGAGTTTCTGAAACTTTGGAGTCTCGAAGAGACGCATCTAGATCGTCCGGATATCAAACTCGGTAACTCTTCCCCCTTCATGCTCGGCCTTGGCTTCGAGGATGTCCTTGATCTCTTGGACGGTCAACTCTGGGTTTTCGACGGCCAGAAGACCAATTCTTGCGGTGTACCTGAGGGCGCCGGAGAAATCTCGGTCATCCTTTCGGGCGAATAGATCGATGTCCTTGGCAAGATTGTCATCCAGCATCACGGTTTTTCTTATCATTTCATACTCCAGCATATAATATATGATTTTATCATTCTTTTGTCAAGAGCAGTTGCCCGTTTCCCAATTTCTTCCCTGGCTAACAACGTTCAAGGACAGGTGAAATTGTCAGAAAGCCAACTTAAATTTCATGCTCAGAGCGCTAGGTTCAGGGCGGCGATGCCAATCGCAACGAAAATCGACGCCTGAAGAGCATGCCGGGACAAGAAACCCCGACGCCGCACCGAGGGCAGACCATCGGGTCCACCTCGCAGACCCTCCGGATCATCTCGGCCCAGCCTTTTGCGGGGATGGGCCTCGGCTTCTCGGCCATCCGTAGAATCTTAGAAGCCGAACCTCAGAGTCGTTCCGAATACAAGGACGCTCGCGAGATGGCCATTGATGTTATACGAATGGCCTTCAATCGTTCTCCTGGCTGCCGCCGAGAGAGGGAAGTAAAATTGTGTTCCGGCCTGGAGGGCGAGGTTCTTACCTAGGGGAAATGTCAGCCCGGCTTTGATCACTCCGTCGTGGAACGCCCGGTACTTTTCTCCCGCATAGCTTCCGACGCTCGGCAGGTAGGTCCTCCAATAATCGGCCGACCCCGAAAAGTAGGCGGCCGAGGCACCCAGGTCGAGGGTTATCCTTTTTTACAAGGCCACGGAATGAGCCAGGGATAAAAGGAAATAGGTTCCCGGATACGCGTCGATGTCCCGGTAGATCATCAGGGTTGGTTTTCCCGGGACGTCTAGGCAGGCTCCAATATAAAGCTCCTGCGTTTCGGCCGTGAATTTCGTTCCATAATAAATGAAGCTGGCCGTTAAGCCGAACCTTCCCAAATTGTGTGTATAAGAGAGTGTCAGGTCAGTTTCATTGAAGCTTTTCCGGCCGGGCCTGTCCGGAGCGAAACAGAGCGTGGCCTTTTCCCTCATATCGATGTTGCCCCAAAATGTGGCCGAGAATCCTTGGGTGGACACCGATAGAACGGGCTCGAAAACGATGCTGTCCCTTCCGAGCCGGTATCCCCGGAAGATGTAGCGGTTGAAGGTTCCGAGAGAAGCGCTCCCCGTTGCCGACGCCGGGACCGCCTCGCCTGACAGGGTAACCGTTAGAGCGACGGTCGAAAGGAGCACAAGGCCGACGGGACCCATCCGCCTAAGTGTATTCATGGTGGCCCCCGCCTTAAAGACTCCTGGTCAAGCATCAATCGGGAATATACGCTTCTTCCCCGTGGAGGACCGAATCCAGGCCCATGTTTTCCTCTTCGGCCGTGATCCTGACCTTCGTGATCTTATTAATGAGGAACAGCGCGACATAGGTGAACGTGAACGCGTAGGCGCTGAACCCGAGCACGGCCGCGGCCTGCTTGAAGAAAAAGGAGGTTCCGCCAAGGAGAAGGCCATTAGCTCCTCCCGGGTTGACCTTCGTTGTAGCGAAAACCCCGAGGAGCAGGATTCCGAGTGTACCTCCGACCCCGTGGACCCCCCAGACATCCAGGGCGTCGTCCCAACCCATCCTGTTTTTCCAGAAAATCGCCGCGTAGCAGATGGTCCCGGCGGCAATCCCGATCAGGGCCGAGACGGGGACGGTAACGTAGCCAGCGGCCGGGGTGATGGTCGCGAGGCCGGCGATGGAACCCGTCAGCAATCCCAGGAACTTGGGTTTTTTCTCAAAGATCCAGGCCATGAGCAGCCAGGTGACGGCGGCGAACGAGGCGGCGGTGTCTGTGTTGAGGAACGCCAGCGACGTGATATGGTCGACGCGAAGCTCGCTCCCGGCGTTAAATCCGTACCACCCGAACCACAGAAGCCCGGTACCGAGCGCGACCAGGGGAATGCTGTGGGGGCCTTTCTCGCTGACCTTACGCCGGCCGACGAAGAAAACGGCGGCCAAAGCCGCCATGCCGGCTATGGCATGGACGACGATCCCTCCGGCGAAGTCCAGGACGCCCCACTTCTGGAGAAGCCCTCCGCCCCAGATCATATGGACGGCCGGAAAATAGACGAAAAGCAGCCAAACCGTCAGGAACACCATGTAGGCCACGAAACGGACCCGGTTGGTGAAGGCGCCCGTGATCAGGGCCGGGGTGATGATCGCGAACATCATCTGATACGCGATGAACACGAGGAGCGGGATGTTGTTGGTGGGAGATAGAACCGCGTCAGGCGTCACACCGTGCAGGAAGGCCATTTTGAAATTCCCGATGATCCCGCCGACGTCGCCTGAAAAACACATGGAGTAGCCGACCGTGAACCAGATGACCGAGGTCCAGCCCATAGACAAAAAGCTCTGGATCATGATCGCCAGCACGTTCTTGCGGCCGACAAGGCCTCCATAAAAGAACGCCAGGCCCGGAGTCATGAGCATGACCAGGCTGGTCGCCAGAAGCATGAATCCCGTGTTGCCCGTGTCGAACATCTCAAACACCTCCTCATAAGATTCGCGCAGGCGCCGAGGAAAGACATTTGAAATATACGGCCGGGCCGGCCGGGACGACAATCGGGGAAAACGGATGTTGTCGCTTCGAAAAACCTGAAACCCGGGCCGGTGAATACGGCCGGGCCGGAGGTTTAAAGGGAAGTGATGCCCTCCCGGATGGCGTACTTGGTGAGCTCGGCGACACTGTGAATGTCCAGCTTCTCCATGATCTGGACCCGGTAGGTTTCCACGGTCTTGACGCTGACCCCTAGAAGGGCCGCGATTTCTTTCGTGGAAAGGCCTTCGGACAGAGATTGAAGGACCTCCCGCTCCCGGGGGGTCAGGACGGAAAAGATCCCCGAGCCCGTTTTCTCCAGATGGCGGATATAGTCCTTGATCACCAGGTCGGCAATGGACGCGCTCAGGTAGCACTGCCCTTTCATCACGGTTCGGATGGCGGCGGTGAGCTCATCGAAGGCCGATTCTTTCAATAAGTAGCCCATCGCTCCGCTCTTGAGCGCCTCGGCGATGTAGCGGCCGTCCTTGTGCATGGAGAGGGCGATGACCTTCACCCGGGGATTCGCCTCCAGAATCCGGCGGGTGGCATCGATGCCGTTCAGCCCGGGCAAGGAGATGTCCATGATGACGAGGTCGGGAGAGAGATCCGCGGCCAAGCGGACCGCGGACAGCCCATCGGAGGCCTGTCCGATCACTTTCAGGGCGTTGTTTTTTTCGAGAAGGCTGCGCAGGCCGTCCACGATGATTTTATGATCGTCGGCGATAAGGATCCGGACGATCACGGTCTTCCTCCAATCCCGGCGCTTCCGGCCAGAGGCACATCCAGGGTGAACGCGGCCCCCCGGCCCGGTGAAGAAGAAACTCCGAGGGCACCGCCCAGGACTCTCAGACGCTCCCTGATGCTGAATAATCCAAACCCTCCGTGATCGTCCATCGACGCCCCTTCGCGGGAGACGTCAAAACCCTCGCCGTCGTCCCGGACCTCGACCCTGAGCGCCGCCGGCAGCCGGGCCAGATGGACACGCACGGACGAGGCGCGGGCATGCTTGGCGGCGTTCAAGAGGAGCTCTTGGACCGAACGGAATACGGTGATCTGGATGTTGTCGGGGACGAGCGGCCCCGATCCCTCGGATGTCATCTCCGCCCGGAGCCCGTGCTTTTTTTGAAACTGCCGGCAAAGCCACTGCAGGGCCGGTTCCAGGCCCAAATCATAGAGCACGGGCGGGCTGATTTCGAAGGTCAGGGTCCGGGTGCTCTGGATGGTCTGGTCCAAGAGTGTGAGCGTATCTTCGATGTCCTTTTCCATGCCGCTGAACATGGCATTGCTCTGCATCTGCCGGAGGCGGGCCCGGATCACGGCCAACGCCTGGCCGATATGATCATGAAGGTCGGAGGCGATGGCCCGGCGTTCCCGTTCTTCCGCCAGAGTCAGTTCCGTCGCCAGGCGCCTGAGCTGGGCTTGGGAATGCCTGATCGCCTCCCCCGCCCTCAAACGCTCGGAAATCTCGTCCCGAAGGGTCTGGTTCATCCGCTCGAGGTCGGCGGTCCGGTCCCGGACTTGACATTCCAGATCTTTGTAGGCGTTCCTGGCCTTTTCCTCGGCCGCCTGGCGCTCGAAATAAGATGCCAGCATCTGGGCCAGCGATTGAATGAGCGCCCGCTCCTCCTTCAGGAAAGGCCCTTCGAAAATCACCGGCCTGTCCTCAAGGTAAACGACCTCGATCAGGCCCTCGGCCCCTTCACCGGCGGAGAACGCGGCGGTCTGCGACCAGGGGGTTCGGCGGAAGTTGGGCGTCGCCGTTTCGACGGTGCCGAGGCTGAGCTTGGCGGCGGTAATTTCCGGATATTGCCAGGCCGCGGGCAGGAGATCGACAATCTCCCTTAAGATCATCGCCGGCGTTCTTCCGGCGTGCTCGAGGACCCGGGCCGCTCCGTGGAGCGCGGTCAGCTCCTTGACACGCTCTTTAAGCGCCCAGACGACCTTGTCTTTTTCCCCGGCGTTTTTATCAAAAGGATTCGGAGAGTCTATCAGGGAGGACATGTCCGGATTCATTGTATGTTAGGGCTTCGGAAATATCAATCTGCTCCTGGTGATCACGAATAATCAAAAAAAATCTCCGCTCTCCTCGGCCGTCATCAGGGCTCCTTAGCCAATCCCTGCATGTGCGAGGGGGACGTTTGCTGAGAAAAGTAGAGATTATGCCCCTAGACCGCCATGTTCAGGGCGGTAAAACAGAGCTCTTCGGCCTGGGGTACGGTCTCGTCGTCGCCGAGGCCGCCCTCATCGAGGACGGGCTCGTCATCGCCCAGGCCGTCCTCGATGAGGATCTGGACGAGGTCCTTGAGGTTGGCGAAGGCGTCCTCGTAGCTCGAGCCCCGGGCCCGGCAGTCCGGAAAGTCCGGGCAGAAGGCCTCCCAGCCTTTCATGTCCCTCGCCACAAGAACCGAAAAACGATAGCCACTCATGTCAGCCTCCCTCCGATCGGCGAATCCTGGTGTGAATTCTGGTGACACACACCTAATTCAAGAGAATTAGCGAGCATGTCACCGAATTCGTGATAGCCGTTCATTTCGCGCCTCCGTCAATACCGCGCGAATTCGGGGGACACGTACGGCGGGGAGCGCTCTTTCAGGAGCGACCATCAGAAGCGCAGCGGAGCAGCTCGGAGCCGCGCTTCTGAGAAATATCCTGAAAAAGAACATTAAAACGACCTCAAAAAGGAACAGTTGAAGATCTTGGCCACGCCCTCGCCGTCCTTCCGCACCTCGCCCCGCAAGAGGCAGACCGGCGGCGTTCCGTATGTCAAGCACCTGTTCTCGCCGATCCCCTCCAGGAGCCCCGTCTCGTCTTCGAACAGATAAAAATACTTCGGCCCGCCCACTCTCGACCCGCCGTTCCCGCCTTCATCGCCCCCGCGGCCCCGGCCGGCCGCCATCATGCTCATCCGTCCGAAGCCGCTCACGCCGGCTCCGTTCCCGCCCCGCGCGCCGTACGTCACTCTCTGGCGGGCGTCCACGACCCGGACGACGAGCTCGACCATCGTCCCGGCGCAGTCCCTGAGGTCCTTGATCCGCAAGTCCGGCCTTTTCCCCTCGTAGAGATCGAGCTCGTCCCCGTCCGGGACGAAGCCCAGCGATTCGTAGAGCATCCGCCGCTTCTCGTCCGGGGCCACGTCCGCGACCTCCTCCATGTGCTCGAGTCCCTGGAAGTAGCGGAGGATCTGGCGCGTCCGCCGCGGCTCGAGGGAATCGAAGACGCCCGCCCGGATGAGCGCCAGGAGCTCCGCCTTCGTCGGTTTTGTCCGGACCAGGAAATCTTCGACCGAGGCGTATGCGCCCCCGTTCATCCGTTCCCCGATGACCCGGTCGATCGTCTTCGTCCCCAACCCCTTGATGGAGCCGAGGCCGACGCGAATCGCCTCCCGGCCCGGACCGTCCTCCACTTCGAACGCGCAGATGCTCCGGTTCGCGTCCGGCCCCAGGATCCGGATCCCGTTCCGCTTGGCCTCGGCGACATATTCGGCGAGATCGTAGTATCCCCCGCCCGCATTCAGCACGGCCGCGAAATACGGCACCGGATGGTGGACCTTGAGGTAGACGGCCTGGTAGGCCATGTGGGCGTACGAGGCGCTGTGGGCCTTGTTGAAGGAGTAGGAGGAGAACTTCTCCATCGTCCGCCACAGGCGCTCGACCTCCGGGGCCGCGTAGCCCCGCTCGGCCGCCTCCCGGAAGAGCTTTTCGCGGAGGGCGGCGTCCCCGCCCTTCCTCTTCAGGCTCCGCCGCAGCAGGTCCCCTTCCTCGGGCGGCATCCCGGCCACGCGCTCGGCGACCTGCATGACCTGTTCCTCGTAGAGGAGGATTCCGCCCGTCTCCGGCAGGATCCGGGCCAGAAAGGCGTCGCCGCCGGCTGCCGGGCCACCGGGTCCGCCCGCCGCCGCTCCCCGCCCGCTCCGGCGCCGCAACAGCGCCTCCTTCATCCCGCTCTCGGTCGGGCCCGGCCGGACGAGGGCCAGGGCCTGGGTGATCTCGAAGATGTCCGCCGGCTTCATCCGCCGCAGGAGGTTCATCATGGCCGGGCTCTCGACCTGGAAACAGCCGATGGTCTTCGCGCCCCGGAGCGCCGCGTAGGTCTTCGCGTCTCCCGGCGGGATTGTCCGCAGCTTGCGCTTCGTCTTCGTCTCGGAGATCGCCGCGAGCCCCCGGACCGAGAGGAGGTCGAGCTTGATCAGCCGCAGGTCCTCGACCGCGTCCTTGTCGAAGTGGGTCATCCGCAGACCCTTGGCCGAGGTCTCGAGCGGGAGGAAGCGTTCGACCGGCGCCGGCGTCAGGATGACGCCGCCCACATGGAGCGAAATCTCGTGGTAGACGTTCTGGAGCTCCGAGGCGAGCTTCCAGGCCTCGAGAAAGCCGGATGCCGGCGCGGCCGTCCGCAAGGATTCGGGCTCCGCGAAATACGGGACCCGCTGGCTGTGGCCCCGGGCCTCCTCGGGCGGCGCCCCGAACGCCCGGAGCGTCTCGTAGAGCGCCGACCGGGCCCCGAAGCTCTTGAGGCTGCAGACATAGGCCGCGCCCGACTTCCCCGCGCCGTACGTTTCGAGGACGTAGGTCAGGACCTCGTCGCGGCGGCTCGAGTCGAAGTCGATGTCGATGTCCGGCGGGTCGGGCCGGCCCCGGTTGAGGAAGCGCTCGAAATAGAGGTCGAACTCCATGGGGTTGACGTGGGAGACGCCGAGGAGCCAGGCCAGGAAGGACGACGCGCCGGACCCCCGCAGGTTGTGGAGGATGCCCCGGCGCCGGGCGAATTCGACGACGTCGTGGACGACGAGGAAGTAGGGGCCGAAGCCCGCGCTCTCGACGGCGTCGAGCTCGCACCGGGCCCGCTGCCGCTCGGGCCAGGTCAGGCTCTTCGCGGCCTTGAGGCGCTCCATGACGACGTCGCGCAACGTCCGGGGAAAGAGGTCGGCCGGGAGGTTGGGGACGATGTCGTCGAAGGTGAAATCGCACTTCCCGGCGACCTCGATGGTCCGGGCAAAGGCGTCCCGGGCGGCGTCGCCGAAACGGCGCAGGGCCAGGGCCTCCTGGTCCGGCCCGAAGATCCTGACCCTGGAGAGGAGCCGGTCGCGTTCGGGCGGATAGGGGATCTTCTCCTCGATGGCCCGGACGAGGATGAGCCGCTCCGGGCTCGTGACGTACTTCAGCGGGTTGGCCCAGACGACGTGCAGGTCCTTGGCGGGGAATATGGACCGCTGGGACGTCTCTCCGGAGCTCAGGTTCATCACATGATTGAAGTTCGCGAAATCGGCGCCGATGTACAGATCGCCCGGAACTTTTTCTCTGAGTTCAGCGAACATTTCATCCTCGCCGGCCCACGCCTTATTCACCGGCGGCCCGGCTTCGGCCCCTCGCTCACCGGGATCGTTCCTGTCATCTCCCGCCTCCCCGCTTCCCGGCCTCCCGGCTTCGCCCGCTCTGGCCATCCGGCCCTCTCCTCCGCTCGCCTCGGGAATGTGGATCACGATCAAGCCGGACGCGTCCCCGATCTCTTTCCTGTTGAAGATCTCCATCAGGTTCCCGTAGCCCTCGCGGCTCTTCACCAGGAAAACGAACCGCCGGCCGGCGACCTCGAGCTCGCACCCGAACAGGGGCTTGAAGCCGCCCGCCTCCGCCACCCGCTTCCACTTCCCCCAGCCGTAAAGGTTCCCGAGGTCCGTGAGGGCCGCAGCCGGGAGCCGGCGCCGCCCGGCCCAGCCCAGGGCCTCTTCGAGGGTGACGCTCCCCTTCCCCCGGCTGTACACGGAGTGGATGCGGAGGGGGATGAACATGCGCTCTTTTCCTCCGTCCCTCACTTCGTCAACGACGCCGTCTTCAGCACGTAGCCGCGGCGCGGCTCGAAGGCGTAGATCGAATCGAGCATCTTCTCCCGGGCCGTGAGCACGGACCCGAACCCATACTTCTCCCGCACCCGGTCGAGCGCCCGGCCCAGCTGCTCGGGGCGCTCCGAGTACGGCTCGAAGAGCGACAGGGGCCGCACCCGGACGAGGTCCGAGGCCTTGACCCCGACCAGCCGCAGGGCCAGCCGCGACCCCTCGACGAGCTCCAGGAACAGCTCCTCGGCGATCTTGTAGATCTTCCCCATCTCCTGGAGGGGCGTCAGGACCAGCCGCCGCTTGATCTCGGTCCGGAAGTCCGAGTAGCGGGCCTTGACCTCGATGACGTGGGCGTAGAGGCGG